>CAWGTG010000005.1:0-94637 GCA_963825455.1 uncultured Actinomycetota bacterium
CAAGAGACAGAGTGAGATGACGACGTTCGAGCAGATCGCCCCGCTGCTGGAGGCGCAGGCCATCGAGGTCCCCTCGTGGGCCTACGGCAACTCCGGCACCCGGTTCAAGGTTTTCGGCACCGCGGGCACCCCGCGCACGGTCGAGGAGAAGATCGCGGACGCCGCCACGGTGCACCGGTTCACCGGGCTCGCGCCGAGCGTGGCGCTGCACATCCCGTGGGACCTCGTCGACGACTTCGCTGCGCTGCGGACGTACGCCGAGGAACGGGGCGTCGCGCTGGGCACCATCAACTCCAACACCTTCCAGGACGACGACTACAAGCTCGGCGCGCTCACCCACACCGACGCGAAGATCCGGCAGAAGGCGATCGACCACCACTTCGAGTGCATCGACGTCATGCACGCGACCGGGTCGCGGGACCTCAAGATCTGGCTGGCCGAGGGGTCGAACTACCCCGGTCAGGCCGACATGCGAGGCCGTCAGGACCGGCTGGCGGAGAGCCTCGCGGTGATCTACGAGCGGCTGCTGAGCATGGGAGCGGACCAGCGGCTCGTGCTCGAGTACAAGTTCTTCGAGCCGGCGTTCTACCACACCGACGTGCCCGATTGGGGCACGGCGTACGCCCAGGTCAGCGCGCTCGGCGACCGCGCACTCGTCTGCCTGGACACGGGCCACCACGCACCCGGGACCAACATCGAGTTCATCGTCGCCCAGCTGCTCCGGCTCGGGAAGCTCGGAGCCTTCGACTTCAACAGCCGCTTCTACGCCGATGACGACCTGATCGTCGGGGCGGCCGACCCGTACCAGCTGTTCCGCATCCTCTTCGAGTGCGTGCGCGGTGGCGCGTTCGGCCCCACCGCGCCGGACTCCGGGCAGGACGTCACCTACATGCTCGACCAGTGCCACAACATCGAGAAGAAGATCCCCGGTCAGATCCGCTCGGTGCTCAACGTGCAGGAGATGACCACGCGGGCCCTGCTCGTCGACCGCCCGGCGCTCACCCAGGCGCAGGAGGACGGCGACGTCCTGCTGGCCAACGAGATCTTCATGGATGCGTTCTACACCGACGTACGGCGCGACCTAGGCGCCTGGCGCGAGCAGCGGGACCTCCCCGCGGACCCGATGCGGGCCTACCTCGCCAGTGGTTACCAGGAGCAGATCGAGGCGGACCGCATCGGCGGGACGCAGGCAGGATGGAACTGATGACGACTCAGCGATCTGCTGGGAGGGCGGCCGAGCTCATCGCTCGCTCGAACCGGCTGGGCGCTGACCCCAAGAACACCAACTACGCGGGCGGCAACACCTCGGCCAAGGGCAGCGAGACCGATCCGGTCACCGGCGAGCCGGTGGAGCTGCTCTGGGTGAAGGGGTCCGGCGGCGACCTCGGCACCCTCACCGAGCCGGGCCTGGCCGTGCTACGCCTCGACCGGATGCGCTCGCTCGTCGATGTCTACCCGGGCGTGGACCGCGAGGACGAGATGGTCGCGGCGTTCGACTTCTGCCTGTTCGGCAAGGGCGGCGCAGCGCCGTCCATCGACACCGCGATGCACGGCCTGGTGGACGCCGCGCACGTCGACCACCTGCACCCCGACTCGGGCATCGCCATCGCCACCGCCGCGGACGGCGAGGCGCTGACCAAGGAGATCTTCGGCGACAAGGTCGTCTGGGTCCAGTGGCGGCGGCCCGGCTTCCAGCTCGGTCTCGACATCGCCGCGGTCAAGGCGGACAACCCGCAGGCGGTCGGTTGCATCCTCGGCGGCCACGGCATCACCGCGTGGGGCGACACCAGCGCCGAGTCCGAGAACAACTCGCTCTGGATCATCGACACCGCCGCGTCGTACATCGTCCAGCACAGCAAGGCCGAGCCGTTCGGCCCGGCCCTCGACGGGTACGCCGCGCTGCCGGAGGCCGAGCGTCGCGCGAAGGCTGCCGCCCTCGCGCCGACCATCCGCGGCATCGCCAGCCAGGACCGGCCGATGGTCGGTCACTTCACCGACTCGTCCGTGGTGCTGGACTTCCTGGCCGCCGCCGGGCACCCGCGGCTGGCCGCGCTCGGCACGTCCTGCCCCGACCACTTCCTGCGGACGAAGGTGAAGCCGCTGGTCCTCGACCTCCCGGCGACCGCGACGGTCGAGGAGTCGCTCGCCCGGCTGCAGGAGCTCGCGGTCGCCTACCGCGAGGACTACCAGGGCTACTACGCCCGCAACGCGACGCCGGACAGCCCGGCGATCCGGGGCAAGGACCCGCTGATCGTGCTGGTGCCCGGCGTCGGGATGTTCAGCTACGGCAAGGACAAGCAGACGGCCCGGGTCGCGGGGGAGTTCTACGTCAACGCGATCAACGTGATGCGCGGCGCGGAGGGGCTCTCGACGTACGCACCGATCGACGAGGCGGAGAAGTTCCGCATCGAGTACTGGGCGCTCGAGGAGGCCAAGCTCCAGCGGATGCCGATTCCCAAGCCGCTCGCCACCCGGATCGCGCTGGTCACGGGGGCCGCGTCCGGCATCGGCAGGGCCACGGCGGCGAAGCTGGCCGCCGAGGGCGCCTGCGTCGTGATCGCCGACCTGTCGTTGGAGAAGGCTCAGGAGGCGGCCTCCGGCATCGGCGGTGCCGACGTCGCCGTGGGAGTCATGGTCGACGTGTCCGACGCGGACGCAGTGCAGGCAATGGTGGACGCCGCGGTCCTGGCCTTCGGTGGCCTCGACCTCGTGGTCAACAACGCCGGGCTGTCGCTGTCCAAGTCGCTGCTCGAGACCACCGAGCAGGACTGGGACCTTCAGCACGACGTGATGGCCAAGGGCTCGTTCCTGGTCGCCCGGGCCGCGGCCAAGGTGCTCATCGAGCAGGGGATGGGCGGCGACGTCGTCTACATCTCCTCGAAGAACTCGGTCTTCGCCGGCCCCAACAACCTGGCGTACGGCGCGGCGAAGGCCGACCAGGCGCACCAGGTCCGGCTGCTCGCCGCCGAGCTCGGCGAGCACGGGGTGAAGGTCAACGGCGTCAACCCCGACGGTGTCGTCCAGGGCTCCGGCATCTTCGCCGGGGGCTGGGGTGCCCAGCGCGCGGAGGTCTACGGCGTGGAGGAGAAGGACCTCGGGGCGTTCTACGCGCAGCGGACGATCCTCAAGCGCGAGGTGCTGCCCGAGCACATCGCCAACGCGGTCTTCGTGCTCTGCGGCCCGGACCTGACGCACACCACCGGGCTGCACGTGCCGGTCGACGCCGGTGTGGCGGCTGCGTTCTTGCGATGACCGGGGTTTCGAGACAGGCGCTAGCGCGCCTTCCTCAACCACCGGCGGGAGCCTCCGGTGGTTGAGGAGGGCGTTCTGCGCCCGTCTCGAAACCCCGGAGGAACCATCTCAGTTGCCGCTGTCGATCTGGGCGCCTCCAGCGGCCGGGTCGTCGTCGGCCGGGTCGGGCCCGACATCCTCGAGATCGAGACGGTGGCGCGGTTCCCCAACGGCGCGGTGGAGCGGCCGGACGGTCTGCACTGGGACCTGCCGGCGCTGCTCGACCACAGCCTGGCTGGTCTGCGGGCGGCGGGGCCCGTGGCCAGCATCGCCGTCGACTCGTGGGCGGTCGACTACGGGCTTCTCCGTGGCCACGAGCTGCTCGGCCTGCCCTGGAGCTACCGCGACGGCCGGACTTCCGCGGGCGTCGAGACGGTGCACGCCCAGATGGGTCCCGAGGAGCTCTACCGTCGCACCGGGCTGCAGTTCCTGCCCTTCAACACGATCTACCAGCTCGCGGTCGAGCACCGGCTGGCCGAGGCGGAGCGGCTGCTGCTCGTCCCGGACCTGGTGACGTACTGGCTGACCGGCAGGGCCGTCTGCGAGCGCACCAATGCCTCCACGACCGGGCTGCTCGACGTACACACCCGGGAGTGGGACCCCGAGCTGCTGGCTCTGGTCGGCGTCGAGCCCGCCCAGCTGGCCGACCTCGTGGACCCGGGCACCGTCGTGGGTGACCACGACGGCACGCCGGTGGTCACGGTCGGCTCGCATGACACCGCGTCCGCGGTGGTCGGCGTCCCGATGACCGACCCCGACGCGGCATACGTCTCCTGCGGCACCTGGGGGCTGGTCGGCGTCGAGCTCGACCGCCCGGTGGTCACCGAGGAGGCGCGCGCCGACAGCTTCACCAACGAGGGCGGGGTCGATGGCCGGGTCCGGTTCCTCACCAACGTGATGGGCACCTGGCTGCTGTCGGAAACCTTGCGGTCGTGGGGTACCGATGACCTGTCGACGCTGCTCGACCTGGCGGCGGCCTACGCGGGACCGGAGGTGGTGTTCGACGTGCAGGACGCACGGTTCACTGCCCCCAACGAGTTCGGTCCCGGCGACATGCCGTCCCGGATCGCCGACTGGTGCCGCGAGCACGACGTACGCCTGCCGGACGGCCGGGTGGCGCTGGTGCGCAGCATCGTCGCCAGCCTCGCGGCAGGGTTCGCCACCGCGGTCGAACGAGCCGCCACCGTGTCCGGCCGCGACGTAGGCCGCGTGCACGTCGTCGGCGGCGGAGCCCAGAACACCCTCCTGTGCAGGCTGCTCGCCGACCGGCTCGGACTGCCGGTGCTGGCCGGCCCGGTGGAGGCCACCGCGCTGGGCAACGTGCTCGTGCAGGCTCGCGCGCACGGCACCCTGTCGGGCACCCTCGAAGACCTGCGCGCGCTCGTCGCGCGCACGCAAGAGATCGTCGTCCACGAGCCCCGCGGAGCTGCTCGATGAAGCGTCAGATGCCCAAGGCCCACGACCTGGCCCCCCTGCTGAAGTTCAAGAAGCCGGTGCTCTCGCCGCGTGAACGGCGGCTGGCCAAGGCGCTCACGATCGAGGACCTGCGCCGGATCGCGAAGCGGCGTACGCCAAAGCCTGCCTTCGACTACACCGACGGCGCCGCAGACCGCGAGGTGTCGCTGGCGCGGGCCCGGCAGGCGTTCGCCGACGTCGAGTTCCATCCAGCGATCCTGCGCGACGTCTCCACCGTCGACACCAGCCGCGAGGTGCTGGGGAACCGGGTGGCGCTGCCGTTCGGCATCGCTCCGACCGGGTTCACCCGGATGATGCAGACCGAGGGCGAGATCGCGGGCGTGACCGCCGCAGCGGCTGCCGGCATCCCGTTCAGCCTCTCGACGATGGGCACCACGTCGATCGAGGACGTCGCGTCGGCGGCACCGAGCGCGCGGAAATGGTTCCAGCTCTACATGTGGAAGGACCGCGACCGGTCGATGGCGCTGGTCGAGCGCGCCGCGAAGGCCGGCTTCGACACGCTGCTGGTCACCGTCGACGTCCCGGTCGCCGGCGCCCGACTGCGCGACGTCCGCAACGGCATGACCATCCCGCCCACCCTGACCCCGCGCACGGTCGCGAACGCGATCCCGCGGCCCGCCTGGTGGTTCAACTTCCTGACCACCGAGCCACTCGCCTTCGCCTCGCTCGACGCGTGGTCGGGCACGGTGGCCGAGCTGCTGGACACGATGTTCGACCCGACGGTGACCTACGAGGACCTCGCCTGGATCCGCGAGCAGTGGCCGGGCAAGGTCTCGGTCAAGGGCGTGCAGACCGTCTCCGACGCGGTGAAGCTGGCCGACGCCGGTGTGGACGCGATCATCCTGAGCAACCACGGCGGGCGGCAGCTCGACCGTGCGCCGGTGCCGTTCCACCTGCTGCCCGAGGTCGTGAAAGAGGTCGGGAGCGATCTCGAGGTGCACCTCGACACCGGGATCATGTCCGGTCAGGACATCGTGGCCGCGATCGCGCACGGCGCCCGCTTCACGCTGGTCGGCCGCGCGTACCTCTACGGCCTGATGGCGGGCGGCCGCCCGGGCGTCGACCGCGCCATCGAGATACTCCAGGGCCAGGTCGAGCGCACCATGCGGCTGCTCGGCGTCCGGTCGCTCGACGAGCTCGAGCCCGGCCACGTCACCGCTCTTAAGCGGTTGGGCTGAATCCGGCTCAGCGGCGAATCATCACCCGGCTGCCCGCAGCCGAGCGCACATGACGTTGAGCAGCTGTCGCACCACCTCGGGTTCCTTCTCGAGGATGATGTTGAGGCTCATCGAGGACAGGGCGACGGTCGTGAGCGGTGTCTCGGCGCGGATCGTGGCGGACCGGGGCTTGCCGTCGATGAGCGAGATGTCGCCGAAGTAGTCCCCGGGGCCGAGCGCAGGACGCTCCTTGTCGCCGATCCTGACGGAGGCCTGGCCGTCGCGGATGAGGTGGAACGCGAGTGCGCCGCCACCTTCCGCCATGATCTCCCTGCCGGCCTCGTGATGGACGACCTTGGCCTCACTCGCGAGCGAGTTGAGGGCCCGCCTGCCGACGTCGGCGAACAGGTCGGTACGGCGCAGCGCCTCGACGACTTCCGGATCAGCTGCCATGGTCAACCTCGTCCCGGGTCTGCCCCGTGGACCTGTCAAGTTATCCGGGCGCAGCAGCGAGGGCAATGGCCCGGGACGTCAGCGGGTCAGCTGCCGCCCGATCCCGCGCGCTGCCACCTGGAGCCCCGAGACCAGCCGCGCCTTGTCGCGCTTGAGGCTGGGGACGACGATGCCGAGCGCGGCGACCACGTCGTCGCCTCGGCGCACCGGCACGGCGACCGAGCACCCGCCCAGGCTCATCTCCTCCACGGTCGTGGCGTAGTCGTCGCGGAGCACCGCCGCGAGCTGGCGCTGGAGCGTGCCCGGCTGGGTGATCGTGTACGCCGTGATCCGCGGCAGGTCGGAGAGCACCACGCGCTGCACCTCTGCGGGCGCATGGGCGAGCAGCACCTTGCCCACCCCGGTGGCGTGCATCGGCAGCCGGCTGCCGACGGTGCTCACGATCGGCACCGACGTGCTGCCGCGCAGCCGGTCGACGTACAAGACCTCGGTGCCCTCGCGCACCGCGAGGTGCACGGTCGCAAGGGTGGCGCCATAGAGGTCGTGGAGGTACGGCGAGGCGAGCTCCACGAGTCCCGCCTGGTGCGGTGCGAGCAGGCCGAGGTCCCAGAGCCGCCGGCCGATCACGTAGTCGCCGGACGAGGTGCGCGCCAGCGCGCCGAACTCGACAAGCTCACCCACCAGCCGGTGCGCGGTCGGCACCGGCAGCCCGGCCCGGTGCGCGAGCTCGGTGAGGGTGAGCCGCCGGTGCTCCTCGTCGAAGGCGCCGACCAGCGCCAGCGCCCGGCTGGTGACCGTGGCGCCGGGCGAGGACACGTTCCCAGCCACGCCACCAGTCTTCCACTGACCGGAACGGTCAGGTCGTTGCCGGCTGGTCGACGTGCGCCGGCACCGTCGCCAGTGCGAGCACCGCCAGCAACGCCGCCACCGCGAACGCGTAGAAGCCCCAGGGATACGCGATCCCGGCGGTCACCAGCGCTCCACCCAGCGACGGGCCCACGATCGCGCCGACCCGGCCGACTCCGGCCGACATCCCGAGTGCGGTCCCGCGCACCTCAGGTGGGTAGAGGTGTCCGACGAAGGCGTAGACGAGGACCTGCGAGCTGAACACGAAGACGCCCGTGAGCAGCACCGCGGCGTACACCAGCGTGGTGCTGTGCAGCTTGATCGAGATCAGCGCGAGGAAGACCGCGGCCAACCCGAACCACAGCAACACGGTCGGCTTGTTGCCGCGCGCGTCGGAGAGCAGCCCAGCGATCAGCAGGCCGACCACCGCGCCGATGTTGAGCACGAGCAGCAGCCCGGTGCCGGCCTTGATGGAGTAGCCGGCCTCGCCCATGATCTTCGGCAGCCAGGTGTTGAGGCCGTAGACGAGCAGGAGCCCCATGAACGACGCGACGCAGATCGCCACCGAGATGGGCAGGTAGCGGCCGCGCAGCACCTGACTGGTCCGTGAGGCCACTTCGCTCGCGTTCTGGTCGCGGCCCTCGACGCTGCGCAGGTAGGCCTGCGACTCGGGGAGCTTCGCCCACAGGAGCGGTACGACGAGCAGCCCGGCCACGCCGCCGACCACGAACATGGCCCGCCAGCTGATCGCGTCGATCAGCCACAGTGCGAGCAGCGCGGTGACCACCGCGCCGACGTGGTAGCCGGTCATCACCCGGGTCACGGCGGTGCCGTGCCGCCCGGGCGGGGCGTCCTCGCTCATGTAGGCCAGCGCGGTCGGCAGCACCGCCCCGAGGCCGAGGCCCGCGAGGAACCGCAGCGTGGTGAAGACTGCGACGCTGTCCGCGAACGCGACGGCAAGGGTGAGCAGCGAGAACCACGTGACGCACGTGATCACGCTGCGCCGCCGACCGAACCGGTCGGTGAGCGGCCCGATCAGCACGGCACCGATGCCGACACCGACCAGGCCGACCGTCGACGCAGTCGTGAGCGAGGCGTCGGTGAAGCCGAGGTCACCGCTCTTGGAGAGCGTGGGGATCACCGCGCCGATCACGACGAGGTCGAACCCGTCGAGGGCGACGGCCACCCAGCACAGAGCGATCGCCCAGAAGCGAGCGCTGCCGAGCTCCGTGGTCCCCACCGCAGTGGATGTGGTGGTGGTCATGAGGTCCTGCTCCTTGCCCGAGACGCCCCCCGAGGGGCTGGCCCCTTCACGGTCACCCGTCGCGGCACGACTGCAACGCCAGAGGTTCCGGTCAGTGGAATTTGGTCCGTAGCGGCCCCGGTGGCGTACTGTCGAGGGCACGCCGACGTTGTCAGATGCGGCGCTCACTGCCCCTGGACCCCGGGACCGCTCAGATCGGTTCACATGTCACTCGTCCGGCAGTCGGCGTCATTGCCTCCAGGACCGCTCCAGCCGGTCAGATCGGATCACATGTCTCTCGCGCAAGAGTTGTCCGTGCCTGTCCCGACGACGCCCGTCCAGACGCGCCCGCGACTGGGCACGGTGCTCCGACGGGTCGGGCTGAGCCTCACCGTCGCCTGCGCGATCCCGGCCGCCCTGTTCTTCACCAGCTACCAGCTGTACGGGGTGTGGGCGGCGATCGTCGTGGCGCTGTGCTGGTCCTACGGTGCGATCATGTGGCGGGCCGTGACCGGGCGGCGTACGTCGGGCCTGCTGGTGCTCACCGCGATCATCCTGACGGGGAAGACCGTGGTCGCGTTCGTCGCGCAGAGCACGTTCTTCTACTTCCTCCAGCCGATCATCACCGACGGCGTCGTCGCCGCGACGTTCCTCCTGTCGCTCGCCACGGCCCGGCCGATGGTGGCCCGGCTCGCCGGCGACTTCTACCCGATGGATACCGAGCTGTCGTTGCGACCCCGGATGCGCCGGTTGTTCTGGCACCTCACCGCGATGTGGGCCGTCGTCTGCCTGGCCAAGGCGGTCGTGATGTTCTGGGCGCTGAACTCCCTCTCGCTGGACACCTTCGTGCTGGTGAAGAGCATCTCGATGCCGGCGTGCAACCTTCTGGCCGTGGTCCTCACCGTCTGCGCGGCCGTCCTCGTTGCGCGCAAGGAGGGGCTGATCGGCGTCGGTGGTCGTCCGGTCCCGGTAGTTGCCTGACCGTCACCCATCAGGGCACCGTGCAGGAGTGCCGGACCCGACCGAGTGGCTCCTGACCCAGCCCGAACGCGGCAACCCCGCCACCCGGCTCGACGATCGACACCCGGGAGACCAGGCGTGGTCGCAGGGCAACCTGGTCCGGCCGCTGATCCATGGCGCGACGTACTTCGCCGAGCTGTACGAACGCATCGAGGCCACCCGGGCGGGCGACCTGCTCTTCTTCACCGACTGGCAGGGCGATGCGGACGAGCGGCTCACCGGCGAGCCGGGCAGCGAGGTCGCCGAGGTGCTCTGTCGCGCTGACGAGCGCGGGGTCGACGTCCGCGGTCTGGTCTGGCGCTCCCACTCCAGCTGGATCGGGTTCACCTCGGACGAGAACCTGCAGCTCGGGCGAACCCTGCAGAAGCGAGGCGCGGAGGCGATCCTCGACATGCGGGTGCGTTCCGGCGGCTCGCACCACCAGAAGCTCGTCGTCATCCGGCACCGGGACGACCCGACGCGCGACATCGCCTACGTCGGAGGCATCGACCTGTGCCACTCGCGCCGCGACGACGCCGCGCACGGCGGCGACCCGCAGGCCCTCGACAACATGTCGGAGGAGTACGGCGACACCCCGCCGTGGCACGACATCCAGGCCGCCATCATCGGGCCGGCCGTCCACGACGTCGAGACGGTGTTCCGGGAGCGGTGGGAGGACCCCACCACACTGAGCCGCAGCCCGATCATCCTCCTCCGGGACCGGGTCCGCGGCCTCGACACCACACCCGACCCGCTGCCCGAGCAGGCGCCACCGCCCCCGCCCGTCGACGGCGGCACCCACGTCGTCCAGCTGCTCCGCACCTATCCCAACCTGCGCCGTGGGCGCGACTACGACTTCGCCCGGGGCGGCGAACGCAGCGTCGCCCGCGGCTACACCAAGGCCGTCACGCGCGCCCGGCACCTGCTCTACGTCGAGGACCAGTACCTGTGGGGCGACCACGTGGGGAGCATCTTCACCGAGGCGCTGCGCGCCCACCCCGACCTCCACGTGATCGCGGTGGTGCCAACTCACCCGGACGTCGCGGGGTTCGGCCGGACCACCCAGCTTCTGGGGAGGGGGCGCGCGATGCTCGACATGGCGCGGGTCGCGCCGGACCGGGTCGCGCTCTACGGCATCGAG
Organism: uncultured Actinomycetota bacterium; assembly: GCA_963825455.1. GTDB lineage: Bacteria > Actinomycetota > Actinomycetes > Propionibacteriales > Nocardioidaceae > Nocardioides. Next base: position 10,607 of record CAWGTG010000005.1, read on the forward strand.
AACCACGCGGGCACGCCGATCTACGTGCACGCCAAGACCTGCATCGTCGACGACACGTGGGCGACCATCGGCTCGGACAACTTCAACCGCCGCTCGTGGACCCACGACTCCGAGCTCTCGGCCGCCGTGCTCGACACCGCTGGCGACTTCGCCCGCGCGCTGAGGCTCACCCTGGCCGCCGAGCACCTCGACCGCGATGACTCCGAAGACGACATGGCGGACTGCGTGGAGCCGGCCGGGATGTTCGCTGCCTTTGCCAAGTGCGCCGAGGGCCTGGACGGCTGGTACGCCGGCGGGCAACTTGGTCCACGCCCACCGGGACGGCTGCGCCGCCTCGATCCGCCCGACCTCGGACGCTTGACCAGGGCGATCGCGCTGGCGCCGTACCTGTTCCTGCTCGACCCGGACGGACGTCCCAAGCCGCTGCGCAAGCAGGACGAGTTCTAGCGGACGACGATCGCGGCCTTGCCGCTGACACGTCCGGCCACCAGGTCGCGCATCGCGGCGGCGGCGTCGGCCAAGGGGTACGTCGCCCCCACGCTCGGCGTGACCTGACCGGCCTCGATCATGGTGGTGAGCCGCTCGAGGTCGGCTGCGCTCTCCTTCGGCACCCGCATCGTGAGCCGCTGCCGACCGAACAGCGAGACCACCAGGGCACGGAGCTGACGACCCATGCCGGTGACGCGGCCGGCGTCCTCGCCGCCGACGAGCACCGCGGTGCCGGTCGGCGTCAGGGCCCGGCGCAACCTGGACAGTGAGGCGTTGCCGGCGATGTCGATGATCACGTCGTAGCGGTCCGCAACCGCGGCGAAGTCGTCACGGGCGTAGTCGAGCATCTGCGTGGCGCCCAGCGACCGGACCAGGTCGGCCTTCGCTGCGCTGGCCACGCCGGTGACCTCGGCGCCGGCGGCCACCGCGATCTGGACCGCGTAGCTGCCGACTCCACCTGAGGCGCCGGTGACGAGGACGCGCTGACCGGCCTGCACATCTGCGAGATCGGAGACAGCCTGGAGTGCCGTGATGGCGGAGACCGGGACCGTGGCCGCCTGCTCGTGCGTGAGCCTGGAGGGCTTGATGGCGAGCTTGCCCTCCTTGGCGACGGCGTACTCGGCGAACGTCCCGGTGCCGATGCCGTAGACCACGTCGCCCGGTGCGAACCTGTTGACCGCAGCGCCGACCGCGACCACGGTGCCGGCCAGGTCGAGGCCGGGGATCGGTTGCTTGGGCCGGCGCAGGCCCATGACCAGCCGGACGGCGTACGGCGTCCCGGTCATGAGGTGCCAGGTGCCGCGGTCGAGGCCCGCCGCGTGCACTCGGACCAGCACCTCGTCGTCGCGGAGTGCGCGGGGGAGCGGACGCTCCGCGGGCCGGAGCACCTCGGCGTCGCCGTAGGCCTCCTGCACGATCGCTCGCATCGTGGTGGTCGTCGGCTGGGTGTCGGTGCGGGTCATGGTGGGATCTCCTCGGTGTCGTACTAAGTACGAGGAAAGTATCGTACTATGTACGACATGTCCAGAGCACCCCTGAGTCGTGACCGCGTCCTGAGCGCAGCCCTGGCCGTTGCCGACGACGGGGGGCTGGACGGGCTGACCATCCGTTCGCTCGCCCAGCGGCTCGAGGCGAAGCCGATGTCGCTCTACCACTACGTCGCCAACAAGGACGAGATCCTCGACGGGCTGGTCGACCTGGTCTTCGCGGAGATCGAGCTGCCCGAGCCGACCGGGGACTGGCGCGAGGAGATGGCCAAGCGCGCCCGATCGGCCCGCGAGGTGCTCGGCCGACATCCCTGGTCGATAGCGCTGCTCGAGTCGCGGACCTCGCCCGGTGCGGCGACCCTGCGCCACCACGACGCGACCATCGGGGCGCTGCGGGCCGGCGGCTTCTCGATCGCGCAGACCGCGCACGCCTACGCCGTGCTTGACGCGTTCATCTACGGGTTCGCGGTGCAGGAGGCCTCGCTGCCGTTCGAGGGTCCCGACGGTGCGGCGGAGGTGGCGGGACCGATCATGGAGCTGATGCAGGCGGGGGAGTACCCCCACATGGTCGAGTTCGCGGTGGAGCACGCCATGCTCCCGGGCTACGACTTCGGCGACGAGTTCGACTTCGGTCTCGACCTGGTCCTGGATGGCATCGGCCGGATGCTCGAGGACTGAAGGTTTCACTGACCGGAAGCGGCGGTGCGCGCCGCCACACGAGCGGCGCATACCGTCGGGGCGTGACCGCCGTCGCCTCCTCCGACTCCGCCGCCAGCTCCCAGGCCGACGTCAGCGCCGAGATCGAGGCCATCGCGACGGCGTACGTCGACGGGAGCGAGAGCCAGCCGCGACTGGACTACCCGCCGTACCGCTCCAGCCTGCTCCGGCATCCGACCAAGGCGCCTCAGCAGGTCGACCCGGAGGGTGTGGAGCTCTGGGCGCCGGTGTTCGGCCAGCGAGACCTCGACGCCGCCGAGGCGGACCTGACCACCCAGCACGACGGCGAGCCACAGGGTGAGCGGATGGTCGTGACCGGTCGGGTCCTGGACGGCGACGGCCGGCCGGTGCGCCGTCAGCTGGTCGAGGTCTGGCAGGCCAACGCGGCCGGCCGCTACATCCACGAGCGCGACCAGCACCCGGCACCGCTCGACCCCCACTTCACCGGCATGGGTCGCTGCCTCACCGACGACGACGGCGTCTACCGCTTCACCACGATCAAGCCCGGGCCCTACCCCTGGCGCAACCACCGCAACGCGTGGCGGCCCGCGCACATCCACTTCTCGCTGTTCGGCACCGAGTTCACCCAGCGGATGATCACCCAGATGTACTTCCCGGGTGACTCGCTGTTCCCGCTCGACCCGATCTACCAGTCGGTGGTCGACCCTCGAGCCCGCGAGCGGCTGGTCGCGACGTACGACCACGACGTGACCCAGCCGGAGTGGTGCACCGGCTACCGCTGGGACATCGTGCTCACCGGCCCGCACCGGACGCTGATGGAGGCGGCGAAGTGAGCGAGCTGGTCCCGACCGCGGGGCAGACCGTCGGCCCCTTCTTCGGCTTCGCGCTGCCGTACGACGGCGGGCCGGACCTCGTCGCGCCGGACGCTTCCGGTGCCCGCCGGCTGAGCGGCCGGGTCCTGGACGGGCACGGCGAACCAGTCCCCGACGGGCTGCTCGAGCTCTCGGTCACGGACGCGTCGGGTGCGCACCACTGGGGCCGGGCGCCGACCGCGACCGACGGCAGCTACACGTTCACACTGCCGGAGCCCAGGGGAGCCTTCCTCGCGCTGACCGTGTTCGCGCGCGGCCTCACCAACCGCCTGTTCACCCGCATCTACCTGCCCGGAGCCGCCGACGCCTTCCTCGACGGCCTGCCGCCGGACAGTCGCTCGACGCTCGTCGCCGGGCAGGACCAGACTGGGCTCGTGTTCGACGTGCACCTCCAGGGCGATCGCGAGACGGTCTTCCTGGCCTACCCGCGTCGCGGAGCTTGATGTCCGACCTGTTCTGGCCCGGAGACAGGCGGGCGGGTGACCTGTTCACCGACCGCGCCTTCCTGGAGGCGATGGTTCGGGTCGAGTCGGGGTGGGTGGAAGTCGAGCTGAGGGTGCCCGATGACGAGCTGGACGTCGAGGCGGGCGGCAACCCCGTGATCCCCCTCCTCGATGCACTGCGGAAGGCGAACCCGGATGTCGTGCTGCACGAGGGGCTGACCAGCCAGGACGTGCTCGACAGCGCGCTGATGCTGCTGCTGCGTGACGCGGTCGCGGCCGTTGTCGACCACCTCGGGCAGGCTGTGGAATCGCTGGCCCGGCTCACGTCGGAGTACGGCGGCACGGCCATGACCGGCCGAACCCTGACCCAGTCGGCGCTCCCAATCACGTTCGGCGACAAGCTGGGGGTCTGGCGGGCCGGGCTGGCCGAAGCCGCCGCTGACCTCGAGGCCTTGTCCTTCCCGGTGCAGGTCGGCGGGCCGGTCGGTACGGCGCGCGAGGGGGCCGCGAACCTGGCCGGGCGGCTCGGGCTGGCCGAGGCGCCGTCCTGGCACACGCAGCGCCGGCCGGTGACCCGCGCCGGCGATGCACTCGTTGCGGCCACCGATGCGTGCGGCCGGATCTCCCGCGACGTGCTCGTGCTGGGCCGGCCTGAGATCGGCGAGCTCAGCGAGGCAGTCGGGGGCGGCTCGTCGTCGATGCCGCACAAGGCCAACCCGGTGCTCTCCATCCTTGTCCGACGCGCGGCGCTGACCGCGCCACAGCTGGCCGCCACCCTGCACCTCGCCGCCGCCGACCAGGTCGACGAGCGGGCGGACGGCGCCTGGCACGCTGAGTGGGACACGCTCCGGCTGCTCGCGCGGCGTACCGTCGTCGCCGCGAGCCAGACCGCCGAGCTGCTCGACGGGCTGCGGGTGCACCCGGACCGGATGGCCGAGAACCTGGAGAGGCACCTGTGACCACGCTGGTGCTCGGTCCCTCGATCGGCACTTCCGCCGACGCCTGCTGGGGGGCCGCCGCGTCCCTGCTCCGCGACGAGTTCGAGGTCGTCGCCTGGGAGCTGCCAGGCCACGGCACCGACCGTGGCCCGGTCCCGGACCACCTCACGATCGAAGACCTCGCCGCCCGCGTGCTGGCACAGGTGGACGGCGCGTTCCTGTACGCCGGAGACTCGGTCGGGGCCCTGGTCGGACTGCAGCTGCTGCTCGACTCCCCGGACCGGGTGCTCGGAGCGGTGCTCTGCTGCACCGGGGCGAAGATCGGCGACGACGCCGGGTGGCGCGAGCGCATCGCCCAGGTACGCGCCTCCGGCACTGCCTCGCTGGTGAGCGGATCCGTGCAGCGCTGGTTCGCGCCGGACTTCGTCGAACGCGAGCCGGACCGGGTATCGGCCCTGATGCACGCGCTGCGCGACACGTCCGACGAGGGGTATGTCGCGGTCTGCGGTGCGCTCGCGGCGTACGACGTCCGCGACCGGCTCGGCGAGATCGCTGGCGCCGTTGTCGCGGTGGCAGGCGGCGATGACCAGGTCTGCTCGCCCGACATGCTCCGCGAGATCGCGGAAGGCGTCCAGCAAGGTCGGCTCGTCGTCCTGGATGACGTCGGACACCAGGCGCCTGCCGAGGCGCCCGAGGAGGTCGCGATGATCATCCGTGAGCTCGCGAGGGAGGTTTTGTGACCAGGTACGACGACGGCATGGAGGTGCGGCGCGAAGTGCTCGGCAGCGAGCACGTGGACCGCGCGACCGAGAACGCGACCGACTTCACCCGCGACTTCCAGCAGCTGATCACCGAGTACGCGTGGGGCAGCATCTGGACCCGCCCGGGACTCGACCGGCGCAGCCGCTCGCTGATCACGCTGACCGCGCTGGTCGCCCGCGGCCACCACGAGGAGCTGGCGCTGCACGTGCGCGCGGCCCTCACGAACGGCGTGACCGTCGACGAGATCAAGGAGACCCTCTTGCAGACAGCGATCTACTGCGGCGTGCCCGCGGCCAACACGGCGTTCCGGATCGCCCAGGACGTGCTGGAGGAGGCGTCCGGTGACTGACGCGTTCCTCTACGCCGCGGCCAGGACGCCGTTCGGACGGTTCGGTGGTGCCCTGGCCGAGCTGCGGCCCGACGACCTGTCCGCCGCTGCGATCACGGGGGTGCTGGACAAGGCACCCTCGCTGGACCCGGCCGCGATCGGGGACGTCGTCTGGGGCTGCGCCAACCAGGCCGGCGAGGACAACCGCAATGTCGGCCGGATGGCGGTGCTGCTCGCCGGGCTGCCGGTCTCGGTGCCGGCGGTGACCGTGAACCGGCTGTGCGGCTCGTCGCTCGACGCGGCGATGCAGGCGTCACGGACCATCGAGGCCGGCGACGCCTCGGTGGTGCTGGCCGGCGGGGTGGAGTCGATGACGCGGGCGCCGTGGGTGCTGCCCAAGCCGTCGCGCGCCTACCCGGCCGGCAACCTCACCGCGGTCTCGACGACCTTGGGGTGGCGGCTGGTCAACGAGCGGATGCCGCCGGAATGGACGGTCTCCCTGGGCGAGGCCAACGAGCTGCTCGTCGACCGGTTCTCGATCTCGCGGGAGCGGCAGGACGAGTTCGCCGCCCGCTCGCACAACCTCGCCGAGGCGGCGTGGAAGGCGGGTTTCTACGACGAGCTCGTCGTGCGCGTGCCCGCCGGCGGCGGAGGGAGTGAGCTGGCGCGGGACGAGAGCATCCGGCCCGGCTCCACAGTCGAGCAGCTCGCCGGGCTGAAGCCGTCGTTCCGGCCCGACGGCACGATCACCGCCGGGAACGCATCGCCTCTCAATGACGGTGCCTCGGCGTTGCTCCTGGGTTCGGAGGCTGCCGGCGCTGCTCACTTCGGGGGCCTGGCCCCGCTGGCCCGCATCGCGGGCCGCGGCACCCATGCGCTGGCACCGCAGGACTTCGGGTACGCGCCGGTCGAGGCGGCCGAGAAGGCGCTTGACCGCGCCGGGATCTCGTGGGCAGACGTGGCGGCGGTGGAGCTGAACGAGGCGTTCGCCGTCCAGTCGCTCGCCTGCGTGGACGCCTGGAAGGTTGACCCCGAGATCGTCAACGCCAAGGGCGGCGCGATCGCGATCGGGCATCCGTTGGGTGCGTCGGGCGGCCGGATCCTGGGCACCCTCGCGCACCGGCTCCGCGAGTCGGGTGACCGGTGGGGTGTGGCCGCGATCTGCATCGGCGTCGGCCAGGCCCTCGCCATCGTCCTCGACAACGTGACGGACAGCGTGTCGTGACCCGGACGGCGTTCTACGACGACGCCGACGCAGCAGTCGCCGACGTCGCGGACGGCGCGACCGTGCTGATCGGCGGGTTCGGGCTGGCTGGGATGCCGGTCGAGCTGATCGACGCGCTGATCCGGCAGGGAGCCGCCGACCTGACCGTGGTCAACAACAACGCCGGGAACGGCGACACGGGACTGGCGGCGCTCCTGGCGAAGGGTCGGGTCCGCAAGGTGATCTGCTCCTTTCCGCGCCAGAAGGACTCGTGGGTCTTCGACGGCCTCTATCGCGAGGGCAAGATCGAGCTGGAGCTGGTGCCGCAGGGCAACCTGGCCGAGCGGATGCGGGCGGCCGGCGCGGGGATCGGGGCGTTCTTCTGCCCGACCGCGGTTGGCACGCCGCTCGCGGACGGGAAGGAGAGCCGCGAGATCGACGGCCGCACGTACGTGCTCGAGTACCCGATCCACGGCGACGTCGCCCTGATCGGCGCCCACCGCGCGGACCGGATGGGCAATCTCGTCTACCGCAAGACCGCCCGCAACTTCGGGCCGGTGATGGCCACGGCCGCGACCACGGTGGTTGCCCAGGTGCGTGAGGTCGTGGACGTCGGCGCGCTCGATCCCGAGGTCGTCGTGACGCCCTCGATCTACGTCGACCGGGTGGTGACCGTGTGACGCTCTCCCAGCCACTGAGCAAGCAAGAGATGGCCCAGCTGGTGGCCCGCGACATCCCGGCCGGGTCCTACGTGAACCTCGGCATCGGCCAGCCCACGATGGTCGCCGACCACCTCGAGCCGGGCTCGGGGGTCGTGCTGCACACCGAGAACGGCATGCTCAACATGGGCCCTGCCGCGAAGCCGGGAGAGGAGGACGCCGACCTCACCAACGCCGGCAAGGAGCCGGTGACCGAGCTACCCGGCGCGGCGTACTTCCACCACGCCGACTCGTTCGCGATGATGCGCGGCGGTCACCTCGACGTGTGCGTGCTGGGGGCGTTCCAGGTCTCCGCCGGCGGTGACCTGGCCAACTGGCACACCGGTGCTCCCGACGCGATCCCGGCGGTCGGGGGCGCGATGGACCTGGCGATCGGGGCGAAGAGCGTGTTCGTGATGATGAGCCTCTTCGCCAAGGACGGCACCCCGAAGCTGGTCCCATCCTGCAGCTACCCGCTGACCGGGGTCGGCTGCGTGGACCGGGTCTACACCGACCTGGCGGTCTTCGACCTCGCCCCCGACGGGGTGCTGGTCCGCGAGACGTTCGGCACGTCGTACGACGAGCTGGCCGAGCGGCTTGAGGTGCCGCTTCTCGAGCAGTCCACGCCGGGGTGACGACCCTGGAGTGCGGCGCGCCGCCCGCGGGCTTGCGCCGGAGGCGGCGCGCCTACCCCCCAAGCTCTCGAAGGCTAGCCCGCGCCCGAAGGACTTCGCGAGTTGGTCTAGGGCGCGTCTCCCAATTGCTGGTGGATGCCAGCGTCGTCCAGGGCGTGCGATGGCACGGCGCCAGTGCGCTGGCAGACTGGGCGTCTTTCGAGCGCTGGTGACAAAGCCAGCGTGCGTGCTGGGCGGCGCTGGCGCCGCCATGAATTGGGAGACACGCCCTAGGCGGCGGTCCGGGAATGACAGGTTCCGGACGCCGGTTCACACTTTCACCATGGCGAACGAGCACCGCGTCAGCATCGACGGAGCGACCATCACCACGCCCCGGCTGGTGCTGCGTCCGTGGACGACTTCCGACGCCCCGGCGGCGCTGGCCGTCTTCGGCGACGAGTCGGTGACCCGCTGGTTGAGCCCGGCGATGGCCAGGGTGCCGTCCGTCGACGAGATGTCGGCGGTGATCTCGTCGTGGCTCGAGTCGCCCCCGCCGCCGCCCGCCGGGCGCTGGGCCATCAGCGCGGCGTCCGACGGCCGCCTGCTCGGCGGCGTCGCCCTCCTTCCGCTGCCGCCGGAGAAGTCCGACCTCGAGATCGGCTGGCAGCTCGACCCGGCCGCCTGGGGACAGGGCTACGCCGGCGAGGCCGGCCACGCTGTGGCCCACCACGCGTTCGAGGCGGGCGTCCAGGAGCTGTTCGCCGTCGTACGCCCGCGCAACGAGCGGGGCGTCCGCACCGCGACCTCCATCGGCATGGAGTGGGTCGGGGAGACGGAGAAGTACTACGACCTGCGGCTGCAGGTCTACCGGCTGCGCAAGAGCGAGCTCGACGTCCCGAGGCTGCCGGGCGCCTAGCTAGTTGGGCTTCTAGGGTGTGGCGAGCCCGGTGCAGAGCAGCTCGGCATTCGCCACCGCCGGGTAGACGCTCAGCGGGGTCGACGAGGTGTTCTGGGCCTGGACCGCCAGCCGGAAGGGCAGCGCCAGGGCCACCTGGAAGGGCTGGGCGGCTCCGGGCGTCAGCGTGGGAGAGGTGTAGACAGGGACCTCGTCGGCGAGCAGGCGCACCACCGCGCTGGAACCGTCGGCCGACTCGTCCCTGACGCCGGCGACCCCGCGCATCGCCTGGCAGTGTCGCCCGAGGGTGAACCGGGACTCCCAGGTCTTCATCGAGCCGGTGGTGAACCAGCCGTGGACGGACAGGCCGTTCAGGTTGAACGACGAGATCCCGTTGTCGTTCACGCCGCTGCTGTGGGAGTAGGGGTCGAACGCGCCGAGCGGCTTCCAGTGCCAGACCGTGCTCGCGGACGGGTCCGAAAAGATGCGCTTGCCGTCGTGGTAGACGACCCGGGCGCGGTACGCCAAGGAGTCCGCCTCGCCGCCCACTGCGGTGAACTGGTACTTCTTCTTCTTCTTGGCCTTGGCCTTCCCGACTGCCTGCCAGCGCATGTCCCCGTGGACGGAGACCTGCTGCTCCAGCTGCACCAGCTTGGCGCCGTCGACCCGGCTGAGCTTGACCTCGACCTTGAACCGCTCGCCCTCGACGACGTCTGCGGGCACCGCGAGATTGACCTTGGGCTTCCCCGGGCGGAGGGAAACGTCAGCGGTCGCCGAGATCGCAGGCACGGCGGCCAGAACGAGCGCGGTCGCAGCGACCGCGCCGGTGATGCGCAGCATGATGGTCTCCCTCTCCCGGCGAAAACCGTAGCGGCGCTCACCAGCGTTGCGGGTGGGATTAGGCGTTCTCAGGCGGGTGGTCCAGCAGAGGTGCTAGGAGGCAGATCGACATGCACCAGGTGAGGGTGAACGGCGTCGGCGACGTCGTGCTCGAGGACGTGCGTCAGCTCAGGGCACTTGCCGACGAGGACCGGCTGACCGTCTTCACCCGGCTACAGCGACACGGCCCGGCCGACGTGACGCGGCTGGCCGGCGAGCTGGGCCGGGACCGCGACGTGGTGGCCGCGGCGCTGGAACAGCTTGCGGATGCCGGGCTCGCGGAAGCCCCGGGCGGGACGTGGCAGGCACCGGGGCGCGGGCTGTTGCTCCAGCTCCCGGACGGCGACCCGGAGGCGGCTCGCGCGGCCAGACAGCTGAGCGGGGTGATGATGCTGGCCGTCGCTCACCTCCCGCGGCTGTGGGTCGACGAGGTGGAGCCGGAGCTCGACGACGCATGGGCCGGAGCCGCAGGGCTGTTCAACGCGGGTGTCGCGCTCACGTCCGACGAGCTGAACCGGGTGCAGGAGGAGCTCGAGGAGCTCCTGCTGCCCTACCTCAACCGCAGCGAGGCCGACCGTCCGGAGGCCGCTCGGCAGGTACGGGTCCTGGCGTACTTCCTGCCGGACGCTCATCGGTGACGGGCCCATACACTTCGAGTTCGAAGTGGTTCGCAGGCCCGGAGGAGCGACCTGATGCAGCCGGAGATGGCCCAACGGTTCGTCGTCGACCAACGCGGCGGGAACGTCGCCCTGGACCTGTTCGTCGTCGACCAGCACCTCGCGACGCTCCTCGACGCCACGCTCGCCGGAGCAGGCGTCACCGCGAGCCTCTACGCCGTCTACAGCCAGCTCGCGCAGGGTCCGCGCACCCCAGGACAGCTCAGCGAGACGCTCGGCGTCCGCCCGACGACCCTCTCGGGCTACCTCGCCACGATGGCGCGGTGGGGACACGTGTCCAGGTCCAGGAACGAGCACGACGGCCGCTCGTCGGTGCTCGCCCTGACCGAGGCCGGGCAGGCCAAGGTCCGCGAATGCCGTCCGTTGATGCAGCGAGCCCTCAAGGTGCTGAACGCCGAGCTCGGTTCTGGGGACGACGTCCGCGCCGCCCGGGCGATGGTCGCGCGGGTCGACAACGCCATCCAGGTGGCGCATCACCGATTGGGCTCGAAGCAAGGCCGTTGACATCTAGTACGAGTTCGTAGCAGTTTCGACGGCATGCGAAAGATCATCAACTCCACCTACGCCACGCTCGACGGAGTCATCCAGGACCCCCAGGACTGGCCGTCCATGGGCGGGTTCAGCGACACCGGGAGCACCGTGCAGCAGCAGCTGCTGGACGGCTGCGACGCCGTGCTGCTCGGACGACTCACCTACGAGGCGTTCGCGCCAGTGTGGTCGGCCATGTCGGGCGACGCCGTGAGCGACCGCATGAACGCGCTGCCCAAGTACGTCGTGTCGTCCACCCTGAGCAACCCGACCTGGCAGCCCGCCGTCGTCATCGACCACGACCCGGTCGAAGCCGTCCGTGAGCTGAAGCAGCAGCCGGGCGCGGACATCGTCCAGTACGGTTTCGGGCGGCTCGCGCACGAGCTGATGGCTGCCGGACTTCTCGACGAGCTGCGGCTCTGGGTGCACCCGTTCTTCGTCGGATCCGGCACGGCCGGCGACCTGCTCTACCGCTCCGGGTCGTCCGGGGGCTTCGAGCTCGCGGACTCCCTGACTCTCGACAGCGGGATCGTCATCCTCAGCTACCGCGCGCGGGCCCGCTGATCGCGTCGGCTTCAGCCGATGTCTCGACGAAGCTTGTGCGCGGGCGAGTTCCCCGTGACACAGAACGCCGCGCCGCTGGGATCGCGGAGGGCATGCCAGCCGCCGCGTCCGGGACCGATGTCTTCGGCGCCGAGGTCCAGCACCCGTCGTACCTCGCTGGACACGTCGTCGGTCCCGTGGTCGAGATGGGCCCGCACCGGTCCACGCGGCTCGCCGAGGCGCTGGAAGAGCAGCTGGATGGGTGACCCAGCGTCGTCGTGCCACTTGCCGGCGAACTCGGCCGCGCGTGAGTCCACCCACCGCCCGCCCAACAAGGCCCGCCAGAAGGCGACCTCCTGCTCGTGCGCGGCGACGGGGGAGTCGATGCACACCTGCACCATGCGACTGGAGTGCCCGTCCGGCCAGGTCGTCGGCGGCGGAGGCTCGTGACGGGCGGCTTCGAGCACGCAGAACGGCAAGCCACCGGGTGAAAGCAACGTGCGCCAGCGGTCGTGCGGCGCAACGTAGCTGGCGCCGAGCTCGGACGCGCGCTCGACGGTCGCGTCCGGATCCACGCTCTCGAGGTCGAGGTGCAGCCGGGCCGGACCCTGGATCTCCTGAAGGTGGACGTACGACGTCCCCTCGGGCGGCTCGAAGCTGCGAAGCTCCGGATGGCCGTGCCACGGCGCTCCCGCCGGCCAACCGAACACGTCGGCCCAGAACTGGGACACCGATCCGTGCTGCTCGCGTGGTACGTCGATGACCGCGTGGACCCAGGTCACCGCTCGACGCCGACCGCCGTGCTCATGCCTGGTCGTCCCTTCCGGCATTCCGGTCGGCATCATCACGGTCGCGGGAATGGGGCCCGGTGGCCTGCTCGATGACGAGCCGTGCGACTGCGGCCTCGCTCACGCCGGCCCGTCGGGCCGCCTCCCTGAGCCCATCCCGGGCGACCGGAGGCGCGACGTCCTGCAGGGACGCGAGAATGCCCACGGCCACGTGGATCCGGGTCTCCTCGAAGAGCTGCCGGGGTGCGTCCTCGGCAGCGCTGCGAGTCGTGAAGTCGAGATCGGCATTGACGATGGCTCCCTCGGGCCACGCGCCGAGCGCTCTGGCGACCTGCTGGTGCTTGCCTTCGAACGCATCCGGTGAGCTCGCGTAGAGGTTCACCGACCCCACTACCTTCTCGTCGACCCGGATCGGCAGGGTGAGCGTGCTCGCGACGGCGGCCGCGGTGGTCCCACGAGCGAACAGGTGCCAAAGCCCTTCGTCGAGGACGTCGTCCGTGCTGAATGCGACAGGTCGCGCTTCGTCCACCGCCGTGACGCACGGACCGTCATCGAGGTACTGCAGCGCGTCCAGTGCGGCCGTGATCTCGTCGGTCGCGACCAGGGTGAAGGTCACGCCGTGCTCGCGATACGCGAGGCTGAGGCCGACACAGTCCGGCACGATCTCTTGGACCCGGGCCCCCATCCGTCCGAGCTCCGCCAGGAGGTCTCCGTCGTACAAGTACGCTCCGAACTCCTCCAGGGCTTCGAAGGTTTCCGGAATCGGCTCCATGACGATGGGGTAACCCGGACGCGGCGCCCTCATGCCGGCTTGGACGGCCCGAACCGATTGGCTCGGCAAGCGCCGCCGCGACCGTCAGGCAGGTGTGGTGCGGGGGAGCGTCGCTCCGCGCCACAACAGCCGGCCTGAGCGGCGCATCGCCGTACCTATCGGCTCTGTCGGATCGTTCGGGTGGCGCGTCGTCAGGCACTGGTTGAGCCACAGCCCCTCGACCAGCCCCGCGGTGGCCAGGGCGAGGTCATCGAGGGTCGTGTCGGGCCGCAGGGTCAGGTCGAAGTGGTCCAGCGCCTCCTGGAACACCATCGTCAGCCCGGCCATCCAGTCCCGGTTCTCCTGGAGGCTCGGGCCCGCGACCTCCTCGCTCCAGAGCCCGTACGGCACGGCGCTCAGCCACAGGGCCCAGTTCGACGCGTAGTCGTCGACCGGCTCGGCGCCGTGTCGTGGCCCGCGGGCGGACTGGCCCGCGAAGAACGCGTCGACCCACTCGTCGACGTTCGGATGGTCCGCCGGCCTCGGATAGACGATCTGCTCGATCATTTCGTCGGCGCTCAGGGCCAGCGCCATCGTCTCCGCCTGGAACGCGGCCTGGCTGCCGAACAGGTTCGCGATGACCCCACGGGTCTTGCCGTCCTGAGCTGCGACGGCATTGGCGTCGAGGCTGGCGAACGGGCCGATGGCGACGGAGCCGGTGTGCAGCGACTCGGCGTCCACCTTGATCTGCTCGAGCGCGACGAGCACGCCGATCTCCATGTAGCGATGGCGCGCTTCGTCGCGAGAGAGCTTCGAGCGCGCGGGCTTCGGGGTGGTAACGGCCAGCTCCAAGGGTCGGTTTGATCCTCGTCGACGGGTCCGTCGACGCAGCCAGAATGTAGTTGACCGAGCGGCTGTGTGTGGCTAGTGTCCAGAAACGTACGTACCGTACGTACGAATCGTAGGTCGATGCGATGCCCAAGCTCACCTTTCCGATGCCAGGCCCGGCTGTGCTGACGGTTCCGGCACCTGCGCCGGACTCGGTGCTGGCGGGATCGGCGCCCGGCTGGCGCTACTCGTCGGGCCGGTGGGCCGTCACCATCGCCGCGACCGCGCTGTCGACCTGGATGCTCGAAGTCGTCGCGACCGCCGCGGGCCTGGCGTTGGTCGCGACGCAGCTGCTTCAGACAGCGCCGCACGGTCTCGTGCTCGGCTTCCTGGCGATCACCTACCTGGCCTGGGCCGCCGGCCTGCGCGTCAACGTGCAGGCGAACTGGCGCCTGCTCGAGGACACGGGGACGAGCACGAATGCTCTGTCCAAGGGGCTGTTCGACCTGTTGCGGCACCGGTCGAGCTCCCGGCGTGCTCTGCGTACGGCGTCGGCGGTCGGCTACATCACTCCCGAGATCGCCAAGGAGGCGCCCTACTACGCGGGCGCCTTCGGGGCTGCGCTGCTGAGCGAGGCGGTCGACGCGACCGATGCGCTGATCTTCCTCAGCGGCACGAACATCGGCGCGGCCGCCTACGAGTACACGGTCGGTCGGCTCACCCGCAGGTATCTCGACGGCCGGTCTCGCCGCAGCGCTCGAACCAGCTGAACCAGGACCCACCTGAACGGTCGGGCGAGAAAATTTCTGCTGGGTACGCCATGAGGGACTTGAACCCCCAACCCGCTGATTAAGAGTCAGCTGCTCTACCAATTGAGCTAATGGCGCTCGCGCTTCCGCGACCCCCAACGTTACCAACGGAGGTGGCCGGGTCGAAATCGGTGACCGTCACCCGGAGGCCGGTCGGACGTTGTCTCCCAGAAGCGTCCCGGCCCTGCATTGAGGACCCCATGAACACCGTCGTACGCCGCACGATCGTCGCTCTGTGTCTCTCGCTCGGGACCGCGCTGGCGCTCACGGTGCCGACCGCCGCGCCCAGCCAGGCGGCGATCCCCGTGCCGCACGACGACCCCTTCCACAGCTACGCCGGCGCGACGCCGCTCAAGGACCTGCCGCGGGGCACGGTGCTGAAGACCCGCAGCGTCAGCGTGGGCGTGCCCGGCACCGGTGCGGGCGTCCTGCCGGCCACCCAGCTGCTCTACCGGACCCAGGACGAGCGGGGTCGGCCGACCGCGACCGTGACGACCGTGGTCAACCCGACCGGGCCGCTCAACCTCGGACTGGTCGCCTACCTCAGCTTCTACGACGCGCTGGGCGACAAGTGCTCGCCGAGCTACACGCTGCGCGGCGGCGACCCGGGGGCGGAGAACTCCCAGCTGGCGTATGCCGAGACCGCGCTCGTGCTCGGCCTGGCGGCGCAGGGGTACGCCGTGACGGTGCCGGACTTCGAGGGCCCCGACCTGCACTGGGTGGCCGGTCACGAGTCCGGCTGGAACACCCTCGACGGCATTCGCGCCACCGAGAGCTACCTCGGCGTGCCCAGCACCCAGAAGGTCGGCCTGTTCGGGTATTCCGGCGGCTCGATCGCTGGCGAGTGGGCGAGCGAGCTCGCGCCGTCGTACGCCCCGGAGCTCAGCATCGTCGGCACCGCGATCGGCGGCATCCCGGTCCACCTCGCGCACAACACCAGCTACGTCAACGGCAGCGACACGTGGTCCGGCGTCATGCCGGCGGTGCTGGTCTCGCTGGGCCGCGCCTTCGGCATCAAGATCGACAAGTTCGCTTCGGCGTACGGCAAGCAGGTGATGGCCGAGGTGCAGGACCAGTGCATCGGGTCGTTCAACGGCAACTACCCGGGACTGCGGATCCAGCAGCTGCTCAAGAAGAAGTACCACGCGTTCCTCAAGGTCCGGCCGTTCGCCCGGACCATCAACCGGCTGATCATGGGAAGTACGCCGGGCCACCCGCTGATGCCGATGTTCATGGGCGTCGGGAACGCCGACGGCACCGGCGACCACGTGATGATCGTCAAGGACGTGCAGGGGCTGGCGCACGAGTACTGCGGCGAGGGCGTCCCCGTCCGGCTCAAGGTCTACGACGGCGCGGAGCACACCCAGGCCGGGCTGCAGTTCTTCCCCGAGGCGATGACGTTCCTCAGCCAGCGGTTCCTGGGGCTGCCGTTCGCCGGCAACTGCGCCGAGATCCCGGTCGGCAACTCACTGGCGCCCCTGAAGGTCAGGAAGAAGCACCAGCACTGAGCGATTCGTCTGCGGTCTGACCTGTCGTCGTACGCGGCGGCGAGGCAGACGAATCGTCAGCGCGAGGCCAGCACCGCCTGCGCGGCGTTGTGCCCGGCCACGCCGGACACCACACCACCGCGGCGCGCGCCCGCACCGGCAAGGAAGACCCGCGGCAGCCCCGTGGGCACGCCCCACTGCTGGTCCGGGGTCTCCAAGCGGGTCCGGTTGCTGGCCCACGGCCAGTCCAGGTGGCCGTGGTGGGCGTGGCCGCCCGGCATCGCGAGCTCGGCCTCGACGTCCTGGGGGAGCTTCGCCTCGAGGCACGGGTTGCCCTGCGCATCGCGCGCTATCACTGACTCGATCGGGTCGACGAGGTGCTCGTCGAGCGCCGCGATCGCCCGGCGCACAGCTTCGTCGCGGAGACCGGCCGGGTCGGACGCGAACACCGACGCCGGCGTCTGCAGGGTGAGGATGGAGAGCGTGTGCGAGCCGGGCGGGACGTCCCCTAGCAGCGACGGATCGGCCAGCGAGGGGCAGCACACCCCGGAGGGGATCGTGTCCGGCAGCCGGCCCTCACGGGCCTCGTCGTACGCCGTCTGGAGCTGGGAGTACGCCGACCCGACGTGCAGTGTCCCGCCGAAGGCCACAGCCGGGTCGATGCCGGACTTGAGCCGGGGCAGCCGGTCCAGCAGCAGGTTGATCTTGAGCTGGGCACCCTCGGGCTTCGTCTCGGGGTCGTCGGGCTCGCCCAGCAGGATGTGCAGCACCCAGGGCGCCACGTTCGACAGCACGAACGACGCCTCGACGGTGGCCTGGCCGCCCGCGGTGTCGAAGTCGATCTCGTTGAGCTCGTCGCCGGCCCGGATCGCCGAGACGCCGGCGCCCACGCGGATGTCGGCACCGGCGGATGCGGCCGCCCGCGCGAGCGCATCGCTGAGCGCACCCATGCCGCCCAGGGGCACGAGCTCCTCGCCGGTGCCGTGGCCGATCATCCGGTAGAGGAAGCAGCGGTTCTGCTCCAGGGACGGGTCGAGCAGCGCGCCGAACATGCCCACCAGCGCGTCGGTGGCCACGACGCCGCGCACGATGTCGTCGGCGAACCGCTTCTCGAGCACCTCGCCCAGAGGTGTGGTGACGAAGTCGCGCCACGTCGCCTCGTCCACGTGCGCGGCCACGTCCTTCTCCCAGGGCAGCGGCTCCAGGAGGGTCGGCTCGATGGCGCGTGCCATCGCCGCCACTTCGGAGTAGAAGCTGCACCACGCGTCGTACTCGCGGCTGCTGTCGGTGAGCTCGAGGAACGAGGTGCGGGTGCGCTTGCCCTCGGGGTTCTCGACCAGCAGCCCGCGGTGCCGGTCGTCTCGGACGCAGGGTGTGTACGACGTGACCGGCCGCGACGCGAGCGCCACGTCGAGCTCGAGCTCGGTCATCAGCCGGGCCGGCATCAGCGAGACCAGGTCCGCGTAGCGCGAGACCCGTGTGGGCCTGCCCGCGAAGGGCTGGCCAGTGACCGTCGCACCGCCGACCCGGTCCAGCCGCTCGAGGACAAGCACGGACAGACCTGCCCGAGCGAGGTACGCCGCCGCCACCAGGCCGTTGTGTCCGGCTCCAACAATCGCGACGTCGTACCGCCCGAAGGCGGTGTGAGGGCTCGTCACGAACTCCAACCTAGTCGCGGTCACTCCCCATGGCGCCGATTGCCGTGCGGCGGAATATGCAAGGTTCAACTACCGTTGAACGCGATACCGACCAGCCCAAGGAGATGGGTGTGATGCCCGCGATCACCGTCGACGACCTCACTGTCCTGCCTCGCCTGCGCGAGCCCGGTCTCGGCGACCAGCCCCGCCCGGTGTGGCAGGTGACGACGGCCCCGTCCGGCTTCGAGGGAGAGGGATTCCCGGTGCGCCGCGCGTTCGCCGGCATCGACCTCCAGCACCTCGACCCGTTCATCATGATGGACCAGATGGGCGAGGTGGAGTACGCGCCCGGAGAGGCCAAGGGCACGCCCTGGCACCCGCACCGCGGCTTCGAGACCGTCACCTACATCATCGACGGCGTCTTCGACCACCAGGACAGCCACGGTGGCGGCGGCACCATCACCAACGGCGACACGCAGTGGATGACCGCCGGCTCCGGGCTGCTGCACATCGAGGCGCCGCCCGAGTGGCTGGTGCAGCAGGGCGGCCTGTTCCACGGCATCCAGCTCTGGGTGAACCTGCCGCGCGACGCCAAGATGAACGACCCCCAGTACCAAGACATCCGCTCCGGCGAGGTCCAGCTGCTCACGTCGGCCGACGCCGGCTCGCTGGTCCGCGTCATCGCCGGCTCAGTCGAGGGCCACGCCGGCCCCGGGTCGACGTACACCCCGATGAGCCTGGTGCACGCGACCGTCGAGCCGGGTGCTCGCCTCGACCTCCCGTGGGACGTCGACTTCAACGCACTCGTCTACGTGCTCAACGGCAGCGGCACCGTCGGCACCGAGGGCCGGCCGGTCCACACCGGACAGTCCGCAGTGCTGGGCGCCGGCGACTACCTCACGATCACCGCCGACAAGGGCCAGGAGAGTCGCTCGCCCAAGCTCGACGTGATCGTGGTCGGCGGGAAGCCGATCCGCGAACCGCTCGCCTGGGCCGGTCCGTTCGTGATGAACACCAAGGACGAGGTCCTCAAGGCCTACGAGGACTTCCAGCGCGGCCACTTCGGGCACATCCCCGCCTGATCGCTCACCTGTCCCGCCGAGTCGGCAGAAAGTGCCGCAACTTCTGCGGAGTCGGCGTCTAGGGTCGCCGGGTGGCCCGGATCTACCGCGACGCGTACGGCGTCCCGCACATCCGGGCCACCGATGTGCTCGACCTCGCCCGTGGGCAGGGCTGGGCCACCGCTCGCGACCGCGCCTGGCAGCTGGAGTACCAGCGCCGCCGCGCGACCGGCACCACCGCCGAGGTGCTCGGCGAACCGCAGCTGCCCTGGGACACCTGGGCGCGGCAGACCCGGATCGTCGACACGGCCCGGCGGGCGTTCGACGGGCTGGGAGAGGAGACGCGCGCCTTCGTCACGGCGTACGTCGAGGGCCTGAACGCCGGGCTCCACGCGGACGCGCCGGAGCTGGTCCGGCTCGACATCGAGCCCGCTCCCTGGGAGCCGTGGACGCCGCTGGCGGTCTTCCACGCCCAGCACCTCCTCTTCGCGAGCGTGCCGGCCAAGCTCTGGCACCACCGCGCGCGCGCCGTGCTCGGCGCCGACGAGGCGCTGTTGTCCCGCGACCCGGCCTACGGCTCCGGCAGCAACGCCTGGGCCGTCGGCGGCGCCCGCACCGCGACCGGCAAGCCGTTGATCGGCGGCGACCCGCACCGGGTGTTCGAGTCGCCGGGTGTCTACGCGCAGGTGCGGCTGGCGACCGACGACCTCGACGTCTTCGGCTTCACCTTCCCGGGCGTCCCGGGGGTGCAGCACTTCGCGCACGCCGGCGACGTGGCGTGGGCCATCACCAACGCCATCGCGGACTACCAGGACGTCTACGAGGAGTCCCTGGACGACGTGGTCGACGGCCGCGAGGAGACCATCGCGGTGCGCGGCGCCGATCCGGTCACGGTCGAAGCGCTGGCCACCGAGCGGGGGGTGCTGTTCGAGGTCGACCGCGAGCGAGGTCGCGGGCTCGCCGTCCGCGACGCGCCGACGGTCCTCGGCGACCTCGGCTTCGAGGCGCTGCTCCCGCTGCTGCGCGCTCACTCGGTCGACGACGTCGACCGAGCCCTCGACGCCTGGGTGGCACCGGTCAACAACGTGGTCATCGCCGACCGCAGCGGCGCGGTCCGGTTCCGGAACGCCGGCCGGGTGCCGGTGCGCGCCGAGGCGAACCGGCGCGGCATCGTCCCGGGCCGCGGTGCCGACACCTGGTCGGCGTGGGTCGAGCTGCCGCGCCACGAGGTGCCGCCCGACGGACAGGTGGTGACCGCCAACGAACGTCGCGGCAGCGAGAGCGAGCTGCTGGGCAGCGAGTTCGCCTCGCCGCACCGAGCCGCCCGGCTCCACGCGCTCCTCCGCGGCCGGGACGACCTGACCGTGGAGGACTTCGAGGACATCCTGGGCGACTCGTTCACGCTCACCGCTCTCCCGCTGTGCGCGATGGTCCGGGACCTGGAGCCCGGGCCGGCGGGGAAGCCGGTCCGCGACGCGATCCTGGAGTGGGACGGCGTGATGGCGGCCGGCTCCCGCGGGGCGGCGGCGTTCGCGGCCTGGCGGAACGCGCTCACCACGCGGCTGTGCGCCGAGCCGGTCTTGGCGGCGCTGCGCGACTACTCGGTGTACGGCCCGTTGTTCGCGCCCTACCTGAATCTGGAGGCCAGCGTGGGATGGGGCCTCGAGCCGCTCGTCAACGCGCGGACGCCGTACGGCATCGACGTCCGCCGTCTCGCGGCCGAGGCCCTCGAGGACTCAGCCGAGCATCCGGACGCCTGGGGCGACACCCACGTGTTCGGGCCGACGCACGCCTTCGACCTCGCCGACCCGGACCTCACGCCACCGGCCGTGCCGACCACGCCGGTGTCCGGGGACATCGACACGGTCCGGTGCACCGGGTGGTTGCCCGGCTTCACCGACGAGGCCTACCGCGGCTCGGTCGCCCGCTACGTGTGGGACCTCGACGACCGCGCACGGAGCGGCTGGGTGGTGCCGATGGGCGCCTCGGGCGACCCCCGGTCGTCGCACCACCTCGACCAGCTGGAGGCCTGGGCCGACGCCCGGCTGGTGCAGGTCGAGCTGGACTGGGAGCGGCTCACGCCGGACGGCGAACCGGACGCGTGAGCTCCTTCTCGAACCACGCCTGCGCGTAGGGGTTGTCGTTGTACCGCCCGATGTGGCGGTAGCCCGCGCGCTCGTACATCGCGATGGCCTCCACGAGGGTGCCGTTCGTGTCCAGCCGCGCCGTGGTGTGACCGAGTTCGACGGTCACCTGCTCGAGGTGGCGCAGCAGCCGTGACCCGAGGCCCGCGCCCCGCCAGCCCGGGTGCACCCACATCCGCTTGATCTCCCCGACCCCCGGCTCCAGCTCCTGCACCCCGCCGCAGGCCACGGGTTCGCCGTCGCTGGACGCGACCACGAACGAGCCCGCCCCGGGGGCCATGTGCTCGTCGTCGTGGTGGTCGCCCGGGTCGAAGCCGGTGGGGAACCGCGCGTCGAGCTCGTCGAAGTAGCTCTGCACCGCCTGCTTCGCCTCCGCTGAGCCGGGGTGCACCGACCGGATGTCGACGGTGGCCGCCCGCACCAGCAGGTCGGCGGTCGCCAGCGCGTCGGTCAACCGCTCCTGCTGCCGGCTGGTCAACGGTGCGACGAGTCGCTCGGCGAGCTGCTCGGACCTGTCGTCCAGTCTCGCGCGGAGCGCGCGCCCCGGCCCGGTGAGCTGGACTGTGCGCCGCCGCCTGTCCGCCGGGTCGGGCGCGACCCGCACCAGGCCGTCGTCCTCCAGTCGGCGCAGCTGCCGAGCCAGCTGGCCGGAGTCGAGGCCGAGCCGGGCCCGCAGGTCGCGCACGGTGGCGCCGGCCTCGCCGATCTCGAACACCAGCCGCGCGGCACCCAGCGGCAGCCCCAGCCCCAGGAACGACTCGTCGAGCGCACCGATCCGCTGGGTGTAGGTGCGGTTGAACCGGCGGAGCACGTCCGTGACGGTCATTCTCTGACTTTAGTCAGAGGTTTTCCGCTCTGGGAACCCCCCGGACGCGAGAGAGCGTTTGCCCGGGACGCCGACGGGCAACTGTCACCCCATGACGACCCCGGACCTCTCCGGCGATCAGGCCGATCCGGCTGCATTCACGACCCGGCCGCCGATGCCGTCCATCGCTGCGTCGGCGCTGCTCGAGTCCCGGATGCTCATCGCACGGACCCGGCGTACGGTTGCCGACTGGCTGGCCAGGAGCGGCTGGACGCAGTGATAGCGATGCCGGCACGCTCCCGAGGGAGCGTGCCGGCATCGGTTCAGCTACAGCGTGTCGTCGGTCAGACGGCGCGCACGTTCTCGGCCTGGGGGCCCTTGGGACCCTTGGCGAGGTCGAACTCGACCCTCTGGGCCTCCTTGAGCGACTTGAAGCCTTCGCCGGTGATGTTGGTGTGGTGGACGAAGACGTCCGGACCCTCATCGTCCTGGGCGATGAATCCGTAGCCCTTGTCGTCGTTGAACCACTTCACGGTGCCTTGCGACATGATTTTCCTTCGGTATTGCCCGACTGGGTCGGGGTGGTGCTGAAGACATCTGATCGAGGACCTGATATCCAGCAAACCGAAGAGCAGGTGAGAGCGAGAGATGGACCGGCGCGCGTCATGGTGCGTGCCGCGGAACTGTGCTCCGTCAACGCTCCGACCTTAGCACCGACCAGCTGCGGAGCCCGCGTCCTCACGGGGGGCGACCTCACCCCTCGTGATGGTCTTCGCCGCTTCGACTGCGGTTCTCCGGGCGAACGCACAGGATGTCGCCGTGTCAACGGGGACTTGGCGACTCGGGCGTCGCCCTGCGCTCGACGGACTGCGTGGCATCGCCGTGCTTCTCGTAGTCGCCACCCACTTCGACACCGGTCAGTTCACGTCCGGCGGGGTCATGGGCGTGAAGGTGTTCTTCACCCTGAGCGGCTTCCTCATCACCAGCCTCCTCCTGGACGAGCTCGCCAGCACCAGCCGCGTGAACCTGCGCCGGTTCTACGTCCGCCGTGCCCGGCGGCTCGGACCTGCGTTTGCCGTCGTCCTCGCCGTCTGCGTGCTGCTCGCCGCGAGAGGCTGGCCCCTCGGCCTCGCGCCCGGGATGGTGGCCGCGTCCCTGGGCTATGTCTCGAACTGGTACCTGCTCGGCACCACGGACGACGGTGTCATTCAGTGGGGCGCCATGGGGCACATGTGGTCGCTGGCGATCGAGGAGCAGTTCTACATCGTGTGGCCGGTCCTGGTGATCGCCGTTGCTGCCCGGTGGGGCCGCTCCGGCGTGCTCAGGGCCGCGATCGGACTGGCCGCACTGTCGCTCGGCATCTGGGCTCTCACCGGTCGTTCAGCACTGGCGACGGACGTGTCGGCCTGGTGTCTCCTGGCAGGGTGCGGACTGGCGGCGTTCATGCAGGGCCGCGACACAGGCTCGCCGAGCCTGGCATGGGCGTTTCCTGTGCTCGCGGTCATCCCGCTCACGGTCGTCCCTGGCGTCGGCGTCAGCTGGGGACACGTCTTCGTCCTCGGCGTGGGCGCCGGCTGGGGCCACGTCTTCGCACCGGTGGCGACGGTGGCGGCGATCTGGGTCGCGGCGCAACGACAGGTGCGGTGGCTCGAGGCCGGCTGGCTGCGCTGGGTCGGCCGCCGGTCCTACGGCCTCTACCTGTGGCACGCCGTCATCGCGTACCTGTGCGCGGAGCTGCCTGGGCCCTGGTGGGCCGTGACCCCCGTCGGAGTCGCCGTGTCGCTGGCGCTGACCGAGCTGTCGTGGAGGTACGTCGAGTCGCCGTTCCTGACGCGCCGGTCCCCCTCGGAGCGCGGCACGGTAAGCAGGTCGGATCCGGTGTCGCGAACTGATGCGCTCGCGGTCACGCCCGTCGTGCCGGCCGCCTGACCGGTGCAAGACCTGGGGTGAGTGACGGGACTTGAACCCGCGACATCCGCGACCACAACGCGGCGCTCTACCAGCTGAGCTACACCCACCATGTGGCCCCAGGAGGTCCCGGGGCCGACGGAAAGTGTAGGGGAGTCAGGCAGGTTCCGCGGAATCGGTAACCGGCTCGACGACCGGAGCAAGAGGCAGGCCGGTGAGCGCCCCGCCGTGCTTCTCGGCGATGGCCCGGGCCGCGTCGCTGTCCGGGCCGGGGCTCGGCACGAAGACGGCGTCTCGGTAGTAGCGCAGCTCCTCGATGCTCTCCTGGATGTCGGCCAGCGCCCGGTGGTTGCCGCGCTTGGTCGGGGCCTGGAAGTACGCGCGAGGGAACCACCGCCGTGCCAGCTCCTTGATCGAGGAGACGTCGACGATCCGGTAGTGCAGGAAGCCCTCGAGGTCCGGCATGTCACGGGAGAGGAACGAGCGGTCGGTGGCGACCGTGTTGCCGGCCAGCGGGGGCCGGGAGCTGTCGGGGCAGTGCTCCTTCACGTAGGCCAGCACCTGCTGCTCTGCCTCGGCGAGGGTCATGCCGCCGTCCAGCTCGGTCAGGAGTCCCGACTTCTCGTGCATCGCGCGGACGAAGTCGCCCATCTGGTCGAGCGCCTCGGCGGTCGGCTTGATGACGAGGTCGACGCCCTCACCGAGGACGTTGAGGTCGAAGTCGGTGACCAGCGCCGCGACCTCGATGAGCGCGTCGGCCGAGAGGTCGAGCCCGGTCATCTCGCAGTCGATCCAGACCAGTCGTTCCTTCACGGCTCCCACCCTAGAGGTCCAGGGGATGGGGCCCGCCGGCTCGCACCCGTGCGACCTCTGAGGACCGAGCACTCTCAGCAGCGGTTCAGGGCGGTTTCCTAGAGTGCCCCCGTGAAGGAGTGGTTCGGTACTGCCGCACGCCTGGTCACCGGCGGGGTCTGGATCTGGGCTGCGGTCCTCAAGCTGCCGAACCCCGACGAGAGCGTGCTTGCGGTCCGCGCCTACCAGCTGCTGCCCGGCGACAGCGCCACCACCGTGGGCCACCTGCTCCCGGTGCTCGAGGTGGTCGTGGGCACCTGCCTGGTCCTCGGGCTGCTGACGCGTGGGGCCGCGTTCGTCTCGGCACTGCTGTTCGTGGCCTTCATCATCGGCATCGCGTCGGTCTGGGCGCGTGGCATCACGATCGACTGCGGCTGCTTCGGCGGCGGCGGGTACGACGCGGACGCCGCGTCCAAGTACCCCTGGGAGATCGCCCGCGACGTCGGGCTCTTGGCGCTCTCGGCGTACCTCGTCTGGCAGGGCCGGACCCGACTTGCGCTCGACAGCCTCCTCTTTCGGCCACCCGCCGACGCCGACCTCGACCCGGACCTCGATCTCGACCTCACCGACGACGACCAGCACTCAGGAGTCTGAAGACATGGCCACCAAGCCCATGAGCAACAAGGAGAAGCAGCGGCTCCGTGCCGAGCGCGCGGCAGCAGCTCTCAAGGAGAGGCAGCGCCGCGAACGTCGCCGTCAGATCCTGACCGCGATCGGGGTGGCGGTCGCCATCGCACTGGTCGTCGGCGGTGGCTTCCTCATCAACTCGATGCGCGACGACACCAAGGAGACGGCGAGCAAGATCCCGCCGCCCGGCAGCCAGCTCGGCCTCACGATCGGGTCGGCCGACGCGCCGCACCAGGTGGTCGTCTACGAGGACTTCCTGTGCCCGATCTGCGGCGAGTTCGAGGCGGCGGGGCACGAGCAGCTCGAGCAGCTGGCCGACCAGGGCAAGGTGCAGATCGAGTACCGGCCGTTCATCCTCCTCGACCGGCTCGGTCCCTACTCCACGCGCGCCACGATGGTGTGGTCGCTCGTGCTCCAGCAAGACGGTCCCGACGTCGCCCAGAAGTTCCACGACCTGCTGTTCGCGAACCAGCCGAGCGAGCAGGGCCCGTTCCCGAGCCAGCAGGACGTGGTGACGCTCGCGGGGCAGGCGGGCGCCGACACCACCAAGCTGCAGACCGCGATCGACGCGGGTGCAGGAATCGACTGGCCGGTGAACGCCACCAAGAGCGCCGAGAGCTTCGGTGTCGACAGCACGCCCACCATCACCCTCGACGGGGAGCCGTTCACCAACGGAAGGACCGCCGCCGATTTGGCAACGAACCTGATCAAGGCGCTTCAGTGACCCCATGACAACCGCAGCGCCGGGTCCGCGCGACCAGTTCATCAAGGGCCTGCCCAAGGCCGAGCTACACGTCCACCACGTCGGGTCGGCGTCCGCGCGTATCGTCAGCGAGCTGGCCACCCGGCACCCAGGGACCGTGCCCAGCGACCTGGACGAGCTGCGCAGGTTCTACGAGTTCCGCGACTTCGCGCACTTCATCGAGGTCTACCTCGCGGTGGTTGCGCTGATCCGCACGCCCGAGGACATCCACTACCTGACCTACGAGGTCGCCCGGGAGATGGCGACCGGGCAGTCGCTGCGGTACGCCGAGCTCACCTGCACGCCGTACACCTCGGTGCGCCCGGACCAGCCCGACGCGGGGATGGCCATCGAGGCCTTCACCGAGGCCATCGAAGCCGCCCGCATCGAGGCCGAGCGAGACTTCGGGCTGGTGCTGCGCTGGATCTACGACATCCCCGGCGAGTTCGGAGTCCCGTCCGCCGACGCGACCCTCGACTACGCGCTGAACCACCGTCCCGAGGGGCTGGTCGGCTTCGGCCTCGGCGGCCCGGAGGCCGGCGTGCCGCGACCGCAGTTCCAGCCCCACTTCGAGCGGGCGCGGGCCGCCGGTCTGCACAGCGTGCCCCACGCCGGCGAGACCACAGGGCCGCAGACGGTCTGGGACTCGCTCACGCTCCTGCAGGCCGAGCGGATCGGCCACGGTACGTCGTCCGCCCAGGACCCGGCGCTGCTCCGGCACCTGGCCGAGACGGGCATACCGCTCGAGGTCTGCCCGTCGTCGAACGTCGCCACCCGGGCAGTGGACTCCTTGGACGAGCACCCGATCCGGGCCTTCCGCGAGGCCGGGGTGACCGTGACGGTCAACTCCGACGACCCTCCGATGTTCGGCACCACGCTCAATCGTGAGTACGAGATCGCCGCGGACCTGCTCGGACTCGACGAGGGCGGGGTGGCGGACCTCGCCCGGGCCGCCGCGCGGGCGTCGTTCGCCCCGGACGACGTGAGGGCGCGGCTGCTCGGCGAGATCGACGCGTACGTCGCGGGATGAGCGGCCACCGAGGCGCGTCCGGGCAGTAATAGGCCCCGCAACCTCATACGCAGCGGGGCCAACACCTTTGTAACGGGTGGGACTGCCGGAATGCGGGATTGAGCGTGCGTGTCGGATCGGACCTACTGTGGGCTTGTGAATCCGTCAGGGCGTCCCGTGCGGGTCGCGGTCGTCAACGACTACGAGCTCGTGGTCGTCGGTGTCGCTGCTCTGCTCGAGCCCTACCGCGACCGCGTCGAGGTCGTGGAAGTGGACAGCAACCTCCCGGTGCTGCACGACGTGGACGTGATCCTCTATGACACCTTCGGCCAGGTGCAGGGCCGCGGCGTCGACGTCGACTCCCTGGTCGACGGCGGCAACGCGAAGGTGGTCATCTACAGCTGGAACCTCCACGGCGAGCTCGTGCAGGACTCGCTCGTCGCGGGAGCGGTGGGCTACCTCTCCAAGGGGATGGACGCCGAGGAGCTGGTCGAGGCCATCGAGCGGATCCATGTCGGTGAGCGGGTCCTCCCGCTCGGCGGTGGCACGGTCAGCCCGAAGCCCGAGTCGGCCTGGCCGGGCAAGGAACACGGTCTCACTGTCCGCGAGGCGGAGATCATCGCCCTGATCACCCAGGGCCTCTCCAACCAGGAGATCGCCGAGCGCAGCTACCTGAGCATCAACTCGGTCAAGACCTACATCCGCACGGCCTACCGCAAGATCGGGGCCGAGCGCCGCGCGCAGGCGGTGCTGTGGGGGATCAAGCACGGCTTCGAGCCCGACGTCGTACGCCACGTCGACCGTCGTCCTGGCTGAACCAGCACCCACCGGCGTGGGTACTGCCGGTCGTGGCCCTCGCCCCGTGGCTCCGTCGGCTCGCCGCGCCATCGATCGTGGCGATCATCGTGGCGACGAGTGCCGGCTGCGCACCCGGCACCCCGGACGGCGACTCGTGGCGCATCGACGCGCAGCGAGCCGTGGCCGACGCATCGTCGGCGGTGCGGACCGCCGAGCTGGCCCTGCGCCAGAATGCACGAGGTCGCGTGTTCGACCGCTACCTGCAGACCGTGCTGGTCGACGCCGAGGAGGGCGTGGGCAAGGCCAGTGACGCGATCGGGTCGAAGCAGCCGCCCCGCAGCGAACGGGAGCGCTATGACGCGGTAACGGGTCAGCTCGACGAGGCGGCCGGTCTCGTGTCGACGGCCCGCATCGCGGTCGTCGACCGCGAGACCGATCGCTACGACGCGCTGGCCGATCGGCTGGCCGCTGCAGCGAAGGCGCTCCAGAAGCTGCAGGACGACCTCGAGCATCCACCGGTGGCTGGTGGCTGACAGTGAAGAAGGTCTTCGGCCTCGCGCTGGGCATCCTCACCGCCATCGGCGGCTTCGTCGACATCGGCGACCTGGTCACGAACGCACAGGTCGGAGCCCGGTTCGGCTTGTCACTCGGTTGGGTCGTCGTCGCGGGCATCATCGGCATCTGTGTCTTCGCGGAGATGTCCGGCCGCGTCGCCGCGGTGAGCCAGCGCGCGACGTTCGACCTCGTGCGCGAACGCCTCGGCCCGAGGATGGGTATGGCGAACCTGCTGGCCTCGATGGCGGTCACCCTGCTCACCTTCATCGCCGAGATCGGCGGCGTGGCCCTGGCCCTGCAGCTCGTCTCGTCGGTCAGCTACCTGCTGCTGGTGCCGTTCATCGCATTCGTGGTGTGGCTGATCCTCTGGCGTGCCAAGTTCTCGGTGATGGAGAACGTGCTGGGCCTCTTCGGGCTGGCACTGGTGGTCTTCGGAGTGGCCCTTTGGCAGCTCGGCCCGGACTGGAGCGACCTCGCGCACCGGATGGTGGTCGTGGACAAGCCCGGCGACGAGCAGTGGCGGACCTGGGCCTACTACGCCGTCGCTCTCTTCGGAGCGGCGCTGACGCCGTACGAGGTCTTCTTCTTCTCCTCGGGCGGAGTCGAGGAGCGATGGACCGTCGACGACATCGGCACGATGAGGGCGAACGTCTTCATCGGGTTCCCGCTCGGCGGGATCCTGTCGCTGGCGATCGCCGGCTCCGCAGCCGTCGTCTTCGGCCCGATGGACGCCAGCGTCGACACACTCGGGCAGGTCGGGTTGCCGGTCGCAGTGGCCCTGGGCAAGGTCGGCCTCGCGGTCGCCCTGGTCGGGTTCGTGGCCGCCACACTGGGCGCGGCCTGCGAGTGCGGATTGTCGGTGGGCTACAGCATCGCGCAGTTCCGCGGCTGGCAGTGGGGCAAGTACGTCGGCACGGCGGTCGCCGCTCGCTTCCACGTCGTCCTCGCGCTGTCCACCCTCGTCGCGACGGGGGTGCTGCTGACCACGGTGGACCCGATCCTGGTCACCGAGTGCTCGGTGGTCTTCTCCGCCGTTGCCCTCCCGCTCACCTACTTCCCGATCCTGGTGGTCGCCAACGATCCCGACTACATGGGCGAGCACGTGAACGGGCGGCTGGCCAACACGCTCGGCTCGGTCTACCTCGTCGTCATCGGGGTGGCCGCCCTCGCAGCGATTCCACTCATGATCGTGACCAGGATGGGGGCCTGACGTGGACCGACTCTCTGGCAGCCTCGACGCCGTCCTGCACCTGCTCGACCGGCAGGTGGTCGATGCCGACGACCTGCTGGTCTGCAAGGTCGACGACGTCGAGCTGACGGTGTTCGACGACGGCGTGCTCGGGGTGACCGGGCTCCTGGTCGGCCCCGCGGCGCTCGTCCCGCGCTACGGCGACGACGGTTTCGGTCGGCTGCTGCATGACTTCTGGCGCCGGCTGGGCACGACCCAGGCCGACCGCGACGACCCCTACCGCATCGACCTCGAGCTGGTGGAGAAGCTCGGTAGCGCCGTCGAGCTCAACGTGGGCCGGGACGGAGCGCTGGTCCGTCAGGGCCAGCGGGCCCGCCGTCTCAACGAGCTGCTGCAGATGCCGGTCCAGGACCCGGCCGGGCGCCGCCTGGGTCGGGTCCTGGACGTTCGCCTCGAGCGCGAGACCACCGAACCCGGAGAACGGATCCGGGTCATCGGCCTGGTTGTGGGGCACGGTCGGCCAGGCTCCTACTTCGGCTACGACCGCAGGCCGGACATGGGGCCGTGGATGGTCCGGGTGGTCGTCCGGTGGCTGCACCGGCACTCGGCGTACGTCGACCTGGCGGACCTTGCCGAACTGGACTGGGACGCGGGAGTGATCCGCGTCGAACCGACGCGGATGCAGCCGCTCGAAGCCGTCTGAGCGACGCCCGGCCGCGTGAGGCGAAGCAGGCCAGGGGCTGGAAGGCATCGTCCATCCGGTCAGACTTCGCGCAAACCGCGAACAGGGACCCGTCCCGACTCCTACCTTGAATGCATGAGGGAGCACACTCGGGTTTTGACCGTTCTCGCGGCGTTGACTGCGGGTGCCGTCCTGGCCATCGCCCCACCTGCATCGGCGGGCACCACGACGACGACCACGCTCGTGTCCAGCGTCAACCCGTCGACAGCGGGCCAAGCTGTGACCCTCACCGCGACAGTCGTCGGGATCGACCCGACCCGTCAGGTGATCTTCGAGGACTCGGGGGTTGTCCTGGGAGCGCCTGCGGAGGTGACCGCTGGTGTCGCGACGCTGGTGACCAGCTCGCTGACCGTGGGCTCCCACGCCCTCACCGCGACGTACATCGGCGACGAGAACGACGACCCCTCCACGGGCACGCTGACCCAGACGGTGGTCGCGGCCCCGCCGCCCCCCGTGGTGACCGTCAAGCCGCCCAAGGTCAAGCTCACCGCGTCGACGGACAAGGCATCGGTCGGGGACAAGGTGCGGCTGCGCTGGCACAGCAAGCGCGCCGACGTCGTGATGGCTTCGGGTGACTGGGCGGGCGCCCAGAAGTCCAAGGGCTCCGCGACCGTCCGGATCTCCGAGCGCGGCAAGCACGTGTTCAAGCTGACCGTGAAGAACGCCGCGGGCGCCAAGACCGCGACCGTGAAGGTGCTGGCGGCCCGCAAGGCAAAGACCCTCGAGCTCGTGGTGACCGAGGAGCTGACGATGGTCGGCTCGGACGTCGACGTCGCGGCAGACGGTCTGGCCAAGGGCGAGAACTACATCGTCCGCCTCGACGGCAAGCCGATCATGACCGGCAAGGCGAACAAGAAGGGCGACGTGGCCCGCACGTTCGAGCTCGCCAAGACCACCGCCGAGGGCGCTCTGGAGCTGACCATCACGGGCAGCAACCCGAGCCGCGTCGGCTCTGCCGTGCTCACCGTGATCAAGCCGAAGGAGCTGTTGGTCGAGGTCGACCAGCCCAAGGTCGAGAAGAAGTCGGAGATCACGCTCACGGTCACCGGCCTGCTCGAGGACGAGCCGCTCACGGTGATGTACCTCGGCAAGAAGCTCACAGAGGCGAAGGCCGACGAAGCCGGGGAGTTCACCTACACGTTCGACGTCGGCAAGGACCAGGGCAAGCACACCGTCAAGGTGATCGGCGCCGACCCGAGCCGGAGCGGTGAGGTGGAGTTCACCGTCACCTCGGACCACGGCGGCCCCGGCGAGGAGCTCTAGCGCAGCAGCGACGGCCCTCCCTGGATGGGGTCTCGAGAGGGCCGTCTACCAGCCCTCATGGGGTCCGAGGACGGGCACCCGCAGCCTACAAACCTCGAGGCTAGGTCGCTCGGATCACTGACGTCGTGTCGCGGACAGCCGTGACAGCCGTGATGAGCGGTCGTTAGCAGCGGTGTGAAGCTGCGTGCGCGTGCTGCCG
This sequence comes from uncultured Actinomycetota bacterium, assembly GCA_963825455.1. Lineage (GTDB taxonomy): Bacteria > Actinomycetota > Actinomycetes > Propionibacteriales > Nocardioidaceae > Nocardioides. The sequence continues at coordinate 42,335 of CAWGTG010000005.1, forward strand.
TCTCGATCCTCGCCATCCTCTCGCTCGTTCCCGGGCTGACCCTGCTCGCGGCAAGTGCCCGCGCCGACCGGGCCGAGTCCGTACGCGCGGCCGAGGGCGTCGCGGCCCGGGCGCCGGCGCGCACGATGCACTGGACGCCGCGGCCGGAGCAGTACCCCGGGACGGTCACCACCACGGATCTGGCGATCACGATGGACGACGGGGTCGTGCTGCGCGCCGACCTGGTCCGGCCGGCGCGCGCGGACGGTTCGGTGGTCTCGCAGCCGTTGCCGGTGATCATCACGATCACGGCGTACAACAAGATCGTCCTCGCCACCGGCGGGCTCGGCGGTCCGAGCGCGGACTACCTGGTCAAGCGCGGCTACGCACAGCTGACAGTGGACGCGCGGGGGACCGGCTCGTCCGAAGGCGTCTGGGAGGCGTTCAGCCCTCGCGAGACCAAGGACTACGCCGAGGTCGTCGCCTGGGCCCACCGGCAGCCGTGGAGCAACGGCAGGTCCGGCATGACCGGCCCGTCGTACATGGGCATCGCCCAGATCTTCGCAGCGGCCGCGCACCCGCCCGGCCTCAAGGCGATCTTCCCGCAGGTCCCGGGCGCGGACGTCTACCGCGACATCGTCGCGTCCGGGGGCCAGCTCGACGTCAGCTTCATCCCGCTCTGGATGGGGCTGGTCACCGGCACCGGCCTGATCCCTCCGGCGTACGGCGGCGACGACCCGGCCTCGGCGATCCAGGCGCTGCTCGACCGGCTGACCACCCTCACGACGTTCACGGGCCCGCTGCTGTCCTCCGCGGTGCTGGGCGGCGACCCGGCGTACGACGGGCAGTTCTACAAGGACCGCTCGCCGATCAACGTCATCAACAAGGTCAAGGTCCCGACCTTCCTGGTGAGCGGCGAGTACGACCTCTTCCAGCGCGGCACGCCGTTGCTGTTCGAGAAGCTCCAGAAGCGCGGCGTGCCGGTGCGGATGATCACCGGTCCGTGGGACCACCTGCAGGGTTCCTCGGGAGAGGACGTCGGCAAGGCGGGCTACGGGTCGCTGCAGGAGCTGTGGCTGCGGTGGTTCGACCGCTTCGTGAAGGGCAGGAAGGACGCCAAGCTGCTCAAGGACGTCAAGCCGTTCACCTACTACGAGCAGGGCACCGGGAAGTGGGTCACAACCAGGAAGTACGTCGACCGCGACCTGCACGCGGCGTCGTTCCGGCTCTCCGGTTCTGCCGCCGTCGGAGGCAGCAACGGAGGCCTTGTCCTGGAGACTGCTCAGGACAAGCCGCGGCCCGGCACGTCGACGGTGCCGCCGATCCCGGTGACGGGGCTGTGCACGCGCTCGGCGAACCAGTGGACCGCCGGCATCCTCAACCTGGCGTTCCCGGACAGCCCGTGCCTGAAGGACAACGCGCTCAACGATCTCGGGGGAGTGAGCTTCCAGACCCCGCCGCTGAAGCGGGCACTGCGGCTCCAGGGCCCGATCAACGCGCGGCTGTACGCGTCCTCGCCCAGCGGTGACGGCATGTTCTCGGTCTCGGTCGAGGACGTCGCCCCCGACGGTTCGGCCTCGCGTCTCACCGGCGGCTGGCAGGTGCTGTCGCAGCGAGCGCTCGAACCCAAGTTGTCGCGTTACCTCGACGGGAAGCTGATCCAGCCGTTCCACCCGTTCACCCGCGAGTCCCAGCAGCCGGTCTCGCCGGGTGCCGTGGTGCCGGTGGACGTCGAGGTGTTCCCGACCGGCGCCGCGATCCGGCCCGGCCACCGGCTGCGGCTCAGCATCCAGGCGTTCGACGTGCCGCACCTGCTGCCGACGGTCCCGAACATCGCGCAGATCGCGCCGCTGACGGTCTACGCGTCCGACGCCTACCCGTCGGTGCTCACGATCCCGGAGCGCACCTCGCCGTAGCGGGCGCGGATGGCCGGTACGACGTCACCGTCATAGCTGACCAGGCCCGGGATCTCCCAGGTGGGTGGGGACTCGGTCCCGGCGAGTGCCCACGCCGCCTGCCGCGCGGCACCGTCGGCCACCGCCTCGACGGCAGGCGGGACCAGGACCTCGGTGCCGAACACCTGCGGCGCGATGCGCCGGACGGCCTCGGACCGTGCGCCGCCGCCGATCATGACCACCCGGCGGATCGCCAGGCCGGAGTCCCGCAGGGCGTCGAGCGCGTCGGCGAGGCCGCACAGCACACCCTCGACGCAGGCCCGCGCCAGGTGGGCGGGCTCCATGGTGGCGAGCGTGAGGCCGTGGAGCGAACCCGTGGCGTCGGGCAGCGCCGGCGTGCGCTCGCCCTCGAGGTACGGGACGAGCACCAGACCGTCGCAGCCCGCCGGCGCACTCAGCGCGAGGTCGGAGAAGGCCGCGTGGTCGACACCCAGCAACCGGGCGCCTGCATCCAGCACCCGCGCGGCGTTGAGCGTGGCGACCAGCGGCAGGAAGCCGCCCGTGGCGTCAGCGAACCCGGCGATCGTGCCGGTCGCGTCGGCGCTCTGTTCCGTGGCGACCACGCAGGCGACGCCCGACGTACCGATGCTCAGGACGACGTCGCCCACCTCGGCCTGGAGCCCCAGGGCCGCTGCCATGTTGTCCCCGGTCCCGGCGGCGACCAGCGCACCCGGCGAGAGCACCCGCGCCTCGCCGGACGGCTCGTTGGGGCCGAGCACCCGCGGCATCCCGGGGCGGTGGCCGAGCGCGAGCTCGACGAGGTCGTCGCGGTAGGTGTTCGAGCGAGCGTCGAACCAGCCGGTGCCGCTCGCGTCGCCGCGGTCGGTGGTGAGGGCGTCCAGCCCCGGCGCCCCGAGCAGCCGCCAGCCCAGCCAGTCGTGCGGCAGACACACGGCCGCCGTGCGAGCGGCGTTCTCGGGCTCGTGCTCGGCCACCCAGCGGGCCTTGGTTGCGGTGAACGACGCGACCGGGACGGACCCGACAGCCTCGGCCCAGGCACCCGGGCCGCCGAGCTCGGCGATCAGCGCGGCTGCTTGGGGCGCGGACCGGTTGTCGTTCCAGAGCAACGCGGGGCGAACGACGCCGCCGCTGTCGTCGAGGGAGACGTAGCCGTGCTGCTGGGCGCCCACGGCCAGGGCGTCGACATCGTCAAGACCGCCGGCCGCGACCGCCGCCTCGTGGAGCGCTCGCTCCCACTCGCGCGGGTCCACCTCCGTGCCGGGCGGGTGCGAGGCCTGCCCGCGGCGGACGAGCGACCCGTCGTCGGCGTCGCGTACCACCACCGTGCAGGACTGGGTCGACGAGTCGATGCCTGCCACAAGCGTCACGTGTGCCGCCCCGGTCAGACGGCTCGACTGGGATCGGACGAGTAGATGGCCCCGCTGACCATCCGGGCCGCGCCGATGACGCCGCCCTCGGAGCCGAGCTCGCTGAGCACGATGGGCAGGTTGCCGGTGGCCAGCGGCAGCGAGCGGCGGTAGGTGACCCCGCGGATCTCGGCGAGCAACGAGTGGCCGACGGCGGTGACGCCGCCACCGATCACGATCAGCCCGGGGTTGAAGAACGACACCAGGCTTGCCAGGACCTGACCCACCCGGCGGCCGGAGTCGCGGATCAGCTGGACGGCGACCGGATCACCCTGGGTGACCGCGGATCCGACGTCGGCGGCGCTGAGCTCGCCGGTCTCCGCGAGCATCGCGGCCAGCACGTCGGAACGGCCGGAGCGGGCGGCGGCCGTCGCGTCACGCGCCAGGGCGGCACCGCCCGCGAACGCCTCGAGACACCCTGTGTTACCGCACGCGCAGGTCGGGCCGAAGTCGTCCACGCGGATGTGGCCGATGTCCCCGGCGCAACCGTCCACGCCGCGATAGAGCTCGCCGTCCACGATGATGCCGCAGCCGATGCCGGTGCCGATCTTGACGAAGAGGAAGTCCTTGGCGGCCTTGGCGACACCTGCGTGCTGCTCGCCGACGGCGAGCACGTTGACGTCGTTGTCGAGGACGACAGGGCAGCCCAGGTCACGCGACACGGCGTCGCGGACGGGGTAGCCGTCCCAGCCCGGCATGATCGGTGGCGAGACCGAGACCCCGCGGTGGAAGTCGACCGGCCCGGGCACTCCGACGCCCGCGCCGCTGAGGGCGTCGACGCCCATCTCGGCCATCAGCTTGCGGGTGGTCTCGAGGGCGAGCGCGAGCACCTTCTCCGGGCCTTCCTTGATGTCGCACTGGCTGTGCCGGACCGCGAGCGTGGTGAGCCGGCCGTCGGTGACTCCGACCGACACCCCGGTCGCCCCGATGGCGATGCCTGCGAACCGGATGTCGGGGGACAGGTCGACCAGCGTCGATCGCCGCCCGCCGCGCGACGCGGCCGGCCCCGCGTCGACCGCCAGGCCCAGCTCCGCCAGGCGCCCGACCTCGGCACTGACCGTCGTTCGCGAGACCTGGAGCGCATCGGCCAGCTGGGCCTTGGACAGCGGGCCCTCGTCACGCAGGTGAGCGAGGAGTCGGGCCTGCACCGGGGTCTCCGCCCGCCCCGCCAACGAGTGCCGCACGGGCGCATCCTCGCACGCGACAGACCCCGACTCCACGAGGGTTCACAATCCATGCCTCCAAAAACTTTGTCCAGCAATGACGAAAGATGCGTCGTAGAAGTGCCAGAAATCCGCCCGTGGCCCTTGCCCTCCAGGCGATTTGGCCTCTAGTTTGTGCCTCGCCCTGACAAACGAGTGGCCGTCGTCACTCATCAGCAGCAGCGTGGGAGGTGTGGCCGGTGCCGAGCATCGACACCAACCTCGGTCGCGTCCTGCGACAGCTGCGCGACCACGGACCTCGGTCCCGAGCCACGCTCGCCACCGAGCTGGGGCTGACCCGGACGGCCGCGTCCACCCTGATCAGTGAGCTGGCCGAGCGCGGACTGGTCCGCGACGGCGGCGTGGAGCGCGGCTCGGTCGGCCGTCCCGGGACGAGCGTCGAGCTCGACGGACATGCCGTGGCCGGACTGGGCGCGGAGGTCAACGTCAACCACGTCTCGACCATGGCCCTCGACCTCACGGGCGAGGTGGTGAGTGAGCACAAGCTCGCCCTCGATGCCCGCGCGGTCCCCGTCGAGGAGGTGCTCGACCGGCTGGCGGAGCTGGTCCGGGAGACGATCGCCGACCTCACGCACCGTGACATCGAGCCGGTCGGCCTCACCGTGGGTGTGGCGGGTCTGGTGGACCGCGAGCGCGACTGGCTGACCCTCGGTCCCAACCTCGACTGGCACGACGTGCCGGTCGGCGAGCTGCTGCGTTCCCGGCTCGGCGACACCTACCCCATCACCGTCGAGAACGAGGGCAACCTGGCCGCGCTCGCGGAGGCGACTCCCGGCGACCCCCAGCGCCAGGACGTCCTCGTCCTCTTCGGCGAGGTCGGCGTGGGCGGCGGCATCGTCACAGACGGCCGCCCGCTGCGCGGCCGGCAGGGGTACGCCGGCGAGTTCGGCCACATGATCGTCGAGCCCCAGGGCCGGCGCTGCGGCTGCGGCCGGGTCGGGTGCTGGGAGACGGTGGTCGGACTGCGGGCTCTCCTCGACCTCGCAGCCGACCCCGACGACCCGGTGCGCGATCCGGCCATGGGCGTCGACGACCGGCTGGCAGAGATCAACCGGCGTGCCTCCCTCGGCGACACCAGGACCCTGGACGCGCTGGCCCAGGTCGGCGGCTGGCTCGGTGTGGGCGCCGCGATGCTGACCAACGCGCTGAACCCCGCGACGATCGTGTTGAGCGGCTACTTCGCCGCGGTCGGCCACCACATGCGCCCGGCCATCGAGGACCGGCTCCGAGCCGGCGTACTCGCCCCGGATGCCGGTGGCACCCGCGTCGAGCTGTCGACGCTCGGGTTCACCGCCGCCGTGCGTGGGGGAGCCGGCCTGGCCCTCGACGCCGTCTTCGCCGACCCAACGCGGGTCGGGCGCCGTACCGTCGCCGAAGGAGCCGTCCGGTGACCGACGCCCTGCTCCAGATGACCGGGATCGTCAAGGAGTTCCCAGGCGTGCGCGCGCTCAGCGGGGTCGACCTCGATGTCCGCGCGGGCGAGGTGCACTGCCTCGTGGGCCAGAACGGCGCCGGCAAGTCCACGCTGATCAAGGTGCTCTCCGGCTTCCACCAGCCCGACGACGGCACGATCGTCTGGGACGGCCAGCCGGTCAGCCTCGGCACACCCCAAGCGGCGCTCAAGTCGGGGATCGCGACGATCTACCAGGAGCTCGACCTGGTGCCCGACCTCGGCGTCGCCGAGAACATCTTCCTCGGCCACGAGCTCTCCACGGCCGGGTTCTCCCAGCGCATCCGAGCCAACCGGATCGCCCGTGACCTGCTGACCCGGCTCGGGCACTCCGAGATCTCGCCGACGCGCAGCGTCGGTTCGCTAGCTCCCGCCGGCCAGCAGATCGTGAGCATGGCTCGCGCCCTGTCCCGCGACACCCGGCTGCTGATCCTCGACGAGCCCTCTGCGGTGCTCGACCAGGAGGGCGTGGCCAACCTCTTCCGGGTGATCCGCGGGCTCACAGCCGAGGGCGTCGCGGTCGTCTACATCTCCCACCGGCTGGAGGAGATCCGCCAGATCGGCGACCGGATCACCGTCCTCAAGGACGGCCGCACGGTGGCCACCGGGCTCTCGGTCGCCGACACCCCGACGTCGGAGCTGATCCGGCTGATGACTGGGCGCGCCATCGAGTACGTCTTCCCGCAGCGGCCGACCGTCGCCGCGGACGGCGAGGTGGTCCTCGAGGTGCAGGACCTGTCTTTGAGCGGTGTCTTCAGCGGGGTGAACCTGTCGGTGCGCGCCGGCGAGATCGTCGGACTCGCCGGGCTCGTCGGCGCCGGCCGCTCGGAGATCCTCGAGACCCTCTACGGTGCGCGTCGAGCAACGACCGGCGCCGTCAGCGTGCGTGGTCAGCGACTGCGCCGCGGCTCGGTGACGGCGTCGGTCAAGGCGGGAGTCGGCCTGGCCCCGGAGGAGCGCAAGAGCCAGGGGCTGCTTCTCGACGAGGCCGTCTACCGCAACGTGACGGTGTCGTCGCTGGGCGCGTTCTCTCGAGCCGGCTTCCTGAACCGGACCGCGGAGAAGCGGCGGGCCACGGAGCTGACCACGTCGCTCGACGTACGACCCGGCGGGGTCACCCGCGCGGTTCGCACGCTCTCCGGCGGCAACCAGCAGAAGGTCGTCCTGGCGCGCTGGCTGCTCCGCGAGTGCCGCGTGCTCCTGCTCGACGAACCCACTCGGGGCGTCGACGTCGGCGCCCGCACCGAGATCTACCAGCTGATCCGCAGCCTCGCCGACTCCGGTGTGGCCGTGGTCGTGGTCTCCAGCGAGGTCGAGGAGGTGCTCGGTCTCGCCGACCGGGTGCTGGTCGTCCGCGAGGGAGAGGTCGTCCACGAGGCGGCCGCCACCGAGCTCGACGAGTCCAGGGTGCTGGACCTCGTCATGGAAGGAAGAGTCGCATGACCGAGAACGTTCCCGTGCCCGCCAGCGACGAGACGGCGCGCGTCGAGGCCGCCGCGCAGGAGACGGCTCGCGAGGACAACGCGGTGCTTGCGCTGTTGCGCAGCAGCGCCGGCCGCAACGCCGGGCTGGTCATCGCACTGGCCATCCTCTGCATCGTGGGAGCGGCTACGGCCGGCGACCGGTTCACCTCGACCGACAACGCGCTGACCATCCTGCGGTACGCCGCCACCATCGGCGTGATCAGCATCGGGATGACCTTCGTGATCATCGGTGGCGGCATCGACCTGTCCGTGGGTGCGATCCTCGCCCTGGCCTCCGTGTGGTGCACGACGCTCGCCACCCAGGAGATGGCCCAGGACGCCTCTTGGTTGGTCATGGTCGGAGTGGCACTGGCCGTCGGTGCGGGCTGCGGCCTCGTGAACGGGCTGCTGATCTCCTACGGGGGCGTGGTGCCGTTCATCGCGACGCTGGCCATGCTGGCGAGCGCCCGCGGGCTGGCCGAGATCATCTCCGACAAGAAGACCCAGATCGTCCAGGTGCCGGAGTTCGTCGACTTCTTCAACCGGGAGTTCGTCGGGATCGGGTTCTCGATCTACCTGTTCGCGCTGGTCGCGCTGGTCGGCTGGGTGCTGCTCAACCGCACCACGTTCGGCCGGCGCACCATCGCGGTCGGCGGCAACCCGGAGGCCGCCAGGCTGGCGGGCATCAACGTCAAGTGGCACACGGTGCTGCTCTACGTGCTACTGGGCATCTGCTGCGGCATCGCCGCCTTGATCCTCGTCGCCCGGACGTCGACCGGCAGCTCGACCCACGGTCAGTTCTACGAGCTGGAGGCCATCGCCGCAGTCGTGATCGGCGGCACCCTGCTCTCCGGCGGCCGCGGCACCATCGTCGGCACCGTCTTCGGCGTGCTGATCTTCGCGACCCTCACCAACGTCTTCGTGCTCAACAACCGCTCCCAGTCGGAGCAGCAGCTCCTCAAGGGAGCCATCATCGTCGCCGCCGTGCTGCTCCAGCAGAGGTTGGCGTCTCGGAGCAGCAGCACCTAGCGCCTCGGCGTACCGCACCAAGAAGCACCGCACCTGCACGACATCTCTGCACCACACCTCTGCACCAACCTCTGCATCAACCTCTGCAACAAGGAGAAGCACCATGAAGTCCCTGCGCATCCAGAAGAAGCTGGGGACCGGCCTGGTCGCCGGTCTCGCAGTCTTCGCCCTAGCGGCGTGCACCGGCAACGACGCCGACGACGACAAGGCCGACCTGGGCGGCGGCACGTCGCAGGCCGACAACGGGTCCAACGACGAGGCGGGCGACACGGTCGTCATCGGCTTCTCGGCCCCCGCAGCCGACCACGGCTGGATGGGCTCGATCACCCAGTCCGCCCAGGACGTCGCCGACCAGTACGACGACATCGAACTGCGCGTCGCCGACGGCACCAATGACGTCAACCTGCAGATCTCCCAGGTCGAGACGTTCATCAACGACGGCGTGGACGCCATCGTGCTGCTGCCGTTCGACGGTGCGGCCATGACTCCGGTGGCTCTGAAGGCCATGGACGCCGGTATCCCGGTCATCAACGTGGACCGGGAGTTCGATGACCCCAACGCCGCTCGCGTCACGATCCTCGGAGACAACTACGGCATGGGCGTCTCGGCCGGTGCCTACATCTGCTCACAGGTCGACGAAGGCGCGGACGCCGTCGTCGCCGAGATCGCGGGCATCGACTCGCTGCCGCTGACCCAGGACCGCAGCCAGGGCTTCGAGGACGCGCTCGCCGAGTGCGGGCAGGACGTCGACAACCGCGTGGCCGCCGAGTTCACGGTGGAGTCGGGCGAGAAGGCCGCGGGCAACCTGCTGCAGGCTGCGCCGAAGATCGACTTCCTGTGGAACCACGACGACGACCAGGGCGTCGGCGTGCTGGCGGCGATCAAGAACGCGGGCCGTGACGAGTTCGTCATGATCGGCGGCGCCGGCTCGGCGAACGCCATGCGCGACATCCAGTCAGGTGACAGCGTGCTCAAGGCGACGGTCATCTACCCGTCGACGCAGGCCGCTGACGGGATCAAGCTGGCCCGCCTGCTGGTCCAGCAGAAGGCGCTGGGTGACCTGGTCGAGGTCGAGGTGCCTCGCCTGATCCAGCTCTACGCGCCGGTCGTCACCGCGGACAACGTCGACGACTTCATCGACACCGCGTTCGAGTCCTGATCGAGTTCGGCTGACCCCCCGGTGGGCCGGGTGAACCAGCCCGGCCCACCGTCAGCAGCGGACCCGATCGAGACCTCGCCCCCGTCCCGGAACGGAACATGACGATGACCAGCACCCGCCCCACCCTCGCGGTGGGCATGGTGGGCTACGCCTTCATGGGCGCCGCCCACTCCCAGGCCTGGCGGACCGCGCCACGCTTCTTCGACCTTCCGCTGTCCCCGACCATGCAGGTCGTCTGCGGTCGGGATGCCGAGCGGACCGCCGAGGCGGCCGAGCGGCTCGGCTGGGCCGAGACCGAGACGGACTGGCACCGTCTCGTCGAGCGGCCCGACGTCGACCTCGTCGACATCTGCACGCCGGGTGACACGCACGCCGAGATCGCGATCGCCGCCCTGGCCGCAGGCAAGCACGTGCTGTGCGAGAAGCCGCTGGCCAACTCGGTCGCCGAGGCCGAGGCGATGACCGCTGCCGCCCAGCAGGCGGCGGAGCACGGCGTACGCGCGATGGTCGGCTTCACCTACCGCCGGGTGCCGGCGATCGCTCTCGCCCGGCGGCTCGTCGCCGAGGGCCGGATCGGCGAGGTCCGGCACGTGCGGGCGCAGTACCTCCAGGACTGGATCGCCGACCCCGAGGCCCCGCTCTCCTGGCGGCTCGACAAGGCCAAGGCGGGCTCGGGCGCGCTCGGCGACATCGGCGCCCACATCGTCGACCTCACCCAGCACATCACCGGCCAGCAGGTCGCCGAGGTGTCCGGGCAGCTCGAGACGTTCGTCAAGGAGCGCCCGGTGGCCACCGACCACGCCGGGCTCTCCGGCTCGGCGGGCACCGAGCGTGGACCCGTCACCGTCGACGACGCCGCGGTCTTCATCGCCCGGTTCACCGGCGGCGGTCTGGGAGTCTTCGAGGCGACCCGCTTCGCCACCGGGCGCAAGAACTCGATCCGGATCGAGATCAACGGCTCGGCCGGCAGCCTGGCCTTCGACTTCGAGGACATGAACGTGCTGGAGTTCTTCGATGCGTCCGAGCCCGACGAGACCGCCGGATTCCGTCGCATCATCGTCACCGAGCCGGGGCATCCGTACGTCGGTGCGTGGTGGCCGCCGGGCCACGGGCTGGGCTACGAGCACGGCTTCACCCACCAGGTCGTCGACCTGGTGACCGCGATCGCCGAGGGCGAGCAGCCGACGCCGTCGTTCGCCGACGGGCTGCAGGTGCAGCGGGTGCTGGCCGCCGTCGAGACGAGCTCGGACACCCGTTCCTGGCAGGAGATCCCGGCATGAGCGCCGACTTCACCCCTCGCCCCGAGGACAGGTTCTCCTTCGGCCTGTGGACGGTCGGGTGGCAGGGCGTCGACGTGTTCGGACCGGCCAGCCGGCCGCTGCTCGATCCGGTCGAGGCGACGTACAAGCTCGCCGAGCTGGGCGCCGCAGCGGTCACCTTCCACGACGACGACCTGCTGCCGGACGACTCGACGCGCGACGAGACCCTGGAGAAGTTCTCCAAGGCGCTGGCCGACACCGGGCTGCGGGCCGAGATGGTGACCACCAACCTGTTCAGCCACCCGGTGTTCAAGGAGGGCGCGCTCACCGCAAACAACCGCGACGTACGCCGCTACGCGCTGGCCAAGGTGCTGCGCAACATCGACCTCGCCGCGTCGCTGGGAGCGGAGACGTTCGTCATGTGGGGCGGCCGCGAGGGCGCCGAGCACGGTGGCGGGAAGAACATCCGCGCCGCGCTCGACCGGATGGTCGAGGGGCTCAACACGGTCTGCGCCTACGTGCGCGACCAGGGCTACACCATGCGGTTCGCGCTCGAGCCCAAGCCCAACGAGCCCCGCGGCGACATCCTGCTGCCGACCATCGGCCACGCGCTCGCGCTGATCGGCGAGCTGGAGCACCCCGAGCTCGTTGGCCTCAATCCCGAGGTCGGGCACGAGGAGATGGCTGGGCTCAACTTCGCGCACGGGATCGCGCAGGCGATGTGGCACGGCAAGCTGTTCCACGTCGACCTCAACGGCCAGCACGGCCCGCGGTTCGACCAGGACCTGCGGTTCGGGGCCGGCAACCTGCGAGGCGCCTTCTGGACGGTCGACACTTTGTTGGGCAGCGGCACGGCCAACAGCTACGACGGCTACGTGCACTTCGACTTCAAGCCGCCGCGCGCCGAGGCGATCGACGGCGTGTGGGAGTCGGCGAGGGCCTGCATGCGCAATTACCTGATCCTGCGCGACAAGGTGCAGGCCTTCCGGGCCGATCCGGAGGTCGTCGCCGCGCTTGCGGCGGCCGGCGTACCGGACCTCGACGTACCGACCGTGGCCGAGGGCGAGTCGCTCGACGAGCTCCGCGCGGCGTCGTACGACGTGGAAGCACTCGGCGCCCGCTCGGTCGCCCAGGAGGCCCTCGACCAGCTCGCGATGGAACACCTGCTCGGCGTCCGCTGAAAGGAACTGACATGCCTCGACCGATCACGCTGTTCACCGGCCAGTGGGCCGACCTGCCGTTCGAGGAGGTCGCCCGGCTCGCCAGCGAGTGGGGCTACGACGGCCTCGAGATCGCCTGCTGGGGTGACCACCTCGATCCGTGGCAGGGCGCCGAGGACGACGCCTACATCCAGGGCAAGCTCGACCTGCTGGAGAAGTACGGCCTCAAGGTCTTCGCGATCTCCAACCATCTCAAGGGCCAGGCGGTCTGCGACGACCCGATCGACGCCCGGCACCAGGCGATCCTCTCGTCGCAGGTGTGGGGCGACGGCGATCCCGAGGGCGTCCGTCAGCGGGCGGCCGAGGAGATGAAGCTGACCGCCCGCACCGCCCAGCGGCTCGGGGTCAAGACGGTGATCGGCTTCACCGGCTCGTCGATCTGGAAGTACGTCGCGATGTTCCCGCCCGCCTCGGAGGAGATGGTGGCCGCGGGCTACCGCGACTTCGCGGACCGCTGGAACCCGATCCTCGACGTCTTCGACGAGTGCGGCGTCCGCTTCGCCCACGAGGTGCACCCGTCCGAGATCGCCTACGACTACTGGACCACGGTCGCCACGATGGCGGCGATCGGCCACCGCGAGGCGTTCGGCCTCAACTGGGACCCCTCGCACTTCGTCTGGCAGGACCTCGACCCGGTCGGCTTCCTCTGGGACTTCAAGGACCGGATCTACCACGTCGACTGCAAGGACGCGAAGCGCCAGACCGGCAACGGCCGCAACGGCCGGCTCGGCTCGCACCTCCCGTGGGCCGACCCGCGCCGCGGCTGGGACTTCGTCTCCACCGGCCACGGCGACGTCCCGTGGGAGCAGTGCTTCCGGATGCTCAACACCATCGGCTACGACGGTCCGATCTCGGTGGAGTGGGAGGACGCCGGCATGGACCGCCTGCTCGGGGCCCCCGAAGCACTGGAGTTCGTGCGGAGGCTGGCCTTCGACGCGCCCGAGGCTGCGTTCGACGCGGCTTTCGCTACGGACAACTGACCTTGCTGGATAGGTCGGCAACCCGCTAGCCGAGTTTGTGACCCTCGCCGAGGCTGTCAAGCCTGGGTGCCTTCGCTTGGTTCCGGGGCGGGTTGACAGCCCCGGCGAGGGCCAAAGGCGGGCTGGCTATCGGGTTGCCGCCGGCGGTGTGGCTGCGGTCCGTCGTGGTTGAGTCCGCGCCGCTCGGTGGTTGAGGAGGTCGCGCAGCGACCGTCTCGAAACCTCCGCAGCGTAGGCACCTGCTGGACCACCGCTGGTCGAGCTTGTCGAGACCTCCGCAGGCGACGCTGGGACCTTCCGACCGCTGATCGCGCCTGTCCGAGATCGCCGCCAGAAGAGTTTTCGAAAAAGTTTCGGGATCCCCTGTGGAACAAGGCCTTTCGGGCCCTCGACTGTCGGTGCTCGATGGTTGAGTTGGTCCCACGATGACCTCGACCTTGGACCCGGCCCCGCTCTCGGGAGCTGACGACCCCGCGGCCGTGTTGGCGTATGCGCGGGCACAGAAGCAGGTCGAGGACGACGCCGCCCGGCAGGTGCTCCAAGCCGCTGCGGCCTGGGCGGCGATGCACTCCAGCGAGTCGCTGGTCGGTCCGGTCGATGAGTGGCACGAGTCCGCCCTGCCGCTCGGCGGAGAAGGCTGCCCGGAGGTCGCGGAGTTCGCGATCATCGAGTTCGCCGCCGCGATGGGCCGGTCCACCGAGTCCGGGCGCCGCTACCTCTCCCACGCGGTCGAGGGGGTCTACCGTCTCAAGGGCTGCTGGGCCCGCCTCGACGCGGGGGAGCTGCCGGCGTGGAAGCTCGCGTTCATCGCCGAGCAGACGATCTGTCTGTCGCCGCAGGCGGCGGCGTTCGTGGACGCCATGGTCGCCCCGTTCGCGCACTCGATCGGACCCGCCCAGCTCGGCCGGCTGATCGAGGAGGCCAAAGCCCGCTTCGACCCCGACCAGACCGAAGCAGAGAGGCTCGCGGCGGCGGAGGCCGGGCACTTCGACATCGCCCTCGAGGACGTGGGCGTGAACGGTCGGGTCCGCGTGGACGGCGACATCGACCTGGCCGACGCCCTGGACCTGGAAGCAGCGGTGGCAGCGGACGCCCACGACCAGCTGCTGCTGGGTTCGACCGAGTCCCTCGACGTACGCCGCGCCCTGGCGGTCGGCAACCTCGCCCGCAACCAGCACGCCCTCGACCTGACCGCGGAAGACAGTCAGCCGACCCGTCGCCGAAAGCGTGAGGTGGTGCTGCACGTGCACCTCGAACACGCCGCCGTCCTCGGCGCCGGCGGGATCGCCCGGCTCCAGGAGACCCGCGGCCCGGTCACCGCCGAACAGGTCCGCGAGTGGTGCGCCCAGCCCGACACCCAGATCACCGTCCAACCCGTCCTGGACCTGGCCGAGCACCTGCACGTGTCCTCCTACCAGGCCTCGGCCCGGCTCAAGCTCCAGACCCAGCTCCGCGACCTGATCTGCGCCTTCCCGTTCTGCTTCCGCCCCGCCGAAGCCTGCGACTGCGAACACCGCGTGCCGCACGAAGACGACGGGCCGACCTGCAGCTGCAACCAGGCGCCATGTTGCCGGCGACACCACCGCGCCAAGACCACCGGCGGCTGGACCTATGTCACCGTCGAGCCCGGCGTCTACCTGTGGCGCAGCCCCCTGGGCTACCAGTTCCTCAAAGACCACGACCGGCACCCTCGACGTCACCCCCGACCCCGAACGCCTCCGCCTGGCCCACGAGTTCCGCGCCCACTTCGGCGACACCGGCACCGAACCCTGACCACGCCGCCCCACACCCCGCTCAGCATTGTGAGCGGGGCTCGAGGCGCGCCACCCGAGGTGGAAGGACCGTACTAGCGCTCGCAGCGCTGTGTGCGCTCGGCCTCACAGCGGTCCCGGCCGCCACCCCCGAGCGCCACGTCTCGGCCAGTGCCGCCGATCAACAGGTCGTCCCGCCTCCAGCCCTCGAGTCGGTCATCACCTAGGTTGCCGTATGCCCGCAGGCTCTCCGGCGAGCAGTTCTGAATGTCTGGGTTCAGGTCCGCCTTGGGGATGTGCAGCGAAAGCACGTCGTCACCAGCCGCGCCCTTCAGGACCACGTCGCACCCGTGCGCCTGGAACTCGTTCCGCACACGGTTCCCGTGAATGATGATGCGCCGGGCGGCTCCCTCGATGTTCTCGGCGTCGCGCAGCGTGGACGTCACGCCGTGCCAGTTCAAGAGGTCACGGGTCAGGTCGACGAGGAGCAGGGTGTCACCGGAGCCCGGGTCGTCGAGAAAGTCTGCAAACGAGGCCGTGTCTCGACCGGCACCCAGGTCGAACTGGCTGGCCGGACCCCCGTTCACAGACCCGAAGGACAGGCCGTCGGCGCCCTTGCCCATGTGGGCGTCGACAGTGTTTCCCAGGCGGACCACCAGATGGTCCCGGCCGGGTCCGGTCGCCACCTGATCCGGGCCGGGGTCGCCCATGGTTCCAGTTGGGGCCAGGGTGCCGGCGGCCACGTAGTCGGCGAACGCGCTTCCGGAGAAGGAGTCTGCGCCGGGACCGAGGTAGGTCTCCGTCTTGGCTCCAGCCGCCGAGGCGTCCACCTCGTCGTCCCCCGCCCCGGGGTCAACGGCGACCTTCTTGCTGGTGCCTACCAGGCAGATCAGGTCGTCTCCGTCCTCCGCCGACACCCGTTTCACGGACCCGGTCACGACGATGACGTCTGGCCCGAGGGTCCCCGTCACGGTGCCGGTGGAGGCTTCGATGGTGGCCGGCAGCCCGTGGCAGGTGCTGGCCGCGTGGGCGGTCGACGTCGGCAGCAAGATCAAGGCGGGCGCGACCAGGACTGCGACGACACCTGCTGTTGCGGCTTTGGACAGCATGGGGCTCCAGTCGGTCGAGGCATGACATCAGGTGTGATGTCTCTTGAGTCGGATCAGTTCGCGTGGCGCGAAGGAGTCACAGCATTTGGCCGAATCTGAACCATTGCTGACCGTGGCCGGTCTCGACGGCCAGCGACCCGTCCGTCAGTGTCGCGACGTGCGGACGTTGCTCGAGCAGCAGTACGCCGCCCTCGCGGACTGGCTCGACGAGATGCCGGTGAGTGCCCACCTCGCCGAGCCGGTCGGGCTCGGTGACTGGACCGTCCGCGAGCTCGTGGCGCACCTCGGCCTCGGGATCGGGCTCTCGCGGTACGTCACGGCGGCGGAGCCCGGGGCGGTGCCGCTGTCCCTGGGCGACTACGTCCGTGCCTACCCTCCCGCCGCCGACCAGATCGCGGGGATGACCCGCGAGATCATGGCGAGCTTCGGCGACGACCTGGTCGGTGGGTTCCGGCGTACGGCGGCCGAGGCCTTCGCAGCGCTGGACGCGATCCCGGGGGTGCTCTTCCAGGCTCGACGCGGCCCGATCACCCGCGACGACTACCTGCTCACGCGGCTGCTCGAGCTCGTCGCGCACGGCGACGACCTGCAGCGCGCGCTCGGACGCACGGACGCACCGCTGCTGCCTGCGGCCGTCGCGGCGGTGAGCGACGCGCTCACGGCGGCGTACGTCGAGCGGGCCGGCATGCCCCCGACCGGTGCCGGCCTCGAGTGGATCCGTCGGGCAGCAGGCCGAGTGCCGACCGACGACCCGCACCTCCCGCTGCTCTGACCACGAACGTCAGTCGGGGCGCACCCAGGCCGACTCCCACGGCCCCAGCGCGAGGGGGTCGACGCTCCTGTCGGTCAGCACGTCGAACCCCCGGACGTCCGGCAGGCTCACCTCGTCGCCGCTCACGTTGGTGATGCACCGCAGCTCGTCCGCGGTGCCCTCGCCGCGGCGCAGGGCGAAGACCCGGTCGTCGAGGACCTCGACCCGCTGGGTGCCGAACGGCGAGAACGCCTCGTGGCCCCGGCGTACGTCGAGCAGGTGTCGCAGCCCGTCGAAGATCCGCCGGCGCCGTGGGTCCTCGCGCAGCTCGCGGCTCAGCCGGTCGGCATCGAGTACGGCGCGGTTGATCCGCCGGTTGATGCGGCTGCTGACCATGCCCTCGAGGTCGGGTGGCGAGCCGACGAGCGAGTGGTAGTAGACGGCGGGCACACCGAGGAAGGCGAACAAGATGCTGTGCGCGGCGAGCGTCTTGGCCGCGACGATCTCGGGATCGTGCGCCTGGTCCACCGTGCAGAGTGCGTCGAGGTAGCTGAGGTTGAGCTCGTAGACCGTCCGAGTCCCGTCGGGCCGGGTTGCCCACGAGACCTCCCCGCCGTGCGCGCGGGTGCGTTCGACCAGGCCAGTGCGCTCGTCGTCGTCGAGGATGCCCTCGGTGGCGCGCAGACCGATCCCGTCGTGGCTCGCCAGGAAGTTGAACCAGGTCGCGGTGTCGCTGACCGGTCCGATGCCGGTGGCCCAGGCGCTCAGTCGAGCGGTGGACTCGGCGACGAACGAGTGCAGCACCAGCGGCGGCAGCGCGAACTGGTAGACGAGGTGGGCCTCGTCGTGGCCGTCGCCGAAGTAGGAGACGTTCTCGTGGTGGGGAACGTTGGTCTCCGTCAGCAGCCTCGCGCCCGGCGCGACGTGGTCGACCAGCGCCCGCCAGAGCTTGATCACCGCGTGGGTCTGAGGCAGGTGCAGGCACGGGGTTCCGGACTCCTTCCACAGGAAGCCGATGGCGTCCAGCCGCACCGCCGACGCGCCGCGGCTGAGGTAGCCGAGGAGCACGTCTGTCAGCTCGAGCAGCGTGTGCGGCTGGCGGACGTCGACGTCGACCTGGTCCTCGCCGAACGTCGTCCATGCCCACGCCTTCGTACCGTCCGGTCGCGGGAAGGGATGGTGCAGCGGAGTGGTGCGCGGGCGCACGACCAACGAGTCGTCGAAGTCTGGGTCCCGCTCCAGGTAGAACCCCTCGTAGCGCGGGTCTCGGGCCAGCCAGCCCGTGAACCACGGGCTGCTGCTCGAGGTGTGGTTGGCGACGAAGTCGAACATCAGCGTGTGGTGGCCCGCCAGCTCCGCCACGTCGGCCCAGCTCCCCAGCGCCGGGTTCACCTGCCGGTGGTCGACCACCGCGAAGCCGTCGTCGGAGGTCCACGGGAACATCGGCAGCAGGTGTACGTCGCTGACCACGTCGCCGACGTGCTCGTCGAGGAAGCTGGCCAGCGTGTGCAGCGGCGCCTCACCCGGTCGCCGGATGCCGTCGCCGTAGGTGATCAGGCAGGCAGTGCGATGCGTCAGCGCCTCGATCGGACGGTCGGCCAGCAGGGCCGCGTAGCGATCGGCCAGCGCGAGGACGTCCGCCGTGACCTCGGCGTGTGCGTCCGGGTAGAGGCCGCGCAGCAGCGGCTCGACGCGGGCCCGAAGCACATCGCTGGTCATGCGACGTCCTCTGGTGCCAGCGGAGCCGCACTGCCGCCGTCGGTGAGCAGGCGACGGACCGTCTCCAGCCCCCACTCGTCCAGCTCGGCCACGCGGTCGGAGAACGACCTCAGGCCGCCGTACCTTCCCGCCGCGGCGGCCCACCGCTCCCGCTGGGAGTACGACGGCCGGGCCACGACGCAGTCGGGGTCGTTGACCCAGAGCCGGCCCTGCTGCCACGCGCGCGCCGTCATCGGAACCAGCCCGCGCAGCCCGGTCGAGCCGTCCTCGCCGCCCTCGTGGAACGTGTCCGGCGACACCCGCATGGCGTCGACCAGGCCGACGCTGGGCAGAAGCGGCGCACCGCAGCCGACGAGGAACACGTCTGGCCCCACGACCTCGCGGACCAGCTCGAGGCCGCTGCGGTAGGCCGCCTCGCCGCCGAGGGCACCGGCGTAGAGGAAGTCCAGCTTGAGGTAGTCGATGCCCAGCCCGGTCAGCCGCCGCAGGTGCATCGTGAGCAGGTCGCGAACGCCGGGGTGCGTCAGGTCGAGTCCAGCGAGGTCCTGGCCCCAGTTGTGCCCGGCCGGCCCGGTCAGCCAGTCCGGATGCTCACGGGCCAGGGTGGTCTCCACTCCGACGAGGAACGGTGCCAGCCACAAGCCCGCGCGCCGGCCCGTGCCCCGGATCCGGTCCACCAGCGCGGGCAGGGAGCCGAACCGCTCCGCATCGACCAGTCCCTCGCCCAGACCGGCGCTCCAGCCGTCGTCGACCTGCACCACGTCCACCTGCAGGCCGTTCTGATCGAAGGCCGCGAGATTCTCCTCGACGTCGGCGGCGGTGACCTCCTCGAAGTAGCGGTACCAGGAGCACCAGACCCGAGGCGGCACGGTCGGCTTCCCGCCGAGCTCGTCGCCGTACGTCGCCAGGGCGTCCGCGCCGTCGCGAGCCGTGCGCATCAGTGGTGTCCCGGTCGAGCGGACGACCAGCCGGTCACCCACCAGCTCGGCGTGCAGGGTGGGTACGTCGGTCGGGACCGAGGTGCCGTAGAGCCGTGCGGGCTCGCCGGTTCCGGGCTCGATGACGAGCAGCCCCTCGCCCTGCAGTCCGGTCGACTTCACCGATGTCCCCGGACGGAACCGCATGAGGTGCTGCCACTCCTCGTCCGGCGCCGGGCTGGTCGCGTCGACGGGATACCAGGCCGCCGGGCTCCAGCTCTGCCAGCCCTCGGCGTAGACGCGGCCGGCGCGAGGTCGACCGGCACCTCGTCGATCACCTCGCTCACGTGGGGACCTCGACCGGCGTGCCGCCCCGCTCGGCGGACTCCCGGGCCGCGAGGACCAGGGCGACCGAGCGTGCGGCGTCGGCGGCGGAGTTCTCGGGCTCGCGGTCCTCGGCCACGGCACACATCAGCTCGCCCATGGCCGCGGCGAAGCCGTCGACGAACCACGCGCCGGACAGCTCCACCGGCGTGCGGGTCGATCCGTCGTCGAGCTCGAGCCGGTCGGAGTCGAGGAGGACGCTGCCGCGCAGGGTGCCGGTGGTGCCGTGCACCCAGAACGGGCAGCCCGGTTCGGGAAGCGACGTTGCTGCCGGTGATCCGCAGGGTCGCCGTGGCCCCCGAGCGGGTGGCCATCGACAGCGTCGCGGACCACGGGTTGCGCGCCTCGGCCGGCTGCCCCGGCACCCGTGCGTCGACGGCCTGGACCGAGGTCACCTCGCCGGCGCCGCCGTCGGTCAGCCAGGTCCGGGTGATGTCCACCCAGTGCAGGAGGTAGTCGGTCAGCAGCATGTGGGGGACGTCGTCGAACGGCGTGCCCGCCAGCGGCGGCAGCGGCTTGTCGTGCAGGTGGGTGACGCCGACGACGTCGCCGACCGCGCCGTCGCGGATCAGGAGCGACGCGGCGCGCCACGGGGGAGCCCACCGCCCGTTGTGGTTGACGGCGATCCGGACGCCGGCGGCCGCGGCTCGGTCGAGCAGGGCCGGAAGTCGGGACAGGTCCGCCGCGGACAGCGTCAGCGGCTTCTGGGCCAGCACGTGCTTGCCCGCCTCGATCGCCGCCTCGATCCAGTCGAGTCGGCCGTCGGGCCCGGTTGCGAGGTCGACGTAGCGGACCTCGGGATCGGCGAGGAGTTCCTCCGCGCTGCCGTAGACCCGCCCGACGAACGGGAACCGGTCGCGCAGCCCCGCCGTGGTCTCGGGTGACCGGCTCCAGACGCCGACCACGCCCACGGCGTACTGCTGGTAGGCGGGCAGGTGCGCCGACTGCGCGATCGTGCCGGCGCCGAGGATCGCGACACCGCCGCGGTCCGCCGGAAATCGCGGAGCGGTGTCCGGCGTCACGCGTCCTCCGGGGCGGCCGGGAATCGGAGCACCGCCTGCAGGATGTCGGGGTCGCCGCCGTCGAGCCGCTGGAAGATCGCGGCGACGTCCGCCGCCTCGACCACGTCCGTCACCAGGGACCGGACGTCAACCCGCCCGCGGCGTACCTGCTCCATGAAGGTGCGGACCAGGCGCGGCTGGTCCCAGCGAGACCCCAGCGCGACGGGAGTGCCCGAGATCTGGCTGGCGACGATCCGGACGCGGTTGTGATGGAACTCCTCGCCGAGTCGCAGGTGCTCGGCGCCGCCCTGGTAGAAGCCGGACGCCACGACGGTCCCGTCGACCACCACCGAGCGGACTGCCTCGTGCAATGCCCGGTCGTTGCCGCTCAGCTCGACGGCCGAGTCCACCCCGCCGGGCGCCCATTTGCGGATCACCGGACCGGCCCCGCCCTCGACGTCGGCCGCCACCACCTCGAGCGCCCCCATCGCACGAGCCGCCTCGAGCCGGCGGGCGACGGTGTCGACGGCGACCACGTCGGCCCCGGCGAGGGTGGCCAGCCGGGTGGCGAGCAACCCGATGACCCCCTGTCCGAAGACCGCGATCCGGTCACCGAGACGGGCCTCGGCCGCCAGCACCGCATTGAGCGCGATGGACCCGACCCGGGCGAAGGTGCCCGAGATCGCGTCGTCCGCGGTCCACACCCGGTCGCGGACCGCGGCGGCCGGGACCACTGCGTCGCTGCGGTGTCCCCAGATGCCGTGCACCACGTCGCCCACCCGAGGTCCGTCCACGTCGTCGGCGGCCTCCACGACCTCACCGACCTCGGAGTAGCCCCAGCCGTCGACCGGGTAGGCGAAGGTGGGCGCTCCGGGGACGAAGAGCCGGCGCTCCGCGTCCCAGGCGCCGGTGAGGTAGGGGTTGGAGCCGCGGTACGCCGTCAGCTCGGTCCCGGCCGAGATGCCGGAGTACCACGTGCGGACGCGCACCGAGCCCGGCAGCATCGGCTGGGCCTCGCACGGGACCAGCGCGACCTCGTGGGGAGCGGTGAACGACACGACGTCGGGCACGGGATGTCCTCTCTGGGACGCGGTTGGACTCAGCCCTTCTCGGCGCCGGCGGTGAGGCCACCGGCCAGCCAGCGCTCGCTGAGGAAGAACAGAATGATGATCGGCAGCGTCAGGATGACCGAACCGGCCATCAGGACCGTGGTCGGCACCTCGATGCTCCCGGCCAGCTGGGACAGGCCGAGGGAGACGGTCCACTTGTCCCGCTTCTCGACCAGGAACAGCAGCGCGAAGAGGAACTCGTTCCACGCGATCATGAAGATGAACAGCGCGTTGGAGGCGATGGCCGGCATGGCCAGCGGCAGGCTGATGTGCCGCATCGCCTGGATGCGGGTGCAGCCGTCGATCGCCGCGGCCTCCTCGAGGCTGGCCGGGATGGTGTCGAAGTAGTTGCGCAGCATGTAGATCGAGACGGCCGCCACCTGGGCGACGTACACGACGAGCAGGCCGGTCAGCGTGCCGCGCTGCTCGATGCGGGTGAAGAAGACGAAGAGCGGGATCGCCAGCAGGATCGCGGGGAAGAAGTAGACGCCGAGGAAGACCGCGCTGATCTGTCGGCGTCCGAAGAACTCCAGCCGGCTGACGGCGTAGGCACCGGGGATCGAGACCAGCAGGCTGAGCACGACCGTGCCGATGGCCACCAGGAAGCTGTTCTTCATGAAGTTCAAGAAGCCCTGGCCACCGTCGGACTGCGAGGCCATGACGTCCCGGTAGGTCCCGAAGTCGATGTCGCCGAGGTCCGGCCAGAGCGCGCCGGGATCCTGTAGCACCGCGTCCAGCGGCCGGAAGGACAGCAGCACCATGTAGTAGAAGGGGAACAGGCAGATCACCAGCAGGAAGATGATGATGAGCGGGCGCAGGACGCCGAACAGGCGGCGTTCGAAAGCATCCCTGGACAGGGAGCTCATGTCACCTCCTCCGAGCGACCGAACAGTTTGAGATAGGCGGTGACGAGCACGGCGAGGATCGCGGCGAGGACCAGCGCCTGGGCCGCCGCCGCGCCGATGTCGCCCCGGTTGATCAGGTAGTCGTAGACCCGGACGGCGACGACCTGGGTGCCGGACCCGCCACCGGTCAGCAGGTAGATGTCGTCGAAGTTGTTGAAGGTCCAGATGAACCGCAGCACGGTGAGGACGGCGATGGTCGGCAGCAGCTGGGGCAGCACGATGTAGCGGAACCGCTGCGTCGGGGTGGCGCCGTCGACGACGGCCGCCTCCTCGAGGGTGTCCGGGATGGCCTGGATCCGGGCGGTGAGGAAGAGGAAGGCGAACGGGAAAGACCGCCACCCCTCGAACAGCACTACCGTGGCCAGCGACTTGCTCACGTGCAGGTCGAGGCCGAACAGCGTGAGGGGCTCACCCGAGCTGAGGAAGGCGATCGGCTCGTCCCATCCGAGCAGCGAGGTGCCGTAGTGGTTGACCACGCCGAACTGCGGGTTGAGCATCGTGGTCCACACGAAGGTCGCGGCCACGACCGGCGCGACGTACGGCACGAGCATGCAGGCGCGCACCAGCCCCCGGCCCCGGAAGGGCCGACGCAGCGCGAGGGCCGCCACCAGTCCGAGGCCGATGGCGCACGCCGTGCCGGCCACCGAGTAGACGAGCGTGGTGACGAGTGCGTCGACGAAGCCCGGGGAGGTGAGGACCTTCTCGAAGTTGTCGAGGCTGTAGTCCCCGATGAACCCGGTGCGCCGCAGGTTGAGCAGCCGAACGTTCTGGAACGCCAGTGAGATGGTCCACAGGATCGGGAGGACCACCATCGTGAAGACGATGACCACCGTGGGGGAGATGAGCGCGTAGCCGGTGCGGCGGTCCTCTCGGGCCCGGGCGGACTGTCCCCGCCGGGGCTTCCGGTCGTGGTGCACCGGGTCCGGTGCCGCGACCGTCGCCCCAGCGGGAGCAGCGGGTCCGCTCATCGTCACAGCGAGTCCGCGGCTGCCTTGATCGCGTCGGCGGCCTGCTGCACCGCATCCTCGGCCGAGGTGCCGTTGGACACCTCGTTGACCGCGTTGGCCACCGGCTGCTCGCCCTGGATGGCTCCGAGCAGGTCACCCTGGCCCTGCGGGATCGCCCAGCGGCTCAGGGTGTCGGTGCCGGCGGTGAGCGCGTCGATGACCTCCTGGCCGTAGAACTGCGAGAGCGGGGCCTTGGTGTCGACGCCGACGTCCATGCCGGCCCACGCGTCGGCGTACTCGGTGGAGTCGGCGGAGGCGCCGGCCCGGACCGGGATCTTGCCCTCGGGGGCGATCGCGATCCACGGCTCGTAGCCGTCGGTCAGCATGTACTCCACGAACTGCTTGGCCGGGTCGGTGGCCGCCTCGGCCGGGATCGTCCACGAGGTGATCTCGCCGAAGGTCGCCGGCTCGTCACCGGACGGGCCCTGGAGCGCAGTGACCACGCCGCTGTTCTTGGCCAGGAAGGCCGGGTCGTCCGCACACTCCGGGCAGCTCGGTGCCGCGTCGGCGCGCAGCCCGGCCAGCTCGTCGAGGATGAAGCTCGACCAGATCACCATCGCGGCCTGACCGGCGAAGTACGACGCCCGCGTGGTGTCGACGTCCTGGGCGCCGTCGACCGAGTAGTCGGTCAGCAGCTGGCCGTAGAAGTCCATCGCCTCGACGCACTCGTCGCTGCCGAAGGTGACCTCGCCGTCGTCGTCGACGAGCTCGCAGCCGTTGCCGAGCCCGATCTCCTCGAAGGTCTGCTCGGTGAACGCGTCACCGGCGACGTTGGCGCCGACGAAGCCCGCCACGTCGGGGCTGTCCAGCGCCCCGGCGGCAGCGAGCACGTCGTCGTACGTCGTGGGGGCCGCCAGCCCGGCCGCGTCGAAGAGGTCCTTGCGGTAGACGAGCAGCTGCACCCACGACTCGCTCGGGACGGCCAGGGGCGTGTCGCCGTCGGAGGTCAGCTCGAGCGCGCTCTCGCTGAACGTGTCGGAGCCGAGGTTGTCGATCACGTCGGCCACCGCGTCGGTGTCGAGCAGCTCGTTGGACGACAGCGTGCGGATCTGGCCCAGCGGGATGCCGCCCATGACGTCGGGCAGGTCCCCCGCCGCCGCGTTGGAGGTGAGGATCTGGTTGAACTGGTCCTCGGCCACCGGCGTCAGCTCGACCTCGATGCCGGTCTCCTCTGTGAACGCGTCGACGATCGCCTGGGTGGCGGCCACCCGGTCGGGGAGGTCCTCCTCGATCCAGACGGTGATCTTGTCGGCATCTCCACCGCCACCGTCACCGTCCCCGTCGTCGTCGGAGCTGCAGGCGGCCAGGGAGGCCGCCACGATGGTCGCGGTCGCGAGGAGCGCGGCGGCCCGAGTGCGGCGCGTGCGGTGTGTGGACATGGAGCCTCCGTGGGTGGTGGTCACACTTTTGTCCAGACACTGGACCTATGTCACACAACTGTCAAGCATTTGGTGCCCAATCGCTACACTCAGGCCGTGCCCAACGGCCCCGGCGACATCCTCGAGCTGATCCGGCACGGCCGGGCCACCACGCGAGGCGACGTGCTGGAGCTGACCGGCCTGTCGCGGATGACCGTGGCCCAGCGGCTCGACGCGCTGCTGGGGGCCGGGATGGTCGTCGAGGGAGAGACCGGAGAGGCCACCGGCGGGCGTCGCCGGCGCAGCCTCGCGTTCAACAGCGCTCAGTCGCGGGTCGTGGCGGCAGCCGTCGACACCACCCACACGAGGATCGCGGTCACCGACCTGAGCGGCACCGTGCTGGATGAGACGGAGATAGACGTTCCGGTCGAGGCGGGTCCGTCGGTGGTGCTCGACCAGATCGCGGACGGGTTGACGACGCTGCTCGAGAAGCACGACCTCGCTCCCGTCGACCTCTGCGGGGCAGGGTTGAGCCTGCCCGGTCCGATCGACCCGGTGTCGGGGAGGCCCAGCCAGCCGCCGATCCTCCCGGGGTGGGACGCCTACCCGGTTGCCGAGCACCTGCAGGGCGCGCTGCCCGGCGTCCCCGTGCTCACCGCCAACGACGCGGACGCGGCGGCGCTCGGGGAGTACGCCGCCAACCACGACGGCCTCCGCGCGCTGTGCCTGGTCAAGGTGTCCACCGGGATCGGCACCGGGCTCGTCATCGACGGGCGGCTCTACACCGGCGCGGACGGCGGCGCCGGCGACATCGGCCACGTGCGAGTGTCGCCGCGGTCCGACGCGCTGTGCCAGTGCGGCATGCAGGGGTGCCTCGCCGCGGTCGCCAGTGGACGGGCCGTGGCGGCCGAGCTGACCGAGCACGGCCACCCGGCCAGCTCGGGGCACGAGGTGGGGGAGCTCCTGCGGGCAGGCAACGCAGACGCGGCACGCATCACCCAGCAGGCCGGACGCCGGATCGGCGAGGTGATGGCCACCGTGGTGTGCCTGCTCAACCCCGAGGTGCTGCTGATCGGCGGCGACCTGGCCTCGGCACCGCTGCTGGCCGGCATCCGCGAGACGCTCTACCGGTCCGCCCTGCCGCGAGCCACCCGACACATGGCCCTGCAGCTGGGTGCGCTCGGCGAGGACGCCGCCGTCGTGGGGCTGACCCGCCTGGTCGTCGACCACGAGTTCTCTCCGGAGGCGGTCAACCAGCGGCTGCGCTCCTGACGCCCTGAGCTAACTCTTCCGGACCTCGTGCGGGCGGTACGGCGCCTCGAGCCGCGCCACCACGTCGTCGTCGAGCACCAGGTCCATGGCGGCGAGCGCGTCCTCGAGGTGCCCGAGCTTCGTGGCCCCGACGATCGGGGCGGTCACTCCCGGCCGGGTCCGCAGCCAGGCCAGCGCCACCTGCGCCGGCGGGCGGCCGAGGTCGCGGGCCACGTCGCCGAGGACGTCGACCACCTCGAGGTCGTCGGGGCCGTAGAGGACCTCGGCGATCGGGTCGTTCGTCGACCGGGTCGTGCTGGCCTCGCCGTCCGGCCGCCGACTGCGCGCGAGCAGCCCGCGGGCGAGCGGGCTGTAGGACAGCACGCCGACGCCCTGGTCGAGGCAGAGCGGGAGCATCTCGCGCTCCTCCTCGCGGTAGACGAGGTTGTAGTGGTTCTGCATCGAGACGAACTTCTGCCAGCCGTTGCGCTCGGCGACGTGCTGGGCCTTGGCGAACTGCCAGGCCCACATGGTCGAGGCGCCCAGGTAGCGGACCTTCCCGGCGCGGACCAGTGAGTCCAGCGCCTCCATCGTCTCCTCGATCGGGGTGGCGTCGTCCCATCGGTGGATCTGGTAGAGGTCGATGTGGTCGGTGCCGAGCCGACGCAGCGAGGCGTCGGCGGCCGCCAGCACGTGCTTGCGCGAGAGACCGGCGTCGCCGGGGTGGTCGGACATCGGGTAGAAGACCTTCGTCGCGACGACGTACTCCTCGCGCGAGCCGAACAGCTCGCGGAGCAGCGTCCCGGTCACCTCCTCACTGGCGCCGAGGTCGTACATGTCGGCCGTGTCGAAGACCGTGACCCCGGCCTCGACCGCCCTACGAACGATCGGCCGTGCGCCGTCCAGGTCGAGGTGCCAGTCCCGCTGGCTGTTGCTGCCATAGCTCATCATTCCGAGCACCAGCGGTGACACGACCAGGCCGCTGGTGCCGAGGGTCGAGTAGTCCATCAGTGGGGCCTCCTTGCTCGGTGGGGTGCTTGGTTGCTTGGTGCGCTCGATGGATGGCGACGCCCGCGACGACCAGCGCGAGCCCGGCCAGGTCCTGACGGCCGGGCAGCTGGTGCAGCAGCGCGACGCCGCACGCGGTGGCGGTGACCGGGAGCAGCGCGAGCATGAGGCTGTACGTCGCGCGCGGCAGCCGGACCATCGCCAGCTGGTCGGTGAGGTAGGGGATGACCGTCGAGCAGACGCCGACGCCGAGCCCCCAGAGCAGCCACGTCGGGTGCTGGAGTGCGGGGACGGCATCCCCGATGCCGAGCGGGGTCGCACCGATGGCCCCGATGGCCACCACCAGGCTGAGCCGGTCGAGGGCGGCGGTGCGGCGCTCCGAGGGAATGTTGGCGAGCCGGTGGCCGACGACGACGTAGAGCATGAAGCCAAGGCAGTTCGCGGCGGCCAGCAGCAGCCCGATCGGGGTGCCGCCGATGCGCACCGTGGATCAGCAGCGCGACGCCGGCGATGGTCAGGGCGAGCGCGCACGCGTTGCGGCGGGTGCGCGCGCCGTACGCCGCGAGCGCGATGACGCCGAGGAACTCGATGCCGGCGACGGTCGCGAGCGGCAGCCTGTCGAGCGCGAGGTAGAAGGTGGCGTTCATGACCGCGAGCACGCCGCCGAGCACGACGACGAGCACGCGCTCCTCGCGACCGGCGGCCCGCCAGACGGGCCACGGTGGACGGAAGAGTGCGAGCACGAGCGCGGCCGTGGCCATGCGCAGCCAGGCGACACCCATGACGTCGAGGTGGGCGAAGAGCAGCACCGCGAACGAGGGCCCGAGGTAGTGGAAGGTCGCGCCGACCACCACCAGGCCACCCCCGGCCGCGGTCGGGTGCTGAGGTGGAGTCGTGGTTGCCATGGCCCCATGATCTGACGCATCATGGTGATCTTGAAGGCGCATCTACAGGCGCAACTCCTGATTCACCTTCAGATCGAAGGTAAACTGCATGTCTGACCTTGATCAGCTCGACGAGACCAACCGGCTGCTCCTGAGCGAGCTGCACACCGATCCGCGGATCACCATGTCCGCGCTGGCCCGCAAGGTCGGCATGTCGGCGCCGGCGGTGACCGAGCGGGTGCAGCGGATGCAGCGCACCGGCGTGATCACCGGCTTCAGCATGGCCGTCGACCCCGCCGCCCTGGGGCTCCCGGTGACGGCGTTCGTCCGGGTCCGTCCCGCGGCCCAGCAGCTGTCGAAGGTCGCAGACCTGGCCGCGACGCTCGAGCAGGTGAGCGAGTGCCATCGCATCACCGGGGAGGACTGCTTCCTGATCAAGGTGCACGCCGCGACCATCCCCGACCTCGAGACGACCCTCGACAAGTTCCTCATGTTCGGCCAGACCGTCTCGTCGATCGTGGTCACCACACCCGTGCCCCCGAGGCCGTTGCCGGTGCCGCGCTAGGAGTCTGGCGGCCCGGCAAAAATCGTTTGAACGAGGCGTCAGGGGCATGTTGCCATCGATGCATGTCTCGGCCCTTCCCACAGCGCGTCCTCGCAAGCGCCCCATGAAGCCGTACCCCTGGCCGGGGTGATCGCCATGGCGGTGATCGCGCTCCGACAGGCCGGGCCGGGCGACCCGCACCCGTCGTGCACCAAGACCACTGAAGGAAGCTGACATGCGAACCGACACCATTGCCCCTGCGCGCCCAAGATCCCCTTGGCCGGACGTCGGCCGGCCGGTTCCGCGTCACGTCGCGGTGGCGGCGCACCTGACCGCCCTGACCGTGCTCCCGTCCGGGGTCTGGCGGGTCGTGCTCGGATGCGGCGTGACCCTCGGGTTCGCTCGTGCCGACCTCGAGGCCGACGGCATCCCTGGCCGAGGCACGGTGATGGTCGTGGGCCTCACCGTCCTCACCGAGGCGCTCGCGCTCCTCACCCTGGGCCTGGTCAAGCCATGGGGAGAGGTCGTGCCCCGATGGGTTCCGGGGCTGCGAGGTCGACGCGTCGCGCCCGCCGCCGCGGTGGTCCTGGCCACCCTCGGCGGCATCCTGCTGACCATGATCTGGGTGTTCGCGCTGGCGGGCGTCTTCACGGGCCGTCTCGACGAGATCACCGGCACCGGCTGGCGCGTCCTGATGATCGCCTGCTACCTGCCGGCCCTGCTGTGGGGGCCGCTGCTGCTGTGGGTGACCTGGCACTACCACCGCCGCCGGAGTCTGTGAGCCAGCGTCCGTTGCCGAGGTTGCGGGCCCGCTGCTCGTAGCGGGAGGCTCGTGGCATGGAGGACATGTTGCTCGAAGCTGTCGTCATCCCCGTCGCGGACGTGGACCGCGCCAAGGCGTTCTATGTCGGGCTGGGGTGGCGGCTGGACGCCGACTTCCCGTTCGACAACGGTTTCCGCGTCGTACAGCTCACGCCTCCGGGGTCTCCGTGCTCGGTGCAGTTCGGCACCGACATCACGACCGCCGCGCCCGGCAGCGCGGAGGGGCTGTACCTGGTCGTGTCCGACATCGAGGCGGCCCGCGAGGGGCTCCTCGCACAGGGTGTCGACGTCAGCGAGGTCTTCCACCCGGACGGCCCGGGCGCCCAGTTCCGCGCCGACGAGGCCGGGCGCGCGCCGGGCCCGGCGCCCGAGCACGCGAGCTACAGCACCTTCGCCACGTTCCGCGACCCGGATGGCAATCGCTGGCTGATCCAGCAGATCACGACCAGGCTGCCGGGTCGGGTGGACGCGCCGCAGACGTCGTTCGCGTCCGTCGACGACCTGGCTCAGGCGCTGCGCCGTGCGGCGGCCGCCCACGGGGAGCACGAGGCCCGAGAGGGCGGCAAGTACGACGAGAACTGGCCGGACTGGTACGCCGCATACATGGTCGCCGAGCGGGCTGGCACCGAGCTGCCCACCTGAGACAAATGTGTTGTGGCGGAAGGCGCCCGCTGCCTAGCCTGCGACGTCCCACCCCATCGACGAGGAAGGAGGCAGCGATGTCCACTCACACCGCCGGCCTCCGGTGCGAGGCCGGTTCCTGATCCGAAGGAACCTCATGACTTCTGCACGACCGATCGAGTTCTTCCAGCCCGGCTCCGTCGAGGAGGCGCGCGTCCTGCTGGCTGCGAGCCCGCCCGCGGTGGAGTCGCCGAGCGAGCTGCGCATCCGTGGTGACGAACACCTCGACGACACGTTCACGCACGGCTGGCGCCGTCCCGAGTGGGTCTGGGCGGTCCGGTACGCCGACGACCCGACGCCCCTGGGTGTCGTCGCCGCGTCCGGGACGCCGTTCCCTGACGACACCGCCTGGGTCCTCAACTTCTTCGGGATGCCCGTCGATCCAGCCGCGGCCGAGGGCCTGGTGGCCCACGCCACCGAGGCGGCGCTCGCGGCGGGTGCCGACGAGGCCAGCTTCTTCGCGCCCACCGACACTCCCGTCGACGACCCGTCTGTGGCCGCGATCGTCGCGCCCCTCCGGGCCGCGGGGTGGCGGCTGCTGGTGGAGCGGCGTCACTACGAGTTCGTGCCCGACGCGGACCTGGGTGCCGACGTACCGGTGTCACTCACCTTCGAGCAGCTCACCGACCCGGCGGATCCCCGGCTCGTGGCCTGCCACCGCGAGGTCATGCGCGACACGCTCGACGCCCACGACGCGGCGAGCGTCGCCCGGGTCGGCTTCGACGAGGGCTGTCGCGAGGCGCTGGCATTCCTGCTCGACAGCGACCCCGTCGAGTGCATCCACCTCGCCTTCGACGCCAACGGGGAACCGGTCGGCTTCGTCTCCGGGGTGGTTCGCCCCAACGGCCGCGCGTTCATCCTGTTCGTCGGGGTGGCCCACGACCACCGTGGCCACGGCTACGGCAGGCAGCTGCTCGCCTGGCAGACCCGGGAGCTGGTGGCGGCCGGAGCCGCGGTGCTGATCGCGGACACCGACAACCAGAACGTCCCGATGGCCAAGGCGTTCGCCGACGTCGGCTGGCCACAGACCGAGACCCGGCTAGATTTCGTGAGGTGAAGGACGCCGTACGCCTGGAGATCGAGAGGTACGTCGACCGCAACCCGCTCAGCGCCGCGCGTCACGAGCGCGCGGCGAAGTCCATGCCGGGCGGCAACACTCGGTCGATCCTGCACTTCGAGCCGTTCCCGCTCGCGTTCGAGCGCGGCGAGGACGCCTACCTGTGGTCACTGGACGGGGACCGGTACGTCGACTTCCTCGGCGAGTACACCGCCGGGCTCTACGGCCACTCCCAGCGGGCGATCCTCGACGCACTCCGCGCGGCGCTGGACCTCGGGCTCAACTTCGGGGGCGTCAACGACCTCGAGCCGCGGCTGGCCGAGCTGATCTGCGCGCGGTTCCCGAGCGTCGACCTGGTGCGCTTCACCAACTCCGGGACCGAGGCCAACCTGATGGCGATCGCGCTGGCCGTGGCGGTCACTGAACGCCGCAAGATCCTGGTCTTCCGAGGCGGCTACCACGGCGGCGTGCTCACCTTCGGCGAGACGCCGAGCCCGGTCACGGTCCCCCACGAGTGGGTGCTCGCGGACTACGACGACGTCGACGGGACCCGGTCGTTGATCCGCGAGCACGGTCCAGCTCTGGCCGCCGTACTCGTCGAGCCGATGCTGGGGGCCGGCGGCTGCGTTCCCGCCGGCCAGGAGTTCCTCGAGATGCTGCGCACCGAGACCTCCGCGTCGGGCGCGCTGCTCGTCTTCGACGAGGTGATGACCTCCCGGCTCTCGCCCGGCGGTCTCCAGTCGGAGGTGGGTGTGACCCCGGACCTCACCACCATGGGCAAGTACCTCGGCGGCGGTCTCTCCTTCGGCGCCTTCGGTGGTCGTGCCGACCTGATGGCGGCCTATGACCCCACCCGGCCGGGCGCGCTGTTCCACGCGGGCACCTTCAACAACAACGTGCTGACGATGAGCGCCGGCATCGCCGGCCTCGAGCACGTCCTCGACGCAGCCACCCTGACCGCAGTCAACGACCGTGGTGACCGACTGCGCGCCGCGCTCGACGCCGTCGCCCGCCCCGCCGGCCTGCACGTCTCAGGCCGCGGCTCGATGATGACCATCCACCCCGCGCCGCACCCGATCATCGCGTCGGCGCCGCTCACCGACACCCAGGCCGCGGTGAAGGAGCTCGTTTTCTTCGGGTTGGTCAACCGCGGATTCTGGCTGGCCCGGCGCGGCATGGTCACCGTCAGCATCCCGGTCACCGACGCCATGTGCGACGACCTGGTTGCTGCGTTCGCCGAGGTCCTGCGCAATTAGGTCAGCGACTGTCCGCATCTGCTCATAGCGTGCAGACATGACCGAGATCCAGCTACTTCGTCCCGCGGGGCTCGTCGAGAGCCCCGCCTTCAGCCACGTCGCCGTCGTCCCGCCCGGCGCCACGATGATCTTCGTCGGCGGGCAGAACGCCGTCGACCAGGACGGCGAGCTCGTGGGCGGCGACGACGCGGCGGCTCAGACCACGAAGGTGATGGAAAACCTGGTCACGGCCCTGGCCGCGGCCGGCGCGGGCATCGAGGACCTGGTCAGCGTCACCGTGGTCCTGGTCGAGGGTGTCGACGTACAGCGGGCGTACGCCGCGGCCATCCCGTTCCTCGCCACGGGGAAGACGCCTCCGCTGGTCAGCGGCCTGCTCGTCTCCGGGCTCGGCGTCCCCGGCGCGCTTGTGGAGGTGTCCGCCGTTGCGGCGGTGAGCTAGGCGGTCGGCACCTCTGACCTGCGACAACACTGGGTGCCCCCGGCAGGACTCGAACCTGCGCCAAGCGAGTTAGAAGCTCGCTGCTCTATCCAGCTGAGCTACGGGGGCGTGCGCACCATTGTGGCGCAGCCATTCCGGCGCTGCGATTTCGGCGCGGAGTGTCCGGACCGACGAATCTGCGGAAACCGCTGCGTGGCAGATGGTGCGGATGGTGCCCTTGGTCCATGAGGTGGGAGCCCTCGCGGCGTACGTCCGCGCTGTCCGCAGCCGTGCTGGCGTGCGCGCTGGCGGTGGCGGCGATCCCGTCGGCAGTCGGTACACCTGCGCATGCGGCGCGCGGCGCTGCTGGGTCGCAGCTGACGCCGGCAGACGTCAACCCGCTGGCGAACCGGACGTGGGGTGTCTACAAGGGCTCCGGCGACCAGGCGTGGACGCCGTACCAGCGGGCGAAGGGCCAGAAGAAGAAGCTGCTCGCGAAGATCGCTCTTGCGCCCAAGGCCAAGTGGTACGGGCAGTGGATCCCGAAGAACCAGATCACCGCCAAGGTGCGCGACCACATCGCGAACGCCCAGGCGGGCGACCCCGAGGCGCTGGTGCAGATGACGGTCTTCCGCCTCAAGCCGTGGGAGGAGGAGGCGTGCCATCGCCTCCCCACGGGCAAGGAGCAGCGGGACTACAAGAAGTGGATCGACAAGTTCGCGGCCGGGATCGGCGCCGCGCACGTGGCGCTGGTGCTGCAGCCCGACGGGCCGTTCGCGCTGTGTGCGCCGGGCGGGTCGCAGCTGCCGTCCCAGCTGGTGGGCTACGCATCGCACGTCTTCAGCGCACTGCCCAATGTCAGCGTCTACATCGACGCCGGCGCCTCCGACTGGCTGCGCAACGACCCCGCCAAGGCGCTTGAGATCCTGGTCCCGGCGGGCATCGACACAGCTCGCGGCTTCGCGCTGAACTCGACCCACTACGCATCGACCTCCGCTGAGATCGAGTTCGGGACCGCCGTCGTGCAGGGGCTGGCCGCCGCGGGGTACGCCGACAAGCACTTCGTCGTGAACACCGCATCCAACGGCGCGCCGTTCAACGGCTACGACTACGACGGCCCGAACTTCGACAACGCCGCCACCTGCAAGACCAAGGGCCAGCAGGCGTGCGTCACGCTCGGCATCCCGCCGACCGCGGACGTCGCCGACCCGGCCTGGGCCCTCACGGCGAGCGACGCGGCCAACGCAGCGGCGTACGTCGACGGCTACCTGTGGATCGGCCGGCCCTGGCTGTACATGCAGTCCGACCCGTTCGTCCTCAAGCGCGCCCTTGCGGTCGCGCGGACCACGCCCTACTGAGCCGAAGTCAGTTCATCTCTCACGGTCGACTGGTCGCTTGCATCCACTCCTCGACGTCGGCCGAGGTGCGGGGCAGCGAGTCCGAGAGGTTCACGGGGCCGTCGGCGGTGACCAGGATGTCGTCCTCGATCCGGATGCCGATGCCGCGCAGCTCCTCGGGGACCAGCAGGTCGTCCTCCTGGAAGTAGAGGCCGGGCTCGACCGTCAAGACCATGCCGACCTCGAGGGTGCCCTTGGGGTAGATGTCCGGCGACGTGCCGTTGCAGTCGTGGACGTCCATCCCGAGCATGTGGCTGGTGCCGTGCAGGGTCCAGCGCGCGTAGACCTTCGAGTCCGGGTCGAGGGCCTCCTCGGCCGTGACGGGGAGCAGGTCGAGGTCCTCGAGGCCGTGGGCGAGCACGTCCATCGCGGCGTTGTGCGCGGAGAGGAACGGCGACCCGGCGATGGTGACCTCGATGCCCTTCTGCTGTGCGTTGTAGACGAGGTCGTACAGGTCGCGCTGGAGCGGTGTGAAGGTGCCGTCGACAGGGAGCGTGCGAGTCACGTCGGCGGTGTACAGGTTGCGCCCCTCGACTCCCATGTCGAGCAGCACCAGCGTCCCTGGGGTGATCGGACCGGTGTTGTCGATCCAGTGCAGCGTCGTCGCGTGCTTGCCGCCTCCGACGATCGGGTCGTAGCCGACGTCGTTCCCCATCGCGCGGGCCCGGCGGGTGAACGTGCCCTCGAGCCAGCGCTCGCCGAACTCGAGGACCTGCTGCCACTCCCGCACGGAGTCCTCGAAGCCGAGCGTCGTGATGTCGCAGGCCTCCTGGAGCTCGGCGACCTCCCAGTCGTCCTTGATCAGCCGCAGCTCGCCGACCACGCGCTGGAGGTCCTCGTCGAGTGAGTCGTCGGCGGCCACCATGCGGTCCACCTCGGCCGAGATCCCGCGCAGCACCCGGGTCTTCGGAGTGCCGTTGGTAGCCGTCAAGGAGTCCTGGAGCCGGTCGATGTGGCGGCACTCGATGCCGAGCGAGTCGGACAGCTCGTGGAGCGACGGGCGACGCCCGACCCACAGCTCGCCGTACTGCCGGTCGCGG
The DNA here is from genome assembly GCA_963825455.1 of uncultured Actinomycetota bacterium. Lineage (GTDB taxonomy): Bacteria > Actinomycetota > Actinomycetes > Propionibacteriales > Nocardioidaceae > Nocardioides. The sequence continues at coordinate 77,788 of CAWGTG010000005.1, forward strand.
AAGAACTCGTCGGTGTCGCGAGACGAGCGGGGTCGCGCGTAGAGGACGGACTCGCCGCCCTCGATCACCAGCACCGCGTCGCTGGTCTGGTTGCCGGCGAAGTAGGTGTGCGCCGTGTCGGGGCGGAACTTGTAGTCGGTGTCGTTGGCCCGCACCTTGAACGTGCCGGCGGGCAGCACGAGCCGTTCCCCGGGGAACGTCGCGGCAAGCTTTTCGCGCCGCTCGGCGGCCCGGTCGGCCACCGGCTGACGGGGCAGGTCCAGCTCTCGGTCGCCCCAGCCGGTCCGCATGAACGCGGAGTAGGCCTCGGGAACGGCGGGGTCGTGGGACTCGACGTGCAGCTCTCGTGCGGTCTTCATGTCGTCGTCGCCGGACTCACTGGTGGACTCGCTGGTGGACTCGGTCGGGCTCTCCTCGCTCACGCTCGCCACAATACGCCGGAACGCGGATCCGGAGCCGTCGCCTCTTAGACTCCCCGCCATGGCCGCACCGCGTCGCGACAGCAGGGCGTTCACCGTCGTGGTGATCGTCCTGGTCTGCCTCGGTGCGCTCCCCATGCTGCTGATCATCGCGTTCTCGAGCGCGCCCGGGATCGCGGTGCTCGCGACAGGGCTCGCCGCGATCCCGGTGGTCCCGCTGGTGCTCTGCTACCTGTGGCTGGACCGCTACGAACCGGAGCCCCGCCGGCTGCTGATGTTCGGGTTGCTCTGGGGCGCCTTCGCTGCCACCTTCGGTGCCCTCGTCGTGCAGGGCATCGGCGGCCTGTTCGCGGGCGTGAGCGACAACGTGGGGCTCGCAGTGCTGGCGCCGGTGACCGAGGAGGCCAGCAAGGGGCTGTTCCTCGTGCTCCTGCTGATCTGGCGGCGTGCCGAGCTGGACGGCATCCTTGACGGCATCGTCTACGCCGGGATGGTCGGCATCGGCTTCGCCTTCACCGAGAACATCCTCTACCTCGGCGCGTCGTACAACGGCACCGACGGGATGGGTCCGGGCGGGCTGGTCGGCGTGACCAGCACCTTCGTGATCCGCTGCCTGTTCAGCCCGTTCGCGCACCCGCTCTTCACCGCGTTCACCGGCATCGGCGTCGGCATCGCGGTCGGCACCCGAAAGCCCGCTGTTCGGTGGCTGGCACCGGTGGCGGGCTACTGCTGCGCGGTCCTCGCCCACGCCACCTGGAACGCCTCCACGATCTTCGGCTTCGAGGGGTTCGCGGGCGCCTACGTGCTGATCATGGTCCCGGCATTCGCAGGATTGACTTGGCTGGGGGTCTGGTCGCGGCGCTCCGAGCGGAGGATGCTGACCGCAGCGCTCGGTGACGCCGCTCAGCGCGGCCTGTTCCCGGCTACGGACATCGGCTGGGTGGTGGACCTGAGGGCCCGGCGTGAAGCCCGGGCGTACGCGAAGCAGACCGCTGGCAAGCCAGGGGAGGACGCGATGCGCGACTACCAACAGGCCGCCATCGAGCTCGGCTTCCTCCACCACCGCTACCTGCGCGGCACCGCTCCCGACGACTATGCCGCGCGTGGCCAGGACTTCCTGGCCCGCATCAACGCCATTCGACCCGGCATCGCCTTCCCCGGTCAGGTGGTCCCCACAAGATGACGACCGTCCCCGACCCGACCAACCCGTTCAGCGCCGCCCACGGAGGCGGTACGCCGAGCGCGGGCTCCTACGGCACCGTGATGCTCACCGCGCTGGTCCGGCTGCATCAGGCGCTGCAAAAAGTCAGGCTGCCCTTGGACCTGCCCGGCATCGAGGAGCAGCGCACCGGGCTCAAGGAGATGGTCGACCAGCTCGAGGACTACGTCATCCCGCGAGTCACCACGCTCGAGGCACCTCTCCTGGCGGTGGTCGGCGGCTCGACGGGCGCCGGCAAGTCCACGCTGGTGAACTCGCTGGTCGGCCACAAGGTCACCCAGCCCGGGCTGCTGCGACCCACCACGCGCTCGCCGGTGCTGGTGCACCACCCCGACGACGCGTCGTGGTTCGGCGCCGAGCGGCTGCTGCCCGACCTCGAGCGCGTCGACCACCCGACCACCGACCCGGCGGCGCTCCAGCTGGTCGCCGCAGTCGAAGTCCCGCCCGGGCTGGCGATCCTGGACGCTCCCGACGTCGACTCGGTGGTCGAGCAGAACCGTGAGCTCGCGGCCCAGCTGCTGGCCGCCGCCGACCTGTGGCTGTTCGTCACCTCGGCCGCTAGGTATGCCGACCAGGTGCCGTGGGAGTTCCTCCGCCAGGCGGCCGAGCGATCCACCTCCGTGGCGATCGTGCTCGACCGCACTCCTGAGGACGCAGTGCAGACGGTCGCGACCCACCTGGCGCGGATGCTGGCCAGCCGCGGGCTCAAGGACTCGCCGCTGTTCGTGGTCCACGAGGGACCGATCAGCGAAGACGAGCTGCTGCCGGCCGACCACGTCGCCGAGATCCGCGGCTGGCTGGAGTCGCTGGCCGGTGACGCAGGGGCCCGCCAGCAGGTCGTCATCCAGACCCTCGACGGCGCCGTCCGCACCCTGACCCGGCGCACCTACCCGGTGGCCGATGCAGCCGCCGAACAGGTGTCCGTCGCCGACCGGCTGCGCCACGACGCGACCGCGTCGTACGACGAGGGGATCAGCAAGGTGCTCTCCGGCATGGAGGACGGCACCCTGCTCCGCGGCGAGGTGCTGGCCCGCTGGCAGGAGTTCGTCGGCACGGGCGAGCTGCTCAAGGGGCTCGAGAGCCGGGTCGGTCGGATCCGTGATCGGCTGGTCAACACCTTCAAGGGCAAGCCGCACCAGGCCGAACGCATCACCGTGGCCGTGGAGTCCGGCCTCGAGATGCTTATCCTCGAGCACGCCGAGGCAGCTGCGGAACGAGCCGATGCGTCGTGGCGGCAGCTCGCGTCCGGCCAGGGTCTGCTCGCGGACGCCGGTGGACAGCTCGGCCGGGCGTCCCGTGAGCTGCGCCGCAACGCCGAGCGGTCGGTGCGGGAGTGGCAGTCGGACGTGCTGAACATGGTGCGCACCCAGGGCCAGGACAAGCGCACCACGGCCCGTTTCCTCGCCTTCGGCGTCAATGGACTGTCCGTGGCGCTGATGATCGTCGTCTTCTCCTACTCCTACGGCCTGACCGGCGCCGAGGTCGGGATTGCGGGTGGCTCGGCAGTGCTCGGCCAGAAGCTGCTCGAGGCCGTCTTCGGTGACCAGGCCGTGCGCAGCCTCGCCGAGCGGGCCCGCACGTCGCTCGAGGCCCGGGTGCGGGAGCTGTTCGCCTCCGAGCTGGCTCGCTTCACCGACCTCCTCGACAGCCTGGGCCTCGACGCCGAGTCGCCGGAGCACCTGCGGCGTGCGTCACGTCGAGTGGAGGACGCTCGTTATGCCGGGCAGCGCAAGGACTGAGGCGCTGCCGCAGGCAGGGATTCGCCAACAGGCCCTCACCTCCGATTAGTCTCAGAGCGGCTGGGCCCACCCAGTCGACCCGCCAGAAGACCGCGTACGCCGAGGGAGACATGACGTCCTTGCTCGAGGGTGCCCGCAGGCTCATCACTCGCGGGTCGGAGCTCGGCAGCCGCATCGATGCCCTCCAGTCGGCGACCGACGCTGCCCGGGGCCGGATCGACGACGACCTGGTCGACCAGGCCGAGGAGGTCGTGGAGCGCGCCGCCAGCCGGCTCCGGCTCTCGGCGGACCACACCGTGGTCGCGATCGCCGGTGCGACCGGCTCCGGCAAGTCGTCGACGTTCAACCAGCTGACCGGCCTGGAGCTGTCCGCGGTGGGCGTACGGCGCCCGACCACGTCGTGGGCCACGGCGTGCGTGTGGGGGAGCGAGGGTGCGCAGGAGCTGTTGGAGTGGCTCGGCATCCCGCCGCGCCACCAGACCACCCGCGACTCCATGCTCGACACCTCGGGTCTGCTCACCGGCCGCCGGGAGGACCGCGAGATGGAGGGCGTGGTCCTTCTCGACCTGCCCGACCACGACTCCACGGAGCTCACGCACCACCTCGAGGTCGACCGGATCGTGAAGCTCGCCGACCTGCTGGTGTGGGTGCTCGACCCGCAGAAGTACGCCGACGCGGCCGTCCACGATCGCTATCTCGCGCCCCAGGCCAGCCACGCGGGCGTGATCGTCGTCGTGCTCAACCACATCGACACCGTGCCGGTCGAGCGGCGGACCTCGATGCTCGAAGACGTCCGGCGGCTGCTCGACCACGACGGGCTGCGCGAGGTCCCGGTGATCGCCACCAGCGCCCGCCAGGGTGAGGGCATCCCGGAGCTCCGCGCCGAGATCGCTCGCCGGGTGGCGGACAAGAAGGCGACCCGGCAGCGCATCGAGGCAGACCTGCGCGCCGTGGCCGCTCGCCTCAACGAGGAGTGCGGCACCGGAAAGCCGCGCTCGCTGGCGACCGGCAGGGCGCAGGCCATGGAGGAGGCGCTCGCCGACTCCGCCGGCGTGCCGACCGTGGTGGCCGCCATCGAGCGGTCCACCCGGTTGCGTGCTGGACGCGCCACCGGCTGGCCCGTCGTCTCGTGGCTCTCGCGGCTCAGGCCCGACCCGTTGCGCCGACTGCATCTCGACCTCGGCGCCCAGCACAAGCTGGTCACCGGTCGTGGGCGCACGTCGATCCCGGTGGCGACGCCCGTGCAGCGGGCCAAGGTCGACACCGAGGTCCGCGCACTCGCCGACGACGTGTCGGCCGGGATGACCCGGCCGTGGGCGGACGCCGTGCGGCGGGCCTCGATCTCGCGGGTCGGCGACATGACTGACCGACTGGACGCCGAGATCGCAGCCACTGACCTGGGTGTTGCCAGGCTGCCCGTCTGGGCGGGAGCCGTGCGGCTGCTGCAGTGGCTGTTGATCCTGGCCGCGCTCGTCGGCGGTGGCTGGACCGCCGCGCTCGCCGCCTCGGGCTCGCTGGGCGACGACTCGGTGCCGGCCTACGGTGGGATCGACCTCCCGATCATGCTGCTGGTCGGCGGCGTGGGCGTCGGCATCCTGCTGGCGCTGCTGTGCCGAATCCTCGTCGACCTCACGGCGCGTAGACGAGCCGCCGCTGCGGATCGGAAGCTGCGCGCCGCCGTGCACGAGGTCTCCCAGGACCTGGTGGTGAACCCGGTCGAGCACGAGCTCGAGGCCTTCCGGACCGTGCGCAACGGCATTGACGCGGCGCTCGGGAAGTAGGGCGTGTCGCCCAATCCATGGCGGCGGCAGTGTGGGAGGCACGCCCTGGAGTCACGCGGCCGCCCCGGTCGCCACCTCCTCGCGCTTGACCACGGTGCGCCGGAAGGCGCTGGTGCCAAGAGACAGGTCGTGGCCGACGCTCACGGCCGTCACCTCGACCACGGAGCGCTCGGCTCCGTCCTTGACGTAGGTGCGCTGGCTGAGCCTGCCGTGGACAAGCACCGGGTCCGCGCGCCGGAGCGAGTCACGGCAGTGGTCGGCCAGCTGGCGCCACGCCTTCACCGTGAACCACTGGGTGTCGCCGTCGACCCAGTCGGAGCGCTGCTTGTCGAAGTAGCGCGGCGTGACGCCGAGCCGGAACTCGGCGACCGGGGTGTCGCCGGCGAGCCGGTGCCGGACCTCGCCGCCGAGCCAGCCCCGCAGGGTCACGTAGGTCTCGTTCATGAATGTCTCCTCATCTGTCGGTGCCGTGTCTTCCCGTGCTGACACCCACGCTCCGAGGGGTCGCGGACAGTCACCGGCACGCCCGGCTGTGGCTGTGGAGAAGCCCCGGCCACGGGTCGCCTGTGGATGGTTCGTGGCCGGATCAGCGGGCTCCGAGCCCGGTAACGCCGTCCAGCAGCTCCCGTGCGATGTCGAGGTGCCCGGCGTGTCGCGCGGTCTCTTCGATCATGTGCAGCACGACGGCGCGCGGCGACCGCGCGAGCACGACGTGCTTGGGCGGTAGGTCGACCGGCGGTGGCGCATCGAGCTGCGGCGGGGCGTCCAGAGACAGCCCGGCGAGCACGGAGTCCGACACCGCCCACTGCGCGACGTACGCCGCCACCGGGTCGGGCTCGCGCTCGGTCCGCTCGGGCGAGCCGCCGAGCAGGTGCGAGAACCAGTACCACTCCGCGTCGGTCAGGTGCTGGAGCATGCCGGCCGGCGTCCAACTGCTGGGGACGACGGTCCGCGCCATGTCGGCAGGGGCGAGGCCGGACACCACGGCCACCACCACGTGCCGCTGGCCATCGAGGTAGTTCAGCAGCATGGTCCGCTCGTCCACACCAGCCAGACCGGGTCGGCGAGTGGATCTCATCGGTCCGGCGCCGATTCAGCCACCGACCACGCCGCAACTAGGCTCGTCGACCATGGCGGAATATGTGTTCACTCTGCGCAACGTGCGCAAGGCTCATGGTGACAAGGTCGTTCTCGACAATGTCACCCTCTCGTTCCTGCACGGCGCGAAGATCGGCGTCGTCGGCCCCAACGGGACCGGCAAGTCGACGCTGCTCAAGATCATGGCCGGGCTCGAGCACGCCAACAACGGCGACGCGATCAAGGACCCCGACGCGACCGTCGGCATGCTGCAGCAGGAGCCGCCCCTGACCGAGGGCAGGACCGTTCTCGAGAACGTCGAGGAGGCCGTCCACGAGCTCAAGGGCAAGATGGCCAGGCTCGAGGCGCTCTACATGTCCATGGGTGAGCCGGACGCCGACCTCGACAAGCTGAACGACGAGGCGGGTGCGCTGCAGAGCGAGCTCGACGCGGCCAGCGTGTGGGACCTCGACAGCCGCCTCGAGCAGGCCATGGACGCGCTGCGCTGCCCGCCGTCCGACGCCCTGGTCGACACCCTGTCGGGTGGTGAGCGCCGCCGGGTCGCACTCTGCAAGCTGCTGCTCCAGCAGCCCGACCTGCTGCTCCTCGACGAGCCCACCAACCACCTCGACGCCGAGTCGGTGCAGTGGCTGGAGGGGCACCTCAAGAGCTATCCGGGCGCCGTCCTGGCGATCACCCACGACCGCTACTTCCTCGACAACGTCGCCGAGTGGATCCTCGAGCTCGACCGCGGCAAGACCCACCCCTACGAGGGCAACTACTCGACGTACCTCGAGACGAAGAAGGAACGCCTCAAGATCGAGGGGCAGAAGGACGCCAAGCGCTCCAAGATGCTGGAGCGCGAGCTCGAGTGGGTCCGCTCCAACGCCAAGGCCCGGCAGACCAAGAGCCGGTCCCGACTTGCCCGTTACGAGGAGATGGCCGCAGCGGCAGACCGGGACCGCAAGATCGACACCTCGGAGATCAACATCCCGGCCGGGCCCCGACTCGGCGACATCGTCCTCGAGGCCAAGGGCCTGACCAAGGGCTTCGGGGACCGGCTGCTCATGCACGACCTGTCGTTCACTCTGCCGCGAGCGGGGATCGTCGGCGTCATCGGCCCCAACGGTGTCGGCAAGACCACGCTGTTCAAGATGATCAACGGCGAGGAGAAGCCGGACTCCGGTGAGCTCATCGTCGGACAGACGGTCAAGCTCTCGTACGTCGACCAGAGCCGCGGCGGCATCGACCCCAACAAGAACGTGTGGGAGGTCGTCTCCGACGGCCTCGACTTCATCAAGGTCGCGAACTTCGAGATGAACTCACGCGCCTACGTCGCGTCGTTCGGCTTCAAGGGCCCCGACCAGCAGAAGAAGGCCGGCGTGCTGTCCGGCGGAGAGCGCAACCGGCTCAACCTCGCGCTCACGCTGAAGATGGGGGGCAACCTGCTGCTGCTCGACGAGCCGACCAACGACCTCGACGTCGAGACCCTCCAGTCGCTGGAGGACGCGCTGCTCGACTACCCCGGATGTGTCGTGGTCACCTCGCACGACCGGTGGTTCCTCGACCGCATCGCCACGCACATCCTGGCGTGGGAGGGCGACGACGAGGACGACGCCAAGTGGTTCTGGTTCGAGGGCAACTTCGCGTCGTACGAGGACAACAAGGTCGAGCGGCTGGGCATCGAGGCGGCGCGTCCGCACCGCGTCACCCACCGTCGCCTGACCAGGGACTGACCGGCTCCGCTCCCGTCACTTCGCGGTGCGGGTCAGGTTCAGGTTCGGATCTCCATCTCGGGGTGCGCGGAGATCAGGCTGTCGGCGACGGCGTCGAAGACCCGGCCGAGTGCCGCGAAGTCCTCGTTGCTCGCCAGGTCCACGAGGTGGGCGCGGACGCCGGCCACGTGGGTCGGTGCCGCGCGCACCAGCAGGTCGTGCCCCTTGTCGGTGAGCGTCGCGAGGATGCCGCGACCGTCCTCGGGCGAGCTGGAGCGCTGCACCAGGCCGACCTTCTCCATCCGCGTCACGGTGTGCGTGACCCGGCTGCGGCTGTGCGCCAGGGCGTCCGCGAGCGCCGCCATCCGCATCTGGCCGTCGCGCTCCGAGAGGCGGACCAGGATCTCGTACTCCACGAGGGAGATGTCATGGGTTCTGCGCAGGTCGTCGTCGAGGCGGTCGAACAGGAGGGTGGTGCCCATGACCAGCGCCCGCCACGACCGCTGCTGGTTGTCTTCCAGCCATCGGATCTCGTCGGCACCCACGACAGGCGAGTGTATGACCCCACGGGGTATCAGTCGTAACGCTCACCCAACTGGGTATCTCAGGACAGCCGCTCCAGGATCAGAGCCATGCCCTGGCCGCCGCCGACGCACATGGTGATCAGCCCGGTGGTCTTGTCGTGGAAGTCCAGCGAGTTGAGCATCGTGTTCTGCAACCGGGCGCCGGTCATGCCGAACGGGTGGCCGACCGCGATCGCGCCGCCGTTGACGTTCAGTCGGTCGAGGTCGATCCCGAGGTCCTGGTACGACGGCACGACCTGCGCCGCGAACGCCTCGTTGATCTCGACCAGGTCGATGTCGCCGATGCTCATGTTCGCGTTGGCGAGCGCCCGTTTGGTGGCCTCGACCGGGCCTAGGCCCATGATCTCAGGGGAAAGGCCGCTCACGCCCGTCGCGACGATGCGGGCGAGCGGCTTGAGGCCGAGCTCGTCGGCCCGGGTGTCGCTCATGACGATCACCGCCGCGGCGCCGTCGTTCAGGGCGCAGCAGTTGCCGGCGGTCACGACGCCGTCGGGACGGAAGACCGGCTGGAGCTGGGAGATCGCATCGTAGGTGACGCCGGCGCGCGGGCCGTCGTCCTTGCCGACGACGGTCCCGTCCGGTGTGGTGACCGGAGTGATCTCCCGCTCCCAGAAGCCGTCTGCGATCGCCTTCTCGGCCAGGTTCTGCGAGCGCACGCCGAACTCGTCGAGCTCCTTGCGGTCGAGCCCGCGCATCGTGGCGACGTTCTCGGCGGTCTGCCCCATCGCGATGTAGACGTCGGGGATCATGTCGTCCTGGCGGGGGTCGTGCCAGACCTGGCCACCCTGGGCCTGCTCGTCGGTGCGGGCCTTCGCGTCGTCGTACAGGTGGTTGTGGGTGTCGGGCCAGTGGTCGGAGGTGCCCTTGGCGAACCTCGACACGGTCTCGACGCCGGCCGAGATGAAGGCGTGGCCCTCGCCGGCCTTGATCGCGTGGAAGGCCATCCGCGTGGTCTGCACGGAGGACGAGCAGTAGCGGGTGATCGTCGCGCCGGGCACCTCGTCGAGGCCGAGGAGCACGTTGACGACGCGGGCCATGTTGTTGCCCGACTCGCCGCCCGGTAGCCCGCAACCGAGGTAGTGGTCGTCGATGGTCTTCGGGTCCAGCTCGGGGACCTTGGCCAGCGCCGCCTGGATGATCGTCGCGGTCAGGTCGTCGGGCCGGAGCTCGGTGAGCGAGCCCTTGTTGGCGCGACCGATGGGGGAGCGGGCGGCGGAGACGATCACGGCTTCAGGCATGGGGCGAGCCTAGGTGAGAACAGGTTCCATCGGGATGTGGGCGCCGTCACGCCTCCGGGTGGAGCGCGTGCATGACCAGCGCCAGGGACGTGGACAGGAAGGCGCGGCGTTCGCGTTGCGGCTTCTGCAGCGCTGCCACCAGGAGCCCGTCGAACGACGCCACGAGGGCCTCGGCACGCGCAACGCCGTCCTCCGTCGGGGACGGCGACATCAGACCGCTCACCACCCCGACCAGGCGGCTCCGCGAGGCTGCGAGGGCCTCCGCGACCGCCGGGTTGCGCGGGGCCTCCAGCGAGAGATCGAGCTTCGCCGTGATCAGCTCCCGCTCGTCCAGCCAGCGCTCGAACAGCGCCAGGGTGAGCGCCACCGCCATCTCCTCGTCACCGGTGCACTCGACCAGCTCGGCGGCCAGCGCATCCACGTCGGCAGCCAGGGTCGCGGCGACGTACTCAGTCACGGCGAGCTGAAGGGCCTGCCGGGTGCGGAAGTACGCCGAGCAGGTGCCCTCGGGGAGTCCCGCGCGGCGGTCGACGGCCCGGTGGGTCATGCCGCGCAACCCCTCGTCGGCCATCACGTGCACCGCGGCCACGAGCAGCTCGCGGCGGCGCGGGCTCAGCCCCGGCGGGCTCTCGGTGGCTGTGACGGACGGCACGCCACCTGAATCTACCCAAGGAGTTGTGCTGGGACCGGAACGAGCGTACTTTCTACAGATGTAGAGATTCTACAAACGTAGAAAGGAATCGATCATGTTGTACGACCTCTCCGCCGCCGTCCCGTTCTTCGTGATCGTCGCCCTGCTCGCCCTCGCCGGCAGCATCGCCTCGGTCACCGTGCTCGCCCAGTCGACGGTCCGCCACCACCGCACGCGCGTGGCTCGCCACCAGAGCATCCCGACCTACTACCGCCGCCTCGTCGCCGCGCGCTGACCCCGCCCGGCTCACGCCCCGGTCTCTGGCAGAGTCGGGGCGTGCGCCATCGCTACGAGTGCCCGATGCGCTGGGCCGATCTCGACCAGCTGGGGCACGTCAACAACGTGGTCTACGTCGACTACCTGCAGGAGGCGCGGGTCGACCTGCTGCGCGCCCACGGACGGGGCCCGCGGGCACTCGCAGACGGGCTGGTGGTGGTCCGTCACGAGGTGACCTACCTCAAGCCGCTGACCTATGACTTCCGCCCCGTCTCGATCGAGTGCTGGGTGACCGACATCAAGGCCGCCACGTTCACGATGGCCTACGAGATCTTCCACGACACGCCCTCGACCGACGGGGCGGACGGTGACCGGATCGTCTACCTGCGCGCGACCACGGTGCTCACGCCGTTCGTCTTCGCCGAGGAGCGGCCGCGCCGGATCACCGCTGAGGAGCGGGAGGCACTCGAGGACCACCTCGAGCCCGACGTGCAGCCGCGGCGTCGTACGCCGGCACTGCCCGACGAGGTCACCAGTCACTACCCGATCCACGTCCGGTTCTCCGACGTCGACGTCTACGGGCACGTCAACAACGTGAAGTACTTCGAGTACCTCCAGGAGGCGCGGATCTCGATGATCCGCCAGCTGGTGCCGCAGCGCCAGTTCAGCGTCGTGGTGGCGCAGACCGATGTCGACTACCTCCAGCCGCTGCTGTTCCGGGCCGAGCCCTACGACTGCCGCACGTCGATCACCCGGGTCGGCACCCGGTCGATGACCGTCGAGTCCGAGATCCGCGACGCGGACCGAGTGCTGGGGCGGGCCCGTGTCGTCGTCGTCTTCTTCGACCTCGCCGGCCGTCGCTCGACCGAGCCCGACCCCGAGGTGCGCGAGGTCCTCCTGGCCGCGAGCCACCCCGTGGTCTAGGACGCGTCGTCGAAGGTGTTCACCATGAACTGTGCAGCGTGCGTGACGTACTCCCAGAACTGCGCGTCCTGCTCCGGCGTCAGGCCTGCCTCGTCCAGGGCGGCGCGGAAGTGGGTGAGCCAGTGGTCCTTGGCGGCCGGCGTGACCGCGAACGGCGCGTGCCGCATCCGCAACCGGGGATGTCCCCTGGTGTCGGAGTACGTCGTGGGGCCGCCCCAGTACTGGATCAGGAACAGCCGGAACCTCTCCTCGGCCGGCCCGAGGTCCTCCTCCGGGTAGAGCGCTCGGAGCACCGGGTCGGCGGCCACCCCTTCGTAGAAGCGGCCGACGATGCGGCGGAACGTCTCCTCGCCACCGATCTCGTCGTAGAAGGTGCTCACCCGACCATTCTGCCGAGTGGTCCCCTCTGGAAGACTCGCGGGCATGGCGACCACACGCAACGCGACCACCCACTGGGAAGGCAACCTGTTCGAGGGCGCCGGCCAGGTGACGCTCCAGAGCTCGGGCATCGGGACCTACGACGTGTCCTGGGCCGCCCGCTCCGAGGAGGCGAACGGCAAGACCAGCCCCGAGGAGCTGATCGCGGCGGCGCACTCCTCCTGCTTCTCCATGGCCCTGTCCCTCGCGCTGGACAAGGCGGGCACGCCGCCCAGCGCGCTGGACACCTCCGCCGAGGTCGACTTCGTGCCCGGCACCGGGATCACCGAGATCCGGCTCACGGTCCGCGGTGTCGTCGACGGGATGAGCAACGACGACTTCGTCGCCGCCGCCGAGGGCGCCAAGGCCAACTGCCCGGTGAGCCAGGCCCTCGCGGCCGTCCCGTCGATCAAGCTCGACGCGGCACTGGCCTGACTTCAGGCGCCGTCGTCGGCGCTGTCTGCCTCGGGCTGCGGGTCAGTCCCGGTGCGCGGCCTGCCCTCCCGGTGCCACACCACCCGCTGGGGGAACGGGATCTCGATCCCCTCGTGGTCGAACCGCGCCTTGATCCGCTGGCGCAGCTCGCGGGCGATGGCCCACTGCTCCATCGGTGCGGTCTTGACCAGGACGCGCAGCGTGATCGCGTCGGGGGTCAGCGCCTCGACGCCGGTCACCTCCGGCTCTTCGACGATGACGCCGCGGTAGTCCTCGTCCTCCCAGAGGTCGTGGGCGACCTCGCCCAGCACCCTCTTCGCGCGAGCCAGGTCCTCGTCGTACCCGACGCCGATGTCGACGACCGCGCGGGACCAGTTCTGGCTCTTGTTGCCCACGCGGAGGATCTCGCCGTTGGGGACATACCAGACCGTGCCGTCGAGGTCGCGCAGCCTCGTGACCCGCAGGCTCACCGCCTCGACGGTGCCGATGGCCTCGCCGACGTCGATGACGTCACCGACCCCGAACTGGTCCTCGAAGATCATGAAGACGCCCGAGAGGAAGTCCTTCACCAGCGACTGCGCACCGAAGCCCAGTGCGATGCCGAGGATCCCGGCGCTGGCGATGATCGGCGCGATGTTCACGCCGACCTGGCTCAGGATCATCGTGCCGAAGATGGCGACCAGGACGCCGGTGATCACGCTCTTGAGCAGGTCACCCATGGTCTTGGCACGCTGCACGCGGCGAGTGGCCGCGGCCAGGTCGCGCAGCTCCTGGGTGTGGGTCGGCTGCTCGGGTCGGCGGCGGCGCCCGAACCTGCTGACCCGGGCCGGCAACACACCGCCCTCGGCGCGCGAGACCAGCCGGTCAACCAGCCGATGGAAGACGAAGCGCAGCACCAGCGCGAGGCCGATCAGGCCGAGAATGGCGAGCGGCAGTCCGATCAGCCAGTCGGTCAGGTTGGCGGCTCGGTGCGAGTCGGTCCGGTCGTAGACCCAGTTGCAGAGCGACTCGTCGTCCTCACACGGGCGGCTCAGGAACATGGCCCCAGTATTCACATGACCGATTCTGGATATCGTGGGGGCGTGACCACCGCAGCGAGCGCCCTGGCCGCCGTCGTACCCCTCGACGTGCCCGTCGGGTGGAGCCAGCCCGACGACGTGAACATGGTCAACGCACTGCTCCTGCTGGGCGGTGTGCCGCTGCTGCTCATGATCCTGATCACGGTCGCGGTCTACGTGCCCTCGCTGGTCCGCGGCGAGCGGATCGCGCCGGGTCAACCGCCGGTGGAGAACCAGTGGCTGGGCGGACCGCGCACGGGCACCGCCGAGCTGAAGGGTCCGGAGTCCGAGGATGCCGATGCGGGAGGCGCCAGTGGCCGTTGGTGACCGCTCTGACAACCGGCTGACCGCTCGGTTCGGCGCGAACGACAAGGTCGCGCTCGACGACACGATCCGCAAGGCCGAGCGGCTGTCGCGGGTCGAGTTCTCCGTCTTCGTGGGCCATGCCGAGGGCGACCCTCGCGAGTACGCCGTCAGCCTGCACGGCACCCTCGTGGCCCCGGCCCGCAGCATCCTGATCCTGGTCGACCCCGGTGCCCGCGCGCTCGAGGTCGTCACCGGCGGCCACGTGCGCCGTACCCTCCGCGACACACAGGTCGAGCTGGCGGTCGCCCAGATGCAGACCCTTTTCGCCGCCGGCGACCTCGTCGGCGGGCTGCGCCGCGGCATCCAGATGCTGGCCGAGCACGCCCGCGCGCCGCAGACCCTGCATGCACAGTAGGAAGGTCCTATAGGTTCCGGGCGTGGGGACATTCCTCCTGGCCGGCTTCGCACTGGTCGTCGTCATCAGCGTCTGCCTGGTGCTGTTCTTCCGCTCGCTCGCCGACGAACGGGCTCGCGCCGCAGAGGCGGAGGTACGCCGGCTCAGGGCGCTCCTCGAGGACGTCAAAGAGGTCGCGTGGAGCAACCGCGACATCGCTCCCGACCTGGCCACGATCGTCATCGACACCATCCGCACGGCCGAGCGAAGCCACCGGCCCGAGCTGCCGGACTGACCGGCGCCTAGCGGCGCGCCTCCGCCGCCCCCGAGACGCGTCGCGCCAATCTGGCCACCATGGCCAACGACGTGGTGCGCCGTTCGCGCGCCCGGATCTTCCTGCCGGTGGCGCTGGTGCTGTTCGCGGTGCTGTTCTGCCTGCTGTTCGTGCGGCCGTCGACGGCCTCGACCGGTCCCGACCAGGTCGCGCTGCACTACAAGGGCGGCGCGTTCACCTCGAAGAAGTTCGCGAACTGCATAGACGCGTCGACCCGGGTCTACGACGGGCCCGGCGACGGCCACTTCGCCTACCCGCGGTCCCAGAGCAACTTCGTCTTCGACGACGTCGCGGGCGACGGCGGACCGATCACCTTCGTCACCAAGGACGGCATCGAGATGACCGTCGAGGGCGTGGCGAACTTCGTCCTCAACACCTCGTGCGTGCCGGTGACCATCGACGGGACGCGCTACCCCGGCGGGGTGCTGCAGCGGTTCCACGAGCAGGTCGGCAACCGCTACAGCGCCTACATGACCGCGGACGGCTATCGCTCGGACGGTTGGCGGCAGATGCTGGCGATCTACGTCCAGCGGCCGCTGGACACCGCTATCGACCGGGCAGGCCAGAACTACACCTACACCGAGCTGTACACCGACCCGGCCAAGAAGGCGGCCTGGGAGCAGTCGGTGCTCGACCAGCTCCCGGGGCTGGTGGACCGGCAGACCGACGGCGAGGCGGCGTACTTCCTCAACTTCGCGATCACGCTGCAGAAGCCCGAGCCGCCCCAGTCGATCAAGGACCAGCTGGTCCGCCAGCAGGCCGGCGTCGCCGCCGCCCGCGCCGCCCAGGCCGAGGCGGAGGCTCAGAAGGCCGCCGCGCAGGCGCAGGTCGAGGTCCAGAAGATCGAGGCGCAGAAGGTCCAGGTGCGGGTCGACGTGCTCGGCCAGCAGGGCTACCTGCAGGAGTACGCCATCGACCACGGGCTGAACCCGTTCCAGCCCTCCACCAACAGCCTGATCACCGGCGACGGCGGGCCGATCACCGGTCAGTAGGACTTGTCGCTGGGGGCGGTTTCCCCGGCCGGCCGGGGAAATTGGCACTTGTCAGGGGTTGCGTCCCCTGACAAGAAGCCGACTCGCGTGACAAGACCGCGTCACACGGCGGCACGGTCACGGAAGAGCACGCGGCGGATGCGCAGGGCCGTTGCTTCGGGCTGATAGAGGTCGGCCCAGACGATCCGGACGCACCGCCACCCGGTCAGCTCGTGGATGAGCTCTTCCCGCCTCTTCTCGGCCAGGACTACGTCGGTGACTGACTGGCCGTCCTTGAGAAGCCGGGTGTACTTGATCTTCCCGTCGAACTCGACAAAGACTCCGAGCTCGGGCCAAGCGAAGTCGACCACCGCGACGACGTTGCCCCGATGGTCCCTGACCTTGTACTGACACACGGGACGCGGAAGCCCCATGCGCCAGCAGAGGAACAGGAAACGACTCTCACCCACCGATTCACACAAGTGCGTGCAGAGTCGAAGCAACACCTCGGCGCTGAGACTGTGCGGCCAGTGCCGGGCCAGGTCATACCTGATCCAGAGCTGGTCGACCGT
This sequence comes from uncultured Actinomycetota bacterium, assembly GCA_963825455.1. Classification (GTDB taxonomy): domain Bacteria; phylum Actinomycetota; class Actinomycetes; order Propionibacteriales; family Nocardioidaceae; genus Nocardioides. Next base: position 93,878 of record CAWGTG010000005.1, read on the forward strand.
CGTGTGCCGCAAATGCAAGAGCTCGTTGGTGAACGTCAGGGCGTGCTCGAGGTCGGTCACCATGGGAAGCTCCATCACCAGCCGCTCCGCCGAGACAACCGGCACACCGTGCCGCTCGACGACGTCCTCGGGCAGCAGAATCCCTCGATGCTGGATCACTCCAGCCTCGCTGCGGCCGGCTCGACAATCGCGTCGAGTGCCGTGCACAGAGCTGACGGCGAGATCCCAGAAGGACAGGTCCCAGACAGCTGCTGCGGTGATGTGCGAAAGGACCAGCTCAGACCGAGCTTGGGCCAGCACTGCTCTTGCTCGGAGTTCGTATTGCCCCACATCGCCCGCCGCGCGCCATGCCGCGCCGTCCACGTAGGCGCCATGACGCGGCTTCGCCCACGTTCCGTCGCGCACGAGTCGGCTCATTGCCTTGTCCTTGTAGCCCTGGTCCACCAACTCGCGACGCAGCATGATCGGAGTGAATCTCGGGTCTTCGGGCAATCGTGTGGCAGCCATGGCAGGAGCCTGTCGTCGCGGCGGGACTGCCCGCCGCGCCACGAGCGGTGGCTGTGTATGACTTCGGCTGCCGACACGCCTGTGAATGACTAGTGGCTAGTGACGCGGCTGCCTCATGGAGGCTGGACCGACTTGTCGGCGTGTCCTTTCACCTGTCGAGGGTTGCAACCCCCGACAGGTGACAATTTCCCCGGCTGGCCGGGGATTCCGCCCGACCCGAGCCGGCCTGCGTCAGGCGGTCTGGGCGTCCTTG
>CAWGTG010000006.1:0-106137 GCA_963825455.1 uncultured Actinomycetota bacterium
AGCGTGCTAACTGTGGTGCTGCTGCAGTGCTACTTCCTGGTGACGAGCACCTTCACGATGCTGCTCTTGGAGGCGAGGGTGGAGTTCGTCTCGGTGACGGTCACCCGGTACCTGTTCACACCGAGCTTCGGAGCCTTCGCCCCGAACCGGAACTCGCCGGCCGCGCCCAGGGTCCGGCTCTTGACCTCGCCCCACTTGCCGCTCTTCTTCACCTCGAGGGCGACCTTCGCGCCAGGAGCAGCCGGCGTGACCTTGCCGCTGAACCTGATCTTCTGTGCCTTCTTGACCTTCGCGTGCTTGGCCTCGGCCGTGACGTTCACCTTGGTCTTGGCCTGGTTGGTGAAGACGTACTGGTTCGGGCCGTAGGTGATCTGGGTCAGGACGCCGTTACCCTCACCGTCCGCCAGCGCGTAGCCGCCGTCGACCAGCACCGGGGCCTTGCCCGTGGCGGCCTGCAGCTGCTTCGCCCAGTTGGCGAGGGTGCCGTGCTTGGGGTTGCCCGAGGAGCCGCACGGATCGGTGACGCCGGGCGCCGGAGCGTTGACGGTGCACGGCGCGTGGGTGGCGAAGAAGTTGTCGGCGAGGACCGACTCCGGGAAGTCCTGGGTGTCCAGGTTGAGCCACACGTCCTGGCCGCCGTAGGTCAGCTCACCACGGAGCTCACCGTCGATCTTGCCGTCGGCGTCGGCGTCGATGTAGTGCTTGACGCCCGGCGCGAACGTGGTGCCGTACCAGGTGTAGTCGACGGTCGTCACCTGTGACAGCGGGACTCCCACATGGAAGCGTCCACGCGCAAAGCTGTCCGCGGGGGTCGGCGTCTTCAGGTGAACGCCCTGGGCGAGGAACTCCTGGACACCGCCGCCGGCCGTGTCACTGGGAGCGATCAGATCCGCCTGACGGACCTGGACCACCTTGGTGGGCGCGGCCTGGGCAGGCGCACCCATGAGAGCCCCACCAGCGGCGACGGCAAGCGCCGTCACTGCCACGGTGGCGCGGTTGAGAACATGACTCATTACGAACCCTTCTTCTGACGAGGTTGATAGGGCGTCACCGACCATACGTGGCGGCGCCCAACCAACCTTGACGCGGGGTCCGGCGGAAAGGTTGCGTCAGGTGAGCAAGTCTGTGATCGGGTCGATGGCGAAATAGACGACGAACAGGGCGGCGACCACCCACAGCAGGGTGTGCACCTCGGCGGCCTTGCCCTTGACCACCTTGATCAGTACGTAGGCGATGAAGCCGGCACCGATGCCCACCGTGATCGAGTAGGTGAACGGCATCAGCACGATCGTCAGGAACGCCGGGATCGCGATCTCGGGGTCGGCCCAGTCGATCTCCCGGACCTGCTGCATCATCAGGAAGCCGACCAGCACCAGCGCCGGGACCGCCGCCTCCGAGGGGATCACCTCGACCAGTGGGGCCGCGAAGATGGTGAGCAGGAAGCAGACGCCGGTGACCACCGACGCGAGGCCGGTCCGGGCACCCTCGCCGACGCCGGACGCGGACTCGATGTAGCTGGTGTTCGACGAGACACCGGCGGCGCCACCAGCAGCGGCGGCGATCGAGTCAACGACCAGGATCCGCTCCGGGTTCGGCGGAATGCCGTCCTCGTCGAGGAGGTCGGCCTCGGCGCCGATCGCGGTCATCGTGCCCATCGTGTCGAAGAAGTCGGCGAGCATCAGGGTGAAGACCAGCAGGATGGCGGCGACGACTCCTGCCTCCTGGAAGCCGCCGATCAGGCTGAACTCGCCCACCGTCCCGAAGTCGGGCTTGTCGAAGATGTCGCCGAAGCCGGGGAGGTCCGGCACGGTGAGCGCCCAGCCCTTGGGGTTGAAGCTGCCGTCCGCGCCGAAGGCCGGGCCGATCCCTGCGATCTTCTCCACGATGATCGCGACGACCGTCATCACGACGATCGAGATGAGGATCGCGCCGCGCACCTTGCGCACCCACAACCCGACTATCAGCGCCAGGCCGACGCCGAAGACGAGGACCGGCCAGCCCTGGAGCTCTCCAGTGCGGCCGAGCTGCAGCGGCACTGACGTGGCGTTGCCGGCGAAACCTGCGTCGACGAAGCCGATCAGCGCGATGAACAGGCCGATTCCGACCGAGATCGCCACCTTGAGCTGGGTCGGGATGGCATGGAAGACGGCCGTCCGGAAGCCGGTGAGCACGAGCACCAGGATGATGACGCCCTCGATGACGACCAGGCCCATCGCGTCGGCCCAGGTCATCTCAGTCGCGATCGTCAGCGCGACGAAAGCGTTGAGACCCAGCCCCGTGGCCAGTGCCAGCGGGTAGTTGGCGACCACGCCCATGAGGATGGTCAGCACGCCGGCCGCCAGCGCCGTGCCAGCCGCGATCGCCGCGAGGTTCGGCGCGGCGCCGCCGCCGAGGTACTCCCCGTCCTTGTCCGCGGCGAAGCCGAGGATCAGTGGGTTGAGGACCACGATGTAGGCCATCGTGAAGAAGGTGACGATCCCGCCACGGATCTCCCGAGGAACCGTCGAGTCCCGCTCGGTGATCTTGAAGTAGCCGTCGAGGCCAGATCGGCCCCCCGCCGTCGTCTGCGTGCTCATGGCCGGAGCCAACCAGAAGCGCGGGTCCTGCGGAAGACACGGTGCTACACGCCACCGCATCGGCAAGCTTGATCAGTCGAGGTTTCTCACGGTGCCGATGCGGAACGACCGCGTCCGCGAGTCTCCGGCGTAGTCCACGCACAGGCTGCTGTAGTCGAGGTTCGGGTTGCCAGGGTTGAAGGCCTCGTTACCGTCGCGCGTGCACTTGTCGGTCGGGTAAGTGATGTCGACGTCGAAGATGGGCTTCGCCCCGTGGTCGACGTTGATGAAGCGGTAAGCGGTCACGCCGTTGATCTTCCTTGTGTTGTGCAGTGTCCACTTCGAGCCGCCCGAAAGGGTGCTGGAGTCGAGCTTGATGCTGGCACCTCTGTCGCAGATGTTGACCGACCCGATCGGCACCCCTGCGCCGACAGGACCATAGGCCACGGCCAGTCCGACCGGGATGGCGGTGCAGTTGGGTGACGTGTTGCCAGTGACCGAGTCAGAGCTGGAGGCTCCGTAAACCCGCACTGGGACACCGGGGTCATGGGTGTCGGAGATGGCTATCTTCATCCAGCCGTCCTCGCTGTTGCCGTGCCGACCGACCAAGCCAGCTTCGACCTGCACCAGGTACCAGTCGTCCCCGTTGAAGCCCCCGTGCAGTTTGTACGTGCTCACGTTGACAAGGGACGTGCCTTTCGACACCTCGTGCCAGTGGAGGTAGCCCCATGTGGTTTCGTCAGCGCTGTAGTTCTTGTACGGCAGGTGGACCACCATGTCGGCGTTGCGTCGAGGCAGACGCTGCATGGGGTCCCAGTCGCCCTTCGGCAACCCCCGCATCCCTGCCACACCTTGCCATGGCCCTGCCGCCACGCTGCCCTGCAGGGACACCTCGAGGTCCCAGTTCGGGTCGGTCGTAGCACCGAGGGCACTTAGCGTGTGCAGAGTCCACACCTGGAAGTTGCTCGCCGCGTTCAACACGTGCACAGAGGTTCGCCCCTGGTCGTTGCGGTACATCGCATACAGGTCCGCGCGCCCGTCCGCGTTGTAGTCGCCGACGTCGAGCTGCCAGCCCGGGTCATGCACCGCACCGAGTGGTGTCCGGGTATGCATGGTCCAGGTCTGGAAGTTGCTGGCTGCATCGAGGACGTGGACCGCTGTTTGGCCCGCGTCGTCCTTGTAGATCGCGTAGAGGTCCGCCTTCAAGTCGTTGTTGAAGTCCGCGACGTCGAACTGCCAGAGCGGGTCGTTGGCGACCCCCAGTGGCGTGTTCGTAGCCATCGAGATGGCTTGGAAGTAGTTGGCCGCATCCAGGACGAAGACCGCAGTGTGTCCTTCGTTGGCCTTGTTGATGGCATAGATGTCCGCGTGACCATCTGCGTTGAAGTCGGCGACGTCGAGCTGCCAGTACCAGTAGTTGGTCTGCGTCAGGGTGGTGTCGATCTCGAGTAGCTTCGAAGTGAAGTCGTCCGCGCCGTCCAGGATGGTCACGGACGTGTAGCCCGCGTCGTTCTTGTTGATGGCGTACAGATCGCTCTTCCGGTCGCCATTGAAGTCGGCGAGCTTGTAGGTCCACGCCCCAGGCACGCTGGCCGGGAGGGACGTGTACGTACCGGACGTGAAGGTCTGGAAGTTGCTGGAGGCACTGAGCCCGTTCACCGACACAACGCCACCGTTGTTGAGGTGCATGACGTAGAGGTCGGCCCTCCCGTCGTCCTGCGGAACGGCCGTTGCGGACGGCGCATTAGCCCCCTGCGCAACCAGGAGAGTGCTCGTCAGCGCACCTGCCAGGACAGCAGAGCGCAGGCTCCTCGATGTCTTCACGTGTACCCCGATCTCGCGGCGAGAGGCACATGTAAGCCCGGCACCGCCGAGACCGGCAAGAGCTCCGCCCGAAGTTGAAGGGGCGGACTGGACCGGCCGGTCCCCGGTGCGACGCATGCGGCTCTAGGCTGCCACTGTGGACCTTCGCGACGACCAGCCGATGAAGCACGAGATCGGCAACCGCACGTTCATCGTCGCGGATGTCGAGCCCCTCGACGTGGACGGCGTCCGGACGGTCGAGGTCGGCACCCTCACCTGGCTGATCGGCTTCGTGGCCCTGCTGCCGTTCTACAGCAGGCTCGAGGACGACGGGCACACCTGGTGGCTCTGGACCTGCCTGGCCGGGTTCGGGCTCGGGCTGTTCGGGCTGGAGTACTGCCGGCGGCGCCGAAATGTTCGGGCGGAGCGAGCAGTCGACCGCAAGGAACGAGCGGGAGGCGTGGCGAGCGAAGGTTGAGCAAGCGTCACGGGTGAGGAACGAACCCGCGACAGCGCGTCGAAACCACCGCAGGGAAGGGCACTTACTCAGCCAGCGTCGTTTTCGGGTCCCAGCGCGTGCTGCGGAGGTCTCGACAAGCTCGACCAGCGACGGCCGGGCCCCGCTAGAACGATTCGACCTCGTCGATGTTCAGCGTGTCGAAGACGGGATCCGGAAGTGGCTGGGGCTCGTGCTTCTTGGCGAGCCGCACCTCGGAGTGCGCACCGCAGCCGTGGTCGGTGCTGACCACACGGCCGTCGTCGTTGGCGTCGCCGTTGGCGCAGACACCGAACGTGTCGGTGAGCGGACCGGTGATGCGGACCAGGAAGCCGCAGCTGCGGCAGTGGTGCGGCGCCGACTGGGCCAGTGGCGAGTCGGGGCCGCCGTCGCCGTCGTACCAGCGCTGAGCTGCCAGCTCGCGCCCTTCGACGGAGAGGGTGCGGACCCGGCCGAGGCCGAGGTCCTGGGCGACCTCGCGGATCTGCGCCTTGTCGTCGGTGTCGAGGGGGTCGTCGCCGAAGGAGTACGTCGGGACCAGCCGCGGGTCTTCGTCGCTGACCGGGAGCAGGTCGCCGGGCGACAGGTCGCCTGGCTGGAGCCGTTCGCGGTAGGGCACCCAGGCCGGCGCCACGATCGCCTCGTCTCCGGGGATCAGCACCACCTCGTCGACGGTGACCGCCTTGTGCCGCGAGGCGCGGGTGACGGTGACCGACCAGCGCCAGCCGACGTACCCCCTGCGGGTGCAGGCGAACAGGTGCGTGACCACCCGCTCCCCCTCGGTGGCGGCTCCGAGGTGGTCGCCGACGTCGGCGGCGTCGACGTCCTCGAGCAGCGCGGCGCGGGCGACGTCGGCGGCCGAGACCAGTGCGGCGTCGGCTCGGCCGCGCGTCGCGGTGGAGGTGCCGAGGGTGCTCACGCGCGCAAGTGTGACTGATCGGCGGGGGTCGTGTCAGGTTGGGGCCCGACCCGGCAGGATGGGTTCGTGGCCGACGACCCGCAGCGTTGGAGGGACGAGCACCCTGAGGGAGTGCCCGTCGCGCCGCCGTCGGTGTCGGCGGCCGACCGGGCCCGCAGGCTCGGGCGCGGCGTGGCGACGGGTACGAAGGCGACCGCGCGCGGGTTGCGCTCGCTGGGTCGCGGGACCGCGCGCGCCAGCCGGTTCACCATGGTGCAGGCCAAGCGCGCCTCGGAGGCGGAGGGCGCCGGCGAGTCCGGCCTGCACCGCCTGATCCAGATGCACGTCTTCAACACCGCCGGAGACGCCGCGGTGGCGATCTCGCTGGCCGGCAGCCTGTTCTTCGCGGTGCCGTCCGGGGAGGCGCGCGACCAGGTGGCGCTCTTCCTGGGGCTGACGATGCTGCCGTTCGCGATCGTGGCGCCGCTCATCGGCCCGTTCCTCGACCGGTTCGCGCACGGCCGGCGCTGGGCGATCGGCGCGACCATGGCGGTCCGCGCGTTCCTGTGCTGGGCGCTCGCGTCCTCGATCGAGAGCGGGTCGGCGCTGGTCTTCGCGGCCGCGCTCGGGGTGCTCGTCTCGTCCAAGGCGTACGGCGTCACGCGGGCGGCCGCCGTACCGCGACTGCTCCCCCGCGACTTCACCCTGGTCAAGGCCAACGGCCGGGTGTCGCTGTCGGGCATCGTCGGCGCCTCGGTATCGGCGCCCATCGCCGCGCTGGCGGCGCTGGCCGGCCCCGAGTGGTCGCTGCGCTACGCGACGGCGCTGTTCATCATCGCCACCGTCTGCGCGATCCGGCTGCCGGCCGAGGTCGACTCCAGCGAGGGCGAGGGCGAGATGTCCTGGCGCGGCCAGGAGGGCAGCACCTCGCGGCGCGGCCGGCGGCGCACACGCATTCCCGGCTCGGTCGCGTTCGCGCTGCGCGCCAACGCCGGCCCGTGGTTCCTCTCGGGTTTCCTGCTGATGTTCGTCGCCTTCCTGCTGCGCGACCGCGACGTACGCCCGGACAGTGCCTTCGGACCCGGCGTGATGATCGCGATCGTGGTCGGCGCCGCCGGTCTGGGGCGCGTCGCCGGCACCCTCGCCGCCTCTCTCCTTCGCCGGGTGACCCCGGCACTGGCCGTGGTGCTCGCCCTGCTGATGGGCGCGGCCGCGACTCTGCTCGCGGCACTCTTCTACAGCGTCTGGACGCTGGCTCTGCTCGGGCTCGTGGCCGGGCTGTCGCAGTCGCTCGCGAAGTTCTCCCTCGACGCGACCATCCAGCGCGACATCCCGACCAAGGTCCAGGCGAGCGCGTTCGGGCGCAGTGACACGACCTGCCAGCTGGCGTGGGTGGTGGGCGGCTTCGTCGGCATCGCGATCCCGCTCGACCCGCCGCGGCTCGGCCTGACCGTCGCCTTTGTGGCGCTGGCCGCCTGGACTGTGTACGTCCTCTCGACGGCCCCGCGCGGCCGTCGTCGGCGGCGGCTCGAGTCGCAGGCGCGCGCCGACCAGGCCGGCATCGACACCCAGCCGATGCCGGTCCAACGGCGCCCAGCCAACTAGCGCTCTACAGCTCCAGCTCGTCGGCGAGCGCGCGGAGCAGCTTCGCCGTCGGGCGCGCGGTGCTGCGGTCAGGGTGCCGCCCGTGGCGGTAGGACTCTCCGACGCCGTCGAGCAGGCGGATGAGGTCCTCGACGATCGGTGCCATCTCGTCGGGCTTCCGGCGCTTCGCGTGCGACTGGTTGCGCTGGACCGAGACGGGCTCATCGATGATCCGGACCTGGAGCGCCTGGTCGCCGCGGCGGCCCTGGGCGACCCCGAACTCCACACGGGTGCCGGCCTTGACGGTGGTCAGGCCGTCGGGCAGCGCGTCCGCGTGCAGGTAGACGTCGGGGCCGTCCTCCTGGGACAGGAACCCGAAGCCCTTCGCGGCGTCGAACCACTTCACCTTGCCTGTGGGCACGGTCTGACCTCTCGCTCTGCTGTGTCACCGGTTGGCTGCACGGCGCCGGAATGGGCGCGACCGTCAACCCTAGCCAATCACCGTGAGCCGGCTCGACCCGATTCCGGCGCTCACACCAGGTCGGGCGCGAGGGTGCTGACGCCGACGACCAGTCCGGCGAGGTTGGCGAGCAGCAGCAGCAGGATCCAGAGCACGGCGGGCACGCGCGTGAGCCCGGCCAGCTGGTCGGGGTCCGACGTCCGGCCGCGACGCCGGCCCGCGGTGAGGAGCTCGAGCAGCGGCCGCGGTGCGGCCAGGAGGAGCACCCAGGCGATGAGGTACGCCGCGACGGACTGGACGGTGTCGTCGCCGTACCACGTCAGCAGGAGTACGCCGGCGCCACCGAGCAGAAGCACCAGGAGCCCGTAGCCGTTGCGCACCCAGAGGATCAGCGCGCCGGCCAGGACGATGAGCAACCAGAGCAGCCCGACGCTGCGTCCGTTGGCGAGCAGCAGTGCGGCGACCAGCCCGAGCACAGCCGGCGCGAGGTAGCCGGCCGCCAGCATCGCGACCATGCCGGCGCCGCGCGGCTTGCCGCGGGAGACGGTGAGCCCGGACGTGTCGGAGTGCAGGCGGATGGAGCGGAGCCGGCGGCCGACGAGGACCGCGACCAGCGCGTGGCCCGCCTCGTGGACCACGGTGACGCCGAGCCGGACCCGCGGCCAGCTGGTGGGCAGGGCCACGAGGACGAGAGCCACGACGCCGGTGGCCACGACGAAGCCCGCCTCGGGCACCGGCTGGGTCGACGTCGCTCGATCCCAGACCTCCTCCATGCTCAAGCCCGCGCGAGCCGGTAGGCCCGCACCTCGCCGTACTTGCGGAAGCCGGCCCTGAGCAGCACCGGCCCCGAGGTGTCGACCCGACCCTTGACCAGGGCCAACCGGCAGCCGGCGGCGACGCCGGCGCGGAGACGGTGGTCGAGCAGCGCCCGGTAGACGCCGGTATGCCTGGCCGACGGGACAGCCGCACCACCCCAGAGCCGCAGCGTCTCGCCGGCGACGACGTGGCCGCCGCTGCCGACCGGGGCGCCGTCGCGCAGGGCCAGCACCATCGGGCCATGGGCGTCGTCGGCCATGGCCTTCTCCAGCTCGGTGTCGCCGGACAGGCTCCCCCCGAAGACCTCCACGTCGATCCGGTCGACCGCCCGCAGGTCGTCGAGAGTGGTCACCGCGCGCAGCTCGAGGTCCACGGGGACGTCGAGGTCGGGCACCCCGTCGGCGAGATCCAGGGCCAGTACCGCCAGCGTCTCGGTGAGCTCGGCACCGCGCTCCTTCAGCCGCCGCTCGAGGTCGGGCGGGCGGGTGGCATCGCTGATGTCGAAGAAGGTCACCGCGTCCCGTCCCAGCCCACGCGCGGCGGACATGACGTCGTCGATCAGCGCGTCGGGCGCACGCACCGAGTCGACCCGACGAGCCACGGTCGGGTCGCTGGAGGTGAGCGGGAAGGCTGTCAGGAGGTACTCGTCGGTGTCGACGACGGGTGCGCCGGGCGGCACCCAGATCCAGGTGGCCGCTTCACCCAGGATGTGCTCGGGCGTCACGCAAGTCGCTCGTTCATCGAGCCGGAGCGGAACCCCTTCTCGTCGATGACGACGTCGTCGAAGCCCGCCGCCCGCACCGCGGCCACGACGTCCGCTTGCCGGTGCTCGGCGAGCGGAAGCAGTCCCGGGTCCACCTCGACCGAGGCGCGGTCGCCGACGTCGCGGACCCGCAGGTTGGTCAGGCCGTACGAGGCGAGCAGGTCGCGGACCGCGGCCTCGGCCCGCTCCACGCGAGCCAGCCGGTGCGGCGTCACCTCGACGCCGTACGCCACCCTCGAGGACAGGCACGCAGCCGCGGGCTTGTCCCACGTCGGGAGCCCCCACCGGTGCGAGGCCTCGCGGATCTGCGCCTTGGTGAGCCCGGCGTCGCGCAGGGGCGCGGCGGCGCCGCGCTCGTCGGCGGCTCGGATCCCGGGCCGGAAGCCGGCCACCGCGTCGTCGGCGTTCGTGCCGGTCGCGACGGTCCCGATGCCGCGGGCCTTCGCGAGCGGGGTGAGCACGTCGATCAGCTCGGCCTTGCAGAAGAAGCAGCGGTCACCGCCGTTGGCGCGGTAGCCCTCGCGCTCCATCTCGTGGGTCTCGGGCGTGAGCAGCTCGACCCCGAGGCGGGCCGCGAACTCGCGGGCCGGGTCGCGCTCTACCTCGGGCAGCGAGTGGCTGTAGCCGGTCGCGGCGAGCACGTGGTCGGGTCCGAGCGCGCGGACCGCCGCGGCGAGCAGGAACGCGCTGTCCGCGCCGCCGCTGTAGGCGACCATCACGCTCCCCCGCGCCCGGAGGTCTCGCTCCAGCGCCTCGAGGCGGGTCTGCAGGAGGTGCTCGTCGAGCCATTCGGGGAAGTCCTCGAGGCTCGCGAGCACCACGTCGGTCCCGGCGTCCTCGAGCTCCTCGCGGGAGCAGCCGCCGGTCAGCACGCTGACGCTCAGCACGCCGGCCGCACGGGCGCCGTCGACGTCGTGCACGTGGTCGCCGACGTAGATGCTGACGCCCTCGCGCCGGAGCACCTCGGCCTTGCCGACGCCCCAGACCCAGCCCTCGAGCAGGTCGACGTCCAGAGCGAGGTGGTCGATGTGGCGCTGCGCATTGGGTGCGTACTTGCCGGTGACCACGACGACCCGGCCCCGGTGGCGGCGGACGGCGGCGAGCGCCTCGTGCGCGCCGGGCAGGACGGGGATGTCGGCCACGGCGTGCTCGGGGTACAGCGCCCGGAACCGGTCCCCCGCCGGACCGACCTGGTCGGCCGGCAGGTGCGGCGCCAGCATCTGGTCCAGCGGCGGGCCGAGCCTCGAGGTCAGCTCCTCGACCGGGAGCTCGACACCGAGCTCCTGTCCCAGCGCCCGGAGCACTGCGGCGAACCCGGGCACGGTGTCGATGAGGGTCATGTCCAGGTCGAAGCCGACCGCGAGCTGACTGGACACGTGTAACAGCGTAGGTGTCTGGTGCGACTGTTGAGCCATGGGCCGCGATCCCCAGCCGGAGAGAGGCGCCCCGGTCGGGCGGCGGATCGTCATCGGCCTGCTCGGCCTCGGTGCCGCTGGTGTGGTCGGGGGTGCGTCCTTCTCGCGACGGCTCTCGGAGTGGCTGGCGCCGGTCGAGCTGCGCGACCCCACGGGACTGCTGGGCTCGTTGCCGCTGGGCCCGGTGTTCCGCTTCTACTCGGTGACCGGTCCGGTGGAGCCGCGCGACGAGAAGACCTATCGCTTGCAGGTGGGTGGGCTGGTGGCGCAGCCGGCCACCTACCACCTCGACGACCTGCGCGCGCTCCCGCAGACGTCGTTCACGAGCGACTTCCACTGCGTGACCGGATGGGTGGTGCCGGGCGTCCCATGGGCCGGCGTACCGCTCTCGGAGCTGCTCGACCGCGCCCGGCCGTCGCCTTCTGCTCGGGCGGTCCGCTTCCGCTCGTTCGACGGCGCCTACACCGAGAGCCTGAGCATCGAGGACGCCCGAGCGTCCCGGACGATCGTCGCGCTGGAGATGCTCGACGGACCGGTCACCCACGACCACGGCGGGCCGGTGCGGATGTACGTCGACGGGCAGTACGGCTACAAGAGCACCAAGTGGCTCTCCGGCATCGAGCTCACCGAGGACGAGGTCCCGGGCTACTGGGAGCACCGCGGCTACGACATCGACGGCACCATCCGTGAGTGAAGTCCCGGCGTCACTGGAGCGCTTCACCCCCGCCGAGCGGTGGGTGCATCGGGCCACCGGCGTGCTCATGGGGACCTGCCTGCTCACCGCGTTCGTCCTCTACTACGGCCCGGTCTCGCTGGCCGTCGGTCACCGGCACACCGTCGAGCTGGTCCACGTGTGGGCCGGCTACGCGCTGGCGGCTCCGCTGCTCCTCGGTCTCCTGTCGTCGGCGTACCGCGCCGACCTGGGGGTGCTGAACCGGTTCACCCGGGAGGACTGGCGCTGGCTGCGGTCGAAGAACCGGCGGGACGGGTCGTTCGAGGTCGGCAAGTTCAACGCCGGCCAGAAGCTCAACGCCGCGCTCACGGCCGGCTCGATCGTCGTGCTGGTCGGCACCGGGACGCTGATGTTCTGGACCGGGCTGGTGCGGCTGCCGTGGCGGACCGGCTCGACGTTCGTGCACGACTGGTTCGCGCTCGGGCTGGGGCTGCTGGTCCTCGGCCACCTGTGGTTCGCGATCAGCGACCCCGAGGCCCGCGAGGGGATGCGCACCGGCCGGGTCCGGCGGAGCTGGGCCCGGAAGGAGCACCCGGCGTGGGTCGGTTCGGACCGGCACGAACCGTAGATCGCCCTCCGCGGGTGGGTACCACTCAGAGCGGCCGGTCGTGGAGCAGCTTCTGGAACAGGATGTGGTCGCGCCAGGCGCCGCCCAGGAAGAGCAGCTTCGGAGCCAGGCCGAACTGCTCGTAGCCGCACGCCTCGAGCACCCGCTGCGAGGCGACATTCTCGACCATGGTGCCCGCCTCGAGCCGGTGCAGCCCGAGATCGAGCGCCCGCGCCTCGAGATGCTCGACGGCGGCCCGGGCCAGGCCACGGCGCAGGTGGTCCTTGTCGACCCAGTAGCCGAGCGTCCCTCCCTGCATCGTGCCGCGGACGATGTTCTGGATGTTCGCCCGGCCAACGATGTCGCCGTCCGGCCCCACGATCGACCAGAGCGCGAACAGACCGCGCTCCTGCATCTCCAGGCGCTGCTCGACATCTCGTGCCTGCGCCTCGACGGTGAAGAACTCCGGCGGTCGTTCCGGGTCCCAGCGCTCTAAGTGCTCACGGTTGCGGTGGTACGCCGCTGCGAGGGCGGGCGCGTCCTCGTGGGACAGCGGTCGGAACGAGTAGCCGTCGGGAAGCACCCGGACACGCTAGCTGCGTCCGGTCACCCGGGCCTCTCGCAGCTGATCCGTCGTTCGGCGTTCGCGCACGCGTCGCGGCCGGCCTGCCCGTTCGCCACGTCGTGGCCCGGTCCGCCATCGAGCTCATCGTCTCCCGGACCGCCGAGAACGCGGTCGTTGCCGTTCTCCAGGAGCAGGCCGGAGTCGTCGTCGTACGGCGTCACCGCATCGTTCCCGGGGCCGCCACTGAGCAGGTCGTCACCGTCCCCGCCGAACAGGGTGTCGTTCCCGGCAGAGCCCACGATGCGGTCTCGGTCGCCACCGCCCAGGATCAGGTCGTCGCCCGGCCCGCCAACCCCGAGATCGCGCCCGCTCACGTCCTCCGGGGTCTCTCCAGTGACCATGACGTCGTCACCGGTGCCGCCGAAGATCCGGTCGGCGCCCCATTCACCCTGGATCAGGTCGGCGCCGGCGCCGCCGTACTCGACGTCGTCGCCGACCAGGCCGAAGATGTCGTCGTCGCCCTTGCCGCCGTAGACCAGGTCATCCCCGTCCCCGGTGGGTTCGCCGGCGTCCGCCGCGTCGAACAGGTCCACGTCGGCCGCGTCCAGCACGTCACCACCAGGGCCGCCGTAGATCCGGTCGGCACCCTCCGAGCCGCAGACGATGTCGTCGCCACCGCGGGCCCTGATGAGGTCGTCGCCCGCGAGCCCGAGGATCACGTCCGGGCCCGGCGTCCCGATCAGCACGTCGTCGCCATCGGTCCCGACGAGCGTGGGTGTGGGAGTCGAGCCGTCACTGGCCGAGCACGTCGGTACGGCGGGAGCGGCGATAGCCGTCGCCGAGGTAACTGGGAGCCCCACGAGGGCGGTTGCGGCGATGGCCGCGGCGTACGTTGCGACAAACCTCATGATCTCGCTCCTGTTCGGCGGTGGTCGACGACGCTAGGCGGGTGCGGTCTGGTCCGGCAGAGGGCTTACCCGCCTCTGCAGCAGGGTTTTCCCCATTGCCGCGGGCGTGGCCGCGTGTCACTCTCGCCGAATGAGGGACCGTTGGGTCTCGGTCAGCTGGCTGAGCACTGCGGGCGCCCTGGTCCTCGCACTCGTGACGACCCTGGTCGGGGAGTCCGAGGGTGCACCAACGCGGTTCCTCCTCCTCGACGGCGCAGGTGGGCTGCTGTTCATCGTGAGTGGTCTCGCGGTGTGGTCCGCGCGCCCGGACCTGCGCACCGGGCCGTTGTTGCTCGGCTGCGCAGTGCTGTGGTTCGTCGGCAGCTACGCGCCAACCACGCTCATGCCCGGCTCGCTGCTGGGGTTCGCCTTCGAGCGCTACTACGACGTGGTGCTGGCCTTCCTCGTGCTGACGTTCCCGCGCGTCCCGCTACGGGGCGTCCGTGCGGTGGTGCTGGGAGTCCTCGCGGGAGCGTTCCTGCTGCGCACCGCGTTCCGGCTGCTGGTCGGCTGTTCCTGCACCGGCGAGAACCCCTTTGCGCTGATCACCGACGACCGGGTGTTCGAGCGGTCGCAGCTCGTCACCAGCTGGGTCATCGTCGGCGCGGCGTTGGCCGTGGTGGTGCTGGCGGTGAACCGCCTGCTGACGTCGAGCCGGGCAGCGCAGCGCTACCTCGCCCCGGTGGTCGTCTCCGGGTCGGTCGCGGCCCTCGTGGCGGCGTACGACGCCCTCGAGCTGGCGTGGTTCGTCCAGACCGGTGACCTCGTGGTCGACCTCGGGGAGCCAGGGAACGAGATCCTGGCCTGGTCGGTGATCGCGGCGGTGGGACTGGTGCCCCTCGGGTTCCTGGTCGGCGCTCTGCAGCGGCCCGGAACCCAGGGCGCGATCGCCCAGATGGCGGTCGACCTCGACCGGGGCACGGACCCCGAGCAGCTGCGAGACGCGTTGAGACACGCGCTCGGCGATCCGACCCTCGAGCTCTACCGCGGGGACGTCGGCCTCGCCGACCTGTCCGACCAGGACGGGCGGGTCTCCACGGTCCTGGAGGGCGACAACGGACTGTTGGCCGTGATCACCCACGACCCGATCCTCCGCGAGGACCCCGGCCTGGTCGCCGCAGCCGTCGCGGTGCTGCGGCTGGCGGTGGAGAACGAGCGGCTTGGCCAGGTCGTCCGCGAGCAGCTCGAGGAGGTGCGCGCGTCGAGGTCTCGCCTGATCGAGGCAGCGGAGGACGAGCGGCGACGCATCGTCCGGGACCTGCACGACGGCGCCCAGCAGCGCCTGATCGCCGTCGCTCTCTCGCTCCAGCAGGTCCGCGAGGCGGCCCGTCGCACCGACCCGGGCTCACTGTTCGCGCACCTGGTGGACGACGCGATGACCGACCTCGTCGGTGCGGTCGACGAGCTGCGCCGACTGGCGCGCGGCATCCACCCGGCGATCCTCACCGAGGAGGGGCTGCTCCCGGCCGTCTCGGGGTTGGCCCGACGTGCGCCCGTGCCGGTCCAGGTGCACATCGACACCGGCGGGCGTCTGTCACCGGTGGTCGAGGCCACGGCGTACTTCATCGTCGCCGAGGCGCTGACCAACATGGCCCGGCACGCGGATGCCCGGTCGGCCGTCGTCCACATCGCCCGCACCAACGGTCGGCTGGACGTCGAGGTGCGCGACGACGGCGCCGGCGGCGCGGACGGCTCTCGTGGCTCCGGCTTGATGGGGATGGCGGACCGCCTCGATGCGCTCTCGGGCTCGCTGGTGGTGGACAGCCCCGTCGGGGGCGGCACCAGCGTCAAGGCGACGATCCCGTGCGCGTGATCGTGGCCGACGACTCCGCGGTCATCCGCGCCGGCGTCGCCCGCATCCTGAGCGACGGCGGCCTGGACGTGGTGGCGGAGGCGGCGACCGCCGACGAGGCCCTCGAGAGCGTCGAGCAGCACCGACCGGACCTCGCGGTGCTGGACATCCGGATGCCCCCGTCCGGGAACGCCGGGCTGCTGGCGGCGGAGGAGATCCGGGACCGCTACCAGGGCGCTACTGCGGTGCTGGTGCTGTCGCAGTACCTGGAGCCGGACTACGCGATCCGGCTGCTGGGCCTGGGTGGCGGAGGTGTCGGCTACCTGCTCAAGGAGTCCGTGGCCGATGCCGAGGAGCTGGTGGACGCGGCTCGGCGGGTCGCGGGCGGAGGATCGGCGATCGACCCGGCCGTGGTGGCAGAGCTGGTCCGCACCCAGCGTCGCCAGGACCCGCTCACCACCTTGACCGGCCGGGAGCGCAGCGTCCTCGCGCTGGTGGCGGAGGGCCGGTCGAACCGGTCGATCGCCGACCGGCTCATCGTGTCGGTCAAGACGGTCGAGGGCGCGATCGCGGCCGCCTTCATGAAGCTGGGGCTCGACCCGGACCCGAACAACAACCGCCGGGTGCTCGCCGTGCTGGCGTACCTGGAGCAGTCCCACTGACGGACCGGGTTTTCGTCAGGCGAGTCCGAGCTTCTCGGTCGTCTCCTCCCGCATCTGCACCTTGCGGATCTTGCCGGTGACCGTCATCGGGAACTCCTCCACGAGCATCACGTAGCGCGGGATCTTGTAGTGCGCGAGCCGGCCGTCGCAGAAAGCGCGAACGGCCTCGGCGTCCAGCGGCTCGGCGCCGGCCTTCAGCTTGATCCAGGCGCACAGCTCCTCCCCGTACTTCTCGTCCGGCACGCCGATCACCTGGACGTCCTCGACGTCCGGGTGCTGGTAGAGGAACTCCTCGATCTCGCGCGGGTAGATGTTCTCGCCACCGCGGATCACCATGTCCTTGATCCGACCGACGATGTTGCAGTAGCCGTCCTCACGCATCTCGGCGAGGTCACCGCTGTGCATCCACCCGTCCGCGTCGATCGCTTCGCGGGTCTTCTCGGGGTCCTGCCAATAGCCGAGCATCACCGAGTAGCCCCTGGTGCAGTACTCCCCGGGCTGGCCGCGCTCCACGGTCTCGCCGCTGGTCGGGTCGACGATCTTGATCTCGAGGTGGGGGTGAACCCGGCCGATCGAGGCGGTACGTCGCTCCAGGTCGTCGTCGACCAGGGTCTGACAGGAGACCGGTGACGTCTCGGTCATGCCGTACGCGATGCCGACCTCGGGCATGTGCATGTCGTTGACGCAGCGCTTCATCACCTCGACCGGGCAGATCGAGCCCGCCATGATCCCGGTGCGCAGGCTGGAGAGGTCGTGGTCGGCGAAGGTCGGGTGGTTCTGCATCGCGATGAACATGGTCGGGACGCCGTACACGCCGGTGCACCGCTCGGCGGCGATCGCCCGCAGCGTGATCTCCGGATCGAAGCCGGGCGCCGGGATCACCATCGTGGCGCCGTGGCTGGTACAGCCGAGGTTGCCCATGACCATGCCGAAGCAGTGGTAGAAGGGCACAGGGATGCAGAGCCGGTCCTGATCGGTGAAATTGATCAGCTCGGTCGTCAGGTAGCCGTTGTTGAGGATGTTGCGGTGGCTGAGCGTGGCGCCCTTCGGGTAGCCCGTGGTGCCCGACGTGTACTGGATGTTGATCGGGTCGCCGGGCTGCAGGGTGCGCATCCGCTCGTTCACCACATCGGCACTGACGTGCTGTCCCGCCTCGACCACGTCCGTCCAGTCGCTGGTGCCGATGTAGATCACCCGCTCGAGGGTGGGGCAGTCGGCTGCTGTCTGCTCGACCATCGAGCGGTAGTCACTGGTCTTGAAGCTCTCCGCGGCGACCAGCATCCGCAGGCCCGAGTGGTTGACGGCGTAGGAGAACTCGTGGGTGCGGTAGGCCGGGTTGACGTTGACCAGGATCGCGCCGATCTTCGCAGTCGAGTACTGCGCGATCGTCCACTCGGCGCAGTTGGGAGCCCACACACCGATCCGGTCGCCCTTGGCGATCCCTCCGGCGATCAAGCCACGTGCGAACAGGTCGACGTCGTGATTGAGCTCCCGGTAGGTCCAGCGACGGCCGGTCGCGAACTCCACGAGCGCCTCGTGGTCCGGATGGGCAGCGACCGTGCGGTCGAAGTTGTCGGCGATCGTCTGCTCGAGCAGCAGCGGCTCGAGCTCACCCTTGGCGTACGACTCAGCCATGTGCCCGAACGTACGCCGGGTTCGGGACACCTAGGTAGGGTCTGCCGCGTGACCAGCACGGACACGGACCCGGTCGAGTCCGAGCAGAAGCAGACGCCGTTCAAGGCGCTCCGCGAGACCGTGTTGCTGCTGGCGTTCGCGATCATCCTCGCGCTGGTCGTGAAGACGTTCTTCGTCCAGTCGTTCTACATCCCGTCGGAGTCGATGGAGCCCGGGCTCATCGTCAACGACCGGATCCTGGTGCAGAAGCCGTCGTACTGGGGCAGCGGCGGGCCGCAGCGTGGCGACGTCATCGTCTTCGACGACCCGGGCGGCTGGCTCAACGGCCTCGAGTCGGCCCAGCCGATGTCGTTCCTGGCGCGCGGGCTGGCCAAGATCGGCCTGTACCCGACCGGCGGGCACCTGGTGAAGCGCGTCATCGGCGTCGCCGGAGACACGGTCGAGTGCTGCGACGAGCAGGGCCGGATCATGGTGAACGGCGAACCCATCGACGAGAGCGACTTCATCGAGCCCCAGAACGACCCGCCGAAGTCCTGCGACGGCCCGATGCCCGGCGGACAGATGGACTGCCACTGGACCGCGGGCCCGGTCCCGCCCGGCACCGTGTTCGTGATGGGCGACAACCGCGACAACTCCGCCGACTCGTCGGTGCACCTGTGTCGGCCCAACGCGACCAGCTGCGACGAGAGCGACGCCTACGTCCCGGTGAAGGACGTCGTCGGCAAGGTGTTCGCGCTGGCCTGGCCGCTCGGCCGCGCGCACATCGTCCACACCCCCGACGCGTTCGACGACGTACCCGATCCGAGCTAGCTCGGCCGCCGGAGGCACGGAGCGTGTGGCTGACCTGCTGACCCTGACGTCGACCGCGGCCTCGGCCGAGTCGCTGGTGGAGCGGCTCTCAGTGGTTCGGCGAACGTTCGACCAGCACACGCAGGACTCGGGCAACGTGTCGTGGCTGGTCGAGTCGCAGGACGGCCCACTGTTCGTCAAGAGCGCGGGTCCACCCGTCCCGCCGCCGGATGCAACCGAGCCGTTCCTCGACCACGCCGGCCGCGTCGGGCTGCTGGAGAACGCCGTGGAGCTGGCGCGATCCTGCGACCACCCAGCGTTGGCGACGCTGCGCAACGTCATCAGCACCGCCACCGGACCGGCCCTCGTCTACGACGCCGCCCCCGGCGAGCTGGTGGGTGTGGAGCGAAGCGAACGGAACAACCCGAGCTCCGCCTATCGGCGGTTCGCCCACCTTCCGGGCCATCGCATACTGGCCGTGTTCGACGTCCTCGTCGACCTCCACGTCGCCCTGGCCAGGGCCGGCTGGGTCGCCAGCGACCTCTACGACGGCTGCCTCATCCTCGCCGCCGACGACCGGCTCACGGTCGTCGACCTCGACACCTACCACCGTGGCCCGTTCACCAACACGATGGGCCGGATGTTCGGCTCGGACCGGTTCATGGCCCCCGAGGAGCTCACGCTGGGCGCGACCATCGACCAACGCACCACCGTGTTCACCCTGGCCCGGCTCGTCACCCACTTCGCCACTCGTCTGACCGACGACCTCGACTCGTTCGTCGGCTCCCCCGCGGGTGCCGACGTGCTGCGCCGGGCCTGCCTGCCCGAGCCGTCCGACCGCTTCGCCACGGTCGACGACTTCGCGGCCGCTTGGGCAGCTGCCCGATAGCGCACGGCCCGGCGAGCACGCCAGGTGAAGCCTGGTCAGCGGACTGCGTCGAAGATGTTCAGCTGGACGCCGTTGGTGTAGGTCCGTGACTCCCGCAGCGTCACCTTGGCCTTGTCCTCGGCGTCGGTCGGGAACAGACGCTTGCCGCTGCCGAGAATGACGGGGAAGACCATGAGGTTCCAGTGGTCGACCAGGCCGGCCTTGTGCAGCGACTGGGCGAGGGTGGCGCTGCCGTGGACGCCGATCGGGCCGCCGTCGCCCTCCTTGAGGGCACGGACGGCGTCGAGGTCGCGGACCACCGTGGAGTTGGTCCACGTCGGGTCCTGCAGCGTGGTCGAGACGACGACCTTCTCCATGCTGTTGAACTTGTCGGCGAACTCTCCCTCGCGCGGGGTCCAGGCCTCCGAGAAGCCGTCGTACGTCGTCCGCCCGAGCAGCAGGGTCTGGGTGCTGAAGGTCTCCTCGCTCTTGAACTCGTACATCGTCGGGTCCGAATCGATGTCGAAGGTCCAGCCGGTGTGCTTGTAGTTCTCCTCGCCGCCGGGCGCCTCGACGACGCCGTCCAGGGAGATGAACTCGGTGACATACAAGGTGCGCATTTCGGGTCCTCATTTCGTGTTCGTGGGTGTCTTGCACGTACCCACTCCACGAAGAGGCGCGGCCCGATACGACACCGTCCGCACGAATCGCTCAGGCGGCGAGCTCGCGAACGAGGGCGGCGGTGGCCGGCACCAGCTCGGCGCCCTCGCGGTGCACGATCCCGAAGGTCCGGGTGCCGAACGACCTGTGCTCGCGCGCGCGAACACCTGGGTGCAGGAAGGCGTCCAGCGCCGACCGCGGCAGCAGCGTCACGCCGAGCCCGACCGCGACCAGGTTCTGGACCACGACGTAGTCGTCGCTGACATGGCGGACCGTCGGCTCGAAGCCGGCCTCCGCGCACACGAGCATCGCGTGGGCCCGGCACCGCTCGCAGCCGACTATCCACGGCTCGTCAGCGAGGTCGGCCAGCGTCAGCCGGCGTCGGGTCGCGGCCGGGTGATCGGCGCCCACCACCAGCGCGACCGGTTCGTTGGCCAGCGGCCGCCACACCAGGCCCGTCCCCTCGGTCGGGGGCCGGCCGTCGTAGCTGAACACCAGCGCCAGATCCGCGTCGCCTGCCGAGAGCAGCGCCAGCGCCTCTGGCGGCTCGGCCTCGGTCAGCTCGACGTCGACGTCGGGATGTCGGGCCCGCAGCCCGGCCACGGCGCGCGGCACCAGGGTCGCCGCGGCCGACGGGTAGGCCGCCAGCCGGACCCGGCCGCGGCGGAGCGCGGTCAGGTCGGCGAGCTCCTCCTCCGCCATGTGCAGCTGTACGGCGAGCGCGTCGGCCCGCGCGAGCAGCACCCGTCCTGGCTCGGTCAGCTCGACGCCACCGGAGCCACGGAGCAGCAGCGCACACCCGGCCGACCTCTCGAGCGCCCGCAGATGCTGGCTCACCGCCGGCTGGGTCCAGCCCAGCTCGCGAGCCGCGCCGCTGATCGACCCGGCCCGCGCGACCGCCCGGAAAATGAGCAGCCGTTTGGGATCCATAAGCACATGTTATGGGTCGTCGTAGAAGGACCGGGGTTCCTTGGGGTATCGCAAAACCTCACGATGGTGGGCATGCAGACGATCGGACTCATCGGTGGCATGAGCTGGCACTCGACCGTGGAGTACTACCGCGTGATCAACGAGCTCGTGGCCGAGCGCCGCGGCGGTCACGCTTCCGCGAAGGTGGCGCTCCAGTCGCTGGACTTCGACGAGATCCGCGCCTGCCAGGTGCGCGACGACTGGGGCCGAGCCGGCCAGCTGCTGGCTGAGGCGGCGCGGCGATGCGAGCGAGCAGGTGCCGACATGGTCCTGATCTGCACCAACCTCATGCACCGAGTGGCCGACGACGTCGAGGCGGCCGTCGACATCCCGCTGCTCCACATCGCCGACGCCATCGCTGACCGCGCCCGCGCACAGGGCTGGTCGAAGCTGGGCGTCCTCGGCACCAGCTGGGTGATGGAGGAGGACTTCTACGTCGGCCGGCTTGCGCGGCACGGGCTCACCATCGAGGTCCCGGACGCCACCGACAGGGCTGAGGCCGACCGGGTCATCTTCGACGAGCTGACCCGCGGCATCGTGCGCGACGAGTCGCGGGCGGCGTACGCCGACATCCTGAACCGCCTCCGCGACCAGGGTGCCGAGGCGGTCGTGCTGGGCTGCACCGAGATCGAGCTGCTCGTCCGCCCCGAGGACGCGCCGTTGCCGCTGCTCGCCTCGATGCGGACCCACGCCGAGGCCGCCGTGGCGGCCGCCCTCGGAGAGCGTGCGTTGGTCTAGTGTCCTAGCGTCCCTCGGCCATGGCGCAGAGGGCGTCCATGGCCTTCGGCGCGTCCGCCGTCACCATCGGGCCGATGTCCTCGGCGCCCGGGCCGGTCACGTGGGTGCTCACGGTCACCTCGGCCCCCTCGGCGCAGTCCTTGACGATGTGGTCGATGTGGATGCGCAGCCCGCCCATCTCGAGCCGGTCGAGGTAGCGCGCCCCCGGCTCGACGAGCTCGAGGGTCACGGGCACCTCGATGCCCCCGGTGAGCACCATCAGGCCCATCGCGCCCTCGGCGAAGTGACCCTCGAGCGCCACGGACTCCACCGACGGATCCCAACAGTGCCAACTCCCCGGATCGCTCCAGAGGGCCCACACGTCGTGGGCGGTGGCAGAGGTGGTCACGGTCCGCGAGTACTCATAGATCACGGTCCGAACCTAGTGCCTCGGGCGGGCGAGTTCATCCGCTGGGCGTGCTCAGTGTGCGTGCAGCGCAAGGCGCCGGGGCGAAGGCGCTGTAGATCGCCTCAGATCGGTCAACGGCGCACCGGAAAGCGCAGGTGAAGCACCCGGTTGCCCTGAATCACGACGTCAGGATCCTCCAACAGGTGCTGCGCCTGGACCGACCCGAAGTAGCGCTTGCCGGACCCGAACACGACGGGTACGACGTCCATGCGCACCTCGTCGACCAGGCCCGCGGCAAGCACCTGGCCACCGACGTCACCAGCGGCGACCTCGACCATGCGGTCACCCGCAAGCTGCTGCGCCTGGGCCACGGCTGCCTCGATGCCGTCGACGAAGTGGAACGGCGCCTCGGGGTCCCAGCCCCCGGGCTGCGGCCGGTGCGTCACGACGACCACGTGGTCGATCCCGCCCGGAGGCTTCCCGTCCCAGCCGTCCGTCAGGTCGAAGACGTGGCGGCCGGCGATCGTCGCCCCGATCTGGTCCCAGTAGGGCCGGGTGTAGTCGTAGGAGGTCTGCGACACCTTCACGTAGCCGCTCTCGTCCAGCGGGACGTCACCGCTGGACAACCAGTCGAACAGCGGTCCGGGCTGGTCGTTCTCGTCCGCGACGAAACCGTCCACCGACACCGAGGCGTACATGACCACCTTGCCCATCGGGCTCTCCTCTGCTTGGGGTGCCCCCAAAGTAGGCGTGCCCTGGCCTGTGGCTCTTGTAAGAAATCAATCGGCCGGCAGCGGCCAGCCGCCGAACACATGGCCGGGATGCTCGCGCAGGAAGCGCTGCCGGACTTCGACGTACCGGGTCGGCGTGAGCCCGGTGAACTCCCGGAACTCGTGGCCGAAGTGGGCCTGGTCGAAGTAGCCTGCGCGACCCGCGAGGTCGCCCCAGTCGATCTGTGCGGTGGGGTCGATCGCGAACACGGTGGCGGTGAAGCGGTAGGCGCGGGCCAGCCGCTTCGGCGTGACGCCGACGATCTCCTTGAACCGCTGGGCCAGATGAGTGCTGCTGACACCTGCTGCCACGCTCAGGTCACCGATCGCCACCGCCCCGCTGGTCCCCGCGATGACGCTGCTCGTGTGGCGGACCAGCCCCAGGCCGGCGGTCTCGCACAGCCGTCGCATCAGCTCCTCCTCGAGCAGCGTCAGCATCTCGTGCGGTCCGTCCGCCGTGGCCAGCCGGTCTCGCAGCTCAGCAATGGCGGGCCGGCCCCAGACCTGCTCGATCGTCACCGGCCGGTCACACAGCTCCACCGCGGGCATGGGCAGGAACGGCGCCAGCCCCCACGGCTTGAAGTGCACACCGACGGACCGGGTCGGGAGTGGGTAGCCGAACTCCAAGACGCGGGTGGGCGTGGTGACCACGCAGCCGTCGGCGTACTCGGCCGTCTCGATGTCGGCTCCGGCGCGGACGCGGAACGGCGCCCCGAGGTTGACGATGAGCAGCGCCGCCGGCATCGGCGGCAGCGTCAGCCGGGCGTACGGCGGCGCACCCGCCAGGTAGTAGAGGTCGTCAAGCAGCCCGTCCAGCGGCGGTCGCGGCACCCTGGACACGTACTCCATGTCCACAGCATCGCCGCAAAAGTCGTCGGTTGGGTGGCGTCGAGGTGGACCCGGTCACGGCAGCCGGGCGACGGTCATCTCACGATCGCCGAACCGGACCCGATCTCCATCGCGCATCGTGCCTGGCTTGCCGCCGACCAAGCGCTTGGTGACCCCGGCCCGGATCAGGATCGAGCCGTTGGTGGAGCCGCGGTCCATCACCACGAGCGCCCCGTCGGGCACCACCTGGAACTGGGCGTGCGTCTTGGACAGGCTCATGTCGTCGGACGGCAGGGTGACCAGCCGCTTGACCGGCTCGCCCGGCCGCGGCTCGGGCCGCCGGCCGACCAGGGTCAGGCCACGCACCTCGAACTGCTCGCCGGTGTCGAAGGTGACCTGCCACCGAACCGGCGGTGTGGCGGCGTCGGGTGCGCGTGGCTGGGTGCGCTCGCCCTCTGGAGGTGGCGGCGGCTCAGTCGGGCGCGGCCCGCGCTCGGCAGCCTGGGAGGGGACCGGCGAGGCGTCGACGTCGACGTCGGCCGGGGCTTCGCCGACCAGCGGCCAGCCCAGGCCCTGCCGCGGCGTGACCGTGGGCGGAGCCGGCGGCGCTGGGGCCTCCGGCGGTGGTGCGGGCGGTCGCTTGCCCCGGGTCGGGATCCGTCGCGGCGGGGTCGGCGACGCCGGGACCAGTCGCATCGCTGTGAGGTTGACGATCTGGCGCGGCGCTTCCTCCTCGGGTTCCTCGACCGCCGGGACCGGGCGAATGTCGACCACCACCGAGCCGGTCCGCAGGTCGTGCCAGCCACGGCGCCAGCCGCTCGGGTCGACCATCGCGGTCCAGGCCAGCGCGGCCGCACCGAAGCCGAGGGTCGGCAGCGTCGCCACGCCGAGCAGGAGCGTGCGCAGCATCGCTCGCAGCAGGCCGATCGGCCTGGCGTCCTCGAAGGACAGCACCCGGATCCCGACCAGCGCCTTGCCGGGTGTCAGGCCGAAGAGGCCGATCAGCATCGAGCTGAGCAGCCCGACCATCAGCACGGTGCCGGCGATCGCGGCCACGCCGGTCCAGAGGCGACCGGGCTCGATGAGGAGCGTGTAGGCGGCGTACGCCTCGCCGCCGATCACGCCCCACGCGATGAGGCGGTCCACGACGAACGCGTAGAAGCGCCTGTCGGCGCCGGCAGCCAGGTGCTCGGTGGTCAGCTCCTCGGACGTGGGAGCTTCGAGGTAGGCATCGCTCATGGGCGGGGTCAGGGACTGGTGACCTTGATGGTCACCCCGTCGCCGAGATCGATGATTGCGCCCGGGATCAGCTGCACCGCGACACCGGCCGCCAGGTCTTCGGGGCCGAGTCCGGGCTGCACGAGCACGGTCCCGTTGGTGGAGCCCAGGTCGGTCACGACCGCGCTGCCGTGGTCGGCGCCGGTGCCCGGCCGGACCTCGATGTGGGTCGAGGAGATCTCCAGGTGCGGGCTCGGCACCGTGACCAGCATCGGCTGCTCGGTGTCGTTGAACCGCCGCGCCTCGGGTGCTCGTCCGATCACGACGGCCCGGTCCACGTCGACCTCGTCGCCGTTCGAGATCTCCAGCCGGGCGACCGGCACGGTCACGTCAGGTGCCGGCGGCTGCCCGGGAATGCCGGGCGGCTCGGCCGGCGGTGGCTGCCAGGCGCCGGCCACGGTGAGCCCGTCGTGGTCGTACTCGGGAACCGGCGCCTCGGGCATCGGTGCCGTCAGCGGGCTGTCGGGCATCGGCGGCAGCACCGGCGCGGGCGGTGGCGGGGGCGGCAGGGTCGGCGGCTCGGGAGTCCAGGCCGGTGGCTCCGGCGACCGGACCGCGGCGGCCTCTTCGGGCTCGTCGTCGGGCTCGTCGTCTGCGTAGTCGTCGTACTCCCCGGCGGCGTCGTCCTCCTCGTCCGTCTCGGCGCCCTCCACCAGCAGCGGGAACTCCTGCTCGTAGGCGGGCTCTTCGGCGATCTCGTCGGGGCCTTCGTGGGCCGGCGCCTCGTCGAGCCGTGAGATGCGGAACAGGCCACCGTCCACGACGTACGACGGCAGCCCGTCGCGCGGCTCGTCGTCCAGCACGATGCTCATCCGCTCGACCTCGACCATCGAGCGCTCCACCCACGTCGTGGCGTTGGAACCCTCGAGCTGCACGGTCTCCCCGCCGACCTGGAACTCGGCGCGGGCGGGGCCCCGGATCACGACCCTGGTCTCGCCCTCACCGGTGCTGACCAGCACGAAGGCCGACAGCTCGCGCAGCCCGCCGGAGATCAGCGCGTCGAGAGTGACGTCGAAACCGGCGCCGCCGTCGACGAGCTCCCAGAGGGCGGCCACCCGCGGCTTCTCGGTGGGCGGAAGGATCACCACCGCGCGCTCGCCGACGATCCCGAACCACTCCCCTGGCAGGTAGGAGCGCACGGGAGCCTCGGAGGCGTCGCCGACTGCGTTCACGGGAGTGCTCCCAGTTTCTGCTCGAGACTCGCTCGCTGTCGCTCGGAGTCGTAGGCCTGATCGGGGACCAATCCCACCACATCGACCACGACCGCGGTGGCGTTGTCGTCGCCTCCGGCGTGCAAGGCGGCCGCCACCAGCCGATCGGCGGCGTCGCGCGGGTCGGAGGTCTCGGTCAGGATCGCGCCGATCTGGTCGTCGTCGATCAGGCCACTGACCCCGTCACTGCACAGGAGCAGCCGCTCCACCTCGGTGACCGGCAGCACGAAGAAGTCCGGCGGCTCCAGCCGCGGCCCGCCCAGCGCGCGGGTGATGACGTGCCGCTCAGGGTGTTCGTGCGCTTCGGAGGCGGTGATCTCGCCGGAGTCGACCAGCTCCTGGACGACGCTGTGGTCGACGCTGACCTGGCGCAGCTCGCCGCCGCTCACCGCATAGATGCGCGAGTCGCCGAGGTTGGCAAGCAGCCAGGCGGGGGCACCGTCGTCCTCCACCAGAAGGGCGGCGACCACGGTGGTGCCCGGCGTACGCCGCGGACCCGGGCCGTCGGGCGCGGCGTACTCCGCGATCCGCCGCTGACTGGCTTGGAGCGCCGCGGTGACGACCTCGGTGCCGCGGGTCGGCTCGTAGCCCTCTTCGACGACCCGGGCGAACTCCTCGACGACGATCCGGCTGGCGACGTCGCCTTTCTCGTGGCCGCCCATGCCATCGGCGACGACGAAGACAGGCGGCGCGACGAGGTAGGAGTCCTCGTTGTTCTCGCGGAGGAGCCCGACGTCGGAGGCCGCGCCGTGGTGGAGCTCGACCTGGGTCACCGCTGCGGGCTGCTAACTAGACTTGGTCGGATGGCCACGGACGGGTACCGATCGCTCGCCGACCAGCTGCGCGGCTGGTCGGACGACCGGTTGTCCCGGTTGCTCACCGCGCGTCCCGACCTGGCCACACCTGCTCCTCATGACTCCGGCCAGCTGGCCTCGCGCGCGACCACGCGGTCTTCGTTGCTGCGCGCGCTCGACCAGCTCACCCGGCTCGAGCTTTCCGTTCTAGATGCCCTGGTCGTTGCAGGTCAAACGTCACATGCGGCGTTGACGGAGATGGTCCACGCCGAACCCGCCCTGGTGAGCAAGGCGATCGACCGGCTGGTCGACCTGGCTCTGGCCTGGGAGTCGACGGGCGGGCTGCGGCCGCTGACCGGGGTGGCCGACGGGCTGACCGGCGGGCCGGAGGCGGGCGTGAGCGGGCTGCGACCCTGCACCGCGCCCGCGCCGGCGCCACGCGAGGTCGCCGGGAAGCTGTCGGAGCTGTCCGAGCCGGCCCGGGCGATGCTCGAGCACGTGCTGGCCGCCGGTGGCGAGGCGACCACCGACGACGCCCGGCACACCCTGCTGCCGGCGGACGCCGCCACGCCTGCCGAGGAGCTGCTCGCCCGGAGGCTGCTGGTGCCGCGTGGAACCGGCTCGGTCGTGGTGCCGGGCGAGGTCGGGCTCGCACTGCGCGGTGGACACACGACGGTCGAGCGCGTGGACGACGTACCGGCGCTGGCGTCGACCGAGCGCAGCGAACGGCAGGTCGACGCTGCGGCGGCCGGCGCGGCGTTCGAGGCGGTACGCCGGCTCGAGCTGCTGCTCGACCTGTGGGGGGCCGAGCCGCCGTCGGCCCTGCGCAGCGGCGGCCTCGGCGTGCGCGACCTCAAGGCGACCGCCGCGGCTCTGCACGTCGACGAGGCCACCATGGCGCTCCTCGTCGAGACCGGCACGGGCGCCGGCCTGCTGGCCACCGCCGCCGACGGCATGGGCAACCCGGTGTGGCTGCCGACCGATCTGGTGGACACCTGGGTGCTGCAACCGCCCGCGGAACGCTGGGCCGGTCTGGCTCGCACCTGGCTGGACAGCCCACGGATGCCGGGGCTCGTCGGCGCCCGCGACACCGCAGGCAAGCCGTGGAACGCGCTGGCGCCCGAGCTGGCCGGCGGCCACATGGTCGAGACTCGCGCCATGACGCTGGCGGCACTGGCAGCGTTGCCCGACGGCACCTGCCTCGCCGCCGGCACCGGCGTGCCGTCAGTGGTCACGCTACTGCGCTGGGAGCGGCCGCGCCGGCCGCGGAGCCGCGCCGACCAGGTGCTCTGGACCGTCACCGAGGCCGCCGTGCTGGGGGTGACCGGGCTCGACGGCCTCGCGTCGTACGCCCGGGACCTGCTGGCCGGCGAGGACGAGAAGGCGCACAAGGCGCTGGCCGGGCTGCTGCCCGAGCCCGTCGACCACGTGCTGCTGCAGGCCGATCTCACCGCGGTCGCACCCGGTCCGCTGGAGTCGCAGCTGGCCCGCCGGCTTCAGCTGGTCGCTGACGTGGAGTCGCGCGGCGGGGCGACCGTCTACCGCTTCACGCCCGGCTCGGTCCGCCGGGCCCTCGACACCGGCTGGACCGCGGTCGAGCTGCACGACTTCCTCGGGTCGGTGTCGCGGACCCCGGTGCCCCAGCCGCTCTCCTACCTGGTCGACGACACGGCCCGGACCTTCGGGTCGGTGCGGGTCGGCCATGCCGAGGCGTTCCTGCGCGCCGACGACGAGACCGCACTCACCGAGCTGCTGCACCACCCGAAGGCGTCGGGGCTGGCGCTGCGCCGGCTGGCACCGACGGTACTGGTAAGCACGCTGCCGCTCGACCTCCTCCTGCCTCGGCTGCGCGAGCTGGGCGCCGCCCCGGTGGTCGAGGCGGAGGACGGCACCGTGCACGTCGTCCGCCCCGACCAGCGGCGGGCGCGGACCCCCCGGGAGCACCGCGGGCGCGGGGCCGCGTCGGCGCGCCGTACGGCCACCGTGTCCGCCGTCGTCACCGCGATCCGCTCGGGCGACCGCGCCGCGTCGTCGCGTCCGGCGGGACCCGAGGCAGCGCTGTCCGCCTCCGGGTCGCTCGTCGCGCTGCGCGACGCGGTGGAGAGCAGCACGCCGGTGCTGATCGTCTACGTGGACAACAACGGCACCCGCAGCGAGCGCGTCGTCGACCCGGTCTCGGTCGAGGGCGGAGTGCTGACAGCCCACGACCAGCGCTCCGACGACGTCCGGACGTTCGCCGTCCATCGGATCACCGCTGTAAGACCCATTTCGGGCTGAACCCGTAGACTCGGCGGGTGGACTTCATCCGGTACGCCGAGCGGTCGGCCGGGCTCCTCAACGCCACGATCACCGACGTTGACGCGCTCCGGGCGCATCTCGCCGACCGCGACTGGCTGGTGCCCCAGTGCACCGACCGCGACTGCATGCTGATCCGGAAGTTCCAGCGCGAGCTGAGGCCGGTCTTCGAGGCGTCGGCCGCAGACGACACGGCTGCGGTCATCGACGGGATCAACGAGCTGATGGTCCGGCACCCGATCACGCCACAGATCTCCAGCCACGACCCGCAGCACCTGCACATCCATGCCGCGTCGAAGACCCAGTCGGTCGCCGAGCTGCT
Organism: uncultured Actinomycetota bacterium; assembly: GCA_963825455.1. Classification (GTDB taxonomy): domain Bacteria; phylum Actinomycetota; class Actinomycetes; order Propionibacteriales; family Nocardioidaceae; genus Nocardioides. Next base: position 29,582 of record CAWGTG010000006.1, read on the forward strand.
CGTCGGCGAGGCGCTGCTCGGCCTGGCCAACCTGATCTGCGACCTCGGCCCGCACCGGCTCGGCATCTGCGCGGCCTCCCCCTGCACCAACGTCTACGTCGACACCTCGCCGAACCAGTCGCGGCGCTACTGCTCCGACCGGTGCTCCTCGCGGGCCAATGTCGCGGCCTACCGCGCCCGGCAGAAGGCGACCGCCTCAGCTTCATGAACGACGGCCCCCTGATCGTCCAGTCGGACAAGACCCTGCTGCTCGAGGTCGACCACGAGCGCGCCTCGGACTGCCGCAAGGCCATCGCGCCGTTCGCCGAGCTGGAGCGGTCGCCCGAGCACATCCACACCTACCGGCTGACCCCGCTCGGTCTCTGGAACGCCCGCGCCGCCGGCCACGACGCCGAGCAGGTCGTCGACACGCTCCTGGAGTACAGCCGCTACGCCGTACCGCACGCCCTGCTGGTCGACGTGGCCGAGACGATGGCGCGCTACGGCCGGCTGCGACTCGAGAAACACCCGATCCACGGGCTGGTCCTGGTCAGCACCGACCGCCCGGTGCTCGAGGAGGTGCTGCGTGCCAAGAAGATCGCCGGGATGGTCGGTGCCCGCATCGACGACGACACCGTCATCGTGCACGGCTCCGAGCGCGGCAACCTCAAGCAGGCGCTGCTCAAGCTCGGCTGGCCGGCGGAGGACTTCGCCGGGTACGTCGACGGGGAAGCGCACCCGATCTCGCTCGACCTCACCCACTGGACGCTGCGCGACTACCAACGCGAGGCCGCGGAGTCGTTCTGGCACGGCGGCTCGGGCGTCGTGGTGCTCCCGTGCGGGGCAGGCAAGACGCTGGTCGGCGCGGCCGCGATGGCGCACGCGCAGGCGACCACCCTGATCCTGGTCACCAACACGGTCTCCGCACGCCAGTGGAAGGACGAGCTGCTGCGCCGCACGTCGCTGACCGAGGACGAGATCGGCGAGTACTCCGGCTCGGTCAAGGAGATCCGGCCGGTGACCATCGCGACGTACCAGGTGATGACCACGAAGCGCTCCGGGATCTATCGCCACCTCGAGCTGCTCGACGCCCGCGACTGGGGCCTGATCATCTACGACGAAGTGCACCTCCTGCCGGCGCCGATCTTCCGGATGACTGCGGACCTGCAGGCCCGTCGCCGGATCGGTCTCACTGCCACGCTGGTGCGGGAAGACGGCCGCGAGGGCGACGTGTTCTCGCTGATCGGCCCCAAGCGCTACGACGCGCCGTGGAAGGACATCGAGTCCCAGGGCTGGATCGCGCCGGCCGACTGCATCGAGGTCCGCGTCTCGCTGCCGACCGATGAGCGGCTGGCCTACGCGACCTCCGAGCCCGAGGAGCGCTACCGGATCGCGTCGTGCACACCGCAGAAGCTCCAGGTCGTCCGCGACCTGGTCGCCTCGCACGTCGACCAGCCCACCCTGGTCATCGGTCAGTACATCGACCAGCTCGACGAGCTCGCCGCCGCCCTCGGTGCTCCTCTCATCAAGGGTGAGACGACGGTCAGGGAGCGGCAGCGCCTCTTCCAGGCCTTCCGAACCGGAGAGGTCGGCCTGCTCGTGGTCTCGAAGGTCGCGAACTTCTCAATCGACCTGCCGTCTGCGGAGGTCGCGATCCAGGTCTCCGGTGCCTTCGGCTCCCGTCAGGAGGAGGCCCAGCGCCTCGGCCGGCTGCTCCGCCCCAAGACCGAGGGCAAGACCGCGCACTTCTACACGATCGTCTCCCGCGACACCGTCGACGCCGACTTCGCCCAGAACCGCCAGCGCTTCCTGGCCGAGCAGGGCTACGCCTACCGGATCGTGGATGCCGAGGACCTGCCGGCCTGACGTTGCCCAGCGGGGAGAGAAGCGGTTCTGGAGACGTGCGCCCGCCGACCTGCTGAAGTAGCCCCATGAGCGAGATGCCTCCCCCCGGTCCGCCACCGGGGCCGTCGGGGCCGCCCCCGCCAGGGCAGGAGCCGATGGGCTGGCTGCGGCTGACGCTGCAGGGCAGCGCGATGACGAGCAGCATGATCACACCGGCGGTCATGGTCAACGGGTGGCGGGTACCCTCGCACTACGGGGAGAACGTGATTCCGGTCCACGCCGGGCCGAACCGCATCGACGTCGGCTGCCAGTGGCTGATCAAGTTCGGGGAGGCGACGCTCGAGACGCAGGTGCCGGCGGGCGGGCAGGTGTCGGCGTTCTACGCGGCGCCGTGGCACCAGTTCAGCCGAGGCGCGATCGGCTACGAGAAGCAGAAGCGGCCGGGCGCAGTCGGCTTCACAGTGATGATGGCCGTGATCGTCCTGGTCGTGGTCGCACTCTTCGTGCTGCCGAACCTGTAGACGACCCGATCTTGGCAACGGAGAGGAGAGCACGGATGTTGCAGACCCGAAACACGGTCGACCCCCTCGACCCGCAGCATCTGGACGTGAGCTCGCTCTCGGTCCTCGCCTACTTCGGGGATCAACCCGATCGGGTCTACCAGCTCGTCCAGTGGCTGCCGGTCCTCGAGTTCCTCGATGCGCACGACCGCGTGGGCATCGTGCTGCGCGACGCCGACACCGCGACCATCGTGCGCGAGCAGACGACGTTGCCGGTGCTGGTCGCCACCGAGTTCGCCGCACTGCGCACCCTCTACGCCGAGCTCGACGCCAAGGTCGCGCTCTACTGCAACAACTCGCTGCTCAACTTCCAGTCGCTGCTCGAGCCCCGGATGCTGCACGTGCACATCAACCACGGCGAGAGCGACAAGCAGAGCATGGCGAGCAACAACGCCAAGTCCTACGACCGCGTGTTCGTCGCTGGCGAGGCCGCCGTACAGCGCATCGCGTCGGGGCTACTGGAGTTCGACACCTCCAAGCTGGTCCGGATCGGGCGCCCACAGCTCGACCTGACCCGGGAGCCGGTGCTGGCGCCCACCAGCCGCCGGACCGTGCTCTACGCACCGACCTGGGAGGGCGACGCCGACTACAACAACTACTCGTCCGTGGACCGGTTCGGACCGGAGCTGGTGCGGCGCCTCCTCGACGTGCCCGACGTACGCGTCGTCTACAAGCCGCACCCGAGGGTCGCGACCAGCGAGGACGCCGACGTACGCGCCGCGCACCAGGAGATCACCGGCCTGCTGACCGGCGAGCACGTCACCCTCCCGGACGCCGACATCCTCGCGGTGGTGCCGGACTGCGACGCCATGGTCACCGACGTCTCATCGGTGGGGCTGGACTGGCTCTACCTCCGCACCGACCGGCCGCTGTTCATCGCCGACCGCCACGAAGACCCCGAGCGGCTCCGCCTGGAGGCGCCCGTGAGCCGCTGTGCCGACGTGGTCAGCTCCGCGACGCTGCCCGACTTCACAGAGCTGGTCGCCCAGCGGCTCGAGCACGACGTGCTGCACCTCCAGCGCACGGCGATGCGCCACCACTACTTCGACGACGTCAAGGTCGGCGACAGCACCACCCGGTTCCTCACCGAGGTACGCGAGCTCGTTGCCCGCCGCGACCAGCTGCTCGGGGAGTACGAGCAGGTCGCGACCTGACTCGCGCGGGAGCGGTGGACGATCAACCGCTGTCCACGGGGACAACCGTTGCCGAGCCACCGCCGCCCTGTGGACGACGGTTGCTGAGCCACCGCCACCCTGGCTGGCCGACCTACCGTCCGGCGTCCCGCAGCACCCGCTGTGCCGCCAGACGGCCGGGCGACCCGATGACGCAGCCGCCCGGGTGGGTGCCCGAGCCGCACTGGTAGTAGCCCTCGAGCGGGGTGGCGTACTGGCTCCAGCCGGGCGCTGGGCGGAAGAAGTACATCTGCGGGGCGAGGAACTCCCCGGCGAAGATGTTGCCCTCGGTGAGCCCGGTGCGGGCCTCGATGTCGACCGGCGTCACGACCTCGCGGTGCAGGACGAGGTCGCCGAAGCCCGGGAAGTGCGACTCCAGCACGGCCTGCGCCTTGTCGCCGAAGCTGTCCCGCTCGGTCTCCCAGTCGCTGCCCTTGAGCTCGTACGGCGCGTACTGGACGAAGCACGACATGACGTGCTTGCCGGGCGGCGCCATGTCGGGGTCGACCACGGACTGGATCGCGGCGTCGATGAAGGGCTGCTCGGAGTACCAGCCGTACTTCGCGGCGTCGAACGCCCTCTCGACGTACTCGATGGTCGGGCCGATGTTGAGGAAGCCGCCGTAGTGGTCGACGGTGTCCGGCAGCGCCGGGAAGACCGGCAGCCCGTCGAGCGCGAAGTTCACCTTCGCCGAGACACCTCGGAACTTCATCCGGCGGATGTTGTCCACGAGGTCAAGAGGCAGCTCGCGCGGGTCGCACAGCTCGAGGAACGTACGCCGCGGGTCGAGCGCGGACACCACGACCGGCGCGCGGAACTCGGTGCCGTCCTCCAGCGCGACGCCGACCGCACGCCCCTCCTGGGTGATCAGGTTCGCCACGGGTGAGCCGACCCGCACCTCCGCGCCGTACGCCTGCGCGGCCCGGTTGAGCACCTGCGTGAAGCCGCCGTTGCCGCCCTTGTGGAACGCCCACGAGCCGAGGTGGCCGTCGTGCTCGCCCATCTTGTGGAACAGCAGCACCAGCCCCGAGCCGGGCGACATCGGGCCGACCTTGGAGCCGATGATCGAGGACGACGCGTGGTAGCCCTTGATCGCCTCGTGCTCGAAGTAGTCGTCGATCCAGTCCGAGGCGCTGCCGGTGAGCAGCCGGACCACGTCGTGCATGGTCTTGCGGTCGATGCCGCCGAGGTGGTCGACCAGCCATTTCACGTCGACCGCGTCGTCGGGATCGGTGCCGAAGATGTTCGGCGGCGGGTTGTCGAACAGCGGGCGGATCGCCTGGCAGACCCGGTCCAGGTCGCGGTGGTAGCGCTCGTACGCGTCCGCGTCGCGCGGCGAGTGCCGGCGGATCTCCTGGAGGTTCTGCTGGTGGTCGTCGCCGAAGAGCAGGTAGTCACCGTCACCGGTCGGGTGGAACGACGACGGCATCATCAGCGGGAGGAACCCGTGCTCGACCAGGTCGAGCTCGTGGATGATCTCCGGCCGGAGCAGGCTCAGCGCGTAGGAGAACGTCGTGAACTGGAAGCCCGGCACCAGCTCCTCGGTGATGGCCGCCCCGCCGACGTCGCCGTTCTTCTCCAGCACGAGCGTGCGGAGTCCTGCCTTCGCGAGGTACGCCGCGTGGGTGAGCCCGTTGTGGCCGCCTCCGACGACGATGGCGTCGTACTCGTGGGAAGTCATGCCTTCTTCCTCTCAGGGTCGAAGAACGGCATCCTCGTGGTCTGGATCCTGACCGTGGTGTTGTGGTGGTTGAGGGCGATCTCGAGCCGCAGGTCCGTGCCTTCTGCTGCGAGGTCCGGACGCACGCGGGCGATGCCGATGTGACGCTGCAGCACCGGCGAGTAGACGAAGCTCGTGCAGAAGCCGACCTCGTTGCGCTCGCCGTCCCCAGCCTGGTGATACAGCATGGATTCGTAGGGGAGAGGGTGCGGAGACTTGGGCGGGAACAGGTCGGCGTCCCGGTAGAGGCGGTCCCAGTCGGCCCAGTCGACGACGATGCCGGTGGTCGCCCAGCGGCTCGTCCCATCGTTGAGCTCCCGGCGGATCGCCTCGGAGCCGACGAACCGTCGCGAGCCGTCGCGCACGCCGCGGAGCATCCATCCGAAGCCGAGCTCCTTGGGCGTCACTCGGTCGGCGTCGCTGAACGCCAGCCGGGCGTCGTGCCACTCGATGTCGATCAGGGCGAGCCCGGCCTCGATCCGCAAGGTCATCAGGGCCTCCTCGCCGAACGGCCGGATGCTGTGCGGCCGCCCGGCCTCCAGCACTGCGTCGAGCACGTCGACCGCCTTGTCCTCCGGCACGGTGAGCTCGAAGCCGAGGTCGCCGGTGTAGCCGGTCCGGCTCAGCGTCACCGCGGTGTCGGCCACCTTGACCGGCACGTGGTCGAAGTAGCCCAGGGTCTCCGCCTCCGGCATCAGGGCGCTGAGCACGGTCCGCGACCGCGGGCCCTGGACGGCGAGCATCCCGTAGCCCTCGGTGACGTCCTCCAGCTCGACCCGCATGCCGCTCCCGAGCTCCTGGAACCACGACAGCGCCGGCCGCGCCGCGGTCAGGAAGAACTCGTCGGCCGAGTGTCGGAACACCACCCCGTCGTGCATGACGTGGCCGTGGTCGTCGCACCACGCCGTGTAGTGCGCCTGGCCCGGCTTGCACGTCTTGATGTCCCGCACCAGCGCCCCGGCCAGCAGCCGCTCGGCGTCCGGACCGGTGACGACGTACTTGTAGAGCGGCGAGGTGTCGAAGACCCCGACCGAGTTCCGGACCGCGAAGTACTCGTGCTTCGGTGCATGGGTGTAGCGCAGCGGCGACAGCGCCCCCTGCCACTTCGTGTAGAGCCCCTGGTCGTTGAGCTCGCTCAGCCGTGGGTGGAACGGAGTCGTGCGCACCTCGGCAACGCTACTCGTTACTGATCCGTCAGTCAGTAGTCGAGCTCGGGTTCGCTGGGACTGGCACCCCCGCTGGTCGAGCTTGTCGAGACCACCGCCGCCCGCACTCGGACTCGCCCAGGTGCCTACCCTGCGGACATCTCGACAGGCTCGATGAGCGGTGATCGAGTCCCAGCCTCAGCTCACGAGGGTTTCGAGACAGTCGCCAGCGCGAGCTCCTCAACCACCGAGGTCCAGCCGGTCGAGCATCCAGGCGTAGACCTCGGCGTCGTACGCGAGGTGGGCGAACCGGCCGGCGGGGCCGACATGAGCCCCGGCGCCCGTCTCGACGCGGAACAGGCAGCGCGGGCCCCAGTCCGGGTCCGACTCCCGGAGGGCGGCCGCCCACTTGGCCGGTTCCCAGACCATGACCCGCGCGTCGTGGACGGCACCGGTGACGAGCAGGTCGGGGCGACCTCCGGCCGGCGGGAGGTTGTCGTACGGCGAGTAGCCGGCCATCCAGGCGTACTCCGCAGGCCGCGACGGGTTGCCCCACTCGTCCCACTCGATGACGGTCAGCGGGATCGACGGGTCGAGCATCGTGGTCAGCACGTCGACGAACGGGACCTCAGCGACGATGGCGCGCCAGCGGTCGGGCCGCTGCGAGAAGACGGCACCCGCGAGGAGGCCGCCGGCGCTGACGCCGCGCGTGACGATCCGCGAGCCGTCGACGAGTCCCTCCGAAGCCAGGCCGTCGGCGACCGCGATGTGGTCGTCGAAGGTGTGCTGCTTGTGCTCCATCCGGCCGTCCAGCCACCAGCTCCGGCCGCCCTCACCGCCACCCCGCACGTGCGCATGCACGTAGACCACGCCGCGGTCGAGCAGCGACGGGATCGCCGCGTCCCACTCCTGGTCGGGCCAGACGGACTCGTAAGCGCCGTAGGACCACATCACGCACGGCGCCGACCCGTCGAGCGGCGTCGAGCGGTGCCGTAGGACCGTCGCGGTGACCGTGGTCCCGTCGAAGGACGGGAACGCCCGCTTCTCGCCCACGTAGGACATCGCGTCGTAGCCGGGCGCCTCCTTGCGCAGCAGCTCGGTCCGCTCGCCGGTCGTGAGCGACAACCGGGACCACACCTGCGGCAGCAGGTAGGACTCGTCCACCACGATGATGCTCTCGACGTCGTGCTCGACGTTCTTCTCGTCCGAGGCGACCAGCGACGCGATGTCCGAGACCGGCCGGACGACGATGCCCTCGCCGGTGAGGTCGTCGAGCGGCAGGATGCGCAGCTGGTTGCGGCCGCCCGCGCGCGAGGTGAGCACGACGTGCCCGACGTACGCGTCCACCCGCTCGAGCCGCTCGGACGCGTCCTCGGGTCGCACCGGCGTCCAGGTAGAGGAGTCCTGGTCGCCCGAGCGCGGCACCGGGCAGCGGGCGAGCCGGTACTCGGTCGCCTCGTCGTTGGTCACCAGCAGCAGCTCGTCCGAACCGTCGGCGTACCGCACGTGCTCGGCGTGGTACTCGACCCCGCGGCGGCGTCCGCCCACCGACCGGGGCGCCGAGGTCGGGTCCGCTGCGTCGAGCACCCACACCTCGATGGTGTCCCGGCTCGCCGACCAGATCACCACCAGCTCGCCGGTGCGGGACGTGTGCAGCTCCAGCTCGAACTGGCCGTCCGGATCCTCCAGCACCAGCTCGTCCGCGGTCGGGGGCGTGCCCAGCCGGTGCCGCCACACCTGGTGCGGGCGCCACAGCTCGTCGTGGACGAGGTAGAAGAAGTACGCCGAGTCGGCCGACCAGGCACCACCGGGCGCCGTCCTCGGCACGACGTCCTCCAGATCCGCACCCGTGGCCAGGTCGCGGAACCTCAGCTCGTAGACCTCATCGCCGTCGAAGTCGACCGCATACGCCATCAGCGACGTGTCCGGAGAGACGCTCCAGAGGCCCAGCTCGACGTAGTCGGTGGCGCCGACCAGCTCGTTGACGTCGAGCAGCAGCTGGCCGGGTTCGTCCTCGGGCGCATCCCCAGGACGGCGTAACAACTGGATGTACTCCCTTCCTGCTGGAAGGACCGTGCGGTAGGAATAGCCATGCTGCGGCCAACTGACCGACGAGTCAGTAGCCGGGACCCTGCCGGTCATCTCGGCACGCAGCGCCTGGGTGAGGGGGGCCAGATGGCTGGTCGCGACGTCGTACCAGTCCCGCTCGGCTCGGAGGTGCTCGAGCACGGCTCCGTCGAGCCGGCGCATCCAGGCGAACGGGTCCGGCCGCACCACCCCGTGCTCGGTGTGCTCGAAGGGCTCCTGACGAGCCGCGGGCGGCGCGGAAGGCCGAGTCATGGGCGGCACCGTACTCCCGCCCTCGCAGCCTTCGCTCTGGTCGCGATGACCGCCCTCGCCGGGGCGTTCGCGTCGACCTCGGCCACAGCCACCACCGCGGACGACGAGCAGATCACCTTCACCGTCGGCTACACCGGGGACGCGGACTCCTTCAACCCGTTCCTCGGCTACCAGGCCATCTCCTACGAGGCGTGGGCGCTCGAGTACGACTTCCTGGTCGGCTACAAGATGACCGACATGTCGCCGGAGCCGGCGCTGGCGGAGTCGTGGGAGACGTCGGACGACGGCCTGACCTGGACCTTCCACATGCGCGACGGCGTGACGTGGAACGACGGCGTGCCGCTGACCGCCGCCGACGTCGCCTACACCTTCAACCGGGTGCTCACCGAGAAGGTGGCGGGCGGCACCTGGCGGAGCTACATCAAGACCGCCACCAGTGTCACCGCGACGGACGATGCGACCGTCGTGATGCAGCTGTCGACGCCCAGCGCGACGCTGCCGCTGATGCCGATCCCGATCGTCCCGGAGCACATCTGGAAGGACGTACCCAAAGAAGAGCTGAAGCACTTCGCGAACGAGCCGACCGACGGCAAGCCGATCGTGGGGTCCGGCCCCTTCATGATGGTCGAGGGCACGGCCGGTGGCTCGACGTACAGGTTCGTGAAGAACCCGAACTACTGGGGCGACGGGCCCTACGTGGACCAGGTCGTGATCCAGGTCTACAAGTCCCAGGACCCGATGGTGCAGGCCCTGATCAAGGGCGAGATCGACTTCGCCGAGGACATCACGCCGCTCCAGGTGAAGGCCCTCCAGGACGAACCCGACATCACCGCCCACAACGGCCTCGCGCCCATCTTCGAGGAGATCGGCTTCAACACCGGTTCGATCGACCCCGAGACCGGTGAGCCGTTGGGCGACCCCAACCCGGCGGTGCTCGACCAGAAGTTCCGGCACGCCCTCGGGTACGCCGTCGACACCGAGCAGATCGTCCGGACGGCATACCAGGGAGCGGCCGAGCCGGGCACCTCGATCATGCTTCCGTCGTACCCCACCTGGCACTGGGAGCCACCGGACGACGTGAAGTTCACCTTCGACCTCGACAAGGCGGCCGAGGAGCTCGATGCGGCCGGCTACGTGATCGGCGCCGACGGGAAGCGCACCTTGCCGGACGGGTCGCCGATCGGCAAGCTCCGGCTCTTCGCCCGGGCTGACACCAAGCCGTCCGTGGACACGATGGACCTCTTCCAGAGCTGGCTCGGCCAGCTGGGCATCGACTCCGAGCTCACCGCCATGGACAGCTCGGCGATGGGCGACCGGATCCTCGAGGGCACCTACGACGTGTTCCAGTGGGACTGGTACATCGAGCCCGACCCGGACGGCATCCTCGGCGACTTCACCTGCGAACAGCGCGGCAACCTCAACGACTCCAACTACTGCGACCCGGGCTACGACGCGATGTACGCCGCGCAGGGCGTGGAGATGGACAAGGACAAGCGGATCGAGATCGTCCACCAGATGCAGCAGCAGCTCTACGAGGACACGCCCTACATCGTGACGGCCTACACGAAGACGGGCGAAGCCTTCCGCAACGACCAGTTCGCCTGCTTCCAGCCTCAGCCCGACCCGGGTGGTGTCTGGCTGGTGCAGTACGGCGGCCGCAACTACTCGCTCCTCCGTCCGGCCGCGGACGCGGGCGACTGCGACGGCGTCGCGACCGCGGTCGGTGCGGTCGCGGTGGGCGACGACGGCACGCCCAGCGCGGCCCCCGCGGCCGACGGCGGCGGCAACACGATGGGCGGCTTCCTGGCCGGCGCGCTCTCGACGTTGGTCGTCGTGGCCGGCTTCTGGGGGCTGCAGCGTCGCCGGACCGTGGACGACCGCGAATGAGCACTATCGCCACGGCCCAGCCGACGACGACCGTCGCACGTCGGAAGAGCTACGGCCGCTACGTCCTGGCCAAGGTGCTCGGGGCGCTGAGCAGCCTCGCCTTCGTGATCGTCGTGAACTTCTTCCTGTTCCGGGTGCTCCCTGGTGATCCCGCGCGGGTCCTCGCACGCGACCGGCTCAAGACTCCTGAAGAGATGGAGAACTTCCGGGCCGAGTACGGCCTCGACCAGTCGCTGCCGCACCAGTTCATCACCTACCTGCAGAACACGTTCACCGGTCACCTGGGCGACTCGATCCGCTACCGGGTCCCGGTGAGCGACCTGATCATGGACCGGCTCTGGCCGACCGTCCTGCTGGTCGGCACGTCGACGCTGCTGGCGATGCTCATCGGTGTCTGGATCGGCGTCATCGGAGCCTGGAACCGCGGGAGGATGTTCGACCGCGCCTCCACCGGCTTCACGCTCACGCTCTACTCGATGCCCGAGTGGTGGCTCGGGCTGATGCTCATCGCCGTGCTCGCGGTCGGACTCGGGCCGCTCGAGGGCATCTTCCCCACCGGCCAGCTCCATTCGAACGACGTCGACCCGTCCAGCCTCGAGGGGGTGCTCGACACCGCCTGGCACCTCGTGCTGCCGGTGGTCACGCTGACGCTCGCCTACCTCGCGGAGTACTCGCTGGTGATGCGCTCCTCCCTGCTCGACGAGATCGGCGAGGACTACCTGACCACCGCGCGCGCCAAGGGCCTGCGGGACGTCGTGGTACGGCGTCGGCACGCCGTCCGCAACGCGCTGCTGCCGACCACCACGGTCTCCGCGCTCAGCTTCGGCTTCGTGGTATCCGGGGCGCTCACCATCGAGACGGTCTTCTCGATCCCGGGCCTGGGACTGCTCTCCGCCGAGGCGCTGACGGGGCCGGACTACTGGGTGCTGCAGGGCACCTTCCTGGTAGCGGGGGCGGGCGTCATCCTGGCCAACCTGGTGGTCAACCTGCTCTACGGCCTGCTCGACCCGCGGGTGCGAACGTGATCACCCCACGAAACCGTCCGGTGGAGGCGCTGCGCGCGATGCGCGAACGCTTCCGCGGGGACCCCGGAAAAGCATGACCGACACCACCGCGACCCAGCTGTCCGCCGCGGCACTCACCCGCCGGCGGCGGGCTCAGTCGCTCCGGCGCAACTGGCGGTTGTTCCGCAGCCACCGCTCCGGTCTGTTCGGGCTGGGCATGTTGCTGTTCTTCATCGCCCTGGCGGTCTTCGCGCCGCTGCTGGTCGACAGCGACGGCCTCGACCTGACCAAGGCGACCGCAGGGGTCCTCGAGCACCCGTCGAAGGAGCACTGGCTCGGCACCGACGACGGCGGCCGGCCGATCCTCACGCAGCTGATCTTCGGGTCCCGGGTGTCGCTGTTCGTCGGGCTGTTCGCGACCTTCATCTCGATGCTCATCGGGACGGTCGTGGGCCTGCTGTCCGGCTTCCTCGAGGGCTGGGGTGCGAGGTTCCTGTTCCGGTTGACCGAGTGGTTCCTGGTGCTGCCGTTCCTGCCTCTCGCGCTGATCCTGGCCACCATCCTCGGTCGCGGGCTGTTCAACATCTCCCTGGTGATCGGCGTGACCAGCTGGCCGGCGACCGCGCTGCTGATCCGCGCCCAGGCGCTCTCGATCCGCGAGCGGCCCTACCTCGAGCGGGCCCGGGTCCTCGGCGCCGGCCGTTGGCACCAGATCACCCGGCATGCGCTGCCGAACGTGATGCCGATGGTGTTCGCGAACACCACGCTCACCGTGGCCGCCGCCATTCTCACCGAGACGACGCTGAGCTTCTTCGGGCTCGGCGACCCCACCCGCGTCTCCTGGGGCACGATGCTCGACAACGCCTTCTCGGTGGGCGCGATCACCACCGGCGCGTGGTGGTACATCGTCCCGCCGGGTGTCTGCGTGGTGCTCGTCGTACTCGCGTTCACCCTCGTCGGCCAGGCCCTCGAGGACGTCTTCAACCCCCGGCTGCGGGAGCGCTAGTGGTCACCACCGGAGGCTCGTCGTGCGTGATGCGTGCTCGGAGTGTGTGCATCGCAAGGCGCCGGAGCGCCGCTCTACTCGGATGTCCAGCAAGCGACGGCAACGCCGCGAGGCGCGCGCTCCGGGTGCGCAGCACCCGGCGAACCTCTGGTGGTGACCACTTGTGACCGAGGTGAGCGAGACGACCGACACGGTGACGGGGGCCCCCGAGCTGTTGGCGATGCGCGACCTGCACGTCGCCTACCGGACCGCCGAGGGCCGGCTCCCCGCCGTACGCGGCGTCGACCTCGTCGTGCACGAGGGAGAGGTCGTCGGCGTGGCCGGCGAGTCCGGCTGCGGCAAGTCCACGCTGGTCTCGACCGTGCTGCGGCTGCAGCCAAGGAACGCGAAGGTCGAGGGCGAGGTCGAGGTGCTCGGCGACGACATCCGTGCGATGCGCTGGGGCGACCTGCGCGCGCTGCGCTGGGCCGGCGCCTCGATCATCTTCCAGGGGGCGCTGCACTCGCTCAACCCGGTGCACCGGGTCGGCCGCCAGATCTCGGAGCCGATCGAGGTGCACGAGCCGTCGCTCGGCAAGGACGCGGTGGAGCGGCGGGTCGCGGAGCTGCTCGAGCAGGTCGGGTTGAGCACCGACCGGGCGCGGAGCTATCCGCACCAGCTCTCCGGCGGGCAGAAGCAGCGCGTGATGATCGCGATGGCGCTGGCCTGCCGTCCCAAGCTGATCGTCGCCGACGAGCCGACCACCGCCCTCGACGTGATGGTCCAGGCCCAGGTCCTCGACCTGCTGCGTGACCTGGTCCGCGACCTCGACGTCGGCCTGCTCATCATCAGCCACGACCTGTCCGTGCTCGCCGACGTCTGCGACCGGGTGCTCGTGATGTACGCCGGCCGGGTGGTCGAGAGCGGCACCGCCGGCGAGGTGTTCACCGACCCGCTGCATCCCTACACCGCAGCGCTCTCCGGTGCCTTCCCGCGGATCGGCGACCCGGCGGCGCGCTACGCACCAGCCGGGCTGGCGGGCGACCCACCGGACCCCCGCGAGCTGCCCGAGGGCTGCTCGTTCTCCCCACGATGCCCGCGCGCGGTGGACCGCTGCACGCACGCGGAGCCGCTCCTCGTCGAGGTGACGCCCGGTCGGTCGGCGGCCTGCATCCGGGTGGGTGAGGAGTGACCACTCCGGCGGACAACACGCCCCTCCTCGAGGCCCGCGGCGTCACGGTCGAGTTCGTGACCCGGAGCGGCCATGCAGCTCGCGCCCTCGACGGCGTCGACCTCACCGTGCCGCGCGGCGAGGTGCTCGCGATCGTCGGGGAGTCCGGGTCGGGCAAGACCACACTGGCCCGCACCCTGATGGGGCTGGAGCGGCCGACCCGTGGCGAAGTGCTCTTCGAGGGCACGAAGCTCGACTACTCGTTCGGGGCACTGAAGGCCTACCGCAGCCGGGTGCAGATGGTCCTCCAGGACGCCGCCGGCTCGCTCAACCCCCGGCAGACCGTCTACGAGTCGGTCGCCGAGGGCATCCGGCTGCACGGGCGGGCGCAGAGCGGCGCGGAGGGCCGCACCGAGACCGAGCTCGTCGCGGCCGCCCTCGCGGAGGCGGGGCTGCGGCCGCCCGAACGGCTGTACCTGCGCTACCCGCACGAGCTGTCCGGTGGCCAGAAGCAGCGGGTCCTGATCGCCGGCGCCCTGGCGCTCCGCCCCGAGCTGGTGCTCGCCGACGAGCCGGTCTCGTCGCTGGACGCCTCGATCCGCGGCGAGATCCTGGCCCTGCTCCTGAAGCTGCGCCAGGACCTCGGCATGGGAGTGGTCGTGGTGACCCACGACCTCGGCCTCGCGTGGAACATCGCGGACCGGATCGCGGTCATGTACCTCGGTCGGGTGGTCGAGTGCGGCACCACCGAGGAGGTGCTCACCGCCCCCAAGCATCCCTACACGAAGGCACTCCTGTCCGTGGTCCCCGAGATCGAGTACCTGCAGCCGGTGGTCCTCAGCGGCGAGGTCCCCGACCCGAGCCGGATCCCGAGCGGGTGCCGGTTCCACCCGCGCTGCCCGGCGCTGGCGGACGGGAGCTCGGAGCGTGCGGGGGTCGACCATGCCTGCCGGACCGAGCCGTTGGAGGTACTCCCGGCCACCGGCGAGCACCGCACCGCCTGCCATCTCGACGCCGTCCTCTCACCCACGCCGGGATAGTCCGTGACATCTGTGTGGGTGAATCCGGGCCAAGACCCACACAAACGTCACGGACTATCCCGCCGACAGCCACTCGACACGCCCGGGCCCGGGATGACACCCTTGGGCTTACTGACTCGTGAGTCAGTAGTGAGAGCGTGAGGAGGGGACCGTGACTGACGGCGAGCTGCAGGCCGCGCTCCCGCGGGAGATGTACGTCGACGGGGGTCAGTGGGCGGTCGAGCGCGACGCCGTGCTGTACGGCGAGTGGTACTGCGTCGGCCGGCTGGACGACCTCGGTCTGGCGACACCCAAGCGCGTCGTCACGGTCGACGTCGCGGGTGAGTCGGTGCTCGTCACCAGCGCCGAGGACGGCGTCCTCCACGCGGCGTACAACGTCTGCCGGCACCGCGGCTCCCAGGTGTGCGCACCCGGACAACCCGCGCGGGATGCTTCTTCGCTGCGCTGTCCCTACCACTCGTGGACCTACGCCCTCGACGGCTCGTTGCTGCGCTCGCCGCACGCGACCGTCGAGGACCCGACGGCCTTCGCGCTCCACCCGGTCGGCGTCGAGACGTGGAACGGGTTCGTCTTCTTGCACCTGACGCCGGCGTCCGCCGAACCGCTGTCCATGCAGGTGGAGCACGCCGGGGCCACCCTGGCCAACTACGGGATCGGCGCCCTGGTGACCGGGCAGGTGCTGCGCTACGACGTCGCGGCCAACTACAAGGTGCTGCTCGAGAACTACAACGAGTGCTACCACTGCGGCCCGGTGCACCCGGAGCTGTCGCGGCTGGTGCCGTCGTTCGCCGGCGGAGGCTCGGACCTCGACTGGGACCGCGGGATCCCGCACCGCGAGGGCGCCTGGACGTTCACGATGACCGGCACGACCGACCGGGCGCCGCTGGCCGGTCTCGACGAGCACGAGCGGACCCGGCACAAGGGTGACCTCGTCTATCCCAACCTGATGCTCTCCGCGTCGGCCGACCACGTCGCGGCGTTCGTGCTGCACCCGCGGGCCGTGGACCGCACCGAGGTGGTCTGCTCGCTGCTGTTCGCGCCCGAGGCGGTCGCGGACGCGGCGTTCGACCCGAGCGACGCCGCGGAGCTCTGGCACCTGGTCAACCAGCAGGACTGGGCGATCTGCGAGTCGGTTCAGAGGGGCATGTCGTCGCGCGCGTACTCGCACGGCTGGTTCGCGCCGATGGAGGACGACAGCCTCGACATCCGCCGCTGGCTGCTCCCCCGTCTGGAGCGCGGACGATGAGCGAGAGGTTCGACTACGTCGTCGTGGGGCTCGGCGGCCTGGGGAGCGCTGCCGCGTGGGAGCTCGCGCGTCGCGGCCACCGAGTACTCGGCCTGGAGCGGTTCGCGCTCGGCCACAGCCGCGGCGCCAGCCACGACACCAGCCGGATCCTGCGGCACAGCTACCACACGCCGGCGTACGTCCGACTCACGCAGGAGGCGTACGCCGACTGGGCGCGACTCGAGCAGGAGTCCGGGGCCCAGCTGGTCACCCGCGCCGGCGGTCTCGACCTGTTCCCACCCGACCCGGCGATCCCCGCCATCGACTACACGCAGTCGATGGACGAGGTCGGCATCGCCTACGAGGTGCTCGACTCCTATCGGCTCACGGCGCGCTGGCCACAGCTGCGGGTGCCAGACGGGACCCTCGGGCTGTTTCAAACGGACGGGTCGATCGTTCCCGCCGGCCGCACCACCGCCGTGCTGCACCAGCAGGCCCGACGACTCGGCGCCGAGCTGCGCGACCACTCCCCCGTGCTGGCCGTCGAGGACCTCGGCGACCGCGGGATGAGGGTCACCACGACCAACGCGGAGATCGACTGCCGGGGCGTCGTCGTCTGCGCCGACGCGTGGACCAACGACGTGGTCGACCAGCTCGGCGTGCACGTCCCGCTCGCAGTGACCCTCGAGCAGGTCACCTACTTCGCCGTCGACGAGCCCGACCGGTTCGCGGTCGGCGCCCTACCGCTGTGGATCTGGATGGACGACCCGTCGTTCTACGGCTTCCCGTCCTACGGCGAAGAGACCGTCAAGGCCGCCCAGGACTGCGGCGGCCCGACGATCTCGCCCGACGACCGCACCAGCGACCCGGACCCGGCGATGGAGGCGCTGCTCGCCGAGCACGTGCACGCCATGCTGCCCGGCGTCGGCGCACCGCTGCGGTCCGTCCGCTGCCAGTACACGCTCACGGCCGACCGCGACTTCGTCCTGGCGCCCGTCCCGCGCCACGAGAACATCGTCGTGGGGTTGGGCGCCGCGCACGGCTTCAAGTTCGTACCGACGTTCGGTCGGGTCCTGGCCGACCTCGTCACCACGGGGACGACCACGTCCGACGTGTCGGCCTTCCGGCTCGACCGCCCGGCGCTGACGCAGCCCGACTACGCCCCGCACTGGCTGGTGTGAAGTGATGTCAGTCGAGCGTCTCCACGTCCACACCCAGCTCCACCGCGAGCTGCGCCGCCACCCAGCTGCGCAGCTGCTCGCGGGTCACGGTGCGGTGCACCACGGCCGCGACGGAGAGTCCGTCGACGAGTGCCGAGAGCCGGGCGACCGTCGCCTCCGGGTCAGGGCAGGTGAAGACGCCGGACGCGACGCCGTCGTCGACCACGCCGCGCAGGATGTCCTGCCACTGATGCTCGAGTCGCTGGAGGACCTTGCGGAGGTGCGGGTCGCGCTGGGCCACCGCCCAGGCGTCGATCCAGATCCGCCACCCGGTCGCGCGGCCGGTCGGACCGTAGAGGCGAAGCACCCGGCGCAGCCTCGCCACCGGGTCGTCGCCGGAGGCTGCCTTCCCGAGCCGGCGCAGGTCGCGCTCGACCGCATGGGCGAACGCCTCGGCGACCAGGTCGTCCTTCGTCCCGAAGTGGTAGAAGACCAGCGCCGGGCTCACGTCCAGCGCCGACGCCACGTCGGCCACCCGCGTGGCGGCAAGGCCGAGCCGGTCGAGCAGCTCGACCGTCGTCGAGAGGATCTCCTCGCGACGTACCTCCACCGACCGCCTGGCCCGGCGGGTCATCAGCGGCCTCCCATGGCGCGCAGCATAGAGCGGAGCCTCCCTTGACCGACGTACGCGACCTGGCCCCGCCCGAGGGGCGAGAGCTGGTGCAGATGCTGCCGGCCGAGGCCTACACGTCCGAGGACGTGCTCGCCTGGGAGCGGCGGCACCTGTACGCCGGGGCGTGGACCTGCCTGGGCCGGATGGCGGAGCTGCTGCCGGACGGGCTCACCCAGCGCGCCGTGATGGTCGGGGACGTGTCGTGCCTCGTGGTGCGCGACAAGGACACACTGCGGATGTTCGCGAACACCTGCCGGCACCGCGGCCACGAGCTGCTGCCCGGGGACGGCACGTCGACCAAGCGCGCTGTCAGCTGTCCGTACCACGCCTGGACCTACGACCTGTCGGGCCGGCTGAAGGGCGCACCGGGCTTCCGCGAGGTCGCGTCGTTCGCGGTCGAGGAGCACAACCTCGTCGAGCTGCCGCTGGAGATCTGGCACGGCTGGGTGTTCGGCCATGCGCTCAACCCGCTCGGGGCGCCGGAGGTGCCGCCGTTCGAGCGGTACGTCGGCGAGCTGGCGACGCTGCTCGCGCCGTACGACGTCGGCTCGCTGGTGGCCGCCGACCGGCACACCTACGAGGTGGCCGCGAACTGGAAGGTGATCGCGGAGAACTACCACGAGTGCTACCACTGCCCGCTGATCCATCCCGAGCTGTGCCAGGTGACGCCGCCGGACTCCGGCGACAACTACGACCTGCCGGGCGCCTGGATCGGCGGAGGCATGGTCCTGCGCGAGGGGATGGCGTCCATGTCGCTGGACGGCTCGCTGGCCGCGACGCCGCTTCCCGGGGTGAACCCGACCGCGGTGGAGTACCTCCACCTGCTGCCGAACCTGCTGGTCTCCGCGCACCCGGACTACGTGATGAGCCACCGGATGGTGCCGCTGGCGCCGGACCGGACCTGGGTCGAGTGCTCGTGGCTGACGTTGCCCGAGTCCGCCGCGTCCGGTGCGCCCGCCGCCGTGGAGTTCTGGGACATCACCAACCGGCAGGACTGGGCGGCCTGCGAGTCGGTGCAGCGCGGGCTCCGGTCGCCGCACTTCCAGCCGGGGCCGTTCGCGCCCAGGGAGGACGCGGTCGCCCAGCTGGTGTCGATGATCGGTGCGGCCTACCGGTCCGGCGGCCTCTCGGTATGAGCCGCCGGGCCGGGGTCGCCGTCGCGACCGCGCTCGTCGTCGGGCTCGCCGGCCTGCTGACGGCGCTGCCCGGTCCGGTGGCCGCCCGGCCCCACCAGGTCACCGTCGGGACGTTGAAGCTGCGGCCCTGCCACATCGCGGGCGGAGCCCTGTGCGGCTCGATCCGGCGGGCCTGGGAGCCGGGGAACCCGGCCGCCGGCACGGTCAGGGTCGGCTTCGCGTTCGTGCCGGCGCGGGACAGCACGCGGCCGGCGCTGGCCACGCTGGTCCCGCACGAAGGAGGTCCCGGCTACAGCACGACCGGCAGCGGGTCGTCGTACGCGGACATGTACGGACGCCTGCTGGAGCGCCGGAACATGCTGCTGGTCGACCAGCGCGGCACCGGGCTCTCCGAGCCGATCGACTGCCCGTTGCTCCAGGACTCCGACCTGCCGTACGCCGACGCAGCAGCCGAGTGCGGCGCCTCGCTCGGGGACCGCGCCGACGACTACACCACCGCCCTCTCCGCCGACGACCTCGCCGCCGTGATCCGCGCCCTGCGGCTGGCGCCCGTCGACGTCTACGGCGACTCCTACGGGACCTTCTTCACCCAGGTCTTCACCGGCCGGCACCCCGACCTGGTGCACAGCCTGGTGCTGGACAGCTCCTACCCGGCGTACGGCGAGACGGCGTGGTACCCGACCCAGGGGCCGGCGATGCTGCGCGCGTTCGATGTCGTCTGCAAGCGGTCGCCCGCCTGCCGGGGTGCGGGGGAGGCCTTCCTGCCGACGATCGAGAAGGTGTTGGCGAAGGTGAGGGTGAAGCCCTGGCGTGGCACGGCGTACGACGCGGACGGCCGCAGGATGCGGGTGGCCGTCAACGGTCCGAGGCTGGTCGACATCGCCTTCGGAGCGACGTACGCGCCGGCGTTCTACCGCGAGCTGACCGCCGCACTGCGCTCCGGGCTCGCCGGCGACCGCGCGCCCTTGCTGCGGCTGGTCGCCGAGGCGACCGGCGGCGGGACCGACGCCGGGCCGGTGCGGCCCTACAGCGAGGGCCTCGACGCTGCGGTCGCCTGCCACGACTACCCGCAGCTCTACGACATGTCCGCGGCGCCGGCGGTCCGGCAGCAGCAGTACGCGGCCGCGTTGGACGCCCGCTCGGCGTCGCACCCCGGCACGTTCGCGCCGTTCACCGTGCACGAGTACGCCGACTCGATCTTCCAGATGCTCGACTGGTGCACGCGCTGGCCCTCGGCGCCCGCGAGCAACCCAGCCGCGCCGCCCGTCCCACCATCCGGCAGCTACCCCGACGTACCGGTGCTGGTGCTCAGTGGCGAGCTCGACTCGATCACCACCTCCGCCGAGGGCGACCTGGTGGCCGCCCAGTTCCCCGACGCGCGCCACGTGGTGATCGCCAACAGCGTCCACGTGACCGCGGTGGGTGACCGGGACAACTGCGCGGAGCGGATCCTGAGGTCGTTCGTGGCCGCCCCGAAGGGTCAGCTCCCGCCGGCACTGGTCGGTTGTGCCGGGAGGGTGGCACCGGTGCGGGCGCTCGGCCGGTTCCCCCTCGCCCTCGACCCCGGCGCCCCGGCTGCCCGCGTGGTGAGGGCGGCAGCCCTCACCGTGGCCGATCTCCAGGACCGCTGGTGGAACAACTACAGCGGTCACGGCGTCGGGCTGCGTGGGGGCACCTGGCGGTACGCCGGCGACGTGGTGGTCCGGTTCCAGCTGAAGGGCCTCCGCCTGGTCCGCGGCGTGGCGGTCTCCGGGTCAGCGGTCTGGGACCGCGACGCCCGGACCATGTCGGTCTCCCTCGACGTCCCCCGCGGACACCTCACCGGCACGTGGGACACCAGCACGCCCGGTGCCACCGCGGTGCTCAGCGGGCGGCTCGACGGGCACCGTGTCCGGGTGAGGTTCCCCGCTCCGTAGTCTCGAGGGATGCCCGACGTCGAGGAGCTGGCGGCGGATGCGCTGTCCTGGCTGGTCGGCGCGGCTCGTGTCGACGGCGCCGGACTGGCCTGGCCGAGCCGGGTGTCCGACGACGAGACCGACCCGACGCTCTACAGCGGCACCGCCGGGGTCGCCCTGACCCTTCTCGAGGCTGAGGCGCACTTCGGCGACGACCGGTACGGCGACCTGGCGTTGCGCGGTGCCCGGCACCTGGCATCCGTCGTCGACGCCTCGTGGGACCACAGCTCGCTGTACCACGGGCTTGCCGGGATGGCCGTCGCCCTGCACGCGGTGCATCAACGGCTCGGCGAACCTGCCGCCGACGCCGCCGCACTCCGGGCGCTCGAGACGGTGCGGCAGCGGTTCGACGGCACCCGGTGGGGCCCTCAGTTCGAGCTGCTCGGCGGCAATGCCGGCATCGCGCTCGGTGCTCTCGCGGTCGGTGACCCGGAGCTGGCGGTGCTCGCCGTGGAGCCGTACCTGCGCACCGCAGAGACCACGCCGCACGGCGTGCAGTGGGAGACGCGGACCGGTCGCGTGGCCCGCCAGCACCACATCTCGCACGGGACGCTCGGCATCGTGCACGCGCTGACCGCCGTGGGCCGGGCGACCGACCGCCCGGACCTGGTTGACCTGGCCGAGGCCGGCGCCGAGGACGTGGTGGCCCGCGACGAGTTCGGGCCGGCCGGGTTCCTGGTGCCGCACTCCGACCCGCCGGACCGGCCGGAGCTGATCGAGCGCTACAACTTCGGCTGGTGCCAGGGCCCGACCGGTGACGCGCAGGTGTTCCGCCTGCTGCGAGACGGACCCGATGCGTCGCGGTGGGCTGAGCTGGCCGACCGCTGCTGGCACACGGTCACCCGGTGCGGCCTGCCGCGGCGGCGGTGGCCGGGGTTCTGGGACAACCACGGGCACTGCTGCGGCACCGCCGGCGTACTGGCCCTGGCCTGCGACCGGATGGTCGAAAGCCACGACGGCCACGACTTCGCCGAGGTGCTGGTCGTCGATCTCGCCGACCGGGCCACCGTCGACGCCGACGGCACGCGCTGGTCCAACGTCGAGCACCGGGCCACCCCGGGTGTGCTGGAGCCACGCACCGGCTGGGCGCACGGCGCCGCCGGCATCGTCCGCGAGCTGCTCCGGTTCGCCCGCCTCGGCAGCGGCCGCGACCCGGCGTACGCCGTCGCCTGGCCCGACCACCCACCGGCTCCGTCGCGATAGTCCGTGACGTTTGTGTGGGTGGTCATGCAGATCAACCCACACAGATGTCACGGACTATCCCCGCGCTGCGGCTGTGGATGAGCGAAATGAACCGCCGGCTCCCCGGGAAGTGATCACTCATGGGGAGCACAGACCGGGTGCAGAGGCATCCGTTCCGACCGCACCTGGTCATCCCCTGCCGTCGTGATCCCACCGGGAAGACGGGTCCGACACTCGACGAGACGCGCGGACCCAACTGGCGACAATCCAGCTGGGGCATGTACCTCCCAGCCTCGGTCGAGCGGACCACGCAACAGCGGATCGTCGAGGCGTCGTGCCGCTTGCCTGCGTACGGCGGAGTGACGGGGTGGGCGGCACTCCACTGGCAGAAGGCGGAGCGTTGGTTCGACGGGATCGCACCCGATGGAAGCATGCGACCGGTGACTCTTGCCGTGGCGGGCGACGACATCCGTCCGCGACCGGGCATCCAGGTCAGTGCCGAGAGACTCGACCCTCGAGACCTGATCGTCGTCGACGGACTCAGCGTCACCACCGCCGTGCGATCGGTCTGCTTCGAGATGCGCTACGCGTCGTCCGATCGCGCGGCGGCCCGGAGCCTCAGTATGGCCGCCTACTACGACCTGGTCTCGATCGACGAGCTGGCCGACTACGCCGCCCAGCACTCCGGCTGGACTGGTATCCCCCAGTGCCGCAGAGGCATTTGCCTGGCCGAGGAGAACTGCTGGTCTCCAGCCGAGCTCGAGATGGTCCTCATCTGGCGTATCGAAGCGGGCCTGCCTCCTGCGCTGTGCAACCAACCATTGTTCGACCTCGACGGCGGGCACATCGGCACTCCTGACCTCCTCGATCTCGAGGCGGGCGTCATCGGGCAGTACCACGGAGGTCTGCATCTCTCCGGCACCCAACGGGCGATCGATGAACGAGCAGTGGAGCGATACCGCGACGTGGGACTCGAGTGCTTCTCGATGCTCGCTGCTGATCGCGGGCACGTTGGTCGCATGGCGGAGCGGATGCACGCTGCACGCAGACGCGCTCGATGGCAAGCCGAGTCCCGGCGACGATGGACCATCGAGCCGCCGCCCTGGTGGTCTCCGACCAACACCGTCGAGCTCCGCCGGGCGTTGAGCGCCGAACAACAGAAGCGGCTGCTGCGCTATCGATCGGCCTGACTCGCCGCGCCGGGATAGTCCGTGACACTTGTGTGGGTCAGTCGCGGAGATCACCCACACAAATGTCACGGACTATCGCGCTATCGCGGGCGTCAGCGGCTGACGAACTCGCGCCACTCCCGGTGGCCGACCTGCTCCTCGTCGTCGAACGCATCGGCCTCGATGACCACGTCGTAGCCCTCGGGGCCGATGTCGACGCGCAGTGTCGAGACCACCCGGACGTCTACGTCGGGCCAGGTCAACCGATAAGTGGTTTCTGCGGTGGCCCACTGGGCGAACGTGCGCCGGTCGACCCCGACCTCGCCCCGGTAGTCCTCCAGCGCCGTGCCCTCGTGCGGCACGTCGTACGACGCCATGCTGTGGACCGTGCAGGCGGTGGTACGCCGGAGCACGTCGCGGGTGACCGACCAGGTGACGTCGGTCGGGTCCTCCGTCGAGCTCTCGGCGCCGGCGACGAAGGCGGGCGGCTCGAGCCCACTGTCGGTCCAGAGTGGCAGTTCGAGCGACCCACCATGGACCGTCAGCGTGACCGGCGCGGGCGGGGCGATCGTGTTCGGCCAGTCCGCGCCGGCGATCGACAGCCGCAGCCGGTTGCCCGGATCGGGTCGGTAGGCGCAGGCGTCGAGGGGCAGCTCCACGTCGTACTGCTCATCGGGAACCAGCGGCGCCGGCGTGGCACCGTCGCGGAAGGCCAGGTCCATCGAACCCCGAGCGATCAGCGCCGAGGTGCCGTCGGGGAAGACGTCGCAGAGCTTCACCGACAGCGAGGCGGCGGGGGCGGAGGCGCTGAGCCGGAGCCGGACCACAGGCTGGCCGACCATGGTGGGCTGCTGGTCCCACTCCCAGGTCAGCGAGCGCGCGTCGTCCTCGCGCTGGTCGCCGGACAGGCCCCACGGCAGGTGGCCGGCGCAGTCGATCCAGGCCGTGACGCCGGTGTCAGGCTCGACCGCCAGGGAATGCGGCCCGTCGAGCTCGTACGTCGCCGCCCCGGCGTCCCGGGGCGGCCACGGCCCGCTGACCCAGTGGCCCTCGTGCAGCTCGAGGTCGGGTTCGGGCACGGTGGAGGTCCGGACGAAGACGTCGGCTCGGTTGGTCCACTCGTCGGGCGCGGTCCCGCGCAGCCAGCGGTCCCACCAGGCGACCATCTCGCGGTCGAGGTCGATCCGCGGCCCGGGCATCGCGGTCGCCGGGTCGGCGTGTGCCCAGGGCCCGGCCAGCAGCCGCCACGGCGTACCGGCCGCTCCCAGCGCCTCGACGGTGCGGAACGAGTTGTTCCGATAGCCGTCCGCCCACCCGGCCACGATCATCGTGGCCGCCTGGATCCGGTCATAGCCCACGTGACGCAGCGACCCGGCCCGCCAGTAGGGCCCGTCCCGGTTCTCGCGCAGCCAGGTCAGGAGCCACGGCTCGTTGGTCTCCCAGCGCCGCATCCACTCCGTCCTCCAGTCACCCCGCCACTCGGCGGGGACGGGCGGCAACACGCACATCGGCGTCATGTAGTGGCAGTAGTCGACGAGGTCGACCAGCCGCAGCGCATTGCCCCGCCAGTGCACGTCGTCGTTCCACCGGTCGTCGCTGGAGTAGATCGCCACGATCGCCTTGAGCGCCGGCGGCCGCTCGGCCGCGATCTGGAGCGAGTTGAAGCCGGAGTACGACGTGCCGAACATGCCGACGTTGCCGTCGCACCACTCCTGCTCGGCCAGCCACGCGATCACCGTGCAGAGGTCGGTCCGCTCGACGAGGGGGTACTCGTCGGTGGCGTCGCCGGCCGACGATCCCGTACCGCGCAGGTCCACCCGGCACACGGCGTACGAGTGCTCGTCGCGGAGGCTGCGGTAGCCCTCCGCGTACGACGAGGTGAGGTCGTCCTTGCGGTACGGCAGCGCCTCGAGCAGGCACGGCTGCGGCTCGCTGCTGTCGGGGAGGAACAGGGTGGCGGCCAGCTCGACACCGTCCGCCATGGGTATGCGGACGGAGCGCTCAGATCCCACGCCCGTGCTCCCGTAGCAGACGTACGACGGTGTCCGGGTCGAGCCCCTCGGAGGTGTTGCCGTCCCGGCCGACCGTCGTCGACGACATGAGCAGCGAGTTGAGCACCGACTCCTCTGCCGCGTCAACGACGGCCTCGAACAGGTCGTCGAGCTGGCGGCCGGCCAGCCTCGGCGCGGCCCCGACGTCCCGCCCGTCGCGGTCGGTGCGCGCGGTCGTGCTCGCGGCGAGGAAGATCTCCCCGCTGCCGTGGTAGGCCACCGAGCCGGTGCGGGCCAGGCCGAGCCCGATCCGGCGGGCCAGCCGCTCGCAGCCGGTGGGATCGACCGGAGCGTCGGTGACGACGACGCCGATGCAGGAGCCGGCCGGCTTCTCCGGAGCCGCGTCGGCCGGCAGCAGCCGACCGACCGGTACGCCGTCGACGGTGAGCCGCTCACGCGAGCCGAAGTTGGTCATCAGCAGCACCGCGACGGTGTGCCCGTCCGGCGTCACCCGTGACGACGTCCCGATACCGCCCTTGAAGCCCAGGCACGACATGCCGGTCCCCGACCCGACCGCACCCTCCGCCGGTGGCGCGGCCGAGTCCCGGGACACCAGGGCCGCGTCGTGCGCGGCCCGCACGTCGTCCGCGGTCACCCACATCCGGCGGCAGTCGTTGAGGAAGGAGTCGTCGCACTCGGCGACGACCGGGATGCAGACGTCGTCGGCGACGTCGGGGTGCCGCGCGACCTCGAGCTCGCACGCCGCGTCGTACACCCGGCCGAGCTGCATGGTCGACGTCAGCCAGACCGGCGTCTCGAGCATGCCCGCCTCGCGGATCGTGACGAAGCCGGTGCACTCGCCGATGCCGTTCAGCACCGCGCCGCCCGCCACCACCGGCCGGTGCATGGCGTCTTCGGCCAGCACCAGCGAGGTGACTCCGGTGCACGCGGTCTCCCGCGTGATCGTGGCGTGGCCGAGACCGACGCCCGCCACGTCGAGCACCGAGTTGGTCGGGCCGGTGGGCAGCGCGCCGATGGCGATGCCGAGGTCACGGGCGCGGGGCATGTGCTCATACTGACCCATGGATCAGTACGCCGTGCCGGTCGTCTGGTCGCCGGAGACCCGGCGCCACGATCCGCGGCACGAGGTGTGGGTCGGCGTACCGACCGAGGGCACCGAGAGAGCGGCCCGGGTCGACGCGATCCTCGACGCCGTCCGCGACGCCGGGCACGAGCTCGTCGAGGCGACGCGTCAACCCGAGGACGCCCTCCGCGCCGTACACGACGAGACGCTGCTGGACTTCCTGCGCACCGCGGCCGACCGCTGGGCCGCCGGTCCGTACCGCGAGCTGGTCGGGCAGGAGCGCGTGGTCCCGTACCTGTTCCCGACGCCGGCGATGACCGCCGGGCTACCGGCCCGGCCAGCGGTGGCGATCCACGCGGACGCCGGTCGGTTCGCCTACGACACCATGACGCTGGTCGGCCCGGGGACCTGGGAGGCGGCCCGCGCGGCCGCGGACTGCGCGATGCAGGCCGCCGACCTCGTCACGGCGGGCGCTCGCCTGGCGTACGCCCTCTGCCGACCCCCGGGCCATCACGCCACTCCCGCCGGCTTCGGAGGCTCCTGCTACCTCAACAACGCCGCGATCGCAGCCGAGCAGCTCCAACGGCACGGGGCCGGGAGGGTCGGGATCGTCGACCTCGACGCCCATCAGGGCAACGGGACGGCGGCGATCTACTACGACCGCGCCGACGTCCGCTACGGCTCGGTCCACGTCGACCCGGGGGCCGGCTGGTTCCCGCACGTGGTGGGGTACGCCGACGAGACCGGCACCGGCGCCGGCGAGGGAGCCACGAAGAACCTCCCCCTCCCCGAGGGGACGGGGGACGACGCGTGGCTGGCCGCGGTCGCCGAGCTCGCCGACTGGGTGTCGGACTGCGACCACCTCGTCGTCTCGCTCGGCGTCGACGCCGCGAAGGACGACCCGGAGAGCCCGCTCCAGGTCACCGCCGACGGCTACCGCGAGGCGGGCCGGCTGCTCGGCGCGACCGGGCTGCCCGCGGTGGCGGTCCAGGAGGGCGGCTACCACCTGGACACGCTCGGCGGGCTGGTCGCGGCGTACCTCGAAGGCCACGCCGCCACCTGACGATTCGTCTGCGATGGCTCCGCTCAGCTTCCACGTCGGAGCGCAGACGAATCGCTACATGCCAGGCAGCTCCAGCAGCTCGTGGATGTCGATGCCCGCGCCGTCGCCCATCATCAGGTGCGGGTGGCCGTCGAGCAGCCCCTTGAGGGCGTCGAGGGAGTCGGCCTCGAGGATCGAGTAGCCGCCGATGCTCCCCTCGCTCGCCGGGTACGTCGCCCCGACGGTGCTGGCGTACGAGCACGGCGAGCCCATGTCGGTGAGGGCCGAGCCGGCCCGGCCCGCCCACTCCATCCAGGCGTCCATCCCGGCCTTGGCCTGCTCCGGCGTCGCGTTGGCCATCTGGTCCTGCGCCGAGACGTCCGCGCGGTAGAGCACGAGGTACTTGGTCATGGTTCCCTCCACTGTCGGTTCCGAGAATCTATTTTGATTGAAGTCAAAGTACGCAGGTCAGAGGCTTGCCTGCAAGACTGAGTCGGTGAACGGCGAGCGGCCAGCCGGTGAGCGTGAGCTCCAGGCGAAGATCGACGCCCTGTCCTCCCCCGTGCGTCGCGAGATCCTGTGGATGCTGTGGGACGCCGAGCTACCGGCCGGCGAGATCGCGACCGGCGTCCAGCTCACCGCAGGCACCGTCTCCACCCACCTGGCCACGCTCCGCAACGCAGGGCTGGTCACCGTGCGTGTGGACGGCAACTTCCGCCACTACCGCGTCGACCGGGCCGGGATGGACGCCGTGCTGCCGCTGCTCGCCGGCTCCGACGACAAGTGGCACGCCGCCGACGACCTGCCCGAGCGCGCCCACGCCACCGCCTCGGTCGAGCAGTGGGTCACCGTCCACACCGACGTGGCGCTCGACCAGGAGGAGGCGTTCGCGTCGTTCGCGGAGGGCGAGCGCTACTCGGCCTGGCTCGGCGTACCGGTCACGATCGCCGACGGCCGGTTCAGCACCGAGCTCGAGTGGGGCACGCGGGTGCGGGGACACTACGACGTGGTCGCTCCGCCGGACCTGATCGCCATGCGATGGGACTTCGACGACGACGTCATCCCGGTGCCGGGCGGTCAGGTGGTCGGCTACCTGCGCTTCCTGCCGCGCGAGGCGGGCACCCGGGTCGAGGTGCACCAGTGCGCGGCCGACGCCGAGCAGGCGGAGTTCCTCACGGCGGCCTGGCAGATGGTGCTCGGCCGGTTCACCGAGTACGCCGCGTCCGGCCGGCGTACGCCGCGACAGCAGCGACCCAAGCACCGGCCCACGGATGTGTGACGGTTTCGGGACCGGTAGGCTGACTGTCCGGAGCTCCTTCCTTGGTAGGAATTGGTAGGAAGGGGGCGTGAGGTAGACGGGGTCAGTTTCGGGAGGGAACCCTTGTCAACGCACTTTCCGTCGGCTCACGCTGCCGACGACCGGCACTCCGCACGGCCCGCTGACGGGCCGCCCGTCTCGTTCGAGGAGTTGGCTTCACGAGACGGATAGGCGAAGCCCGATGGATGCACACGCCCTGCAGCGCAGCTGGGACCAGGTGACGAGGCACGGCCAAGAGGTGCCGCTGTACTTCTACTCGCACATCTTCGTGTCCCACCCCCAGGTGCGGTCGATGTTCCCGCTCTCCATGGCGAACCAGCGGGACAAGTTCGTCAGCGCGCTCGGCCGGATCGTCAGCCACGCCGACCGGATCGAGAACGATGCGGAGTTCCTGCGACACCTCGGCCGCGACCACCGGAAGTACGCCGTCGTCGCGGAGCACTACGACGCCGTCGGCGCCTCCCTGTGTGCGACGCTCAAGCACTTCCTGGGATCCGAGTGGGACGAGGAGCTCGCCGCGGAGTGGACGGCGGCCTACCAGGTGATCGCGCGGATCATGGTCGAGGCAGCGGAGACGTCCTCCGAGAACAGCCCGGACTCGTGGGCCGCCGAGGTGGTGTCGGTCGAGCGACGGACGATGGACCTCACGCTGCTGACTGTCCGGCCCACACGAGCGTTCCAGTTCCTCCCCGGCCAGTCGGTGTCGATGGAGATCCCGCAACGGCCCCGGCACTGGCGCTACTTCAGCCCGGCGAACTCTCCTCGCCACGACGGCTCGATCGACCTGCACGTCCAACAGATCGACGGTGGCCTCGTCAGCACGGCCGTGGTGCGCTCGCTGAAGGTCGGAGACACCGTGAAGCTGGGGGCGCCGGTGGGCGAGCGGCTGACGCGCCGGGTCTACGACCCCAGGGACCTGCTGATGGTCGCTGGGGGGACCGGCCTTGCGCCGTTCCTCTCGGTCATCGAGCAGATCGACCAGGAGTGGCAACGCTCGCGCACCGCGCCACGGGTCCATCTCCTGCACGGCGTACGGATGCCATGGCACCTGTACGACCGCCCCCGGCTGCGAGAGCTGGCCCAGCAGCGGCCGTGGTTCGAGTACACGGAGGTCGTCTCGGACGACCCGTCGTATCCCGGGACGCGCGGCAAGGTCGGCACGGTCGCGGCCCGGCAGGCGCTGTATGAGCGCACGGCGATGGTGTGCGGCGGCCCGCAGATGGTCGCGCACACGCTGGAGCAGCTGACCGCCACCGGCATGCACCCCGAGCACATCAAGTACGAGCACTTCTACTACGCGGCCGCGGACCAGCACACCGCCGAGGCGGGTCTGACCAGGTCAGGAGACAACAGATGACGAACAGCGACCACCGGGTCCCTCCGCCGTATCACACACCCGAGTCCATCCGGGACGAGACGTTCCAGCGACGGATGCGAGGCCTCGACTCGGACAAGGTGTACCGGTACCTCGACCTGCTGGCTGACCAGGTGCAGGCCACGCAGACAGAACTCGGCAGGACTCGGACCGAGAACGAACGCCTCCACATGGAACTCCAGCGCGTGCAGGCGGAGCTGGACGAGTACGAGCAGGTGGGTGAGCGCGTGAACGACCAGGTCGTCCAGCTGTTCAGCCAGGCCCAGCTCATTGCCGAGGAGATGGTGGAGGACGTCAGCCGGGACGCCCGCGAGCGCATCGGCCAGGCGCGCGCGCACGAGCGCAAGGTCGTCGAGGAGGCCATGGGCACGGCGGGCGAGCAGGTCCGTGCGTATGCCCGCAACGCCCAGGCCCAGATGCAGTCGATCATGGAGTCGTTCGCCACCGAGGTCGACCGACTCGGGAGCCCTTCCACGTCCGGCGGCTCGGCCGCCGTGACGTCCCCGTGGAGCGATCCTCTCTTCGGTGACTCGAAGGACGGGCAGACCCGCTCCCGAAACGGGAGCGGCCCGCACTCTCTGGGGTCCGACTGACCGATGCGGACTCTCCAGAGACCCCGGCCTAGTACGACGGGGCGGCCGCTCCCGCGCGACCGGCGAGCAGGCGCCCGACCGTCGGGGGTGCGGTTGTCGTGAGCCTGCCCGACACCGAGCGACGCCCTCGGAGCGCCGAAATCGAGGTGGACTGGGCCGCGGCCGAGGAGTTCCTCGAGCTCTTTCACGCCGAGAACCCCCGGGCGGGGCCGGCCGGGCCGCGGATCGCCGCGGTCATGCGCGAGATCGACCTGACCGGGACCTACGGGCACACCCCCAAGGAGCTCGAGTTCGGCGCCCGCGCCGCCTGGCGCAACAACGCACGGTGCATCGGCCGGCTCTACTGGCGCAGCCTGCAGGTGCGCGACCTGAGGACGGTCTCCGACGCTGCCGGCGTCGCCCGGCACTGCTTCGAGCACCTGCGAGCGGCCAACAGCGGCGGAAGGATCCGGCCGATGATCAGCGTGTTCGCTCCGGAGTCCCCGTTGCGGCCAGCCCCGAGGATCTGGAACGAGCAGCTCATCCGGTACGCCGGGTACGAGCAGCCGAACGGGCGTGTCCTTGGTGACCCCCGGTATCGAGCCTTCACCAGCGAGCTGATCCGGCGCGGCTGGCAGCCGCCCGAGTCTCGGGGAGCCTTCGACGTGCTCCCGCTCGTCGTGGAGACCCTCGAGGAGGGACCGCGGATGTTCGAGGTCCCGGGTCAGGCGGTGCACGAGGTCCCGCTCGAGCATCCCGAGCTCGCCTGGTTCGCCGACCTGGGCACGCGCTGGCACGCGGTCCCGGTCATCAGCAACAACCGGCTGGACATCGGTGGTGTCTCCTACCCGGCCGCCCCCTTCAACGGCTGGTACATGGGCACCGAGATCGGGGCCCGCAACCTGGGCGACAGCGACCGCTACGACCTGGTCCCGACGGTTGCCGAACGCATGGGGCTGGACACCTCGGACGAGGCGACTCTGTGGCGAGACCAGGCTCTCGTCGAGATCAACCGGGCGGTACTGCACTCGTTCCGCAAGAACGGCGTGACCATCTCCGACCACCACACCGAGTCCCGCCGATTTCTCACCCACCTGGAGAGAGAGGAGCAGGCAGGTCGCCGTTGCCCCGCCGACTGGAGCTGGATCGTGCCACCGATGTCCGGCTCACAGACCCCGGTCTTCCACCGCTACTACGACGCCGAGGACCGCGTGCCGAACTTCTTCGCAGACGACGAGGCCGCACTCCGGGCACTCCAAGGCAGTCCCCCGGCATTCCGCTCATCCACCGAGGAGCCGCCTGCAACGACAGGGTGACGTGGTCTGCGCTGGGTAACGCCGTGCGGTCAACGATGCCCATCGTCGATGGCAGCCTGAGGTGCAGGACGTCGCCGTTGACTGGGCCGTCGCAGGGCACCTGTTCACGGTTGTCGATCTGCGGCTGTATCGGCCCTTCCTCGGACAATCTGGTGTCGCATTCGCGGAGTGACGCAGGATGGACGAGCGGATTGCGGCTGTATGAGCGGGCGTCCCGGGCGTTCGCTCCTATTCGCGTGTTGTCCGGCGTGACAGGCGCCATCGGGCGACTGTGCGATCGCAAGGCTGCGCCTCAGCAAGTACTCGCGGCAATGACGTCACATCGAGCCCCAGTCGTGCGTGACAGGCGATCGTTGCCCGTGATGCGGCGGACAGGGAGGATTCGTGGATGAACATCGATTGGGGCGCCCTTGCCGCCATCGGCGCCCTCGCAACACCCTTAGTCGTGCTGGTGCTTGGCTACATGTTCACCAAGAAGCAGTCACGCAGCGAAGGACTCTTGAACGCCCGCTTCGAGTACTACGAGAGATTGGCCCCCCAACTCAACACACTCATGTGCTACATGACCTTCATCGGTGACTGGAACAGGCACTCCCCGGACCAGGTAGTCAAACTGAAACGAAGCCTGGACAGGCAGTTCTACTGCGCACTTCCACTCTTCAGCTCCCCTGTCGGTGAGGCCTACCGGTCTTTCATGAACTCTTGTTTTCAGACCTTCAACGCATGGGGAAAGGAACCTCTGATCAACAGCAGCGCCTACCGTCGTCGTGAGGCCTGGAATGCTGCAGCCGGATGGGAAAGTCACTGGGATGGCATGTTTCTGAAGGGCGACCGCGACGTCATCACGTCCGAGGAGCTTATGAGGCTGCGGCAGAAGCACGACGCAATCATTGCCGCCATCGTTCGCGACCTGGACATGACGAGGGCGCGGAGTCAGTACACGTCAGGGTCGGTGGTCCTCACCGCGCACGCACCTCCGCAAGAAGACATCGGAGGTGATTGAGGTATCGGGTCCCTCGCCCAAACGCGGCGGAGTGACGCACGCGCACCCATCGGCAGGAGCTCGCACCAAGCGATGTGATTAGGGGCTCATGCCCGGTGAGGGACCGTCCCACCGGAGAGCCGCGGTTTCGGAGGGGTCAGTCACCGCTCCTACCCTTGACGCATGAAGGCCCTCCTCCTCGAGAACATCCATCCGGTGGCCGTCGAGACGCTCGAGGCGCGCGGCCACGAGGTCGAGGTGCGGGCCGGCTCCCTCTCCGAGGACGAGCTCGTGGAGGTGCTGGCGGGCGGCGTCGAGGTGCTCGGCATCCGCTCCAACACCCACGTCACGCCCCGCGTGTTGGACGCGGCCGGCGACCTGGTGGCGATCGGCTGCTTCTGCATCGGCACCAACCAGGTCGACCTGGCCGGAGCTGCCGAGCGCGGCATCGCGGTCTTCAACGCGCCGTACTCCAACACCCGCAGCGTCGTCGAGCTCGTCGTCGCCGAGATCATCGCGCTGGCGCGCCGGCTGCCGGAGAAGACCGAGCGGATGCACGAGGGCGTCTGGGACAAGTCGGCCAAGGGCAGCCACGAGATCCGCGGCCGCACGCTCGGCATCGTGGGCTACGGCAACATCGGCACCCAGCTCTCGAACGTCGCCGAGGCGCTCGGCCTCCGGGTGATCTTCTACGACACCGCAGACAGGCTCGCGCACGGCAACGCCCGCCGGATGCCCACCCTCGACGCGCTGCTCGCCGAGGCCGACGTGGTCTCCCTTCACGTCGACGGCCGGCCCGGGAACGCCGGGCTCTTCGGGGCCGACCAGTTCGCGACGATGAAGCCGCGGTCGCTGTTCATCAACGCGTCCCGCGGCATGGTCGTCGACGACGTCGCGCTCCGCGAGAACATCGAGTCCGGCCACGTCGCCGGCGCGGCGCTGGACGTGTTCCCGGTCGAGCCCAAGGCCCAGGGCGACCCGTTCGAGTCGGTGCTCCGCGGACTCGACAACGTGATCCTCACCCCGCACGTCGGCGGCTCCACCCAGGAGGCGCAGGAGGAGATCGGCTGGTTCGTCGCCGGCAAGCTCGCGTCGTACGTCGCCGAGGGCAGCACCGCGCTGTCGGTCAACCTGCCCGCCGTACAGCCGCCCCCGCTGTCCGAGGGTGTCCGGCTGGCGTACCTCCACGTCAACGTCCCCGGCGTGCTGGCTGAGGTCAACGCCTACCTCGCCGAGCAGGGCGCCAACGTGACCGGCCAGTACCTCGCCACCCGCGGCGAGCAGGGGTACGTCGTCACCGACGCCACCGAGGCGATCGGCGAGGCGGCGCTCGACAAGCTGCGCTCCTCTCCGCAGACGATCTGGTTGCGCAGCTACACCGCCTGAGCCAGGCCGAGCCCACCGATCCCCGCCACGAGCAGTCCACCGGCCCGCTGCACGAGGCTGCCCCGGCTGCCGAGCCGGCGGTTCCGGCCCGCGGCGACCCACACGCCGTTCCACACCAGCGCGATCACCGCCCAGACGACCCCGAGCACCAGCGTGCTGGTCGCGGCGGCGTCCGCGACGGCGTACTGCGGCAGGAGCGAGACCGCCATCACAGGCGTACGCGGATTGGCCAGGCAGACGCCGAGCCCGGTGGCGAAACCCTGCGACGGGCGGCCCGCGGCGGGCCGCGCAGGGCGCGGCACCAGAGCCCATAGCCCCACGGCCACCATCGCCAGCGAGCCGGCCACGCCGACGGTGTGGAGGCCCCCGGGCACGGCGGCGACGAGCCCGCCGACGCCGAGGCCTGCGGCGGCCGACCAGGCGACGATGCCGGCGCTGGCACCCAGGGCGACGGATCTGGCCGCACCGCCACCGCGGTCGGCGGCGGTCCGCAGCACCAGGAGGTTGTTTGTTCCCGGCACGAGGCCGAGGAGGGTGATGACTGGGACGAAGGCGAGGAGCTGATCGAGCACACCTCCAGCGTGCGCGGCGACGGATGTTGAGAGAACTCACTTCTCTGCACGGGAGTATTAGAATTCCTGCATGCCCGTCGATCCTGCTCAGCTGCGAATGCTAGCCCTCGTCGAGGCGCACGGCTCGCTGGCCGGTGCGGCCGCCGAGCTCGGCCTGACGCCGGGGGCGGTCACGGGCCAGGTCACCAAGGCGGAGCGGGACTGGGGCGTGCCGCTGGTCCACCGCGGCCCGCGCGGCGCCCGGCTCACCGAGGCCGGCGCGGCCCTTGCTCGACGGGGAGACGAGATCGACGAGGCGTGCCGGCTCGCCGAGCTGGAGCTGGGGGCCACCCGCGCCGGAGCGCGCCCACGACTGCGGATCGGCTCCTTCGTCTCGGTGGGCACTCGCCTGCTGCCCGAGGCGATGACCGCGCTACGCCACCGCCGCCCCGAGAGCGACCTCACCATCCTCGAGGGCACCAGCCGGCAGCTGTCCCGCCGGGTGGCAGACGGTGCCCTCGACGTGGCGGTGGTCGGTACGTACGACGAGCAGGTCCCCGAGGTGCCGGCCTGGCTGACCGCGACCCGGCTGCTGACCGACCCGATGGTGGTCTGCCTGCCCGAGGAGCACCGGCTCGCCCGCCGTGGGGTCGAGCGGGTTCGCCTGGCACAGCTGCGCGGTGAGCCGTGGGTGGCGATCAAGGCGGGAGAGGCCGCGCGCGAGCAGTTCGACCGGGTTTCCCGCCAGCACGACCTCGCTCCGCGCGTCCAGTTCCAGACCGAGTCCTACGACGTCGCGCAGGCGATGGTCGGCACCGGCCTGGGCGTGGCGGTGCTGGCCCGGCTAGCTGCCCGGCCCACCCCGGGCGCGGTTCATCGGGAGCTGGAGCGGCCCCGCCTGCACCGCCGGCTCTGGGCGCTGCACGCTCGGGACACCCGGCTCACCCCGCTGGTCGACGAGCTGGTGGGGCTGCTGAGCGACGTCTGCAGCGACCTGCAGCAGGAGTGGCAGCACCAGGGCGTCGCGTAGCGCGATCTCAGCGCGCCAGCGACAGGCGTGGCGTCAGCACTCGCGGCAGGTCCCTCGCGGACCTGTCCGCGTCCTGCTGACCGAGCACGGGCACGCCCAGTCCGGGGCAGGTCTTGTCCGCGCCGGACCCGGGCTTGCGACTGGGCAGCTTGCCGCTCTTGAGGAGCTTGGCGATGGCGTCGTCCACGCACGAGACACCCGAGAGCGAGGCCGCGTGCGTCGTACCGCGCTTGCCCTCGATCAGCCTCGCCGTCGGGAACAGTGCCCGAGTGGCCAGCGCGCCCGAGAACGGCGTGGCCGCGTCGTAGGTCTCGTTCACCAGCAGCACCGGGCCGGTGTAGCCGGCACCGTTGACCGCGAACGCCGATGCGTTGCTCGGGGTCGGCCAGGTCCGGCAGGGCGCGTTGAACCACGCGTTCGCCCACGCGACGTACGGCGCGTCCTTGTCGACGATGGCGTTGTCGGAGGCCCACAGGTTCCAGTCCTTCGGCCACGGCGCGTCCGTGCACACCGTGGCGAGGTACATGGCGTACGAGTTGTCGGCCTTCGGACCCTTCGGAGTGCGCAGGATCTGGCGGATCGGTCGCGTGTTGAGGTGGTTGGCCAGCTCGGAGAGCGCCGTGGCAACGTCGGGCCAGGCCAGAGTGTTGTAGCCCGCATTGATGAGGAGGTCGTCGATCGCGGACGAGCCGACCTTGTCGTCAGCAAGCTTGCCGGTCAGCGTCTTGCGCAACCGCGCGACCCGCTTGTCCACCAGCTGGCCTGTGCGACCGAGGTCGTAGATGCGGTCGTACCTGCCGACCCACCGGAAGAACCTCGAGTAGACCTTCTGGAACGCGTAGTCCTGGTCGAGGTTGGAGTAGTACCAGACCCGCCTCGGGTCGACCACACCGTCGAGCACCATCGCCTTGAGCGAGCCCGGGTGCAGGGTGGCCCACACCTGGCCGATGTAGGTGCCGTAGGAGAAGCCGTAGAAGGTCACCTGCGCCTGCCCGATCGCGGTGCGCAACGACTCGAAGTCCGCGACGTTGTCCGTGGTCTTCAGGTGCGGCAGCAGGTCCTTGGCCGCCGAGGCGCCGCACGCGGCGGCGTACGCCTCGGTCTTCGCCAGCCAGTAGCTCAGGATCGCGGTGGTCGTGGGCTTGTAGGGCCGGTGCTGGGAGTTGGAGAACTTCGGGTCGCAGGTGAGCGCGGGGATCGAGGCTCCGACACCTCGGGGGTCCATGCCGTACCAGTCGTAGGTCTTGCCGACGCCGTGCGGGATGGCGCTGCTCAGCCGCGAGTACTGCAGCGCGCTGGCGCCTGGACCGCCCGGGTTGGCGAACGCCGCGCCGCGGTAGGGGCCCTTGGTGTGCAGGATCCGGGAGACGGCGAGCTGGATGGTCGGACCCGTCGGGTTGGCGTAGTCCAACGGGACGACCAGGTAGCCGCACTGGGCCTTCGCCTGCTTGAGGTCCCGGTCCTTGCACCGCGTCCAGACGACCGGAGCGGCACGGAACGTGCCGGGGGCCGTGGCTGCGGGCACCGGGCCGGCCTGGGCCGGCGCGGTCGACGGCAGGACCGCGAGTCCGGCGGCCACCACCAGGGCACCGATGGTCGTGGCGAAGGTCTTCCGAGTCATGGGCGGGATCCTCGCACGGGACGGCGGCCGGGCCGTCACCCCACGTAGTGTCGCGGCATGGCATCGGTGCTCCCCGAACTGCGCAGTCGGCTCGGCGCGAGACTGTTCCTGCAGGTCGCCGGGCCCGACGGTCCGAGGCACCGCGAACGGATCCACTACCGCGAGGGGCCGCGCTGGTTCGAGGCCGGCAGCCCGATCACCCGGGTCCACGGCGACGCGTCGATGTTCGTCGGCGGGCTGCGAGCGTTGCTGCTGCAGACGCTGCACCCGGTCGCGATGCGCGCGGTCTCGGAGCACTCCGGCTATCGCGGCGACATGTGGGGCCGGCTGCACCGGACCAGCACGTTCCTCGCGGTCACCACGTTCGGCGTCGCGGACGACGCAGAGCAGGCGGTCGACGCGGTCCGCCGGATCCACGAGCGGGTCACCGGGACCATGCCCGACGGGACGCCGTACGCCGCCTCCGACCCGCACCTGCTCGCCTGGGTGCACGCGGCCGAGGCGGACAGCTTCCTGCGCGCGCACCAGGTCTACGGCCGCCGGCCGCTCGACCAGGCCGGGCGGGACGAGTACGTCGCCCAGATCGCCCAGGTCGGCGCACGGCTGGGAGTGGTCGACCCGCCGACGACGGAGGCCGGGCTGGCCGAGGCACTGGCGGCGTACCGCCCCGAGCTGCGCGGGACGCCGGAGGCGCGGGAGGCGGTGCGTTACGTGCTGCTGAGGCCGCCGCTGCCGCTGGCCGTCCGTGCGCCGTACGGCGCGCTCGCGGCGGCCGCGATCGGGCTGATGCCCGCGTGGACGCGGTTACCGCTGCGGCTGCCCTACCTACCGGTCTCCGAGCGGACGACCGTGCGGGTGCTGGGTGGGCTGGCCACCGGGACGATCCGGTGGGCGATGACGCCCGGGGAGCGGTGACCTGGCAACCGTTGTCCACAGGTCGGCCGGGGGTGGAGGTGGCTCAGCAACCATTGTCCCCGTGGACAGACGTTGCCCACCCACCGCCCGGATGTGGAGAGGCGTTGCTCAGCCACCGCCGCCGGGACGAAGCTGCCTCAGGACACGGACAGGTCCGCGTCGGACCAGTAGGCCCTCATCGAGGTGATCCTGCCGTCGTCGTCGAACGTCATCACGTCGATCGGCGCGAGCGTGTAGGTCTGCTCGCCCGCCTTCGTGCGCAGCTCGAACAGGAAGGCCGCCTCGCCGCCCGCGATCCGCGCGCTCAGCACCTCACCGGCCTGCTCCAGGGCCTCGAGGCCCGAGTAGAACTCCCGGATCGACTCGCGGGTGGTGCGGACCTCGCTGCCGACCGGGTCCTCGACGGTGGCGCCCTCGGCGTACAGCTCCATGACGTCGTCGGTGGTGCCGGTCGCGACCCGGGCGACGTACTGCTCGATCACCTCACGGATCTTCTCCGGGCTGGCGGCCATCTCGACTCCTCAGAAATAGAACACGTTCTCGTTGTACCGGGCGAGCGTAGCGGGTTGGATGAACGCGATGGACCTCAGTGAGAGATGGCCCCTCCCAGACAGCCCCGGGGTCCGCGACGAGCTCACGGCGGCGTACGCCGACCCGAGCCGCGGCTACCACGACACCCGGCACCTGACCGAGGTCCTCGACCGGCTCGACGAGCTGGCCGGCAACGGTGCGGCCTACGACCCCACGCCGGTGCTCCTGGCCGCGTGGTTCCACGACGCTGTCTACGACGGCGAGCGCGACGCCGAGGAGCGCTCTGCGGCCTGGGCCGAGGACGCGCTGGCCACCGCGGCACCGGCGCCGATCGTGTCCGAGGTGGTCCGGCTGGTCCGGCTCACCGAGACGCACACGCCCGACGACGGCGACGCCAACGGGTGCGCGCTCTCCGACGCCGACCTCGGCATCCTCGCGGCGCCGCGCCGGCGCTACGACGAGTACGTCGCGGCCGTCCGTCGCGAGTACGCCCACCTCGAGGACGACGTGTTCTGGGCGGGCCGGGCCGACGTGCTCAAGGGACTGGCCGCCAAGCCCCACCTCTTCCACACGTCGTACGCGCGGGAGCAGTGGGAGCAGGCGGCCCGGGCCAACCTCGAGCGGGAGCTCGCGGTCCTCGATTCGTCTGCGGTCTGACGGGAGATCTCGCGCTCACGTCCTCAGACGAATCGGGGTTTGCGCCGCCTGAGCCCTGCCGCCACGAGCCGGGTCACCAGCTCGCGGGAGGTCACAGGCTCGACACCGCGGGCCAGCACCTCGTCGTACCACTCCGAGGGCACGTCGTAGTGGTCGCGGTCGAACCCGCGCTCGGGGATCCCGAGCTCGCGGGCGAAGGCGTGCAGCTCGTCGAAGGACGTGTCGCTCGCCAGGTGCGACCACATCCGGCCGCGGGAGGGCACCGCGGGCGGGTCGATCATCAGCGTCACGTCCGCTCCAGGGCGTTGTCGAGGAGCAGCCGCCACGAGCGGGTCAGCCCGGCGTCGACGTAGGCCTTGCGGCTGCCGCCGGGCCGGAGCTGCTCGTCGAGGTGGAACGCGCGAACGCCGGTGCGGACCAGCCACGGCACGTGCTCGGCCAGCAGTCCGCCGCCGGGCATCAGCAGCGCGGCGATCGCCGGGTCGGTCTCGGCGGTCGCCAGCAGGTCGTCGTACCCCTCCCCCATGCCGCGCGGCGACCCCGCCGAGCGGACCTGGACCAGCCCGGGCAGCCCCACCAGCCGCTGCCAGGCGCGGCGCGGGTCGAGGGTGTCGTCGACGGCGTCGTGGAAGGTCCAGGGCACGTTCGCGAGCGACGCGGCGAGGTGTGTGCAGACCTCGGCGTCGACGTCGGTGTCTGCGTCGAGGAACCCGAAGGACAGGCCTGTCGCACCCACGGTCAGGTAGTCCTCGGCGAGCCCGACGAGCCGGGTCAGCTCGCCGCCTGTGGTGGTCCAGGAGTCATTGAGCCGCAGCAGCACGAAGACCGGCACGTCGGTGTCGCGGCAGACCGCCGAAACCATGGTGATCTCCGGCGACAGACTGCGCCCATCGCTGGCCGCGCCGATCACGTGCAGCCGGTCCGCGCCGCCCTCGACCGCGCCCGGCACGTCGCGCTCGTGCGCGACCGCGACCTCCAGCAGCACGCCCACGCGAGCAGCCTAGGGGTCGAAGGCTCACCACCCTCGACACAGAATGGGCAGAGTGGACACCGTGCCGCTGTTCGACGCGAGGGCTCGTGTGCTCGCCGACCTCCAGGCTCGGGACCACGCGACCGCCCACGCGGTCTCGATCCTCGAAGACGCCGTCTCCGCCCGCGAGTGGTGGGCCGACCAGTGGCCCGAGGGCAAGGTGTACGTCGCGGGGCTCGTCGCCCAGGACGTCCAGGACGGGCTGTTCGACACCGCGGGCCGCTGGCCTCTGTGCCTGACCTGCGCGGGTCCGGAGCACTCGCTCTACATCCAGCCCGACCTCGGTGGACCCGACCCGGTCTGGGTCTGCGAGCTCTCCGGCGACGTGGTCGCTCCGCTCGGCGGGCTGGGCGACTAGGCCTGATCCTGGGGCGCCGGCCGGCACAGCGACCGCTCGGCGGAGGTCACCAGCACCTCCACGGCCTCGTCCACGGACAGGTGCCGGCCCGACACCAGCAGGTCGAGGCTCTCGAAGCTGGTCAGCACCCAGAGCAGGTGCGTCGCCCACTCGATCGTGACGTCGTCGCGCAGCACGCCACCGTCGTGCAGCCGTCGCGCGAGGTGCTCCATGCCGCCGCTGCGGTCGACCTCCATCTGCCGGACCGCGTTGCCGGAGGACTCGGGGTCGAGCCGGTCCATGGCGTGCAGCGCCCGGTAGACCTCCAGGTCCCCCGCCTTCATCCGGCTGGCCGCCGCGAGGCCCTCGCGGAGGTGGGCCCGGGCGTCGTCGGAGGCCACGGCCTCGGCGAGCGCCGGCAGCCCGGTCCGCTCCCACAGGTCGCTGACGAACGCGTCGAGCAGGCCAGACCGCGACCCGAACACGCCGTAGATCGTCGACCGCGACACCCGCGCGTCGCGGGCGATCGCATCGAGGCTCAGCTGGTCGGTCGGCGCCTCGCGCAGCCGTTGGCCGACCGCGTCGAGGATCCGGCGGCGCGTCTGCTCGGCGTTCTCCGCGCGGAGCACCTGGTCGTACTTCCTGGGCACGAGGCCATTCAAACATATTGACTTGACACAGCGTAGTTCCAACTACATCCTGTCTTTCGAAAGACATATTGTCCATCGAAAGTAGCCAGAGATGAACGACCCACACGACGTCGTCGTGGTCGGTGCCGGCCCCGCGGGGCTCGTCACCGCCATCGTGCTCGCGCAGCACGGCGCCGACGTGCTGGTCCTCGACCAGCGCACCCGTCCGTCCTCCCTCCTCCGAGCCGTCGGCGTGACGCTCCGACAGATGGAGGTGTTCCGCAGCTGGGGGCTCGAGGAGCGGCTGCGCGCCGGCAGCTCCGACGTCGAGCTCACCGCGCTCGAGACCCGGACCGCCGCCGAGGCGGGTTCCGGCGTGGCGCGCGACCTCAACATCCCCGACGCGCGGCACAGCGAGGTGGTCAGCCCCACCACGCCGTACCGCGTCCCCCAGGACCACCTCGAGGCGGTCCTGCTCGAGCATCTCGAGTCGATGCAGAGTGCCACTGTCCGTCGTGGCGTCGAGGTCACCGGGCTCGACCAGTCCGACAACCACGTGCGCCTCAGCACCAGCGACGGACCTGTCGCGGCGGCGTACGTCGTGGGTGCGGACGGCCACCGCAGCACGGTGCGCGACGCCGTCGGC
Source organism: uncultured Actinomycetota bacterium (assembly GCA_963825455.1). Taxonomy (GTDB): domain Bacteria; phylum Actinomycetota; class Actinomycetes; order Propionibacteriales; family Nocardioidaceae; genus Nocardioides. The sequence continues at coordinate 71,943 of CAWGTG010000006.1, forward strand.
ATCGCCGTCGAGGGCACCGATGCGGCGATGGCGGGCGTGGCCACGGAGTTCAGGGCGCCGCTCTGGACGCACCTCGGTGAGCACCGGCACGCGCTCTATTCGGTCCAGCACCCCGACGCCGCGGGCGTGCTGATCCCAGCCGGCGGCGACCGCTGGCAGTACGGCGTGATCCTCGGCCCGGGCGACGACGCCGACAGCATGGCGCAGCTGCCCTCCCTGACCCGGCGGATCCGTACCGCTGCCGGGGTGCCCGGACTGGCGGTGCAGGTCACCAAGGTCAGCACCTTCCGTGCCGGCGCCCAGCTGGCCGAGCGCTTCAGCGACGGCCGGGTCCACCTCGTCGGCGACGCCGCCCACCGCGTCACCCCGCGCGGCGGCAACGGCCTGGCCATGGCGGTCCGCGACGGGCTCGCGCTCGGCTGGCGTCTGGGCTGGGTGATTCGCGGCTGGGCGCCGCCGTGCTTCCTGGCCGGCTACGAGCAGCAGCAGCGGCCCCTCGCCGCCGCCGACGTCGCGCGCGCCGCCGACCCACAGAGCCACTGCGATGCCGTGATCACGGAGATGCTGCACGACCTCGGCGGTCGGCTCCAGCACGCCTGGGTCGGCGCCGGCACGTCCACCCTCGACCTGATCGGCCAGGGAGTCACCCTGCTCGTGGCCGATGACCTCGACGGATGGCGCCGGGCCGCGACCTCGTTGCTGCACGGCGTCCCGTTCACGCTGGCCGAGGTCCCGCCCGCGACCAGCCACGCCCTCGGGCTGCACCGCCCCGGCGGCGCCGTCCTGGTCCGCCCCGACGGCGTACCCGTCGCCCGCTGGTGGCGCTCCGTCGACCGGATCGCCGACCTCGACCGCGCCGTCACCGACCTGCTCGGCCTCGGGGCCGACGTCTCACGCCTCCAGGAGATCGCATGAACACCACCCGCAGCGCCGTCGCCCTGGCGCTCCTCTGGCCGCTGGGTCTGATCCTCACCGTCGTCCACATGGAGATCGACGCGGTTACGCTGCCCGTCTTCCTGGTCCTCGACCTGCTGTACGTCGCGGCGGCGGCGGCGGCCCTGCGCGGCCTCCGTGCCAGGCCGGACGACACCGGCACCCGGCTCACCCTGATCGGGCTGGGGCAGTTCGCCGGCGTGGGTGTCACCGGGCCGCCCAGCGCCGACGAGCCGGGGCTGATGACGCTCAACACCGCTGCCCTGCTCGTCGTGGCCGTCGCACTGCTCGCGGTGGCCACCCGGATGGTGGTCGACCGGCGGCACTCCCCCGTGGTGGGGCCGGCGGTCTCCGCGCTGGTCCTGCTCGCCGTCGCCTCGACGGCGTACCTGGTCAACCTGGTCTCGCGGGTCGCCGTCCACCTCACCGGAGCGGCGCCTCAGCAGGCGGCGGTGGAGGACACGAACTGGCTGGCCTCCGAGTACCTCCGCGGCCTCGACGGCACCCCGGACTTCATGGCGCTGCTGCTCACTTGGCAGGACCTCGTCCAGCTCGGGTACGTCGTGACGACCTACCTGGCCGTCGCAGCGCTGGCCCGGCTGCTGCGCTCCGAGGGCGAGGTCTCGCACCGCGCCGGCACCGCGGTCATGCGGGCGGCGTACGCGCTCGCGGGGCTGCTGCTGGGCGGCATCGTGCTGGCGGTGGCACTGCCGCGGGAGGCCGACCTCGTGCCAGCGTGGGTCGCGTTCGTGACCAGCATCCCGTTCATGACGACCCTGGCGCCGTTCGCGCTCGGAGTCGCCTGGCTGGTGCGGCGCCGCAACACGACGGCGCCTGTGGAGATGCCCGCAAGTGGGCTGGGAGGCACCCGGGTGCCTACCTAGGGCACTGCCGAACAAGGCTGCGTCGGTCGAGTCTCGTACAGGGTGCAGCTCCGTGCCACGTGCGGTGACACGGCGCTTCGGCCGACGCGGGCCTTCGGCGCGGGCAGCAGAACCGCCGGGTCACCGATGTCGGCCTTCGGCCGACTAGTAGTCCTGCCCGATCTGCACCCAGAGGGTGTACTTGTCGGCGCGGAAGACGCTCCGTGAGACCTCGACGACCTTCTCGCCGTTCAGCGCACGACGCGAGTGGCGCAGCACCGGGTCGCCGGCGGCCACCTCGAGGTGGGTGGCCTCGTCGGCCTGACAGACGTCGGCGTTGATCGAGTCCTCGGCCCAGGTCGGGCGCAGGCCGCGCAGCTCGAGGGCGTCGTAGAGGCTCGTGGGCATCCCACCCTGCAGGAAACCTGGGAGCAGCACCTCGTTGAGGAAGGCGTCCTCGATGCACATCGGGGTGCCGTCGGCGCGGCGAAGCCGCTTCCAGTGGATGACGGGGTCGCCCTCGGTGATGTTGAGGGCGCGGGCCACGCCCGGACCGGCCTGCTCGCGGCGGGCGAGCAGCGTCACCGACTCCGCGAGCATCCCGCGACGGGCGATCTCCTCGCTGTAGCTCGTGATCGTGCTGGCGGTACGCCGCGGCCGGGCCACGAAGGTGCCCTTGCCGGGGATCCGCTCGAGCAGTCCCTCGACGACCAGGGCGTCCATCGCCTGGCGCACGGTCATCCGGGCCACGCCGAACTGGGCCACCAGCTCGCGCTCCGAGGGTGCCGGAGAGCCCGGGGACATGCCGGAGACGAGCGCGCGCACGTACTCGCGCACCTGGACGTGCTTCAGCGCGCGCCCATCCTTGATGAGGACCTCCGTCATGTCAGCCAGACTAGACCGGGGCTCGGGGCCTCGTCCTCGCTTTGACAGACCACGCGATGGCCGAACGGGTAGACCTTCCTAGCCCCCTGGGACCACCCGAACGGGTCAGGTGTCAAGGGAGATATGACGTTTCAACGAGCCTCGGCCACACCGCCTGCTCATTCCGTCGCGATCGCCCTCAGGACGTCTAGGCGGGCCGCACGCCGGGCCGGAAACACCGCCGCGAGCACCCCGATCACCAGCGAGAGCGCCAGGAAGATCACCAGCTGCACCACCGGGATGTTGATCCGCTCCAGCCCCTCGTCGCGCAGGGCGTACATCAGGGTGACCCCGAAAACGATGCCCAGTGCCACCCCCAGTACCGCCCCCAGGACAGCGATCACCACCGACTCGAGCCGGATCATCAGCCGCAGCTGCCGGCGGCTGACCCCGATCGCGCGCAGCAGCCCGATCTCGCGGGTGCGCTCGATGACGGAGAGGGCGAGGGTGTTCACGATGCCGAGGATCGCGATCAGCACCGCGAACACCAACAGCACGTAGATGACGCCGATGATCCGGTCGATCGGGGCGCGCTGCTCGGCCGCGAACGCCTGCTCGTCCTTCACCGTCACGACCGGCAGGTCCTTCACCACGGCGTCCAGCCGCTCCTGGAGGCCGGCCGCAGCCGGCCCGTCGTCGGCGAAGACCACCACGTAGTTGTCCTGGTCGGGGAAGCCGGAGTCGATGAGGGTCTGCGTGGTGGTGAGGACCGGGGAGAAGATCAGCGGGGTCTCCTCGAAGACGCCGACGATCCGCCACTCCTTCTTGCCGGTCGGCACCGTGATCTCGTAGGTGTCGCCCGTGGTGACGTGGTTCTCGCTGGCCCAGTCCTTCTCCACCAGGACGGTGGCGTCGGCCAGGTCGGTGGCGCGGCCGGAGTCCATGGTCATGTCGAAGTCCGAGATCGTGTCCGGCGCGGTGGCCACGACGTACGTCGGGTCGCCGTCGTGGAGTCCGTAGCCGAACCGCTCGCGGAGCACGGAGTCCACGCCGTCGATATCGGCCATGCGGTCGGTGATCGCCGGCGAGTAGCCCTCGCCGAACGCGCTGCTGACGATGAAGTCACCGATGAAGTTGTCCTCCACCTGCGCGTCCACCGACGCCTTGGCCGACGAGCCGAGGATCGCCACGGTGAACGCCAGGGTCAGGCCGATCATCAGCGCCGACGCGGTGGCGGTCGTGCGTCGCGGGTTGCGCAGCGAGTTCTGGCCGGCGAGCTGCCCGATCGGCCCGAAGAGCTTCGCGTCGGCCGCGCCGGTGGCCCGCAGGAACGGTCGCCCGATCACGGGACTGGCCGCGGTCACGCCGAGCAGCACGGCCAGCACGCCGGCGCCGACCCACCACCCGTTGTGCGGGACCGCGCCGACGAACAGGCCGATCACGGCGAGGGGGATGCCGAGCGCGATCAGCGCGATCCCCAGCAGCAGGCGTCGGCGTACGGACGACTCGGGCAGGGCGACGTCGTCGCGAAGAGCCTGGACCGGGGCGATCCGGCCCGTCCGCCGGGCCGGCAGCCAGGCCGCGACCATGGTGACGATGATCCCGGTGGCGTACGCCGCGACGGGCGTCCGGGGGGCAAGGATGAGCGGCTGGTCGGCCAGGTCCAGCCCGAAGGTCGCGACCAGGGACCGGATCCCCATCGCGAGCACGAACCCGAGGCCGAGCCCGAGCGTGGAGCCGACGACGCCGACGACGAACGCCTCGAGCTGGACCGAGCGGATCACCTGCCGCTTGGACGCCCCCAGCGCGCGCAGCAGCGCGAGCTCGCGGCTCCGCTGGGCGACCAGGATCGAGAACGTGTTGACGATGATGTAACTGCTCACGACCAGCGCGATCCCGGCGAAGATCAGCAGGAACGTGGTGAGGAAGTCGATCCCGCTCAGCAGCGGCCCGGCCCGCTCCTCCGCCGCGTCGTCACCGGTGATCGCCTCGTAGCCGTCCGGAAGTGCCGCGTTGGCCTGCTCGGTCAGCTCCTCCTGAGAGACGCCTTCCTTGGCGGTGACCCAGAAGGTGTTGTAGGCGTCCTGGCCGTCGAGGAAGAGCTGCTGCGCGGTGGGCGTGTCGAAGGCGGCGTACGTCGCGCCGTTGAGCGACCCGCCCTCGCGGAAGCCGGCGATGCCGACCAGCGTCGGGTGCACGTCCAGGGTCTTCGTCGCCGTCACGATCGCAACCTGGTCGCCGAGCTCGTAGCCGGCGCGGTCGGCGGTGTTCTCGTCGAGCACCACCTCGTCGGAGCCGTGCGGCTCGTGACCCTGGAGGATGACCAGTCCCTCGAGGCCGTGGCCGGCCGGGGCATCGCTCCAGTTGCCGCCGAACGCCGGGGGTCCGGATCCGCCGACGACCTTGTTCTCGGTCGACAGGACGTAGACGCCGGTGGCGCTGACCATGCCGTCGACCCGGGCCGCCCCGGGCAGCTGCTCGAGCGTGGGAGCGACCGAGGCGGGCACGGTCTGCGTGCTGATCACCGGACCGTTGTCGCCGCCGAGATCGCTGCCCTCCACCTGGACCACGCTGTCGCCCACGGTGGAGGCGAACAGCGCGGTGAAGCTTCGCTGAAGGGTGTCGGAGAACATCAGGATGCCCGTCACGAACGCGACGCCGAGCACGATCGCGAAGGTGCTGAGCAGGAGCCGGACCCGGCGGGCGAGCAGGCTCTTGATGGAGGCCCTGATCATCTCGTCAGGCCGGACCCGAGACCGCGACCAGCCGCGCTGTGGTGTCGAGCACCTGCTCGCGCGTAGGGTCGCGCAGCTCGTCGACGACCCGTCCGTCGGCGAGGAACAACACCCGATCGGTGTACGCCGCCGCGACCGGGTCGTGGGTGACCATCACGACCGTCTGCCCGTGCTCGTCGACGGTGCGGCGGAGCAGCTCGAGCACCTCGGCGCCCGAGGTCGAGTCGAGGTTGCCGGTCGGTTCGTCGGCGAAGACCACCGTGGGTCGGCTGACCAGGGCACGGGCGACCGCGACACGCTGCTGCTGGCCGCCGGAGAGCTGGTTCGGCTTGTGCTCGAGCCGGTCCGCGAGGTTGACCGTGGCGATCACCGAGTCGTACCAGTCCTGGTCCGGGCTCCGGCCGGCGATCGCGAGCGGCAGCAGGATGTTCTCCTTCGCGGTCAAGGTCGGCACCAGGTTGTAGGACTGGAAGACGAAGCCGATCTCGTCGCGCCGCAGGCGGGTGAGCGCCTTGTCCTTGAGCACCGTCAGCTCCTGGTCACCGATCATCACCGAGCCCGAGTCGGCGGTGTCGAGAGCGGCCAGGCAGTGCATCAGCGTCGACTTGCCCGAGCCGCTGGGCCCCATCACCGCGGTGAACTCGCCCGCCATCAGGTCGAGGGTCACGTCGTCCAGGGCCACCACCCGGGTCTCGCCGTCGCCGTAGGTCTTGGTCAGGTTCCGTACCCGCGCAGCGACCGCGCCCTCCGTCATGGCTCCACTCTGTCAGCCGGGGTGAAGCCGGATCGATCGGGCGCCGGGGGTTGAGGAGGGCGGGCTGCGCCCGTCTCGAAACCCCGGCCGACTCTCTCGAACACTTGTTCGATTTCGGCGTACACTCCCCCCATGGACTTCCAGTCGACTCTCTTCGCGCCCACCCCAGGCGACGGTGGGGCCCGCACCATCGACTTCGCCGGCGTCGAGCGCACCGAGCTGACCCGCGGCGCCTGGATCGAGATCGCCCGCGCCTGGCTGCCGGACGCCGACGACGTCTTCGAGACGCTGGTCCACGACGTGCCGTGGCGGGCCGAGCGCCGCCAGATGTACGACCGCGTCGTCGACGTGCCCCGGCTGGTGCACACCTACATGATCGGCGACGAGCTTCCCCATGCCGGCCTCACCGACGCCCGCGAGGCGCTCTCCTCGCACCACGCCGACGAGCTCGGCGAGCCGTTCCGCACCGCTGGCTGCTGCTACTACCGCGACGGTCGCGACTCGGTCGCCTGGCACGGCGACACCATCGGCCGCGGCAAGACCACCGACACCATGGTCGCGATCGTCTCGCTCGGCGACCCCCGCAAGCTGCACCTGCGGCCCCGCCTCGGCGGCGCCGACACGGTGGTCGTCGAGATGGGCCACGGTGACCTGGTCGTGATGGGCGGCTCCTGCCAACGCACCTGGGAGCACGCCGTACCCAAGGTCGCCCATGCCGGTCCGCGGATCTCCGTCCAGTTCCGGCCGCTGAACGTGTTCTGACGCTCGCCGCCTCCGTTGGTTGAGGAAGGCGCGCTGGCGCCTGTCTCGAAACCCGGTGACCCGGGGCTGGGACTCCACAAGTCCCGACGCGAGCGTCAGGGGTTTCGAGACGGTCGCCGAGCGACCTCCTCAACCAGCGGTGGTCACCTAGGGTCGAAGCGTGGAGCAGGACTGGTGGAAGTCGGCCGTCGTCTACCAGATCTACCCGCGGAGCTTCGCGGACTCCGACGGCGACGGTGTCGGTGACCTGGGCGGGATCATCACGCACCTCGACCACCTGGTCCGGCTGGGCGTGGACGTCGTCTGGCTGAGCCCGGTCTACCGGTCGCCGATGGACGACAACGGCTACGACATCAGCGACTACGAGGACGTCGACCCGCTGTTCGGCACACTGGCGCAGCTCGACGAGCTGCTCGAGAAGGCGCACGAGGCCGGCCTCAAGGTGGTGATGGACCTCGTGGTCAACCACACGAGCGACGAGCACGCCTGGTTCGTCGAGTCGCGCTCCAGCCGGGACAACCCGAAGCGGGACTGGTACTGGTGGCGGCCGCCCCGTGAGGGGTACGACGCGGGCGCGCCCGACGCCGAGCCGACGAACTGGGAGTCGGCCTTCGGCGGGTCGGCCTGGACCCTCGACGAGGCGACAGGCGACTACTACCTGCACCTGTTCAGCACCAAGCAGCCCGAGCTCAACTGGGAGAATCCGGCGGTCCGGGCCGAGGTGCACCGGATGATGAACTGGTGGCTCGACCGCGGGGTCGACGGCTTCCGCATGGACGTCATCAACCTGCTGTCGAAGCGGGTGGTGCCAGGCGTGCCCGGCCTCCTGGACGGCGAAGCGGGCAACGGCTGGCCGCACGTGGTGAACGGCCCGCGCATCCACGAGTTCCTCCAGGAGATGCACCAGGCTGTCTTCGCCGGCCGACCCGCCGGACTGCTCACGGTCGGCGAGACCCCGGCCGCGTCGGTCGAGGACGGCCGGCTCTACACCGACGCCGCGCGCGGCGAGGTCGACATGGTCTTCCAGTTCGAGCACGTCGACCTCGACAACGGCCCGGGCGGCCGGTGGGACGTCGCGCCGTTCACGCTGGTCGACCTGAAGCGGACGATGGCGCGCTGGCAGGAAGGGCTGGCCGAGGTCGGCTGGAACAGCCTCTACTGGGGCAACCACGACCAGCCGCGCGCGGTCAGCCGCTACGGCAACGACTCCCCCGAGCACCGCGTCGCGTCTGCGAAGGCGCTGGCCACCGTGCTGCACCTTCACCGCGGCACGCCGTACGTCTACCAGGGCGACGAGCTCGGCATGACCAACGGCGTCTTCGAGCGCGTGGAGGACTTCCGCGACCTCGACTCGCTCAATCAGTACCAAGCAGGGATCGGTCGCGGTGTGGACCACGACCGGGTGATGTCCGGGCTGCGACGCAAGAGCCGCGACAACGCCCGCACGCCGATGCAGTGGGACGCGAGCGAGCACGCCGGCTTCACCACCGGTACGCCGTGGCTGGCGGCCACCCCCAACCGCACCGAGATCAACGCCGCCGCGCAGGTCGACGACCCCGACTCGGTGTTCGCACACCATCAGCGGCTGATCGCGCTCCGCCACGACGACCCGGTGGTCGTGCACGGTGACTTCACGATGGTGCTGCCCGAGCACCCCCAGCTCTACGCCTACGTGCGGACCCTCGGCAGCGACCAGGTGCTGGTCGTGGCCAACCTCTCCGACGGGCCGGCCGACGCGAGCGAGCTGCCGGACGCCGACGTCTGGCTGGCCGCACAGCGGGTGCTGGACAGCGGCCCGGACCAGCCGGCCACCTGGGCCCTGGGTCCGTGGGCGGCGCGGGTGAGGCGACGTACGGCGGAATAGACCAACGACCGCCGGAGGTTGCGCCAGGGATGACCACCACTACAGCGAGCCTGGACAACATCGCTCGGGCCTCCGGGACCTTCTCCTTCGGCGGCGACCTCGAGGTCGTGCGGCTCGGGTACGGCGCGATGCGGATCACCGGCCCCGGCATCTGGGGCCCGCCTGCCGACCGCGACGAGGCCCTGCGGGTGCTGCGCCGAGCCGTCGACCTCGGCATCACCTTCATCGACACCGCCGACTCCTACGGGCCGACGATCTCCGAGGAGCTGATCGCGGAGGCGCTCCACCCCTACGCCGACGACCTCGTGATCGCGACGAAGGCCGGACTGACCCGGCAGGGTCCGAACCAATGGGCGGGACTGGGCCAGCCGGCGTACCTCCGGCAGCAGTGCGAGCTGAGCCTGCGCCGGCTGCGCGTCGACCGCATCGACCTCTTCCAGCTGCACCGCATCGACCCCCACTTCCCCATGGAGGACCAGGTCGGCGAGCTCAGGGCCCTGCAGGGCGAGGGCAAGATCCGGCACATCGGCCTTTCCGAGGTCTCGGTCAACGAGCTCGAGGCGGCGCGGAAGGTCGCGCCGATCGTGTCGGTCCAGAACCGCTTCAACCTCGGTGACCGCGCTTCACAGGCGCTGCTCGACCATTGCAGCGAGCAGGGCATCGGCTTCATCCCCTGGCGGCCCGTGGCCGACCAGGTCGACGACAGCGCCCTTCAGGATGTGGCCGCGGCGCACGATGCGACGCCGTCCCAGGTCGCGCTGGCCTGGCTGCTGCACCTGTCCCCGGTGATGCTGCCGATCCCGGGCACTTCCTCGGTCGCGCACCTCGAGGAGAACACCGCGGCCGCCGCCGTCGAACTCACCGACGACGAGATGGCCAGGCTCAGCGCCGCCTGATCCTTTGTTGGCCGAGTGTCGGCCGAGTGTCGGAGTCACCGGGGCCCCGGGGACTCTTGCACTTCCTGGGCAAGATCTACCCCGGGAGGTGCAGGAGTCACCGGGGCCCCGGTGACTCCTGCATCACGGACAGGTACGTCTAGGTCGCGGGCGGAGGGGCCGGGGGTGTGGTCCCGCCGGCCGGCGGGTCTGCGGGCGGAGCGGCCGGAGCCGCCGGCGCAGCGGGAGCCGCGGGCGCGGCCGGAGCTGCGGGAGCAGCGGGCGCAGCGGGCGCAGCGGGCGCAGCGGGCGGAGCATCCGTCCCGAACGACACCTGGGGCGCGACCTGCTGGCCCTCGGGGGCGTCGTAGAACTCGCGCTTGTGCACGTTCGCGATTCCGGTGAACAGCATCCACGGGATCGTCATGACCAGCTTGTTCAGCGAGGCCACGGCGTCGTTGTAGTACTGGCGGGCGAACGCGATCTGGTTCTCGGTCTCCGCGAGCTGGCCCTGGAGCTCGAGGAAGTTCTGGTTCGCCTTGAGGTCGGGGTACTGCTCGGCGACCGCGTTGACCCGCACCAGGGCCTGCTGCATCGCGGCGTCCGCGGCGGCCTTGGCCGGCACGTCGTCGCCGGCGGCGGCAGCCTGGAGCCCTGCCCGTGCCCGGGTGACCTCCTCGAAGACCGCCTTCTCGTGCGCGGCGTAGCCCTTGACCGTCTCGACGAGGTTGGGGATCAGCTCGGCGCGGCGGGTCAGCTGGACGTCGATGCCGCCCAGTGCCTCCTGCGCACCGATGTCGCTGGTCCGGAGCTTGTTGAAGCCGATGACCACGAAGCCCACGAGGGCCACGAGAATCACGATCACGATGATGGCGATGAGCATCTTGCTGTCTCTCTCTTCTGTGGGTGCTGCACTGGGTTGAGCTCGGGAACTGCACCTACCCGTTCAGTATGGACGCCGCGTGGCCCAGGGACTGGTCACCACGACCCGCCTCCACCTCCGCCGCCCCCGCCGCCGCCGGAGAAGCCGCCGCCCCCGCCGCCGCTCGAGGACGAGCTCTGGGTGGCGTTGTACGACGAGATCGCCCCGCTCACGGTGCTGTCGAAGTCACCGACCATCGAGTTCACGAAGGCACCGGCGTTCGAGCCGGCGTACGCCCCGGCGAAGTAGTGCGGCACGGGCGGCTCCTCGCCGACCTCGACGCGGTACTTGGCCGCCCACTCGTCGGCACAGTCGAGCGCCACCGCCCATGGGATGTAGGCGGTGTAGAGCTCCTTGCGGCCGGAGAAGTCGAAGCGCTGCTTGCTCGACGGGGTCGCCAGCATCCGGCGGAATCCACCGACCCGCGACCACAGGTCCCGACCGGCGCGGGTCCGGCTGGTGCCGGAGCCGGTGGCCATGAGCGAGGTGCCGCCCACGGCGAACGCGCCGGGGATCAGCCCCAGCGCGGTCATCGAGATGGGGTTCCAGATGGCGCAGACCAGCATCAGGCCGAAGCCGCCCAGCACCAGCAGGCCGCCGAAGCCGCCGAGCCCGCTGCTGACCATGTTGCCGGACGTCTTGGCCCAGGTCTCGACGCTGCTGTCGAACCGCTCGACCTCCGTCTTGAGACGCAGCCCGGCCGACACGTCCTTCTTCTGGGCGGTGAACGACGAGCCCGGCCCGCCGAGGATGTGGGCGATGTCGGTGGTGACCGGGTCGAGCCCGGCCCAGCCCGCCGGGCCCGCCTTGTCGGTGATGGTCCAGGAGTCCTGCTCGCCGCGGGTCAGGTCGATCGCCCCCCGCTCGGCGGCGTGCATCAAGGTGGCGACGTACGTCGTGCGGTCCACGGTCTCGCTGTAGACGTACTTCCCCTGTGCCGGGCCGATCCCGGCCGGCGGTTCGTAGAGGACCGGGAAGCCCGGCGGCTTCTCCCGCGACTTGGCACCCAGGAGAGAGCCGAAGGCGAGCGCCCCCGCGGCGGCGAGGAGCACGAAGATGAGCAACGGCAGGTGGGTGCTGAGCACGCGGTCCCAGCGACCCGTCCAGGGCACCGAGTTGCCCTCGGGCGGGGTCTTCATGTCGAGGCCGGTGGCGATGGTGAGCGGCGTCCGGTCAGCGATCGGGCCGGTGGTAACGGTGAGGTCGGTCGTCCCGCCGCCCTCGGCGGTGCAGCCAGTCTCAGAGCCTTCGCCGATCGCGCACTTGACCTCCGCTTGGGCCGGCTTCGGCAGGTGGACCGTCAGCGTGGACTTCTCGATGTTCTGCTGCCAGCCGCGCGGGATCAGGTTCCAGTAGAACATCGTGTCGACGTCCTCGCCGGTGACCTTCTCGACGTTCTGATCCAGGACGCCGTCGATGTGGTACTTGAGCACGTAGGTGTGCTCGCCGACGTCGAGCGTGGTGTTGGCGTCGCCGATCTTGGCCACCCGCTGGCGGTGGTGGTCCTCCCAGCTCAGCTCGAACGGCTCGTCGCTGCCGTCCCGGGTCACTGAGATGTCCTCGGGCGTGCGGCGTGCGTGCGGCGCGTTGTCGTCGACGATGTCCCAGAACCGGAAGATGCCGTGCTTGCCGAAGCCGGGGAAGTCGACAGTGATCGTCTCGGTGACGTCGAGGTCGCCGTTGTCGGCGACGTCGAAGTTCGCGACGTAGTTGGTGATCGTGGTGTCTTCGACGTTCTCCGACGCTTCGCCGCTGCCGTAGAACAACGCCGGAATGCAGAGCAGGAGGGCGACCAGCACCAAGCCGATCGCGGTCCCCACGAGCCGTTTCACGAGGGCAAACCCTAGGGCGTGAGCGGCGTGTCCGTCTGTAGCCCGCGCGGATCAGCCGAAACCTGGTGCCGGACGATTATTCGGGTGCCGACTGTCGGTGGTGGCTGGGAGAGTCGACGCGATGGCCATCGCGACCCCCTCCCCCGGTCTCAGCGGCTTCTGGCGCGAACTCCCGCGCGAGGGACAGCTGCTGTTGTCGATCGTCGCGATCCAGTTCCTCGGCACCGGTCTGGTGCTGCCGTTCCACGTCGTCTACCTCCACGAGGTCCGCGGCTTCCCGCTCAGCGACGTCGGGCTGCTGCTCGGCGTGCCGCCACTGATGGGGCTGCTCGTCGTGGGTCCGGGCGGCTCCGCGATCGACCGGATCGGCGCCCGGCGGGTCCAGCTCGGGGTGCTGGCGCTGCTGGTCGTCGGTGACGCCGTTCTTGCGTTCGCGACGACGCGACCGGTGGCGGCGCTGGCCCTCGCGATCAACGGCATCGCGTTCGGGATGATGTGGCCGGCCTCGCAGAGCCTGATCTCGACGGTCATCCCCCAGCAGCTGCGCCAGCGCTACTTCGGGGTCAACTTCACACTCATCAACCTCGGCATCGGCATCGGCGGCGTCATCGGCGGCTTCTTCGTCGACGTGGGCCGGCCGCAGACCTTCCAGGTCATCTACCTCGCCGACGGCGCGTCGTACCTCCCCGCCCTCCTGCTGCTGCTCGTCCCGCTTCGGCACGTGGCCGGCAAGGTCGAGGTCTCCGAGGAGGACGCCGCCGCCCCGATGGGCTACCTCGCCGTGCTGCGCAGCCCGGCGATGGCCACGCTGACCGTGCTGAGCTTCGTGTCGTCGTTCGTGGGCTACTCCCAGCTCAACGCCGGCATGCCGGCGTTCGCCCGCGGCGTCGGTGAGGTCTCCACCCGCGCGCTCGGGCTGGCCTTCGCCGCCAACACCCTGGTCATCGTGGTGCTCCAGCTGGTCGTGCTGCAGCGGATCGAGGGCCGGCGCCGGACCCGCGTGATCGCCGTGATGGGCGTCGTCTGGGCGTTCTCGTGGCTGCTGCTCGGCTTCTCCGGGCTGGTCCCCGGCACGCTCGGGGCCACCCTGCTGGTGGCCGCCTGCGCGTCCGTGTTCGCCTTCGGCGAGACGCTGCTCCAGCCCACGATTCCGGCGCTGGTCAACGACCTCGCGCCTGACCACCTGCGTGGCCGCTACAACGCGCTCAGCTCGGGTTCGTTCCAGCTCGCCGCCGTGATCGCCCCACCGATCTCGGGCATCCTGATCGGCCATGCCCTCGGCGACGTCTACATCGGCCTGCTCGTCGTCGGCAGCCTGGTGTGCGGGCTGGTCGCCATCGCCTGGCTCGAGCCCCGCCTCGACCCCAGCGTCAACGGCGTCCGTGACGACGAGACGTCCGCCGACGGCGAGATCACGCCGCCGGTGGTGTCACCGGTCGACTAGGGCGTGTCTCCCTAGGCGCGACGATGCTGACCCGCCCGTACACAACCGGCGGGTCACCGATCAGAGCGCGAACAGGACCACGATCACCGCGATGACGACGAGTGCGGCCAGTGCCTGCTTCCAGTAGGTCCTGGCCAGGACAGGTAGCACCGTCGAGCCCAGGTTGATCGCCTCGTCGGCCCTGGCAGGCGGTGGTGAAGCCGCTCCCGCGTCGGCCTCGGGTGCCGGCGCGGGAGCGGGGTCTGGTGCGGTCGGGTCGGCGGCGGGCTCGGCGGCCGGGTCTGGCTCCGGTGCGGCCGAGTGGTCGCCCCCGAGCCGCTGCTCGAGGCAGGCCACGAACTGGCCGAGCAGCTTGTCGGAGACGTCCTGCATCACACCGCGCCCGAACTGCGCGGGCTTGCCGGTGACCGCGAGGTCGGTGACCACCTCGACGTCGGTGCCGTCCGACGCCGACGGCGCCATCGTGAGCGTGACCTTGGCGCCGGCGGTGCCGTTGCCTCGCTTGTCCTTGCCCTTGGCGTCGACCACGAACCGGTGCGCTGCCTCGTCCTTCTCCACGAAGGTGCCGGAGCCGTTGTAGACGAGCGCGATCGGCCCGAGCTTGACCTTCACCGACCCGCTGAACGAGTCACCGTCCGCCGAGGAGACCTGGGCTCCCGGGAAGCACTCCGCGACGGACGCGATGTCCTGGAAGTGCGCCCAGGTCTCCTCGACCGGCGTGGGTACGGCGAAGCTGTGGCTCAGGTCCATCAGGCTCCCGCGGCGGTGAGCACCGCCCGACGCGTGAGCACGCCGGCCAGGTGTCGTCGGTAGTCGGCGTCGCCGTTCAGGTCCGACGGCGGGTTGGTGCCCTCCGCCGCCCGCTCGGCCGCCGCCCGGATCGCGTCGGCGGTGGCAGGCTGCCCGGCGAGGGCCTCCTCGACCCCTCGCGCCCGGAGCGGTGTCGAGCCCATGTTGGTCAGGCCGACGCGGGCCTCGGCGATCGTGCCGCCCTCCGTACGTACGGCGGCCGCGACCGCCACGATCGGCCACTGATGTGCCACGCGCACGAACTTCTCGTAGTGCGCGCCCCAGCCCGTGTGCTTGGGGATCCGGACCTCGGTGAGGATCTCGTCGTCGCCGATCGCCGTCTCGAACAGGTCGACGAAGAACTCGTCCGCGGCCACGGTGTGGATGCCGCCAAGTCCGGCGATCACGAACTCCGCACCCAGCGCCAGCGCCGGCGCCCCCAGGTCACCGGCCGGGTCGGCGTGCGCGAGCGCTCCGCCGAAGGTCCCGCGGTGCCGGATCTGGGCGTCAGCGAGGTGCTCCACGGCTTTGCTGATCAGCGCGGCGTGCTCGGCGACCAGAGGGTCGGAACCGACCACGGAGTGCTGGGTCATCGCGCCGATCACGATCGCGTCGCCGTCGTCGCGGATGCCGCGCAGCTCCTCGATCTTGCCGAGGTCGATCACGATCTCGGGGGCGTTGAGCCGCATCCGGAGCACCGGAAGCAGGCTCTGTCCACCGGCGATGATCTTCGCGTCGTCACCGTGCTTGGACAGCGCGTTCAGCGCCTCCTCGAGCGTGGTCGGCGCGACGTAGTCGAACTGTGTGGGGATCACAGGTCCGCTCCTTCCCCGGTCTCGCCGGAGGCCTGGTTGCGGTGACCCTCCGCGAAGTGCGGCATCGCCGCCTCGTCCGTGGGATCGGCGCCTCCCCCTCCGCTGTTGTTGATCGCCCTCCACACCCGCTCCGGCGTGCACGGCATGACGATGTCGTTGACGCCGAAGTGCCTGACCGCGTCCACGATCGCGTTGACCACGGCCGGCGTCGACGCGATGGTGCCGGCCTCGCCGACGCCCTTGGTGCCGAGGGTGTTGGTGATAGACGGCGACGTGGTGTGGTCGATCTCGAAGCTGATCGTGTCCGCCGAGGTCGGCAGCAGGTAGTCCACGAACGAGCCCGACACGAGCGTGCCGGCGTCGTCGTACACCGCCTCCTCCCAGAGTGCCTGGGCGATGCCCTGCACCAGTCCACCGTGCACCTGACCGGCCACGATCAGTGGGTTGATGATGTTGCCGATGTCGTCGCACGCGACGTACTTGCGCATCTTCAAGCCACCGGTCTCGGTGTCCACCTCCATCGCGCACAGGTGGGTGCCGTGCGGGAAGGAGAAGCTGACCGGGTCGAAGGTCGCGTCGGCGTCGATCGAGGGCTCCATCCCGTCGGGCAGGTTGTGCGCCGCGAACACCGCGGTCGCGAGCTCGCCGATGGCCATGCCCTGGTCGGTGCCGCGGACCGAGAACCGGCCGGCGTCGAACTCGATGTCGTCGACCGACGCCTCGAGCAGGTGCGCGGCCAACGGCCTCGCCTTCTCGACCACTTTGTCGGCCGCGAGCACCAGCGCCTCCCCGCCGACCACGAGCGACCTGGAGCCGTAGGTGTCCAGGCCGCGAGGCGAGACCTGGGTGTCGCCGTGCAGGATCTCGATGTCCTCGAACGCGACCCCCAAACGGTCGGCGACGATCTGGCTGAACGCCGTCTCGTGACCCTGGCCGTGGGCGGACGTACCGGTCACGACCTCCACCTTGCCGGTGGGCAGCATCCGCACGGTCGCGTGCTCCCAACCGCCGGCGCCGTAGTTGAGGACGCCGAGGATCCGCGAGGGCGCGAGGCCGCACATCTCGGTGAACGTCGAGATGCCGATGCCGAGCTGGACGGGATCACCGGAGTCGCGGCGCTGTTTCTGCTCGGCCCGCAGCTCGTCGTACCCGAACATCTCCTTGGCCCGGGCGGTCGCGGCCTCGTAGTTGCCGGAGTCGTACTGGAGTCCGGCCACCGTGTCGAACGGGAACTCCTCGTGCTTGATCCAGTTCTTCTCCCGGATGGCGAGGGGGTCCACGCCGACCTCGACGGCCAGCTCGTCCATCAGCCGTTCGATCGCGTACGTCGCCTCTGGCCGGCCGGCGCCGCGGTAGGCATCTGTCCAGGTCTTGTTGGTGAGCACGGTCTGGACCGCCCACCGGTACGCCGGGAACTTGTAGATCGCGTTGAACATGAATGCGCCGAGCACCGGGACACCGCCGCCGACGATGGCGACGTACGCGCCCAGGTCGGCGAGCAGGTCGACCTTGAGCGCGGTGACCGTGCCGTCCTTCTCGGCCGCGAGGGTGAGCTTCTGCCACTGGTCGCGTCCGTGGTGGCCGGTCTGGAGGGACTCGGAGCGGGTCTCGGTGTACTTCACGGGCTTGTTGACCCGGCGGCCGACCGCCCAGGTCACCCATTCCTCGGGCGTGACCTGGAGCTTGCCGCCGAAGCCGCCGCCGACGTCGGGGGCGATCACCCGGATCTTGGACTCGGAGACGCCCGTCGTCGCGGCCAGCGCGAACCGGACGATGTGCGGGATCTGGGTGGACGTCCACATCGTGTACTGCTCGCCCGTGGGGTCGACCACCACGGAGCGGGGCTCCATGAACGCCGGGATCAGCCGCTGCTGGCGGTACTCCCGCTCGATCACGATGCCGTCGGTGCGGGCCTTGGTGATGGCGTCCTCGACATTGCCGCCGGTCCCGGCGTCTGCGGAGTCGAAGACCCACAAGGCGGACTTGTTGGTGCCGAGGTCGGGGTGGGCGAGGACCTTGTCCTCGGCCGCCTCCTTGAGGTCGAGGGCGGCCGGAAGCTCGTCGTACTCGACGTCGACCAGCTCCGCGGCGTCGCGCGCCTCGGCCGCAGTGCGGGCCACGACCACGGCGACGATCTCGCCGGCGAACGCGACCCGGTCGGCCGGCATCGGCGAGTGGGTGGGCGCGACCTGGTCTGCGGTGATCGGCCAGGCGTTGATGCAGACCCCGAGCTCGTCGCCGAAGTCCTTGCCGGTGAACACGTCGACCACGTTGGTCATCGCGTTGGCCGCGGCCACGTCGATGCTCTTGATGGTCGCGTGCGCGAACGGGCTGCGAACCATCGCGAGGTGCAGCATCCCAGGGAGGGCGAGGTTGTCGGTCCAGCGCGTGCGGCCGGTGATCAGCCGCTGGTCCTCCTTGCGGCGCCGGTCGCGGCCGATCTCGAGCGCGGAAGCCGGCGCGTCCTGGACGGCGGTCATGCCGACGCCCCCTCGCTCGCGCCGCTGTGCTCAGCGGCGTACTGCACGGCTTTGACGATGTTGTGGTAGCCGGTGCACCGGCACAGGTTGCCCTCGAGGCCGAGCCGGATCTCCTGCTCACTGGGGTGCGGGTTGTTGTTGAGCAGGTCGACGCTCTGCATGATCATCCCCGGAGTGCAGAAGCCGCACTGCAGGCCGTGGCACTCTCGGAACGCCTCCTGCATCGGGTGCAGCTGACCGTTGGTGGCGAGCCCCTCGATGGTGGTGATCTCCGCACCGTCGACCTGCACCGCCAGCACGTTGCAGGACTTCACGCTCTGGCCGTTGAGGTGGACGGTGCAGGCACCGCAGTTGCTGGTGTCGCAGCCGATCACGGTCCCGGTCTTGCCGAGCTTCTCCCGCAGGTACTGCACCAGCAGCATGCGAGGTTCGACGTCGTCGGCGACCTTCTCCCCGTCGACGGTGAGGCTGATCCGCGTCATGGCACTCCCTTGTCTGGGCACGGCTGCCGTGTCTGGGCACGGCTGCCGTGTTTGGGCACGGCTGTAGTGATCGCCAAACTAGGGAGCATCAGGTTGGAGTCGGGTTGGCGACCCCCGCCGACCCGTCGTTACTGCTCATCAGTAACGACGGGTCACCGCGAATTTCACGCCGACCCGTCGTTACTGCTCATCAGTAACGACGGGTCGGCATCGTAGAGAGACCCGATCTGTCCAGGAGATGTCCACAGGCGGGGTGCGACGTGGCGGTTCTCCACTGGTCAGCGTCGACAGATGGCTGAGGGGATCAGCGGCGTGATACGGCCAGGCGGCCCTTGAGGAGGGGTACGGCGGGGTGGGGGTGGCCGGCGATCCGGTCAAGGGAGGCCAGGCAGACCTCCAGCACCTCGGAGTCGTACGGCGCGAGCTCGCTGTAGCGGACCACGGCATCCGGCTGCGGGTCGACCAGGAGCGCCTCGCGGACCGCGACGGCGACGTACTCGGCGAGCTCGGAGAGCGCCGGGGAGTTGGTGCCGGGCAGCAGGTCACCGCCGTAGGCGTCGACGGCCGCACCGACCTCGCCGCGGCGGAGCAGCGCGAGGACGTGCTCGACGTCGGTGGCGGCCGGCATCAGCAGGCGGTACGGGCGCGAGCCGAGCTGGCCACCGAGGGCGGCTCGCAGGTGCGAGACCTCGGCCTTGAGCGTGGAGAAGGTGATCGCCTGGTCGCCGTACAGCATCGCGTGCAGCTGCTCGAGCGAGAGCCCCTCGGGGTGCAGCGCCAGCAGCGCGAGCACCTCGGTCTGGCGCCGGTTGAGCAGGAGCCGCTGGCCGTCGAGGTAGGTCTCGGCGGTGCCGAGCAGCGTCATCACCAGGCCGGGGTCGCGGGTCACGTCCGACAGCGCGGAGGGATGGTGGGCCGAGCGCGGCATCGCGGACTCGATGAGCCGGGCCATCACCCGCGCGGTCGCGAGCCCGATCGGGTGGGTGCGGTCCCAGGTGGTCGAGAGATCGATGACGCCGAGCTTGGCGCCGGTCACGGGATCGTGGACGGGGGCCGCCCAGCAGACCCAGTTGTGCACGATCGAGGCGTAGTGCTCGGCGCTGAACACCATCGCCGGCTGGGCGAGCCTGTTGGCGAGGTCGAGCGCGTTGGTGCCGACCGACTCGTCGTCCCAACGGCCGCCCGCCACGAAGTTGACGGTCTCCGCCTTGCGTCGCATGACCCGGCCGCCGTACGTCCACAGGATCCGGGTGTCCGCGTCGGTGACCGCGATGACGAGGTCGCCGTCCTCGGCGGTCCGGCGCAGGTCCTGCTCGACGTTCTCCACGGCCGTCTGCAGCGGCGAGTCCCGCCAGATCGACGCGATCTCGGCCTCGTCGGCGAGTGGCGCCTCCTTGACGTCGATGTTGATCGCGGCCTCGGACCGCGTCCACGACATGAGGATCTCCGGGCGGACCAGCGCCTCGACCTCGTCGCCGTGCTCGACGAAGCTCGTCCAGGCGCGGACCGCGTCCTGCCGCCGCGTGCTCAGCTCACCCCGCACCACATGGCGAGGCTACTCGCCCGGTGACCACGGTCACAGGGCCAGCGTCACGCCGAGAATCGGGCCCTGAGGAACCGGATCGTCTGGTCCATCGAGTCCTGCCAGCGCGCGTAGAACGCGTGGTCCTCGCCCTGCCACCAGCTCAACCGACTGTCGACACCGTCCGCCCGCATCAGGCGCTGCGTGGTCCGCGCCCAGGGCGGCGGGCAGGTGCCGTCGGCGGTGCCGTGGTGGGCGAGCACCGGCTCGGTGATCCGGTCGAAGTACGTCCGCGGCGACAGCTCGCGGTAGAACCGCGGCGCCTCCTGCGGCGTCCCGAACTGGTCGAAGACGTCGTCGACCACCTCGGGTCTGCTGTCCCGGGTGAAGTGGTTGAGGTTGTCGAGGAACCTCGAGCTCACCGACGCGTAGATCACCGCGGCGTCGATGAGCCCGGGCTGGGTGACCAGCGCGTTCATGGTCACGCCGCCGCCCATCGACCGGCCCAGCATGGCGAGCCGCTCGGGGTCGACATACGGCAGCTTCTTCAGCGCTTCGACGGCGTTGACGGCGTCCCGGGTGTAGCCGAGCCGGGTCTCGCGATCGACCGGCTGCACCGGGTCGGAGGCCGCGTGGCCGCGGTAGTCGGTGTGCAGTACGACGAAGCCGGCCCGCGCGAGCGCGTCCTGCTCGCGCGCCAGTCCCTGACCAGTCACGTAGATCGAGGGCTCGATGTAGCCGTGGTTGAGCACGATGCCCGGGAACGGGCCGGGGCCCTTCGGTCGGATCAGGACCCCGGACACCGTGAGCTCGTCGCTCCGGTAGGTCACGTCGAGACGGGTGTAGTCGGCCGTCTCGTACTCGGTGCGCAGGATCCGGGGCCTGCCACCGCTGGGCGGCTCCTGCATCAGCGCCGGCAGCGACAACGGATGGTGCACCTCCGGGAGGGGCGCGTCGGTCGGAGTCGGACTCGTGGTCGGTTCCGGCGTCGCGCTGGTGTCTGTCGAGGCGTCGGTCGAGGCCACGGTCGGCGACGAGCTCGGTGCGGTGCCCGGCTCTTCGGAGGCATCGGAGGTACAGCCGACCAGGAGGGCCAGCAGCACGGCTGCAGGCAGGAATCGGCACATGCTCTTAGTACGAACGATCAGCCCAATGGGTTCGTCTCGCCGTGGATCCGGCCGTCGGTGATGCCGAGCCGCTGCCCGCTGCCGCCCCAGCGGCCGGCGATGATCTCGGCCGCGATGCTGATCGCGGTCTCCTCGGGCGTCCGGGCGCCCAGGTCGAGACCGATCGGGCTGGACAGCCGGCCCAGCTCCTCCTCGGTCAGCCCGGCTTCGCGGAGCCGGGCCAGCCGGTCCTCGTGGGTACGCCGCGAGCCCATCGCACCGACGTACGCCACCTCGGGCAAGCGCAGCGCGACCTCGAGCAGGGGTACGTCGAACTTCGGGTCGTGGGTCAGGACGGTGACCACGGTGCGCGGGTCGATCCGCCCGGCCTCGTGCTCGGCGGTCAGGTAGCGGTGCGGCCAGTCGACGACCACGTCGTCGGCCTCCGGGAACCGGCTGTTCGTCGCGAACACCGACCGGGCGTCGCACACGGTCACGTGGTAGCCCAGGAACGCGCCCACCCGCGCCACCGCGGCCGCGAAGTCGATGGCGCCGAAGACCAGCAGCCGCGGTTTCGGGGCGAACGCCCACACGAAGACGCGCATGCCCTCGCCGCGCCGCTCGCCGTCCGGGCCGTAGGTCAGCGTGGCGCTGTGCCCTGCCGCCAACAGCCCCATGGCGTCGTCGCGGACCGCATCGTCCGCGCGTGCCGAGCCGAGCGTCGGGATAGTCCGTGACGTTTGGCCCTGTGGAACTGGCGTTTCCACAGGCCGTTCGTCACGGACTATCCCGACGTCCGGGCGTACGACGAGGCGCCGGCCCAGCCAGGCGGGGTCGGGGTGCTCGATGACGGTGGCGAGCGCGACCGGCCGGCCGGCCTCGATGTCCGCGGCGATCTCGCCCAGCTCGGGGAAGGTCTCCTGCGAGACCTTCTCGACGTAGACGTCGAGGATGCCGCCGCAGGTGAGCCCGACCGCGAACGCGTCGTCGTCGGAGACGCCGTACCTCTGCAGCACCGGCTGCCCGGACTCGACCACCGACTGCGCCAGTTCGTAGACCGCGCCCTCCACGCAGCCACCCGACACCGAACCGACCGCCGTCTCGTCGGGGCCGACGAGCATCGACGCACCGGGCGGGCGCGGCGCAGACTGGAAGGTCGCGACGACGGTGCCGACGCCGATGGTGTCGCCGGCCTCCCACCACTTCATCAGCTCGGGCAGCACGTCACGCACGGGCGACCACCTCCACGAGCTCGGCGTACGTCGCCAGCGAGTGGCCGGCCACGAAGTCGTCGACGTGTGGCAGTACGGCGAGCACGCCCTGCTGCACCGGCTCGTAGCCGTGCTTCCCACGGTGCGGGTTGACCCACACGACGCGGTGCGCCACTCGCCTGAGCCTCGTCATCTGCTCGGCCAGCTGCGCCGGGTCTCCCCGCTCCCAGCCGTCGCTGAAGACGACGACCACCGCGCCTCGCGCGAGGCCGCGCTGCCCCCACCGGTCCATGAAGATCTTGAGCGTCTCGCCGAGCCGGGTCCCGCCCGACCAGTCGGGCACGGTCTCTCCGGCCGCGATCAGTGCGCGCTCGGCGTCCTTGCCGCGCAGCGCCCGGGTGACGTGGGTGAGCCTGGTGCCGACCGTGAACGTCTCGACGACGCCCCCCTGGACGGCAGCACCCTGGGTGAAGCGATGGGCCAGGCGGAGCAGCGCGTCGGCGTACCCGCTCATCGAACCGGACACGTCAACGAGAAGGACGACGCGGCGCGGCTTGTTCCCTCGACGCCTCCAGGCGACCTCCGCGGGCTCGCCGAGGTGCCGCAGGCTGGCGCGCAGGGTGCGCGGCGCGTCGATCGTGCCCCGGTGCCATCGTTGGTGCCGGGAGGTACGCCGGCGCGGTGGGCGCGGCCGCAGGGTGGCGAACAGCCCGGCCAGTCGTGCCTTCTCCGCCGCCGACATCGTGGCCACGTCGCGGTGCCGCAGCACTTCGGTGTCGCTGGCCATCGCCCGCACCACGGGGTCGTCGGACCGATCGGCGGCGTCCCCGTCGCCCTCAGCCAACGGCAGTCCGGAGAACGTCGGGACGCCCTCCTCAGCCGGCCGCTGTCGGGGCAGCCCGTCGCGCGCGTTGAAGTACGCCTCGTGCACCTGGTCGTAGCGGGCCAGGTCGTCGGGTGAGGCGCAGAGCGTGGCCCGGCCCGCGACGTACGTCGCCCGGCCGTCGTCGAGACCCACCACGGCCACCGCCGCCAGGAAGCCCTGGGCGCGGTCGTGGGTGACGGGGACACCGGCCGCGCGGAGCGCCCGCGCGAAGCCGAGCAGGATCTCGTCGGGCGCTCGGACGGTCTCGGCGACGACGGTCAAACGCTCTTCGGGGTCCCCGCGGCGTTGTTCGGTGGAGGAGCGAAGCGGGGGAGACGAAGAACGCCGTGGGGTGATCATGCCCGCAGCATCTGGTCGAGCGCCTGCTGCACCCGCTGGGAGTCCTCGCGGTACTTGACCAGCGCGCCGAGGGTGCGGGCCGACGACTCGAGGTCCAGCGTCGTGGTGCCGAGGTGGTGCAGGGCCCGGGCCCAGTCGAGGGTCTCGGCGACCCCCGGCGGCTTCTGGAGCCCGACGTCCCGCAGCTGCTGCACGATCCCGACCACCTGCCGGGCCAGCTCCTCGGAGACCTCGGGTGCGCGGGTGCGGACGATCTGCACCTCGCGCTCGAGGCCGGGGTGCTCGATCCAGTGGTAGAGGCAGCGTCTCTTGAGGGCGTCGTGCAGCTCGCGGGTGCGGTTGGAGGTCAGCACCACGACCGGCGGCGTCGCAGCCGCGACGGTGCCGAGCTCCGGGATGCTCACCTGATAGGTCGACAGCACCTCGAGCAGGAACGCCTCGAACTCGTCGTCGGCCCGGTCCACCTCGTCGACGAGCAGGACCGCCGGGCTCTGCTGGAGCGCGGCCAGCACCGGACGGGCGAGCAGGAACCGCTCGTCGTACAGGCTCTTCTCGGCCTCCTCGACGTCCGCCCCGGAGCCGGCCGCCTCGAGCGCGCGCAGGTGCAGGATCTGGCGCGGGAAGTCCCAGTCGTAGAGCGCCTGGGTCGCGTCGATGCCCTCGTAGCACTGCAGCCTGACCAGCGGCAGGTCCAGCGACTCCGCGATCGCCTCCGCCAGCGCGGTCTTGCCGGTGCCCGGCTCGCCCTCAAGGAGCAGCGGCCGCTGCATCCGCAGGGCCAGGAAGGTGACCGTGGCCAGTGCGGGATCGCAGAGATATCCCGTGTCACCGAGGCGAGCGGCGACATCGTCGGCCGACGCCGGCAGGGCCGTCTCCATACCAACAGGTTACGGAGAGGCCAGTTGGTCGTAGGTTGCCCGCATGCCCAGGAAGCTCTTGAGCGTCGACGGGGGCGGCGTTCGGGGGGTGGTGGCCCTCGAGGTGCTCGCCCGCATCGAGCAGCTGCTGCGCGACGAGACAGGCGACCCGGAGCTGGTCCTCGGCGACTGGTTCGACTACGTGGGCGGCACCAGCACCGGGGCGATCATCGCGGGCGGGGTGGCCCTGGGGCTGCCGGTGAGCAGGATCCAGCAGCTCTACCGGGAGAACATGCACTCGATCTTCACCCGGGCCGGGATCTTCGACCTGGTCCGGGCGCGGTACGACGAGGTCGGCATCGAGACGGTCCTGCGCCGCGAGTTCGGGGAGGAACGCACCCTCGGCTCCCCGGACCTGCACTGCCTGTTGCTGCTCGGGCTCCGCAACACCAGCACCGGCTCACCGTGGCCGGTGAGCAGCAACCCCGCCGGACGCTACAACCAGGGGTCGGGCTCCAACCTCGACCTGCCGCTGTGGCAGCTGGTCCGCGCGAGCTCCGCGGCACCGACGTTCTTCGTGCCCGAGGAGGTCCTCGTCGGAGGCCACACGTTCGTGTTCAGCGACGGCGCCGTGACCACCCTCAACAACCCGGCGCTCCAGCTGTTCCTCATGTCCACGCTGCCGGCGTACCACCTGGACTGGCCGACCGGCCGCGACGAGCTCCTTCTGGTCAGCGTCGGGACCGGCACCACCGAGCGGCTCCAGGCCGACCTGCGCGCCGAGGACCTCAACCTGCTCAGCTACGCCACCCAGGTCCCGGAGGCGCTGATCCACAGCGCCGCCGTCCAGAACGACGTCCTGTGCCGGGTCCTCGGCGAGTGCCGGTCCGGGCCGCGGCTGGACAGCGAGCTCGGCGACCTGGTCGGGGGCGCCGGCCTGCTCGCCGAGCCCCTGTTCAGCTACGTCAGGTACGACGGCGAGACTCACCCCGCCAGCCTCGAGCAGCTCGGGGTCGGCCACCTGTCCACCGAGAGCCTGGACCGGATCGACGGGGTCGACTTCATCGAGGAGATGTGCGAGTTCGGCCGGGCCATCTCGACCCAGGTCGACCCGGCCCACTTCCAGGGCTTCGTCTGAGCCGAGCAGGTGACGGGTGGCCTCTCAGCCCGGGCTGCGGTGGTCTCGACAAGCTCGACCAGCGGCGGTGCAGTCCCAGCCTCGTCTTGCGGGGTTTCGAGACGGGCGCAGAGCGCCCTCCTCAACCACCGCAGCGAAAGCGGGCGACGAAGCGCGAAGCGCTGACGAGCCCGCCACCACCCACAGTGATGACGCAGCGAGGGCGATGCGTGGGAGCCCGGACTGCGGACGGGCCACGGGTCGATTTCGGGCGTGGCGCGGTCGCGGTACTCGACAACGCTGGGAGCCCCCGCGACACGGCACAACTTTCGGCCCGGGGCCCGGCCGCAGGCCGGGCCCCCAGACCCGGTGCCACGAGCGCAGACGCCAGACCCGACCCTCAAGCACCTGCCCGGTGGGCGTCGACGGAGTCGGCAACGGCCCCCAGCATGACGAGCAGGGAGCGCGCCAGCGGCTGGAAGGCCCTCCCCTCGCGGGTCAGGGTGAGCCGGCGCACGGAGCGGTCGACCAGCGTCACACCGAGGGCCCGCTCGAGCCGGAGGATGCGCGCGCTGAACGCGCCCTGGGAGAGATTCATGGCGTGGGCTGCGGCGGTGAAGCCGTCGTGGTCGACGAGCGCGACGAACGACGCGATCTCGCCGACGTGGAGCGCGAGAAGGCGCGGTCGCTCGAAGAAGGACCCGTCAGCCACAGCAGCAGTCTTGCCGTCGGCACCCACCCGCGGGTGTGCCCTCAGTCACGGTTGGGTCACAGGTCCGCATCGAGTACGCCTCCGGTGTTGGCCCGAGAAATGGCCGTATGCGGCCCTGCCCGAAGGCAGGGCCGCACCCGGTTCTGCGGTCAGGCGCCGCCACCCTTGACGGAGATGACTCCGAGGTCGGGGTAGCCACTGCTGGACACCGAGTTCACGTAGTTCTCGATGTTGGAGCCGTGCAGGAAGTAGAACTGGCTGATGTCGAGCGGGATGTATGCGACGTCCTCGGCGAGCATGTTGTCCACGTCGGACCACATCTGGTTGGCCGTGTCGAGGTCGGTCTCGGCCGAAGCCGCGTCCATCGCTGCGTTCACGTCGTCGCTGTCGTAGTTGCCGTAGTCCTGGGCGTTCGACTCCTTGCTGAGGTTGATACGGCTGTCGAAGAGCGGCGGGATCACCGTCGAGACCGACGGCCAGTCAGCACCCCAGCCTGCCCAGATCAGGTCGCTGTCCGAGCCCGGCTTCTGGATGGTGTCGTAGTACGGACCCGACGGGTCGAGACCATCGAGCGTCACGTCGAAGCCGGCCTCGTCGTAGGTCGCCTTGAGCGCGGCCATCGCCTTGTCGAAGGCGTCCGACCCGATCGGGTAGGTCAGCTTGATCGGGTACGGAAGGGACTCGCCGGACTCTTCCAGCAGCGACTTGGCAGAATCGATGTCACCTCCCTCGGGCTCGCCGAAGTTCGGGTTGGCCACGTAGCCCGGCGTGGCCGGGTTGACGATGGACAACGACGGAGCCGAGGCGTTGTCGCCACCGAGCGCACCGACGTACGCGCCGCGGTTGGTCGCCGCCGCGAGCGCCTGGCGCACCTTGATGTTGGTCACCCGGTTGAAGTTGGGCACCAGGTAGTTGCTGAACGGCGACTGGAGGTTCACCGCCCGGTCGGCCACTTCCCCCGTGATCTGCGGGTACTGCGCCGGGGTCACGTTCCTCGAGGTGACGGCGTTCTGGTCGTCCCCCTGGTTGGCGATGAGCCGGTCGACGATCACCTCGGGCTCGATGCCGATCTGGAAGACGAACGAGTCGGGGTTGGCCTCGCGATTCGTGTCCTCCGCGCCGTCCCAGTTGGGGTTGCGCACGAAGGTGCCGCCCGTGTCCTCGTTCCACTCTCCGTCCAGCTGGTAGGGACCCGAGGAGAACGCGAGGAACTTCGACTTGTCGCCCTTGTCCTGGTCGGCCCGGTAGGGGTCGAAGGAGCGCAGTGCCGCGATGGCGAGCGGGAAGTCCGGCCACGGCTTCCTGAACCGGTAGGTGATGGTGTTTCCGTCACAGGTCACGGCCTTGTCGAACTCGGCCTGGCCCTGGCCGGTGTACGGGCCCTTGTAGACCGGGGCGCCGTCGGCGTCCTCGGGGACGTCGAGGTAGCCGATGATGTAGTTCGGGCCACCGGTGATCACGTCAGACGCGAAGGTGCGTGAGACGCCGTACTTGAAGTCCTCACAGGTGATCGGCTGGCCGTCCTGCCAGACCGGCCCGTCCTTGAGGGTGAACGACCACTCGGTCGCGTCCTCGTTGGACTGGCCGACATCGGTGGCCAGGTCCGCGATGGGGGTGGAACCCTCGGTCGTGTCGGTCGCACCGGTCGGGAAGACGACCCAGCTGCGGTAGACGAGGTTGCCGAGGTAGGAGATGTCGCGGCCCGAGTAGACGCGCTGCGGGTCGAGGGTCTGGGTGACCGCCTGCTCCAGCGAGTAGACCGTGCCGCCCTTGGCGGCGTCCGTCCGCTCCTGTGGGTTGTTGGCGGGGCCTCCGCCGCCCTCGTCGCCACCACCGCACCCGGCGAAGCCGAGGACGAGGGCGGCGGCCGCGGTCACTGCCGCGAGCCGTCTGCGCTGACTGCTCATGCAAGTTCTCCTTCGTGAGTCGTCCCGGAGTCCCGGGTGGCCGGTTCGTAGCAGGAGCCGGCCGCCCGGATTCCCCTCCGAGGGGTCCATGGAGACGCGCCGCCGGACCGTCGGCTCGCCTGCGTCCACAGACATCACCGTGGTGCCGCGCACCCGGTGCTGCGCCGACTCATCGATGCCGTCGATGGGAAACCCGCAAAGGTGATGCTCCGGTGACCCGGCCGTGTCCCAGCCGTGACCGAAAGCTCCGCGGGCGGTGTTTACGACGTCCCCGTGCGTGGCACTGGGGTCACAGGGGAGCGACCGCCGTGAGGGCGACGGTCCGGGAGGGGAGTTGACACCCATGTCCGAGGAGTCCGAGGACGACGAAGGCCCGCTGACGCACGACCTGCCGTGCGTGCGGTGCGGCCACGCCGCACACCCATACCTGCTGTGCGGGAACGGCTGTGACTGCCAGCCGACCCGGATGCCCGGTCAGGGGTTGCTCACCCCGCACTGACTGCTGGGCCTCAGCAGACGGCCGAGCTCCTGGTGTCGACGTCGACGCCGCTGGCGAGGTCACCGCACTCGACGAGCGCGGCGTCGTGGGTGGCCAGGTAGTCACGGGCGCCCGTGTCACCGTGAGCGGTCTCAGCGACCGCCTGCCAGTGGGATCGGCCGAGCACCACCGGGTGACCGGGGCGACCGTGGTACGACGCACGGGCGAGGGCCTCGTCTCCCTCGCGCTCAGAGAGCACACGTCGTACCACGGCCGCGGTCAGGTCGGGCAGGTCGACCAGGCTCACCACAGCGGCCTCGACGTCGCTGCCCTTCAGCGACTCAAGACCGGATCGTAGTGAAGCCGACATGCCCTTGTCCCAGTCATGGGCGACAACCACGTCGACGCCGAGGCCGTCGAGGAGGCGAACCGCCTCGTCGGCGCCGGCGCCAAGCACGACCGTCACCCCGTCACACCCACCGTCACGCAGGACCTCCACCGCCTGCTGGAGCCACGACGCCCCGTCCGCGTCGTGCACCAGTGCCTTGGGCCGGCCCATACGGGAGCCGGCTCCGGCAGCTAGAAGGAGACCTTGAGTGCTCAGTGGACGAACGCCTTCTCGAAGGGCGACCGGAGACTTCCGTCCGCCGATCCGGTGTAACACATCGAGAGCTGGCCGCCGTAGGCCGCGACCAGGTAGCTCTCGCCGACCTGGAACTCGACCGTGCCGATCATGGCGTTGAAGGCGCTCTGCGGCGCGGTCACCTCGACCGTCTCCCCCACCTCGCCGTTGAGGACCTCGGTGGTGTCCAGGGTCACGGTGTCTCCCTCGATGGAGGTGACCGTGCCCTGGAAGGCCTGGTCGTACTGGGACAGGACCGCAGTGTCCGGAGGCCGGCACCTGCCCTGCTGGTCGGTCACGCCGAGCGTCGTGGTCTGGCCGGCCAGAGGAGCGTTGGCGCCCAGCTCGGTGCCACCCGGCGAGGTGGTCTGGTGGCCGGCGGAAGGCGGGGCCTTGTCGTTGCCAAGGCTCGAGATCGCCACTCCGCCGGCCCCAGCGATCATCGCGGCGGCCGCAGCGGCGACCAGCCAGGTGAGCCGGTTGCGGCCGTGGGTGCCGGTCGCCCGGCTGCCTTCGTCCGCGTCGGGGCGCACATCGAGATCAGCGCTCATGATGTCCTCCAGGAGGATCGCGAGAGCGGCCGGGTCGGCTGGGGAGAGGGAGCCAGCGGGATCACCGCCGTGCAGCTAGCGCGCGCAGGTTGTCATCACTGTCGAAGTCGCTGTCACTCATGGTTCCCTCCCTTCTCTCACCCCTTCATGTCCGGCGGTGTCGTCGATCTTTCGCAGCTCCTCCAGGAATTTGCCCCGGGCGCGGTGCAGCCGGATGCTCGCTGCGTTCGCAGTGATGCCGAGGACCTCCGCGATCTCCCCCGGGCCCAGCTGCTCCCAGGCCCACAGGCGGAGCAGGTCGGCCTCCTCGGGCCGCATCGCCGCGAGCACCGCCGCGACCCGCGGGTCCGGCGGGTCCGGCTCGCGCTCGGCCTCCGGCGGTGGGTCCACGACGCTGATCCGGGCGGCCAGGCGCACCTGCCGCCGGTCACCGCGCTGGACGTTGGCCAGACAGTTGCGGGCCACGCCGTACACCCACGGCAGCGCGTGTTCCGGCACCTGGTCGAGGCGGCGCCAGCAGACCAGCAACGTCTCGGCGAGCACGTCGTCGGCGGTGTCCGGGTCGGTACGCCGGGCCAGGAAGCGACGTACCGGCTCGACGACCTCGGCCGCGAGCCGCTCGAACCGCTCGCGCGCGTCGTCGGGAAGCTCCTCGGGCACGGCTCAACCCTCACACACACGCCCCTGTCCATGGGGCCGGGTCGGCCCACCAGGCATGACGGTTTCTTGCCCTCGACGGACGGGACGCCCGTCGCAAGGCTCGGACGACTCGACATCCAGGAGGTCGCCGTGCGCCGACTCGTCCGCATCGCTCTCATAGCGTTCACCGCCGTCATCGCCTCGGCGTTGACCCTCGGCAGCGCACCACCAGCCCACGCGGCCGGGGAGACCTTCAAGGTGCTCTCCACGATCACGCCCGGCTGCGCGCACGCCCAGTTCTTCTTGAACGTGGAAAAGGCCGGCTGGGACGGAGCCAGCTACACCGTCCACACGGTCGTGACAGCCGGCGGTCGGGTCTACATGAACGAGGCCGCGAGCAATTCTGGCAACGGCCAGACCCCATGGGGTCTGTTCGACAACTTCAACTACGCTCCGGTTCCCAACCCCGGCACCTGGCCATCCCGCCGGCGTCCGGATGCTGATCGACTTCACCCTGGAGCGCCCCAAGGGCGGTCCCGTGCTCCACCAGTGGCGGACCGTCGTGGACGGCTGCACCACCGGGAACATCCTCTACAACGAGCCCTCGCTCGACTCCGACGGCGACCTCGTCGCGATCCCGGCCGACCAGTGCCCGGGCGCCGCCGGCGCGACGCCCAACGGGTGCCCCCAGTACGCGCGGAAGCTCACGCTGAAGTACAAGACGAGCGCCCAGCAGTTCCGCGGACGGCTCAAGACTGCCGCGGACTCACTGGGCAACACGCAGCAGGTCACCGTCTACAGGAAGCGGGCCGGGGCCGACAAGAAGATCGGCAGGACCAAGACCGACAGCAACGGCCGGTTCAGGCTGTACCGCAACGTGGGGAGCGGCAAGTACTACGCGGTGGTCCTGGCCGCCCTCGACCCGAACGCCGGGCAGGCAGGCGACGTGGCGTCCAAGACCATCCGGCTCCGCTAGGGCGTCTCCGCCAGACGGCACGGCCCGGCAGGCGCTCGCCTGCCGGGCCGGACCGTCTCTGCCTACTGCCGGTGGACGACCGCACTGGACGTGCTCGTCACGTCGCCGCCTACGAACATGTCCTGACCGTTCGGCTGACCCTGGGCGTCCAGCTCCACGACGACGATCGCATCGTCTCCGGCATCGGTCGCGCCGCGGGCGACCACCCGGTCGCCGGGCATGAGAGTGACCGACTCGAACCACTCGTTGGCGCCCAGGTCGACGCGCGTGCCGACGGCTGAGCCGAAGGACGCATCCACGGTGCCCGCCGTGGTGTACCGCGCGACCAGCGCGTCCGAGCCGTTGGCGTTGTGGACCTGCCCGGCCACCACGATGCCACCGTCCGGCTGGAGGACGAGGTCGGCGGCTTGCGCCTGGGCCGAGATCGTCGCCTCTCCGTCACCGCCGCCGAACGTGTAGTCGGTGGCGCCGCTCAGGGTCAGCCGTCGGACCACCATGCCGTCTGCAGGGGTGATGTAGCCGGCAACGAGGATCCCGCCGTCCGGCTGCACAGCCACGGCGGTGGCAAGGCTGCCGGCGTCCCCGATGCCCAGCGCGCCGTCCTGGTCGAAGCTCGCGTCGGGGTCACCCGAGGAGGTCAGCCTGTAGATGGTGGCCTGGCCCCGCACCGTTGTCCGCCCGACGACGACGATCGCCCCGTCGGGCGCGATGGCCACGTCGGCGAGCATCTCGTCAGCACCGCTGTCGACGGCCACGAACCCGTCCCCTCCGCCGAACGTGAGGTCCGGCGCGCCGTCGGGGAGCAGCCGCCAGACCGCGCCGTCGTCGTTGTCCGACGTGCGCCCGACCACGACGATCTTCCCGTCCGGCTGCACCGCAGCGGCCGTGGCCGCCTCGTAGTGGCCACCCGTGCCGTCAAGCGAACGGATCCCGAACTTCGGGTCACGGGTTCCGTCGGGATTGAGCCGGAGGACGAGTGCGTCCCCGTCCGGTCCTGCGCCGTAGACGCCTCCGATGCCGATGATCTTGCCGTCCGACTGGACAGCCACGCGCGTCGCCCACTCGGAGTCGTCCTGGTCGACGACGCGTCCAGGGCTCAAGGTCGGGTCGAGGTCGCCGCGAGCGGCCTCCGAGGTCGTCGCCGGGAAGGTGGCCACCAGTACGGTCGCCACCGACAGGGCGCCGGCGGCCCTGATGAAGTACTTCATGATGCTTCTCCTGTGCTCTCGAAAGTCAGTAGCTGAAGGTGGTGGCGCCCTCGTCGCCGATCCACTGCCACATGGGGACGGTGCCGCCGATCTCGGCGTGCTCGACCAGCCGCTCGGGGTCGAGCGCTCTGGCGTTGAAGCAGATCGGGCAGACCAGGAAGGTGCCGCCCGCGGCGACGTATCTCGCGACCAGCTCCGGCAGGGCCGGGCAGCCGTCGCAGGCGACGCCGACGGCGACTCCCGGCTGGGCGAGGCGCACGGCCTCCTTGGTGAGGAACATGAGCGTCGGTCGCCCCTGCTCCGCGGCGGCCACGGCCACCAGGAAGGCCACCGTCACCTTCTCGGGGTCCTCCAGTCCGGTGGTCAGACTGACCACGGCCTTGTTCGTCATGATGGTGCTCCTTCGTCTGTGTGGGTGACGGCGTCCTGCCGTCGGCGACGAAGGTATGAATTCCGGGCGGGTCGGCTCATCGGCGTCGACGCGTAGCTCCGAGCCGTTCTTCAGGGCCGGATGGCGGGCGACGCGTACGCGTGCGGTTGCGTCCGGGTCAGGTGAGGATCCGCGCGACCGCAGCCGCACGCGCCGTACGCCCGGACAGCCCGAGCTTGAGGTAGACGTTCTGGAAGTGCCGCTCCACGGTGCGCACGCTCAGCACAAGCCGCTCGGCGATCTCGGTGTTGTCCAGTCCCTCGGCGGCCAGCATCAGGAGCTCGCGCTCTCGGTCCGACAACGCCGTGACGGCCGGCGCCGCCTGGCCGTCTGTGAGGAAGCCCGCGACCTCGTCCTTGAAGACCTGCCAGGCCGGTTCGTCGGCGAGCAGGACGTGGTTGCGCGAGTCGAGCATGACCAGACGTGCCTCAGGGATCGCCGCCGCCAGCTCCGGCCCCGTCCCGGGCGAGACCCGGTCCCCGCGAGCGTGCAGGACCAGCGTCGGCATGGTGAGCTCGGGCAGCAGCGACGAGACGTCGACGTGGTGCCGGGCGACCCTGCTGCAGACGGCGTTCTCGGTGTTGGTGGACGTGCGCTGCAGCTCGTCCATCCACTCCATCTGCTCCTCGGTGGCACCCGGGATGAACGCCGTGGTGAACACGCGTCGGAACACGCTGTCCGGGCGCGCCCACCCCGCCCTGATCATGGTGAGGTACGCATCCTCGAGGGACTCGTCCCGCTCGTCGGCGGAGTTCGCCCCGCGCGCCATGCCGCCGTAGAGGACCATCCGCGTGACCCGCTCGGGGTGCCGGTGTGCGTAGGCCAGGGCGACCGGCGCCCCACCCGACATGCCCATCACGGCGAAGCGGTCGAGGCCGGTGGCGTCCACGAGCGTCTCGAGATCGGCGAGGCGGCGGTCCAGCGAGAAGTCCGTGACATCCCACTCGGACAGTCCGAAACCGCGCTCGTCGTACCGCACCACCGTGGCGATCTCGCCGAGGTCGTCCAGGAAGTGGCGCCACACGGGGCTCATCCAGTCGTGCTGCAGCTGGCTGAGCCAGCACGAGACGATCAGCAACGGCGGGCCGGAGCCGTGCCGGGCCCAAGCCAGACGCACGCCGTCGTCGGCGCGGCAGAAGCGGACCTCCTGCTGCTCGAGCGCCTGGTTGCGGGCCGCCACACCCTGAGGCTACTGGCTGAGCAGGCCCTTGAAATGGCAG
>CAWGTG010000007.1:0-54211 GCA_963825455.1 uncultured Actinomycetota bacterium
CGACCGCGTCGCCGTCGGCGCTGCGCGACAGGTTCCTGGCCTCGACGACGGTGATCGGCGAGTGGGTGGAGGAGCTCGCGGACAACCTGGCCGGGCACACGATCGATCGGACGCCGGGCGGGCGGGCCTTCCCGGCCCGCGACGTCGGCGTGATGCGGACCCGTGAGGTCGAGATCCACCACGCCGACCTGGCGCTCGACTACACCGCGGCAGACTGGCCGCCCGAGTTCGTCGTACTGCTCCTGGACTCCCGCTCCGGCGCGGAGCACGCCGGCGAGCCGTTCGTGGCCCACGCCACCGACCTCGACCGCTCGTGGGAGTTCGGGACCGGCGGGCCCACGGTGTCTGGCGTCGGCAGCGCTCTGGCATGGTGGACGACGGGCCGGGGAATCGGCGACGGACTGACCAGCGACGACGGCCGCGTGCCGAGGATGGAGCCGTGGTGAGCTACACCGGAGAGGTCAAGGCGGGCGGACCGCCGGACACCCGCCAGCTCGACGCACTCACGATCACCAAGGTGGCGGTCGACGAGAAGATGTCGAACAACTGCTACCTGCTCACCTGCAAGCACACCGGCGAACAGGTCCTGATCGACGCGGCCGACGCCTCGGCGACCCTGCTCCCCCTGATCGGCGACGCCGGGCTGACCCACGTGCTGACCACCCACCAGCACTGGGACCACCACCGCGCCCTGGCCGACGTCGTCGGCGCGACCTCGGCCGCCACCGTCGCCGGCGTCCCGGACGCCGCCGCCATCACCGAGCAGACCGGTGTCCCGATCGCGCTCGAGGTGGTCCAGGGCGACACGGTTCCCGTGGGCGAATGCACCCTTCAGGTGATCGCGCTCGCCGGCCACACTCCCGGCTCGATCGCACTGCTCTACGACGACTCGGCTTCCGAGGGCGGCCACCCGCACCTCTTCACCGGCGACTCGTTGTTCCCGGGCGGGGTCGGCAACACCTTCGGCGACTCGGACGCCTTCGCCCAGCTCATCGACGAGGTGTCCACCAAGATCTTCGACCAGCTCCCCGACGACACGTGGTTCTACCCCGGCCACGGCAACGACTCGACCCTCGGCGCCGAACGCCCACACCTGGGCGAGTGGCGCGAGCGGGGCTGGTAGGTCGGCGCAGGGGCCACTCAAAGTCTTCGGAAGCGTGACGAAGCTGCGCGCTGAGCTGCGGACGAGGATCAGGACTGGCGAAGCGGAGCTGACCGGGCAGCTTGAAAGGGCCCGTGATGAGTTCAAGCATCTGCCGCGCTCGCCCCGCCCCGCGAGGCCTGTCAGATCTGACCGGGGTCGAGGCGGCGTCGACCATGGCGAGCGGAGAGTGCGACGACACCTAGACCCAGGCCAATCGCGCCGAGCGCCAAAGGGAGTCGATGTCGCCGATTGCGGTCGCAATCCGCGAATCCTTCGAATCCTTTGTATCCCTCGGAGTTGTCGTAGTGGAACGGCGAGCCGCAATGGAAACTCTCGCTGTCCGCGATGCCGGGGACGGGCTTGAAGCCGATGACGAGGCCAACCAGGATGAGCATGGTTGCGGCCACCAGCAGCCAGCTTCGCCGTCCACCCACGCCCATGGTCATCATCGTCGCCTGCTGCCGCGATTGGCGTCAGTCAGCGCCGCAGGTGCGGTTCTGGAGTGCCTGGACGCGGACGGCGTGTGTGCTGAATTGGGGTGGCCGAGCAGGTCGATCATCCGCAGAAACCGCAGCGGTGGCACGGAGTCGGCGGCAACCATGGGGCCCAGGTGGAGCGCTCGTGCACCGACCCGACGGGTGTCTCTCAGGTCTGGTCTCTTGTGGGGCTACGTGACTGCGAGGAGGCTGGCGCAATGGCGCGGAAGCCGCTCAGGTGCCGCTTGGGATTGCACAGGTGGGGACCGCAGCACGATGAACATGGCCAACGGTGGGTCGGCTGCGTGCGCTGTCACAAGCTCACCGAGCCGAACGAGTCATTCCCGCCCCCGCCTGGACCGACCTTCTTGGCCGGTAACTGACGGACCGCCCTAAAACACCGGGTAGATGTCGACGCCGGGTGGGGCGTCGAGGATCATCTGGGCGTGTTTGCGGCTGATCCGGCGGGTGCCTCCGGCATCGATGAGGTAGCCGAGGCCGTTGGGGGTCAGCCAGACGTACCTTCCGGCGCCGCATTGTCGGGCGCGGTAGCCGGCGTGGGATTTGTAGCGGTGATGTCTTCGGCCGAGGGGGCCGGAGTTGTGGGTGCCGGTCTGGGCGGGTGGTCCGCCCCGGATGTCCTGATCAGCGTCGTAGGGGATGGGGTGGTCGTAGTCGAGGTTCCTGGCGGTGGAGGTGGCAAACGGCCAGTAGTCCCCGTTGGTGGTCAGGTGGACGCGTTCCTTCAACGATTCGGGGTGCTCATAGGCGGTGCTGCGGACCCGGTCCGAGAGGTCGATGACCGGTTTGACGGTGAGCTGGGTCCGCGCCAGCAGCGCCTGCAACGAGGTGAGCGTGACCGGGCCGAGCCCTTCGACCCGGGCGATCCCGCCGGCGCCGTGGAGGGCGGCCTGGTGGAGGTGGACATACAGCACAGCTTTGGGTGCCAGCGGGGACAGGTCGGCGGCGCGGAGGGCGTCGAGCAGGTCGGCCGGGAACGCGGTCGCCCGGCTGGGCGTGTCGTCCTCGTCCAGGTCGAGTTCTTCTTGGGGGTCGCGGTGTTCGAGCAGCAGGGCCAGGAGCTCGGCGGGGCGGGCCAGCCACCCGAACGCGATGGACCGGACCTCGTCCGGACCGGCGTCGGGGAACCTGGGCGCGATGATCTCCGCGACCCTGGCGACCGTGGCCTCGACCCAGACCGCGTCGCCGGCCTCGACCCGGGCGATCACGGTGCGCAGCCCGTACTCGTCGGTCCGGCCCGAGGACACATACCGCCGGCGCCGTTCGGCCTCGACCCGTTCCTCGTGCAGGGCGGGGTCGGCCTCGATGATCTTGGCCTCCGCGACCGCGAGCACCCGGCCGGCGGACTCCCGGCCGATCACCCGAGCCACCGCCCGGTCCACCACCCCGACCCGATCGACGGGCAGGTGCCTAGACAGCTTCGCCACCCGCCGGGCGACGAACACGTCCACCTCACCGGAAACACACCGCTGCCAGGTCGCCGGGAGCCGGTGGATCAGGTCCAGGGTGTCGGCGATCGCGTGCTGGGTCGCCATCACCCCGGTCCCACGAGCCAGCGCGATCTCCCCCAGGCACAGCTCCAGCACCGGCGGGGTGCCCTCACCACCGACCTGGACCAGCCGGTCCCACCGATCAGTCGGTGCACCGGAATGCACCGCGGCCCACGCCGCGAGCACCTCCAGCTCCCGCACCTCGGCCAGACGACGAGCCCGCACCGCCCCCGACGCGGCAGCCAGCAAGCCAGCTGCGTCGAGGTCGGACAGGTCGTCGTTCATGAAGGAAATGCTAGGGGTGACCACCGACATCGAAGGCCCCGAAAGGGCTTAGTCCACAGGGGTCTGGAAACTATTTTTGAAAACTTCTCGGGGCGATCTCAACGGGCTCGACCAGCGATCGGCGATCGGCGGTGGGCGAGCAGGTGCCTTCGCTGCGGTGGTCTCGACAGGCTCGACCAGCGGTGGGCGAGCAGTGGCAACACTGCGGACCGCAGCCAGACCACCGACATTCCCGTCGTCAAGAGGTCGACGGCGTCGCGACGTACTGTCCGGGGCATGTCCAAGCCTCCACCGTCGGCACCTCTCGTCCTGCACCTGAACGGCGCTCCGGGCGTGGGCAAGTCGACGCTGGCAGGGCGATGGGCAGAGGCCCACCCAGGCACCCTGCTCTTGGACCCGGATGCCCTCCGCACGTGGGTGTCGGGATGGCGCGACCAGTTCGTGGAGACGGGCGCGCGCATCCGGCCGGTCGCTCTGGCGATGCTCTCGGCGTACGTCGCCGACGGCGGCTCGGTCGTGCTCGCGCAGCTGGTCGCGGACGAAGGCGAGCTCGCGCGATTCGAGTCCGCGGCCGTCGATGCTGGCGGGAAGTTCGTGGAGGTGTTTCTCGAGGCGGAGGACGTGGCCGAGCGGTTCTGGTCCCGGCGGGCCGACGAGCCGTGGTTGGAGGCGGTGCATGCGCTGGTCACCGAAGCGGCCCCGGATCACCTCGACCAGTACGCCGCCCGGCTCGCCGCGTTGGCTTCTCGGCGGCAAGGTGCGATCAGACTGCCGACGCGGGCGGGCGACGTCGACGCGGCGTACGACGCGCTCGCCGAAGCCGTGGCCGTGGCCGTGAACAGCACTCGGTAGCCTTCGGCCCGTGCCCGACGCTCCCGCCTCGCCCTGGCGGCGTCGGATCGGGACCGCGCCCAAGAGCTGGGTCATCGCGATGGCCACAGCAGTCTGCCTGGGCTGGCTGCCGTTCGTCGGTCGGTCGCTGAGCCCCGACGAGGCCGGCTACCTGATCGTCGGCGGGCAGTGGGGTGAGGGCAGCAGCCTGTACGGCGACTTCTGGGTGGACCGGCCGCCGGTGCTGATCGCGATCTTCCAGGCCGCCAACGCGCTGGGCGGGGCCGTGCCGCTGCGGCTGCTCGGCGCGCTCGCAGCGGTCCTGACGGTGGTGCTGTCCGGCGTCCTCGGTCGGATCGCCGCGCCGGAGCGGCGGTCCGCTCCCCTGCTCACCGCCGGTACGGCAGCCGTGTGCGTCGCCACGCCGTTGTTCGGCAGCACGGTGGTCAACGGCGAGCTGCTCGGGCTGCCGTTCCTGGTCGTCGGGATCCTGTCGTACGTCGCGGCCGCGGCGAGCCGCCACCAGGTCAGGGGGTTCCTGCTCAGCCTCGCAGCGGGCGTGGCCGGGGCGATGGGGGCGCTGGTCAAGCAGAGCCTGGTCGACGTGTTCGTGGTGGCCGTCGTGCTGCTGTTCACCAGCGGTGCGGCCCGCAAGAAGTTCCCCGGGATGCTGGCCGGCGCCCTCATCACCACCGCCGTCGTGGTCGCGGCCGCATGGGCCCGCGGCACCGTGCCCGCCGACCTCTGGGACGCGGTCGTGACCTTCCGCCTCGACGCGGCGCGAGAGCTGGCCGGCGACAGTGGCAACTCACCCGAGCGGCTGGTCAAGCTGGTGGGGGCGCTGGCCGCGAGCGGCGTACCGCTCGTGGTCGCCGCGTTCGCCTGGAAGGGCCGCGGCGCTCCCTCACGGCAGGGGCCGTGGACAGCACCGGACCTGCGGGTGGCGGCGTACACCCTGCTCACCTTCGAGCTGCTCGTCGCGTTCCTGGGCGGCAGCTACTGGCTGCACTACCTGCTGGGGCTGGTGCCCGGAGCAGTGCTCTTCGCCGCGTCGTTCGCGCAACGACCGGCACCTGTCACGAGGAGCATCGGCGGCTCCTTGGCGCTCGCCGGCATCTCCACCGTCGCCGCACTCGGCTGGGTCGGGGTGCACCCGATCGACCGGCCGGAGGAGGAGGCGATCGCCTACCTCGACGACAACGCACAGCGAGGCGACAGCGCCGTCGTGGTGCTCGGCGCCGCCAACGTCGTCCACGACGCGCACCTCGACGCGTCGTACCTCTACCTCTGGAGCCTGCCCGCCCGGGTTCGCGACGCAGACCTGGCCACCCTGGACGGGCTGCTCGAGAGCGACAGGCGGCCGACCTGGGTGATCGTCGCCAGGCGGTCGCTCGACGACTGGGAGCTCGACTTCACCAAGGCGCAACAGGTGCTCGACGCCGACTACGACGAGGTGGACACCGCCGGCAAGTTCACCATCTACCGGCGGCACTCTTGAGGCGCATCCTGGCGGTGACGGCGTACGCCGTCGCGCTGCTTCTCTGGTGCTGGTTGGTCGGCATCCCCAACGACCCGATCGGTGTCGCGCTCT
Organism: uncultured Actinomycetota bacterium; assembly: GCA_963825455.1. Lineage (GTDB taxonomy): Bacteria > Actinomycetota > Actinomycetes > Propionibacteriales > Nocardioidaceae > Nocardioides. Next base: position 5,839 of record CAWGTG010000007.1, read on the forward strand.
GGCTCTGGCTGCTCGCGATCTGCTGGCGGCTCGACTGGTCCTGGCAGTTCCCGAAGGACTGGTGGCCGTGGCTGCTGGCCCTCGCGGTCTACGGGCTGGTGCGCGGGGTCACCGACGACCTCGGCTTCACGCCGTACGAGGTGTGGCCGATCCACGCCGACGAGTGGCTGGCCCAGCTCTGGGGCGGCGACGTCGTCCCGACGGTCAGCCTGCAACACCGCTACTGCGGCGACCCGTGCGACCCGCGCGGCCCGGTGCGGTGGTACGACGTGGCCGCGAGCGCGACGTACGCCTCACACTTCCTGGCCGGACTCACCATCGCCGGCGTGCTCTGGCTTCGGGACCGCGGAGAGTTCCTCAAGTGGATCCGCCGCTACGTGACGATCAGCTACCTCGCGCTCGCGGGCTACATCCTGTTCCCCATGCGGCCGCCGTGGATGGCCGCCCAGGACGGCTTGCTGCCGCCGCTGTCCCGCATCTCCAGCCGCGGCTTCCACGACCTCGGCATCGAACGCACCACCATCGTCTTCGGCGGGCTGCCCAACAAGACGGCCGCGATGCCGTCCCTGCACTGCGGCTTCACCTACCTCATCGCGTTCTACGCGATCAGCCGACTCAAGGGCTGGTGGCGATGGCTGCTGCTGCTCTACCCGGTGGCGATGTCGTTGACGCTGATCTACTCCGCCGAGCACTACCTGATCGACTCGATCATGGGCGGCGTCATCGCCGGGCTGGCGATGGTCATCGGCGCCCGGTGGGACCGGTGGCGGCCGCCGGCGACCTCTCTCAGTGGTACGTCGCCCGCACCACGTCGGTGACGGGGAGCGACTGGCACGCCAGCCGGATGCCCTCGGCCAGGTCCTCCTCTTCCAGCACGTCGTTGTTGAGCATCTTCACCTCGCCCTCGAGCAGCCGGACCGCGCACGCCGAGCACTCGCCCTCGCGGCAGGAGTACGGCGCCCTCACACCTTTCGACTCCAGGTGCTCGAGCAGCTTGGTGGTCGGCGCCCAGTCGTCGTAGGAGTAGGTCTCGCCGTCGAGCTCGACCTCGAGCCGGACGTTGCCGTGGTCCACCGGAGGCGGCGGCGCGCCGTCGGTGAAGGCTTCATCGGAGTCGGCTTCCTCGAGCTCGTGCTCGGCCTTGGCCTGCTCCTCCTGGTCGCCGAACGGGTTCCCGCCCAGCGAGATGAACTTCTCCTGGTGCCGCCGCTCGCGCGGGAACTCCAGCTCCCGCAGCGCCGCGATGGTCAGCTTCATGAACGGCGCCGGGCCGCACACGAACGCGTCGTACGTGGTGAACGGCTCGGTGAAAGCCTTCATCTGCTCCTGCGTGGGCAGCCCCTGGACCGACACCAGCCAGTGGACGACGACCAGCCGGTGGGGGTGCTCGGCGGCCAGCGCCGCCAGCTCCGAGCCGAAGATAACCGACTGCTCGTCTGCGTTGGCGTAGAAGAGCATGATCTTGCCGCTGCCGTGGGCGATCGCCGTGCGCGTGATCGACATGATCGGCGTGATCCCGCTGCCGCCCGCGAACAGCAGCAGGTCGGCATCCAGCGAAGCCGGCGTGAAGATCCCCGACGGTGGCAGCGACCGGATCGTCGACCCCTCGCGCAGGTTGTCGCAGACCCAGTTGGACGCGTAGCCGTCGACGGTCCGCTTGACCGTCACCGTGAGCGGACCCCCGTCATGAGGCGAGGACGAGAGGGAGTAGCAGCGCGCCGCGACCCCGGTCAGGTCGCTGGGCACCGCCAGGGTCAGGAACTGGCCGGGCTTGTAGTCGAACTCGGCCTCGGCGCCGTCGGGTACCGCGAACGACACCGAGTGCGCGTCCGTGGTCTCCTCCACGACCCCCACCACGCGGAGGTCGTACGACGACTCGCCCATCTAGCGGGGCACCTCAGTAGCCGTCCTCGGCGCCGATCGGGACTCGGCCGTCCCGGGCGGCCTCCTCGATGCTGGCCACCAGCCGCGCGCAGGCCGGCTGGAAGTCGCGGCCGCCGACCCGCCGGTTGAGCTCCGGGCAGTGCGCGCGGGCCTCGGTGGTCCACTGGATCGACGTGTGGTGGTCGCTGTTCTTCTTGACGCCCACCCGCGCGAGGCAGTCGAGGCAGGCGACCTCGACCAGCCGCGCGCTCGTGTAGAGACGCTGGTCCTCCAGCGTGTCCGCGCTGGTCGGGACGAACGAGGGCATCAGGCCATGTCTCCCAAGTAGTGGTGGATGCCGGCGTCGTCCAGGCGCGCGCTGGCCAGGCGCCGGCGCGCGCGCAGACTGGGCGTCTTCGAAGCGTCGGCAACGCCGCCAGCGTGTGATCTGGGCGGCGTCCGGCGCCGCCAGGACTTGGGAGTCATGGCCTAGGCGTCCGCCTCCACCTCGGCCCGCAGCCGGAGGTTCTCGGCGACCTCCTCCTGCCAGTACTCGTTCGCCTTGGTGGTGTCGACCTCGAACTCGAACCGGTCCACCATCTCCGGGACGATGTCGGCCTTGTCCACGTAGTACTGCTCGTACCAGCGACGGAGCTGGTAGACCGGGCCGTCCTCCTCGCACAGCAGCGGGTTCTGGACGGGCACCTTGTTCTTCCAGATGTGCACGTCCTGGAGGAAGCCCTCGCCGAACATCTGGGCGTACTTCTTGGAGATGTACGCAGCCATGTCGTCGTCGATGCCGTCTGGCCGCTTGACGGTGATGCCGTACTGCAGCGTGAACGAGTCGGGGCCGGTCGGGATGTGGCAGTTGATCAGGATGACCTCGGTCTGGAAGCCCTTGTAGTCGACGTCGAGCCAGTTGATCATGTACGCCGGTCCGAAGTACGTCGCCTCGGACTTGAGGAACAGGTCGGGGCTTCCGTAGCCGCCCGCCTTGTCCGGCCGGCCCTTCGACTCCATGAACTGGGTCGCCTGGGTGCCCTCGAAGACGTTGCGGAAGCTCGTCGGGAACGAGAAGTGCACGTAGTAGAAGTGCGCCATGTCCACGACGTTGTCGATCAGCTCGCGGCAGTGGGAGTCGGTGATCGGCACGACCTCCCAGGTCCAGTCGGTGTAGAGCCCGTCCTCGAGCCCGGGCAGCACTGGCGGCAGGATGTCCAGGTCCGGCTCGGAACCCTCGACGTCGTGCCAGACCAGCAGCTGGTCGTTGCGGATGACGGCCGGGTACTTCTGGGTCCGGGCCCGCAGCGGCACCCGCCGCGCGTAGGGGATCTGCTTGCACTTGCCGTCGCCGCCCCAGCGCCAGTCGTGGAACGGGCAGGCGATCTCGTCGCCCTTGACCGTGCCCTGGGTCAGGTCGCCGCCCATGTGCCGGCAGTAGCCGTCGAGGACGTTGAGGTTGCGCTGGGTGTCCTCCCACACGACCAGCTGGCCGCCGAACGCCTCGATCCGGTGCGGCTTCCCGTCGCGGAAGGAGTCGGCCAGCCCCAGGCAGTGCCACCCCCGCGCGAACCGCTCCGGCGGAGTGCCGTGGTCCAGCATCCTGGTGTTCGTCTCCATGGACTCCAGACTAGAACACGTTATAGTTTTGCGCCATGCGCATCGCCCTCGATCCCGAGCAGGTCGCCCTCAAGGAGGAGCTCCAAGGCTACTTCGCTGCGCTCGTCACGCCGGAGGTCAGAGCCGGGCTGGCTTCGGTGTCGGGCCAACACGTCCAAGGGGAGTTCGGCGAGGCGGGCGCCTACAAGGCCGTGATCAAGCAGCTCGGCGCCGACGGCTGGCTCGGGATCGGCTGGCCGACGGAGTACGGCGGCCAGGACCGCTCCATGGTCGACCAGCTGATCTTCACCGACGTGGCGGCCGACTTCGGCGTACCGATCCCCTACCTGACGCTCAACACGGTCGGGCCGACGATCATGCGCTACGGCACCGACGAGCAGAAGGCCTTCTTCCTCCCGAAGATCCTCGCCGGCGACCTGCACTTCTCGATCGGCTACTCCGAGCCGGGCTCAGGCACCGACCTCGCGTCGCTGAAGACCAGGGCGGTGCGCGAGGGCGACGAGTGGGTCATCAACGGCCAGAAGATGTGGACGTCGCTGATCCAGTACGCCGACTGGATCTGGCTGGCCTGCCGCACCGACCCCGACCTGCCGCGCCACAAGGGGCTCTCGATGATCCTGGTGCCGACCGACGTCGAGGGGTTCTCCTACACGCCGGTGCACACCGTCGCGGGCGTGTCGACCAGCGCGACCTACTACGAGGACGTGCGCGTGCCGGCTGCCAACCTGGTCGGTGAGCTGAACGGCGGCTGGCCGCTGATCACCAACCAGCTCAACCACGAGCGGGTGTCGCTCACCTCGTCGGCGCCGCTGACGATGTCCCTCAAGCTGGTCCGCGAGTGGGCCCAGCAGACCAAGAATCCCGACGGTTCGCGCGTGATCGACACCGAGTGGGTCCAGATCGCGCTGGGCCGCGCGCACGCCAAGATCCAGGCGCTCACGCTGATCAACTGGAAGCTGGCCTCCGACGCCGACCAGAAGACGGCGCTCTCCCCCGCCGAGGCGTCGGCGACCAAGATCTACGGGTCCGAGCTGGCCACCGAGGTCTACCGCTCCCTCATGGAGGTGATCGGGCCGAACGCCGGCCTCACCGGCGCCTCCGACGGCGCGGTGCTGGCCGGCCGGATCGAGCGCTTCTACCGCAGCGCGCTGGTCATGACGTTCGGCGGCGGTACCAACGAGATCCAGCGCGACATCATCGGCTACGTCGGGCTCGGTCTGCCCGCGGCGCAGCGTTAGATTCTGGGAGGTAACCACCATGGACTTCACCTTCACCCCCGAGCAGGACGAGGCCGCCGAGCTGGCCGCGAAGATCCTGACTGACCGGGCCACGAATGAGCGGATGAAGGCCGTCGAGGCCGATGGTTCGCGCTTCGACCGGGAGCTGTGGGCCGAGCTGGGCTCGGTCGGGCTGCTCGGGCTCGCGCTCCCCGAGGAGTACGACGGCGCCGGGCTCGGCCTGGTCGAGCTGTGCCGGGTCCTGGTCGAGATCGGGCGAACGGTCGCGCCGGTCCCCCTGGCCGCGCACGGCCCCGCGGCCCGGCTGCTCGCGGAGCACGGCAGCGACGCTCAGAAGCAGGAGTGGCTGCCCGGCGCTGCGTCGGGAGCGAACGTCCTGACCGCGGCGGTGGCGGAGGAGCGCGACTTCGCACCCGGGCGGCCGACCACGACGGCCGCGCAGGCCGGCGACGGCTACACGTTGACCGGCAGCAAGGCGGTCGTGCAGGCGGGTCCCTACGCCGACGTCTTCCTGGTGCCGGCCCAGACCTCGTCAGGCGTGGGCGTCTTCGTCGTGCTGCCGGGCGACTCCGGCGTGACCGTGACCGAGCAGACGTTCTCCGACCGCGACGCGGTGGCCCGGGTCGACCTCGACGACGTGGCGCTGGCCACCGACCGCCTGGTCGGCCCCGCCGACGGCTCGGTAGACCGGCGGCTCCGGCACCTGCTGCTGGTGGCCGGCTCGGCGGAGCAGCTGGGGATCTGCGAAGGGGCGCTGGCCCTCACCGCGTCGTACGCGAAGACGCGGGAGCAGTTCGGGCGTCCGATCGGGACCTTCCAGGCGGTCTCGCAGCGGCTGGCCGACGGCTACATCGACACCCTGGGGCAGCGGCTCACCCTCTGGCAGGCCGCCTGGCGGCTCGAGGAGGGGCTACCGGCGGACACCGAGGTCGCGATCGCGAAGCTGTGGGCGGCCGATGCCGGTCATCGCATCGCGCACACGACAGTGCACGTGCACGGCGGCGTCGGGATCGATCTCGACGGCGAGGTGCACCGCTTCTTCACCTCGGCCAAGCGCTACGAGTTCCTGCACGGCGGAGCCACCGAGCAGGCGCTGCACATCGGCCGGACCCTCGCGACCGAACCGGCCTGAGACAGACGACGTGGCCGAAACCGTCCAACAGCTCCTTCGGGAGCGCGCAGGCGACGACCACGTCGGGCTGAAGTACGGCGACCGCACCTGGACCTGGCGCGAGCATCTCGCCGAGGCGGCTGCGGAGGCGTCCGTGCTGGTGGCCGCGCACGACCCGGCACGGCCGCTCCATGTCGGGACGCTGCTGGGCAACACGCCCGAGATGCTGCGGGCGATGGCCGCCGCGGGGCTCGGCGGCTACGTGCTGTGCGGCATCAACACCACTCGTCGCGGGGGCGGCCTTCTTGCCGACGTACGACGCGCGGACTGCCAGTTCCTGCTCACCGACGAGGAGCACCTGCCGCTGCTCGAGGGGCTCGACGTCGCCGGCGTCACGGTGATCGACGTGACTTCGCCTGACTGGGCAGCGCGGCTGGCGAAGGCGGCTCCGCTGTCGCCCTATCGCGAGGTCGGCGCGATGGACACCCTGATGATGATCTTCACGTCGGGCACCAGCGGCGACCCGAAGGCGGTCCAGGTGGCGCACCTGATGGTGCTGTTCTCGGGGCTCAACCTGGTCGAGCGGTTCTCGGTCACTGCTGACGACGTGTGCTACATCGCGATGCCGCTGTTCCACTCCAACGCCGTGGTCGCCGGCTGGGCGGTGGCCCTCGGGTCGGGCGCGGCGATGGTGCCGGCGCGGTTCTCGGCGACCCGGTTCCTCTCCGACGTACGTCGCTACGGCGCGACGTACATGAACTACGTCGGCAAGCCGCTGGCCTACATCCTGGCCACGTCCGAGCAGCCCGACGACGCCGACAACCCGTTGCGCGTCGCCTTCGGCAACGAAGCCAGTGACCGCGACATCGAGGAGTTCGCCCGTCGCTTCGACAGCGACGTCATGGACGGCTTCGGCTCCACGGAGCTCGCGATCATCATCACCCGCGCTCCCGGCACCCCGCGCGGCTCGATCGGTCAGGGCGTCGGCGCGGTGGCCATCTACGACTCCGAGACCCTCACCGAGTGCGCGGTCGCCGAGTTCGATGCGCACGGCGCGTTGCTCAACCCCGACGAGGCCATCGGCGAGCTGGTCAACACCGAGGGTGCGGGCTACTTCCAGGGCTACTACAACGACCCGGCCGCGAACGACGAGCGGATGCGGCACGGCATGTACTGGTCCGGCGACCTCGCCTACCGCGACGCCGACGGCTGGATCTACCTGGCCGGTCGCACCGCCGACTGGATGCGCGTGGACGGCGAGAACCTCGCCGCCGCCCCGATCGAGCGGATCATCCAGCGGCTCCCCGCGGTGGCGCTGGCCGCGGTGTACGCCGTCCCGGACGATCTCGACCACAACGCCGTGGGCGACCAAGTGATGTCGGCGATCGTGCTCCAGGACGACGCCAGACTGACGCCGGCCGAGCTCTCCGCCTTCCTCGCGAGCCAGCCCGACCTGCCCACCAAGGGCTGGCCCCGCTACGTCCGGATCGCCCCCTCGCTCCCCTCGACCGCGACCAACAAGGTGCTCAAGCGCGACCTGATCGCCCAGGGCGCCACCGCGGGTGACGGAGTGCTGTGGGTGCGCGACGAGCGCGGCACGGCATACACGCGGTGGCCAAGCCCCTGATCGGCCGGCGCGATCTTGCGACAAGACTTCAGATCATGAAGCTCGGTGGTGTGCCGACCTGTTCGACCTGGAACCGGCGGCTCAGGTGAGGTCTCGCTTCAACCCGACCCCCAGGCCGGCACCGACGACCGCGGCGGCATAGGCCAAGAGGACTGCGACCGCAACCAACGGAGATGCTGTCGGTGGGGAGACCGTGCTGAGGGCGATGACCTCCGTGGCGCCCCCAGGAAGGAACCGGGCTGGGATCAGCAGGCTGCTGACCGGGTCGAGGAGGTAGAGGCCGCCGAGGACTGTCATCACGGCCGTCGTCGGGTTGCGGATGAGCGTGGCGAAGCCGGTCCCGACGACGCCGTACAGCATCGAGATGCCGATCGAGACGGCCGCGATCCTGGCCATGTCTGCTGAGTCGAGCACCGATGGGGAGCCGACAGATCTGAGAGTGATCGTTGCGCTTGCCAGAGCGACCAGGTTGGCCAGCACTGCCGCAACGATCCCGACCACGGCGGCAACGATGCCCTTCACCAGGAAGACGCGCCGCCGGTTGGGAGTGATCAGCAGCGTGGGCGTGATCGTGTTGTGTCGTTGCTCGGACCCCATGAGGAGCATGCCGAACAGGAGGGCGATCGCCGGCGCCACACTGGTGCCCGCGATCGTGAGCACCTCGCGCCGCATGTCCAGGTCGTGGCCGGGCCCGAACCGCGGCACCAAGGGCGGGCCGAGGCGGCGCTGGATGGCCACGGCGTACCGCTTGTCGTCGACCTTCGTGAAGCGAACCTCCATGCAGCGACGGTAGGCCTCCGTTGCAGTGAGGTCATCCGAGTTCCTGCAAGCCGTCTGTGGACCCAACGTGCAGAGCGGTCGGCCCAGGGTTCGGGCGCGGCGCGGGTGGTGGGGCTCAGTCGCGCCAGGGCGAGGGATGCCGATCGAGCGGGCTGCGTGTGGGGCACCGGCGCTGCCCGCCGAACGTATGAACGATCACCGTCGTTGCACCCTGCGCTGAGCGTGGCGGCGTCATTCATGTTCGCGATCGTTCAGTAGTTCGCCCGGTCGACGTTCGGGGAGTCGTCACCGGCCACTGAGGCGTGCCCGCACAATGACGGCATGGTCCGAGCGGCGCTCTACACGACGATCTTCTTCGTGCTCGCGCCCGGCGGCAACGCGGTCCTCGCACCGTGGCTGATCACTCGCTGGGACCGCCCGGTGGGCGGGCTCGGACCCGCGGACGTCGCCGGAGTCGCCCTCATCGTGGCCGGAGGTGTGGTGGTCGTCGTCTGTTTCGTGCGTTTCGTGACCGAGGGGCGTGGCACTCCGGCACCGCTCGCACCGACGCAGACGCTCGTCGTGGGCGGGCTCTATCGCTTCGTGCGCAACCCGATGTACGTCGGCGTCGCGTGGGTGATCGCGGGTCAGGCGTTGCTGTTTCGGAGCTGGGGCGTTGTGGGGTGGCTCGCCGTCTTCCTGCTCGCTGTGGTGGGCTTCGTCAAGGGCTACGAGGAGCCTCGGCTCGTGGAACAGTTCGGGGAGTCGTACGAGCGATACCGCAAGGCGGTGCCGGGCTGGTGGCCTCGGCTGACGCCGTACCGCGGTTGAGAGACCGACCTGGAGGAGCACCCGATGTCCACGAGCATCCTGTTCATGTCCGTCTCGGCAGACGGCTACATCGCCGCGGAGGACGACTTCCTCGGCGGCCCCGACGGCAACCGGCTGCACGAGTGGTTCGCACCCGGCGGCGAGTTCGCCGAGCTCACCGGCCCGGCCCGGGAGGTGATGGACGAGATGGGAGCCGGCGGAGCGGTCGTGACCGGTCGGCGTACGGCGGAGCTGATGGACCACTGGGGTGGAGAGCTGAACGGAGGCGTGCCGATCTTCGTGCCGAGCCACCGCCCGCCGGGTCCGGCCGCTCGATGGAGCTATCCCAACGTCCACTACGTGACCGACGGGATCGCCAGCGCCATGGAGCAGGCGAAGGCCGCTGCCGGAGACCGGCACGTCCACGTGCAGGGCGGCTACACCGCGCAGCAGGCGCTGGCCGAGGGCGTGCTGGACGAGCTCCAGCTCGCGCAGGTCCCGGTGCTGCTCGGCCGCGGCCGCCGGCTGTTCGACGTTCTGCCCCGCGAGCTCGAGCTCGAGGTGGTCAAGGTCATCGACACCCCCGAGGCCACCCACCTCCGCTACCGCGTCAAGGGCGGTGCGCCAGGAACACGTACCGGTTGAGGCTGAAGAACCAGTCCTCTCCCAGTGCCCGCATCGACTCCGCCCAGGCCTCCACCTCCTCGTGGGTGAGCCCGTTCCGGTCGACGACGAAGGTGGCGACCAGGCCGAGGAGGAAGCCGCTGAATCCGTCGTGCGGGTCGCCCACGTTGAGAAGCGGCAGCACAGTGGGCGGTCCGCCCTCGAACCCGCCCTCTCGCAGAGATCGGCCAAGGCTGCGAGGGAGGTGGGGGTCGGCGAGGTGCTCCTCCCACGCGACCAGCACCCGTGCCATCAGCTCCGCGTCGGGCGCGTGCCACACCAGCGAGTCCCAGTCGGTGTCCAGGACGAGGAGGCGTCCACCGGGCCTCAACACCCGACGCATCTCTGCAAGTGCTCCTTCGACATCGGGGACGTACTCGAGCACCTGGGTGGTCACCACGGCGTCGAACGACTCGTCGGCGTAGGGGATCTGCTCGACACCGCCCAGCTCGAGCTCCAGCGTCGCCGCGTGCACACCGGGGTCGCGACGTGCGGCCACCTCAAGCATCGCCCCGCTGGTGTCGATGCCGCACACCCGTCCGTCGAGACCCACCTCGGCCGCCATCTCGGCGGCCAGGAAGCCCGGCCCCACGCCGACGTCGAGCACCTGCTCGCCCGGCTCCAGAGCCAGCGCGGCACGCACGCGATCACGCTGGGCAACGATGTCGGGAGTGGTGTACGCCGCCTCGACCCGTCTCGCCGCATCAGCGTCGAACTCCATCATGGGCCGATTCTGCTCCCGACCTCTGGCGTCGGTCGATTCCGACGGGCTACCTTGCGAAAGGAGCGGCTCGGGCACTCCCCGACCCCGAGGAGCCCAGATGCTAAACGACAGCACGGTGACCGCTAACGTCCCAGCCGCAGACCTCGGCCGAGCCCGGAGCTTCTACGCCGACAAGCTCGGTCTCACTCCGGTGCAGGAGGGCGACGGCGGCCTCGTCTACACGACCAAAGGAGGGACGTCGTTCTTCCTCTACGAGACGGAGTTCGCCGGCCAGGCCGGCCACACGATCGCCCAGTGGCACGTCGCGGACATCGACGGCGAGGTGCGCGAGCTGAAGGACAAGGGCGTCACGTTCGAGCACTACGACATGCCCGACATCACCTGGGACGGCGACATCGCCACGATCCCGCAGATGGGTCGCGCCGCCTGGTTCACGGACAGCGAGGGCAACATCATGTGCATCGACGACGTGACGGTCAGCTGAGTCTCACTTGCGGTAGGTCTCCAGCCGGGCGACGGCCTCGTCGTACTCGGCGATCAGGCTCGCGATGACGTCAGCCACCGGGCGGACCTCGTTCATCCGGCCGACGATCTGGCCGACCGGCATCGAGATCACGTCGGGGTCGTGCGAGGCGTTGATGCGGTTGTGCGCCTCGGCGACGAGGAGGTTCTGCAGCGGCATCGGCAGTGGATCGGGGGCGTCCGCCTCGGCCCAGGCCTCGGTCCACTTGGTCTTGAGCAGGCGGGCCGGCTTGCCGGTGTAGATCCGGGTGCGGACGGTGTCGGACGACGTGGCTCGCGTGAACGCCGTCTCCCAGCCCTTGTTGCTGGCCAGGTTGCGGTACTCCTCGGTGCCCAGCCAGATCGAGCCGGTCCACACACCTTGGGCGCCCAGTGCGAGTGACGCTGCGACCTGGCGGCCGGAGCCGATGCCGCCGGCGCCGAGGACGGGTACGCCGGGGCCGACGGCGTCCACGATGTCGGGTGTGAGCACCATCGAGGCAACCTCGCCGGTGTGGCCGCCGGCCTCGTAGCCCTGGGCGACGATGATGTCGACGCCGTTCTGGACGTGCGAGAGCGCGTGCTTGGCGGCGCCGGCGAGGGCGGCCACCTTGATGCCGTGCTCGTGGCACTTCTCGATCACGTCAGCCGGCGGCGAGCCCAGAGCGTTTGCGATCAGCACCGGGCGGTGCTTCAGCGCGACGTCGAGATGCGACCGCGCCACCGAGTGCAGCCAGCCGAGGACTCCCTCCCGGCCCTCGCCCTCCGGCAGCGGCGGCACGCCGAGCTTGAGCAGCGTCTCGTCGACGAACTTCCTGTGCTCCTCGGGGATCATCGCCCCGAGGTCGACCGAGGTGCCCTCGGTCGGGATCTTCATGGGCATGACGATGTCGACGCCGTAGGGCTTGCCGTCGGTGTTGTCGTCCAGCCAGGTCAGGACCCGCTCGAGCTCCTCGGTGTCGTTGAACCGCACGCAGCCGAGCACGCCCAGCCCGCCGGCGCGCGACACGGCCGCCGCGACATGCTCGGAGGGCGTGAACGCGAAGATCGGGTAGTCGATCCCGAACTCGTCACACAGTGACGTGCGCAAGGGCCATCTCCTTCGCGGCGACATACTGCGCCTTGCCTGTGGCGTTGCGCGGGATCTGGGGCACGACGGTCAGCGACCGCGGGAGCTTGTAGCCGGACAGGTGCGCGCGCAGGAACTCGCGAAGCTCCTCGAGCTCGAGCGTCGTCCCCTCGCGCAGCTCGACCACGGCGGCGACGGACTGGCCGTACTTCTCGTCCGGAATCCCGACCACGAGGCAGTCGTAGACGGCCGGGTGCGCCTTGATGGCCATCTCCACCTCCTCCGGGTAGACCTTCTCCCCGCCGGTGTTGACGCAGTTGGAGCCGCGGCCGAGCAGCGTGATCCGGTTGCCCTCCTCGATCCGGGCCATGTCGCCGGGGACCGAGAAGCGCTCACCACCGATCTCCAGGAACGTCTTGGCGGACTTCTCGGGGTCCTTGTAGTAGCCGACCGGGACGTGGCCACCACGGGCCAGCCGGCCGGTCACGCCGACGTCGGTCGCCGGGTCGAGCACCCGACCGTCGTCGTCGAGGACCACGGTGCCGGGGCCGATGCCGACGACCGGGCCGTCGGTGGAGATCTGCTCCTTGTCCTGCATGCCCATCCCGTGGAAACCGGTCTCGGTCGCTCCGACCGAGTCGGTGAAGATCGCGTCCGGGAAGACCGCGATCCAGCGCTTCTTCACGTCCGGGCTGAAGATCGCGGCGCTGCTGGAGATGAGGAACAGGCTGGAGACGTCGTACGGCGTGCCGGTGGCCGCCTTGCGCTCGAACTCCTCGATCAGCGGGCGCGCCATGGCGTCGCCGGTCATGAAGATCAGCTGCACCTTGTCGCGTTCGATGATCTCCCACGTCAGCTGCGGGTCGAACTTCGGTTCCAGCACCGTCAGGTGACCCGCGAACAGGTGCATCAGCAGGCCGGCCTGCGCGCCGCCGTGCATGAGCGGGCTCAGCGGGAAAGTCGTCATCCGCGGCTCGGTCGCCTGCTTCGACTGCGCGAACTCCTCCATCGGCTCACCGGTGTAGAAGTCGATGCCGCCGCCGAGCACCCGCCAGAAGTCCTCGTGGCGCCACATCACGCCCTTGGGGAAGCCGGTGGTGCCGCCGGTGTAGATGATGTGGATGTCGTCAGGACTGCGCTCTCCGAAGTCGCGCTCTCCGATCTGGCCGTCGCAGGCCTCGTCCAGCGTCACGCCGCCGAAGGACGAGATGTCATCGGAGTTGTCCGGGTCGGTCACATCGGGCAGCGCCACGAACGTCTGCAGCTTGGCGTGCTTGGGGGCGCATTTGGCGACCAGGTCGGCGTAGGTCCGCTCGAAGAGCAGTGCCACGACATCGGCGTTGTCGAAGAGGTAGTCCAGCTCGCCCTCGACGTAGCGGTAGTTGACGTTGATGGTCGTCGCTCGCAGCTTCACGGTCGCCAGGACCGCAACGACGTGCTCGATCGAGTTCTTCGAGTAGATCGCGACGTGGTCGCCCGGCTTGACCCCGCGAGAGGCCAGGAAGTGCGCCAGCTTGTTGCTGTCCCGCTCCAGGTCGGCGTACGTCGCGACCCGGTCTCCGACCTTCAGTGCCGGGTTGTCCGGGACGACGTCGACGGCGTGCTCGAAGAGGTCTGCGATGTTCAGCGCCACGAGCGCAAGACTAGAACACGTTCTCGTTTCGGTCTACGATCCCCCGTGTGACCAGCGACGATGTCGGCACGGGGCGGCACTGCCTCGTCGAGCAGGACGGCCACAAGCTCGTCGTCACGATGAACCGGCCCGAGGCGCGCAACGCCCTTTCCGGCGAGATGCTCGCGATCATGTCCGACGCCTGGGACCGGGTGAACGACGACGCGGAGATCCGGGTCTGCATCCTGACCGGCGCCGGCGGCTACTTCTGCGCCGGCGCGGACCTCAAGGCGATGAACTCGCGGCCGCCGACGGACCGGTTCGAGTCCGGTGAGTTCGACCCCTCGGTGATCAAGTCGCTGCTCAAGGGGTTCCGACTCACCAAGCCCCTCATCGCCGCCGTCGAGGGGCCGGCGATCGCGGGCGGCACCGAGATCCTCCAGGGCACCGACATCCGGGTGGCCGGCGAGTCGGCCAAGTTCGGCGTCTCCGAGGCGAGGTGGAGCCTATACCCGATGGGCGGTTCCGCAGTGCGGCTCCCGAGGCAGATCCCCTACACGGTCGCGGCCGACCTGCTGCTGACCGGCCGGCACATCCTGGCGCCCGAGGCCAAGGAGCTCGGCCTGATCGGCTACGTCGTGCCGGACGGGCAGGCGCTGGCCAAGGCGCACGAGATCGCCGACCTGGTCGCCGCCAACGGACCGCTCGCCGTCCAGGCGATCCTCAGGACCATGCGCGACTCCGAGGGCAAGCACGAGGACGACTGCTGGGCCGACGACGCCCGGGTGGGAGCCGCGGTGTTCGCGTCGGAGGACGCGAAGGAGGGGCCGCGCGCGTTCAGCGAGAAGCGGCCCGCTGTCTTCAAGGGCAGATGACGGGGTTTCGAGACAGGCGCTAGCGCGCCTTCCTCAACCACCGACGGTCAGCCACCCCATACTTGTCGGCGTGGCTTCCGGCGTCGTACTGATCTTCGCCGCGTTCCTGGCGCTCGCCGTCGCAGTCGTCGTCTTCAGCTACCTCGCCGCGAAGAGGCGGCGCGAGGCCATGGCGGCGTACGCCGCCGGGCGGGGCTGGCGGTTCGAGGCGGACCAGCCGCTGCTGGTCGACCGGTTCAGCGGTCCGCCGTTCGGGCTCGGCTTCGGGCGGCGCGCGTACAACGTGCTGTACGGCAGCCACGAAGGCCGCGACCTGGTGTCCTTCGACTACGAGTACAAGACCCGGTCCACCAACGGGAAGCAGACCACGACCCAGGTGCACCGGTTCTCGGTGCTGGGGCTCTCGATGGGCATCCACATGCCGCCGCTGAGCGTTGACCCGGAGAACTTCCTCGAGCGGTTCGTCGGCCGGCTCACCGGCAACGACATCGACCTCGAGTCGGAGGAGTTCAACCGGTCGTTCACCGTGGGCTGCCCGGACAGGAGGTTCGCCTCGGACGTGCTGCACCCGCAGATGATGGAGTACCTCCTCGAGCACCGGCAGGTCGGCTGGCGGTTCGAGCAGGACTCGATGCTGATGATCGCTCACGGGCAGCGGACACCTGGGCAGATCGACGCCACGATCGAGGTCATGGACGGCATCACCGACCGGGTGCCGGAGTTCGTCTGGCTGCGCCTCAAGGGACAGGGATGACCCCGCTCGTCTGGTGCCTCATCGGCATCGTCGGACTGCTCGTGATCAGCGTGATCGTGAGCTACAACCGGTTCGTCCGGCAGCGCACGCTCGCGGACGAGTCGTGGGGCGACATCGACGTGGAGCTGTCCCGCCGGCACGACCTGATCCCGAACCTGGTCGAGACCGTGCAGGGGTACGCCACCCACGAGCGGGAGGTGCTCGAGCAGCTGGTCCGTGCCCGCGAGGCCGCTGCCGCGCACCGGGACGACCGGCCGCACGCCCGCGAGGGGTTCGAGGACTCCGTCACCCTGGCGCTGCAGTCGGTGCTGGCGCGGGTCGAGGCCTACCCCGACCTCAAGGCGAGCTCGAACTTCCTACAGCTCCAGCGCCAGCTGACGCTGACCGAGGACCGGATCGCGGCGGCCAGGCGCTTCTACAACGGCAACGTGCGCTCGTACAACACCCGTGTCCAGACGTTCCCTTCGAACCTGGTCGCCAAGACCTTCCGGTTCAGGCGGAAGGACTTCTTCGAGCTCCACGACCCAGCTCAAGCATCCGTGCCAGGTGTCGATCCCGCTGGATGATCGTGTGCTTGAGCACGAGCGCGATGTGCAACCCCACCACGACGAAGAACGCGATGTGCGCGCCGATGTGCAACGCCACCCAGTCGTCGTTCTGGGTCACGAGCAGGAGGCCGCTGATCGGGATGACGAACAGAAGCAGCATCAGGGCCTTCTCCAGCCAGCCCTCGAGCGTGCGCTCGACGTGGCTCAACGCCGGCGCCCAGGGTGGCAGTGATCCCGCAAACCGCCAGAACACCCGGACCGCCGCAAGAGCGAGGATGAACAGCCCCAGGACGACGTGCAGGTCCGACGGGGCGTCATCATCTGCCTGGTCGTCGAGCGCGTCCTCGCGCCGGTCGACCTCGTCCTCGCACTGATCCTCGTCGGGCCTGTCCTTGCACTGCTCCTTGGAGTCCTTCACCCGGTCGGCGGCGGCGTCGGCCGCCGAGCTCTCGGTCGACATGGAGTAGCCCACGAGGAACTGGCCGACGATCAGCGAGAACGTCAGCCAGTGCAGTGTCTTGGTCACCAGGCCGTAGCCGTGTTCCCCGTTGCGCAGCCTCACGCCCGACGAGGTACCCCGTGCCTACCGGATCAGGTGCCGGAGCTCCCTCGCGGCCTCACGGATCGATCCAGGGTCGCCTTCGTTGATCGCGTCGAGCAGCTCCTCGAGCGCCAGGTCCACCTCGGCTCGGAGTCTCTCGCCGAAGGAGGCACGCACCCGGTCTCGGACGTAGTCGATCGCGAAGTAGTCCCCGCGCCCGGCCTCGACACGGTGCTGTCGCAAGTCGAGGAGCATCTGGGCGAGCCAGGTGTCGAGGCGGAGCAGGTCGACGGCGTCCGCGGACCGGTGGAGCAGCCGCAGGTCCTGCATCAGCCGGGCCAGGCCGATCGCCGCCTGAGCCGCGCCCTCGGGATCCTCGGCCGCGCCGAGCCGCAGCACTGCGCGTTCGAGCAAGGGGCGTAGCAGTCGCGGCACCTCGCCCCGGCCCAGCGACCGCCACGCCACCATGGCGGACCTCGCTGCCCGGTCGATCGCGGCCGCGTCACCGTGCATCCCCGCGGCGTACGCTGTGGTCGCGGCTCTCCCGAGCTTCCGCACCGCAGCGGGCATTGCGCCATCGGCCGCGTCGGCGGGGACCGCGAGCGCCAGCGCCTCGGTGTCGCCGCCACCAGAGGTGAAGAACTCGCCGTACCCCGGCGCGAACGTCTTGCGTTCCCGGCTTCCGTCCATGTGCAGCTCGGAGATCACCAGCGCGCCGGACTCGGTGCCGAACGGGCCTCGGAACGGCTGGCCGGTCCTCTTGACGGTCACCTCTTCGAAGACGAAGCCCGGGATGTTCTCGGGCCGGTAGACGTTCCCCGGCCGCGGGTCGGCCGGCATGATCATCGCGGCGGGACCGTCGACACCGGCGAGCCAGGTGCCGTGCGTGTCGCCGATGCTGCCATCCAGGAAGTTGTAGACGTCCTCACCGAAGTACCAGACGTTGCCGGCGTCGTCCTGGGCGTACAGGTCGAAGGCGACCTCGTGGATGCGGCCGCCCAGGAACGCGACGTACTGCGACACCGCAACCTCGACCTGCATGCCGGCCCAGGGGATGACCCGGGTGTGGTCGAGCAGGGTCACTTCGGTCCGGAAGGCCTGGCCTTCCACCCGGCCCACCAGGAGCACCGACTCCTGCGACGAGACCGGGAAGAGCGGATTGGTGATCTGCGTCGGGTGGGAGAAGGTCGGCAGGCACAGGTCGACCCTCGCCGAGTCGGGCGCGACCTCGAGGCCGCCGGTGTCGGGTTGCGGGATCTGCACGCAGGTGGTCGGGTCCGACGGCGCCGCCCATGCGGCCGAGCCGCCGAACGACACGACGCTGACGGCGGCGATGGCCAGCTTGCTGGCCAGCGTGGTGGTGGTGTTCATGGCGGCCTCCAAGGGTGTGGGTCCCGATGGTCGGCGCCGACCGCTGAAGGCAGCCTGAACGCGTTCAGACCGGCGTGATCGGCAGCGACCGCCGCGGCTCGAACGCGAACGACGCACCGGTGCTGATGCGGGTCACGGCGACCTCGTCGAAGTCGGGCGCGGGCTCGTCACGACGTACGACGGTCGCGGTCCAGTCGGTGTCGGTGCCGGTGACCTCGACGTCGAGGTGCGCGTCGACGCAACGCACCGCGGCCTGGAGCGGCCGCACCGACTCGGGGCCGCACAGCGTGATCCAGCCGCCGTCCGCGTGGGCGGCACTGCGGGAGACCGTGACCGCCACGTCCGAGAAGGCTGCGTCGACGTACGCCGCCGGGTTGAGCAGCGGATGCACGGAGAGCGTGGTGAGGGCATCGGTGCCGAGCGCGCGATGGATCCGCTCGGCGGCCACTCCGGCGATGCCGACCAGCTGCCTGGTCGCGATCTCCGTGGACTGCTCCGGCGAGGTCGCCCGGGCGCGCACGGCGAGGAGGAAGCCCTGGTTGAGCAGGTGCATCTGGAGGCACACCTCGTCAGCGATGCGCACCAGAGCGGAGTGCGAGAACGCCGCGAAGTCCAGGTCGGAGACGAGCGGTCCGGCGTAGTCGCAGGCGCCCTCGTCCGTCGGGTCGATGGGCTCCAGCGCGAGCGCGGCCGCCCGGGATGCGCCGACGGTGGCCAGGGCAGGGATCGGCTCCACCTCGGGGTGCGACTCGTCGATGATCACCGTCCACGCGCAGTGCGGGTGCCGGTCGGCGGTCATGTCCTCGGCGCTGCGCGGCGGCCGGTGGATCGGCCGGACCTGGGCCCGCGGGTTGGAGGCCACCGCGGTCGCGTCGAAGGTCGGGTCCTCGATGTCGTGGCACATCGAGCGCACATAGTCGGGCCCCATCGGCTCGACGTCCATCAGGGCGCCGCAGTGATCGAGGTGGAACTCGCCGTGCCACGGGTCGTGGACGGTGTAGCGGAAGTCCATGAACTGCGGCGGCGCCCCGATGTCGAGCTGCAGCCCCTTGAAGATCGTGACGACGTCACCGTGGCCCTGCGTCGAGGGGGCGTAGCCCAGAGCACACTGCATCCGCCGCGTGTAGACGGGCGAGGACGACGCCCACTCCTCGACGGCAACCTGAGCCATCTCCTCGCGGCCGAACGCCGAGATGCACCACGCCATCCCGGAGCGGTCGATCAGCTGCCCGATCAGGAGCAGCTCCGGGACCAGCGTCGCGAGCTGCTCCCGGGTGAGGTCGGCGTACCGACTAGCCAACACGGCCTCTATCCAACGGAGCGCTCGCCGGTCCAGTACGCAGCCCGCAGCGCCTTCTTGTCCGGCTTCCCGAGCCCGGTCAACGGCAGCGCCTCGGTCGCGATCACCTGCTTGGGCGCCTGCACCGAGCCCTTGCGCTCCTTGACCATGTCCTGGATCTCATGGATCACGTCGTCGGTGAGCGCGTGGCCCTCGCGGAGCACGACGATGGCGGTGACCGCCTCGCCCCATTTCTCGTCCGGCGTACCGATCACGCCGACCTGGGCGATCGCCGGGTGCTGGGCGACGACGTCCTCGACCTCGCGAGGGAACACGTTGAAGCCGCCGGTGACGATCATGTCCTTGGTCCGGTCGACGATGTACCAGAAGCCGTCCTCGTCCTCGCGGGCCACGTCGCCGGTGTGCATCCAGCCGTCGCGGAAGGTCTCGGCGGTGGCCTCGGGCAGCTTCCAGTAGCCACCGCACAGCAGCGGGCCCGCCACGCAGATCTCCCCCGGCTCGCCCTGCGGCACCGGGTTGCCGTCCTCGCCGAGCAGTGCGGTGCGGAGGAACGCCGACGGCTTGCCACAGCTCGAGAGCCGCTCGTCGCCACCGGTGACGTGGTCCTCCTTGGCGAAGTAGGTGATCACCATCGGGGCCTCGGACTGGCCGTAGTACTGCGCGAAGATCGGCCCGAACCGGTCGATCGCCTCCTTGAGCCGGACCGGGTTGATCGCACTCGCGCCGTAGTAGACGGTCTCCAGGCTGCCGAGGTCGCGGGTGTGTGAGTCCGGGTGGTCCATCAGCGCGTAGAGCATCGACGGGACCAGCATCGTCGCGGTGATCTTCTCCCGCTCGATGAACTCCAGCACCTCGGCGGGGTTGAACGTCGACAGAACGTAGAGCGAGCCGCCCTTGATCACGGTCGGCGCGAAGAACGCCGCGCCGGCGTGCGACAGCGGGGTGCACATCAGGAACCGCGGGCTCTCCGGCCACTCCCACTCGGCGAGCTGGATCTGGGTCATCGTGCTGAACGCCTGGGTCAGCCCGATCACGCCCTTGGGGTTGCCCGTCGTTCCACCGGTGTAGGTGATCGAGGTCATGTGGTCG
The DNA here is from genome assembly GCA_963825455.1 of uncultured Actinomycetota bacterium. Classification (GTDB taxonomy): domain Bacteria; phylum Actinomycetota; class Actinomycetes; order Propionibacteriales; family Nocardioidaceae; genus Nocardioides. The sequence continues at coordinate 25,914 of CAWGTG010000007.1, forward strand.
GGCGCGAGTACGACGGCCTCCAGTGGCTGAGCGTCGTACTTGCCGGCCTCCGCGACGAGGTCCTTGCCGACGTGCGCGATCGCCTCAGGCACGGGTCCGATGGTGAGCACCTGCTTGAGACCGGGGCACTTGTCGAGCAGCCCGACCGCGCGCTCGACGAAGACCGGGTCGACGATCAGCGTCGTGATCTCGGCGTCGTTGATGACGTAGGCGTGATCGTCGAGCGAGCCGAGTGGGTGCAGCGACGTGCGCCGGTAGCCCTGGGTCTGGCTGGCACCGAGGATGAACAGCACCTCGGGCCGGTTCAGCGCGAGCAGCGCGCCCGCCGTACCGCTGCCGGCGTCGAGCGCCTCGAAGGCCTGGACGTACTGGCTGATCCTCTGCGAGACCTCCCCGCCGGTGAGCGTCGTCTCGCCCAGGTGGATCACCGGCTTGTCGCGGTGCCGCTTGAGCGCGGCCACCATGAGGTGTCCGTTGTGGGTGCCGACCCGCATCGGGTCGTCGAGGTCCGCAGGACTGCCGCTCATGCGCCCGAGACTAGAACGTGTTCCAGTTCAGGGCAACGATCCTCCGGTTGCTCCTACTCTGAGCCCGTGCGGCGGAGCGGATACGCCGTCCTGGGCCCGCTGGAGCTGGTCCCCGACGACGGAGTGCCTGTCCAGCCCGGGGGGCCCAAGGTGAGGGAGCTCCTCGGGCTGCGTGGCGCCGACTCTCGCCCTGCCCGGCGACGACCTGACCGACCATGACCGACCCAGGCATTCGGGGGCCGGGCTGTGAAGCCCGGCCCCTCGAGTGAACCGCACCCAGCACCCATCCGTGTGGTGAGCAGGCGCATCCTCTCGGGAAGGAAGACTGATGAAACTCAGCTGGAACCACTTCGCCGGCTTCGCGGTCGCGGCGGGATCCATCGCCCTCATGATGCAAGGGGCGCCGACTGCGGCCGCCAGCCCGCTGTTCGACGGCGGTGGCCGTGGGCCGACTGCGGAGGTGGCGATCCGGAGCGCGCTCGACGACGCCCAGAACACGGCCCAGTCCGTCGGCTTCTACGGCGCGTGCACGATCGTGGGCGAGCCGCAGGTCTTCGAGTCCTTCAACGACCCGAACTTCGGGCACGTCTTCCGCGCCCAGGTGCAGGCCTCCTGCGAGCGGTAGCTCAGCCGCGGCGCACCTTGTAGCGCAGGTGCAGGACCCGGTCGCCCTGGACGAGCACGTCCGGGTCCTCCAGCAGGTGCTTGCTGTCGACCGACCCGAAGTAGCGCCGACCGGAGCCGAACACGACGGGGACCATGTCCATCGCGACCTCGTCGACCAGGCCCTCCGCCAGCGCCTGACCGCCCACATCGCCGGCCGCGACCGCGACGACCCGGTTGCCGGCCAGCTCCTCGGCCTTCTTCACCGCGCCGCTGACGTCGCTGACGAAGTGGTACGGCGCCTCCGGGTGCCAGCCGTCGGGCTTCGGCCGGTGCGAGACCACGACGACGTGGTCGCCGGTCGGCGGCTGGCCGTCCCAGCCGTTCATCAGGTCGAACAACCGGCGCCCGATCACCATCGCGCCGATGCTGCCCCACAGGGGCCGGACGTAGTCGGCCGAGGCCTGCGACACGGTGAAGCCGCTGCCCTCGGCAAGCGGCTGGTCGCCGTTGAAGTACCAGTCGAACAGCGGACCGATGTCGTCGCTGTCGTCGGCGATGAACCCGTCGACGCTGACCACGTTGTGCATCACGACCTTGCTCATCTCTCTGCTCCTCCTTGGGTGGCTGACCTTCCCAGTGCAGCCCCGGTCCACCGTTGAACCAATTGATTCGGAATAGTCTGAATCCATGGCTGTTGGTGAGCGGCGGATCCGATACCGCTTCGGGCGCCACGACCTGTTGCGCACCCGGTTCGCCATCTCGCCGTTGATCGAGCTGGCCGCGGCGACGTACGTGCTCCGTCTCCCCGACCAGTTCCCCGAGCACCGGCCGTGGATCGAAGACGTGGCGCCGCGGGTGGCCGGGCTTCCCCTGGACCTGGTGTACGCGACCAGCCCGCTCGGCCGCACGATGTGGCCGAACTTCGACGCTCCCCCACCCGTCGTGCCGCACCCGCGGATCGAGGACGAGCTGGACCGGCTCGCGGCCACCGACCCGGACCTGGTGCGGTCGGACGTGCAGCGCGCCTACCCCGACGGCGTTCCGAACGACGCGCGTCCGTTCGTCGAGGAGCCCGCGGCGACGCTCGCCGCCTTCGTCGACCAGTCGCGGTCGTTCTGGCAGGCCGCGCTGGCGCCGTGGTGGCCGCGGATGTCGGCGTTCCTCGAGAGCGAGATCGCGGCGCGGGCACGGCGCCTGGCCACGGTCGGAAGCGAGGCGGCATTCGCAGACCTGGCCGCGAGTGTCAGCTGGGACGGTCGGGACCTCACCGTTTCCCCCGTCGTGATGGCATCGCGCGACGTGGACCTCGGCGGCCGTGGGCTGCTGCTCATTCCGTCCGTGCTGGCCTGGAGCGTCTGGTCGCGGGTCGACCCGCCCTGGGACCCGGCGCTGACCTACCAGCCGCCCGGCGTCGGCGACCTGTGGCTGCGGGACAAGGACACGACGGGCGCTGTCGAGGAGCTGGTGGGCCGCCGTCGCGCCGCGTTGCTGCGCTCCCTGGAGCGGCCCGCGTCCACGCAAACGCTCGCGCGGCGTACCGGGTGGAGCGCCGGCGGCATCAGCACCCACCTCGCGGTGTTGCGCCGCACCGGTCTCGTCGTACGCCGCCGCGAAGGTCGGCAGGTCGTCTACTCCCGCACCGCGGCGGGCGACGCGCTGCGCGCGACCGAGCAGGTCTTCCCAACTCCGGGCCCGAAAGGGCAGGGTGGAGTTCCGACCCTGTGAGGAGGTACTCCGTGACGATCATTGTCACTCGCTTTCGACGCAGCGCTCGCGCCGTGCCGGAACCTGTACGACGGTGAGCGAACAACGACTGAGGATCAGCAGGGCCTGATGACCGAAGACGTGACGTACGACTGCGGCTGCCAGAGCCACCGCGAGGAGTACCACGACGGCAGCGTCCACCGGCAGATCGTCGACCACCACGGCAAAGTGCTCGTGGACGAGGAGCTCAGGGGTGAGTGATGACCCCGTGGTCGCCGACCACGACGTACTCCTGGTCGGCGGAGGCGCCGCCGGCCTGCGGGCCGCCATCGCAATAGCCGAGACCGAGCCAGGACTCGACGTGGCCGTCGTGTCGAAGGTCTACCCCATGCGCAGCCACACGGTGTCGGCCGAGGGCGGCGCCGCCGGGGTGATCGCGGCGGACGACACCGTCGAGGAGCACATCTACGACACGATCTCCGGGAGCGACTGGCTGGGCGACCAGGACGCCATCGAGGCGTTCGTGAACGAGGCACCTCGCGAGCTCCTGCAGCTCGAGCACTGGGGATGCCCGTGGAGCAGGCAGCCTGACGGCCGGGTGGCGGTGCGCGCCTTCGGCGGCATGAAGAACATGCGCACCTGGTTCGCGGCCGACAAGACCGGCTTCCACATGCTGCACGCGTTGTTCCAGACCTCCCTGAAGTACTCCAAGCTGAAGCGGTACGACGAGTGGTTCGTCACCCGCCTGCTCGTCGACGAGGGTCGGGTGCACGGTGTCGTCGCCGTGGAGCTGAACACCGGCCGGATCAAGGCGATCACCGCTCGCGCCGTCGTGCTCGCCACCGGCGGATGCGGCAAGGTATTCCCGTTCACCACCAACGCCGCCATCAACACCGGCGACGGGATGGCCCTCGCCTACCGGGCCGGTGCCCCGCTCAAGGACATGGAGTTCGTCCAGTACCACCCGACCGGGCTCCCGTTCAGCGGCATCCTCATCACCGAGGCCACAAGGGCCGAGGGCGGCTGGCTGCTCAACAAGGACGGCTACCGCTACCTCCAGGACTACGACCTCGGCACCCCCACGCCAGAGCCGACGCTGCGCAGCATGGAGCTGGGTCCGCGCGACCGGCTCTCGCAGGCGTTCGTCCACGAGGTCGAGAAGGGCCGCACGCTCGACTCGGAGTGGGGGCCGATCGTCCACCTCGACCTGCGCCACCTCGGTGCGAAGCTGATCGACACCAAGCTGCCGTTCGTGCGCGAGCTGTGCCTCAAGTACGAACGGATCGACCCGGTCACCGAGCTGATCCCGGTCCGCCCCGTCGTGCACTACATGATGGGCGGGGTCCACACCGACATCGACGGCGCGACGTCCCTGGCCGGCCTGTTCGCCGCGGGCGAGACCGCGTGCGTGAGCATCAACGGCGCCAACCGGCTCGGCTCCAACTCCCTGCCCGAGTGCCTGGTGTTCGGCGCGCGCGCCGGCCAGGCGGCGGCGACCTACGCCGCGAGCGCCGGGCCTCCCCCTGCCTCCATCGCCGCCCAGGCGGCCGACGAGGTACGCCGCCTCGAGCGGCTCCTCGGCACGCCGCCGAGCGACGACGCGGTCGCCCCCATCCGGACCGAGATGCAGACGACGATGGAGGACTCTGCCGGGATCTACCGGACCGGGCCCGAGATGGCCGCCGGAGTCGACCGGCTGAAGGAGCTCCAGGAACGCGCGCTCAGGGTAGGGATCTGGGACACGGCTCGCAGCTTCAACACCGAGCTGGTCGCCGCGCTGGAGCTCGCCAACCTGCTCGACGTCGCCGAGTGCATGCTCGCCTCGGGCCTGCGGCGGGAGGAGTCGCGTGGCGCCCACCAGCGGACCGACTTCCCGGCCCGTGACGACGAGAGGTTCCTCACCCACCAGATGGTCGAGCGCGATCCGGACGGTTCACCGCAGGTCTCCGAGCTGCCGGTGACGATCACCCGCTGGCCCCCGGGCGAGCGGACCTACGGGAGGTAGTGATGGCGGACAGCATCACCTTGAGGGTGACGAGGTGGCGGCCTGACAAGAACACGCCTCCCGGCACCGAGGACTACGAAGTCCCGCTTCGGAAGGAGTGGACGGTCCTCGACGGCCTCAACTACATCAAGGACGAGCTCGACCAGACGCTCGCCTTCCGCTGGTCGTGCCGGATGGGGATCTGTGGCAGCTGCGGCATGAACGTCAACGGCGACCCGCTGCTGTCGTGTGGCGCGTTCCTGACCGACTACGCACCCGGACCCGTCGAGGTGGAGCCGCTGGCCAACTTCCCCATCGCCCGCGACCTGGTCGTCGACATGTCCGACTTCATGGAGAAGCTCCCGCGGGTCAAGCCGTGGATCATTCGCGACGACGACGTGACCGAGATCGACGGGGAGTACCTCCAGACACCCGACGAGCTGGACGCCTACAAGCAGTTCAGCATGTGCATCAACTGCATGCTCTGCTACTCGGCCTGCCCCGTCTACGGGCTCGACCCGACCTTCATCGGGCCGGCCGCGATCGCGCTGGCCGAGCGCTACGACCTCGACTCGCGCGACCAGGGCGCCCGCGAGCGCCTCGACGTACTCATCGAGCACGAGGGCGTGTGGGGGTGCACCTTCGTCGGTGAGTGCACGCGGGTGTGCCCCAAGCACGTGGATCCCGCCGGCGCCATCCAGCGCTACAAGCTCAAGGCGGCCCAGGAGAACGTGAAGGCGTTCCTCCTGCCCAGGGGCATGCGATGAGTCAGGACCTCACCTACCGGAGGCCGATCTCCACCTGGTGGTGGCTGCGCAAGCGCACCTACTTCGTGTTCGTGATGCGCGAGCTGAGCTCGCTGTTCGTGGCCTGGTTCGTGCTCTTCATGCTCCTGCTCATCCGGGCCGTGAGCCAGGGGAAGCGGCATACGAGGACTTCCTGGACTGGGCCGCATCCCCCGTGATCGTCGTCATCAACCTGGTCGCGTTCGCGTTCATCGTCCTGCACACGGTGACCTGGTTCGGCGTCACTCCGCAGGCGATGGCGCTTCAGGTCCGCGGCAAGCCGGTCCCGGCGCCGCTCGTCATCGGCGCTCAGTACGCCGGCCTCGCGGTGGTGTCCGCGTTCGTGTGGTGGCTGGTGACCCGATGACCAAGCGGCGCATCGAACCCCTGGTGTGGATGACGTTCAGCGGTGGCGGGGTGACCGCGGCGATGTTCCTCCCGGTGCTGACGTTCCTGTTCGCGCTGGCCTTCCCGCTCGGCTGGATCGACCCGCCGTCCCAGAGCCACCTGCTGGCGATCCTGCAGAACCCGTTGACGTTCCTGGTGCTGCTCGGGATGTTCACGGTCATGCTGGTGCACGCCGCCCACCGGTTCCGCTACACGCTCTACGACGGTCTGCAGCTGAAGTGGAAGTGGCAGATCGCGATGCTCTGCTACGGCGGCGCGCTTGCCGGCGCGGGTGCCGCGTTCATCATCCTCGGCCAGGTCTGGTAGCTCAGACGGCTCAGGTGGCCAGGCGTCCGAGCGCCCGGTCAAGGGCATCCCGCAGCACGTCGAAGGAGCCGTGCTCGCGCAGCTCGCGGGCCACCTGCTCGTTGACGCCGCCCGGGGTGGCGTAGTCCGCGGCGAGCTCGTCGAAGTCGGGCGCGTCGACCGCCCTCAGCGAGGTCAGGGCACCGGCGAACGTCGCCGCGACATACCGACGGGCGTCTGCGGAGGCGATGCCCCGGGTCTCGAGCCAGTCGGTCTGGGTGCGGAGGTACTCGAAGAAGCCCGCCAAGGTCGCTGACGTCGCGGACAGGGCTTCGTAGGCGACGACGTCCGCCACCTCGAGGGTGCTGCCGAGCCGGTCGAACAGCGTCCGCGCCTCCGCCAGCGGCGGGTGCACCGCGGTGAGCCCGGCCCGGTCCGCGACCGGAGGCATCGGGACCGACCGGCAGACCCGCGTCGCCGGTGTCACCCACTCGGTGAGCTGCGGGATGCCGATGCCGGCCACGGCGCTCACCACGACCTGTTCAGGTCGCCAGGTCAGGTCGCGGAGAAGCGCTGCGTCTGCCTTGCGCAGGCAGACCAGGACCAGGTCTGAGCCGTCCAGGACGGCCTGGTTGTCGGCGGCCACGGACACGGTCGGGTAGCGGCCGGCGAGCTCTGCCGAGACGGCCGCTCCGCGCGGCGAGAGCACGATCCGGGGTGGGTCGGGGATGAAGTCGCACAGCCCGATGACGACGGCGCGAGCAATGGAGCCGACTCCCAGGACGCCGTACGTCGCCGGTGCGGTCACGAGCCGGCACCGGTGAGCCGCCGGTGCACTTCTTCGACCGCTTGGGTCATGGCGTCGAACGCGCCTGCCTCACGCATCAGGGTGGTGAGCTGCTCGTTGCCGCCGCCGGGCGGAGCATGCTCCTTGACCAGCTCCGCGAAGTCCGGGCTCTCGTGAGCAGTCAGCTGCTCGAGCAGACCGGTGTAGGTGGCGGCCACCACCTGCCGCGCGTCCTGGGCCGGGAGGCCGTGGCCCACCAGGAAGTCGGAGAGGATCCGCAGGTACTCGAAGAACGGCGCCACGGTGCCCATCGCGGTGAAGATCGCCTCGAACTGGTCACCGTCGTCGATCGGCATCGTCCCGCCGAGGCGTTCGAAGACCTCGAGGACAGGTGCAAGGGGCGGGTGCACCGGCGTCCGGCTGCTGCGGGTGGCGACGGCTGGCATCGGTACCGCCCGAGCCACCTGGTCGGCAGGTGCGACCAGGCCCGCGAGCCTGTCCAGGGGAAGCCCGGCGGTCGCGCTCACCACGACCTTGTCGGGCCGCCAGGTCAGCTGGCCGAGCACGTCGGCGTGCGCGCGACGGAGGGTGACGATCACCAGCCCGGCTGCGTCGACCACCCTCTGGTTGTCAGCCGCGACCGAGACGGATTCGAATCGTGCAGCCAGATCGGCAGCCGCGTCCGCGTTGCGCGGCGAGAGCACGATCGCGGGCGGGTTCGCCACTCCGTCGCACAACCCGGTGACGATCGCTGAGGCGAGCGCGCCAACACCGAGCACGCCGTAGGTCGTGGTCATCCCCCGAGCCTAGGGACCGTCGGCGCGCCGTCATGGGGAGTCGACGCGGGCGAGCATGCTGGCCCGCAGGGCGACGTCGCCACCCCGGCCGCTGACGGTGGCTTCGGCGAGCACGCGACGCCGACCGACCGTCCGCGCGTGGGCCGTCGCCCGGAGCAGGCCTCTGGCCGGAACCTCGGCCTCGATGCCCAGGGAGAGCTCGACGACGGTGAAGGCAGCACCCGCCGGCAGCTTCGACTGGATGGCCGCGGCGAGGGCGAACTCGGCGAGCGTGACTCCCGGGTGGTCGGCCAGGCCACCGCGCGCCCGTCGAACGTGGGTGCTGAAGACCGCCCGGCCGGGGCTGACCTCCTCGAGCAGAAGGTCGAGGTCGTCGGGCCGTGGTGTCGGCGCGAGACGGTACGTCTCGCGCACTGGGGTGGGTCCGGCAGAGACCTCTGCCAGCGTGAGAGTGGACATGTGCTTCGTCCTTTCAGGACGGGTGGAGAGGGGACAGGGTGCGAGTGGTGTCCGGGGTCCGGCAGGTCGGCGTCACACCGACCTGCCCGAGCCGGGTGGAATCAGCCGATCGAGACAGGCTCGCGAACAGGCGTGACCTCGTGGACGGCAGACTTCGTGCGCCTGACCACCCAGATGCCGACCGCGCCGACGGCCAGCCCGAGCGCGATGCCGAACGGCGCCAGCAGCGCGTTGAAGGCCAGGAGGCCACCGACCACCAGCGCGACGGACAGGGTCCTCGGGAAGATGCGGGCGCGGTAGCTGGCGATGCCGTAGAGCGCCCACCCGATGGCCATGAGCAGGTAGCTCGAGATGGCACCGAGTGCCAGGACCACGGTCGGGTCGGTGTCGAAGGCGCCCGGCACCTCGTCGGCGATCCACGGGATGGCGAAGGTCTCGAACCACATGTCGCCACCGAGGGCCATGGTTCCGACCAGCGCTGCGAACGTCGCGAAGACGCCGAACTTGCCGCCGTTCTCCTCGAACCGCCTCGAGGTGGCGAACAGGAAGACCATCAGGGCGAAGAAGCCCAGCAGGTAGAAGACCTGGGTGACCTGGAACAGTGGATTGGTCGAGGTCTCGATGTGCTCGGTCATGTCGAACGTCGTGAGGACGAGCTGGGCCCCGACCATCAAGGTGCCGGCTGCGATTGCTGCGGGGCCGGCCAGCCGGGTGATGAGCGATGCGGTCATGCGCGTGTTCCTTTCAAATGGCCCGCCGGTGTGGCAGGTGGCTCGTGGGTGGTGCGGTTCACTGCTCGTGGAGCAGGGTCGAGTCGAAGAAGGCAATGACGCGGCGCTCGTACTCCTCGGGGGCCGCGTCGATGCCGCGGGTGTGCCCGGCGTCCGGAACCTCCCACGACGTCGCCGTCTCGCCCGCGGCCTCGACATAGGTCGGGCCGAGCACCTTCTCGGCCGGTTGTCCGTCCTCGCCCCAGACGATGAACGCCTGGGCAGGCGCAAGGCCTTCTGCGGCGTCAACGAGGTTCGGCGGAGGCGCCTGGTCCGTGAGCACGACCAGGCTGCTGGTGATGAGGGGCGCGGTGAGGAGCTCGGCGATCCTGATGCCGCCCGACAGCTCCAGGCTCTCCTTGATCGAGCGGGAGCCCATCCCCTCCACCACGACGCCGGCCAGGTCGTCCGACCGGGCTGCGTGCTCCAGCATGACCTCGCCGCCCACCGAGAGGCCCAGCCCGCCGATCGCGTCAGGGGAGATGCCCTGCTCGCTCCGCAGGTAGGCGGCCGCAGCGGCGATGTCCTTCGGGTCCGACCAGCCGAACAGGTTGGTGTCGCCCTCGCTGTCGCCCTCGCCCCGCCGGTTCATCAGCAGGACGCCGTAGCCGTTGCCGGCGAGCATGCGGGCCTGGTCGAGGCCCGAGCGTCCGGGATGGATGAGCACGACGGCGCCGTTGCGGGTCGGGGCGTACCAGCCGGTGAGCTGGAGGCCGTCGCTGGACGTGAACTCCACTCGCTCGCTCGGCACGCCGAGGTCGGGCTCCGACGTGATCCCCTGACCCGCGTAGTGCGTCGCCATGTAGCCGACGCCCACGGGCAGGGCGATCCAGTACGCGACGAAGACCACGCCGATCGCCGTCGCGCCCCGCCGCAGTACGCGAGTGACCTTCCTCCGGCCTCGACTCACCGAGACCGTGGCGAAGTAGAAGAAGGTGCCGACCAGGCCCACACCGGCGAGGAGAGACAGGATGCCGCCCACGTCGTCCGCCTGGATGCCGGCGCGAGGACCGCGCTCGAGGAACAGCTCCAGGCTGCCGACGAGGCCCCAGGCCCCGGCCAACAGCGCCGTCATCGAGCGGAGCGCCCGGCGGGTGCGCCAGATGATCGCGCCCATGGCCGTTCCGATCGCCACCGACGCAACCGCCTGGAGCAGGTGGTCCCCGTGCCCGATCCCAGCCGTCGGCTGCAGCACAGCGTCGTCAAAGGCACGGATCACCACGAGGCCGACCGCAGTGACAGCGAGGAGCGCGACCGACTGCTCCCGGGTCCGCTTCGGGTCGTGATGCGTGGGCTGCCCGGGCACCTTGACGGTTCGGGACTCGGCCAGGCTGGTCATCGCGCACCGGCCTTCGCGACCGGGCTGGTCGTGGCGGCGCCGGGGTGTTGCCCCGAGTCGCGGTGACCGTCCAGGTCGATGTCGGGCAGGATCCGGTCCAGCCAGGCCGGGAGCTGCCAGGCGCGGTGGCCGAGCAGGCTCATCGCCGAGGGCACCAGGACCATCCGGACAAGAGTCACGTCGAGCAGCACGGCGGTGCCGAGACCGATCCCGAACAGCTTGCTGGTGATGTCCGGGCTCAGCACGAACGCGTAGAAGACGCTGATCATGATGAGTGCCGCGCTGGTGATGACCGGCGCCGTGCTGGTCACCCCGGCGATCAGACTCGCCCGGGGATCGCGGCTCAGACGGTACTCCTCGCGAACCCGACCGAGCAGGAAGACCTCGTAGTCCATCGACAGCCCGAACAGGATCGCGAACATCAGCATCGGTGCCAGCGGGTTGATCGGCATCGTCTCGTGGATGCCGAACAGCTCGGCGCCCCAGCCCCACTGGAAGATGGCCACCAGGACGCCGTACGACGCCGCGATGCTGACCAGGTTGAGGGCGGCGGCCTTGACCGGCACCCACACCGAGCGGAACACCGGGATGAGGACCAGCAGCGACAGCAGCAGCACGGCCGCGATGAACAAGGGCATCCGCGACTGCAGCTTGCTGGACAGGTCCGCCTGGAGGGCCGAGTTGCCGGTGACCATCACGGCACCGCCGTAGGTGTCGGCGATGGGCCGCACGTCGCTGCGGAGGGTGTCGACGAGGTCGGCAGTCTCCTTGGACTGCGGCGAGGTGTCGGGCAGGGCGGTCAGTACGACGACCTCGCCGTCCGGGCTGGTGGCCGGCGGAGTGACCGAGCTGATGCCCGGGGTGCTCTCGAGCTGGCGCGACACTGTCTGGACGTACTCGTCGGCGTCGACCGACCCCTCGAGGTCGACGACGACCTGGAGCGGACCGTTGAAGCCGGGACCGAAGCCCTCGGCGAGCATGTCGTAGGACCGGCGCACGGTGCTCTCGGTGCCGACGTTCCCGTCGTCGGGGAAACCGATCCGAAGCGCGGCCGCGGGCGTCGCGACGATGCCGAGCAGTGCGACAGCCGCGACCAGGTAGCGCACGGGGTGGTCGGCGACGTGGTTGGCCCACCGGCCCGACCACGTCGGCCGGCTCCGGTCGCGGCGCCGGGACCGGACCACCCGGAGGCTGTCGATCCTCTTGCCAGCGAGGCCGAGCAGGGCGGGGAGCAGCGTCAGGGCTGCGAGCATCGTCACCGCGACCATCAGCGCGGACGTCCAGCCCATCGCCGCGATCATCGGGACACCTGCCAGCTGCAGGCCGGCGATCGCCAGGACCACCGTGCTGCCCGCGAAGAGGACCGAGAGACCGGCCGTCGCGTTGGCGCGGCCCACGGAATCGTGCACGCCGACCTCTGTCCCGATGTTCTCCCGATGCCGGGCGAGCACGAACAGCGCGTAGTCGATGCCGACGCCCAGACCGAGCATCGACCCGACCAGGGTCGCGGACGCCGGGATCGCAACATGGCCCGAGAGCATCCCGATGGCGCCGGTGCCGATCAGGAGGCTGATCAGCGCCACGCCGAGCGGCAGGCTCATCGCCACCAGGGACCCGAAGGCGAGCACCAGCACTCGTCCCCGCCGTGCACCCGTCCCGCGAGCGTCTCGAGGACCGGCAACGTCCACACGCCCTCGCGGATATCCGTCCCCGGTGTCTTGCCCGACTCCTCTTCGTTCCCGGCGATGTCGAGCACGTCATCGGAGAGCTGGAACGCGACGCCGACGGCACGGCCGAACTCGGTCACCGCCTCTACCTGCGCCTCGGGGACGCCGGCGAGCCACGCTCCCAGCCGGCAGGACGTCGCGAGGAGGGCGGCAGTCTTGCGCTCGACGACCGCGAGATAACGCTCGACCGTCTGACGGTCGGTGCCGGCGTGGTTGGTCTCCATGATCTGGCCTTCTCACAGGAGCCCGATCGTGTCGGCGAGAACCTGGCTGACGTAGGTGCCGAGCTCGGCGGCAAGGCTGGAGGAGCGCGCGAAGAGGAAGTCCCCGGTCAGGATCGCAACCGAGTTGTCGAAGCGGACGTTGGCGCTGGGCGCTCCCCTTCTCACGAGCGCCTCGTCGATCACGTCGTCGTGATACAGCGTGGCGAGATGGGTCAACTCGATGGCTGCCGCGCACGGGATGAGCCGAGGATCCTTGGCGTCGCCGAGGTGGCCGCACAGCAGCACCAGCATGGGACGGAACCGCTTCCCGCCGGCCTCGAGCAGATGCGAGGCGGCTTCACGCACGAAGGAGTCGCTGGAGTCGACGGCTTCCCGGAGCGTCTGCTCGACGAGGTCCAGGTCGGCGCGGACGTCGATGTCGACGACGGCGGTCGGATCGTTGCCTTCGGGCATGACCGCACCCTACCGGAGCAAAGGTGCCCCCATCTCGACGGAGGACCTGGTTCCTCAGCCCACCCCCGGCACGCCGTCGAAGAAGTCGACGACGCCGGTCTCCAGCGAATACTCGGCACCGACGACGAGGAGCCCATCGTCTCTGGATCAGCTGCTCGAGGATCTCCGATCCGTGTCGCAGATGGTTTGCCGAGGCGCGGATGTTGGCCCGAACGGCGTGCCGCACCAGAGCATCCGGGTCGTGCCTGAGCTCGGTCGCCAGCAACGCTTCCACCGACGGCCGAACGCGGTCGACGATCGAACGCAGATTGCGGCGACTGGTCTTCCTGTCGGCCGCTGAAGCTCTTCGAGCGTCGCCAGAATGGCGCCGCACTGCGAATGTCCCAGCACCACCACCAGCCGCGTGCCGAACCGCGCCGCGGCGAACTCGACGCTGCCGACCTGGGAGGGCGCGACGATGTTGCCGGCAACGCGGATCACGAACAGGTCGCCGAGGCCCTGGTCGAAGACGATCTCGGCCGGCACGCGCGAATCGGAACATCCGAGGATGATGGCGAACGGCTCCTGACCTGCCGCCAATTCGTTGCGGCGCGTCTGGCTCGTGAGTGTCTCTGGGCTCCGAACGCCAGATACGAAGCGCAGGTTCCCCTCTCGCAGACGTCCGAGTGCTTCTGGCGCAGAGATCATCGAGGGATCAATCCTTCCGGCAGGCTAGCCGGTGAAGATCCCGGCGTTGCGCGCCAGTTGGATCAAGCCCTGAGGCCAGACGCCGACGGCGACCGTGACCGCTGCCGCGACGGCCAGGCCGATGGTGAGCGCGGTCGACTGCCCGAGGCCGGCGTTCCCGGGCGCGGGTTCTTGGAGCCACATCGCGACGATCACCTTGAGGTAGAAGAAGGCCGCGATGGCGCTCGTGATGACGCCTACCACGACGAGCCCGGTCTCCCCAGCCTCGACCGCAGCGGAGAACACGAAGAACTTGCCCATGAAACCCGCCGTCGGCGGGATGCCGGCGAGCGACAGCAGGAACAAGGTCATGAGCCCGGCGAAGAGCGGGTGGCGCTGGCCGAGGCCGGTCCATTCGTTGAGATGGAGCCGCTCGCGGCCTCCCGGCGCGCTCGCGATGATCGTGGCGAACGCGCCGAGGGTCATGAACGCGTACACGAGCAGATAGAAGAGCGCCCCGGCCGTACCGTCACGGTTCGCGGCGATCACGCCGATCAGGACGTAGCCGGCGTGCGCGATCGACGAATAGGCAAGCAGGCGCTTCAGATCGGTCTGCGTGATCGCCACCACGGCGCCGACGGTCATCGTCAGGACCGCGACGATCCAGAGCACCGGCCGCCAGTCCCATTGCAGCGGCCCGAGGCCAACCTGGAAGACCCGCAACAACGCGATGAAGCCGGCCGCCTTGGTGCCGGCGGCCATGAAGCCGGTGACCGAGGTGGGCGCGCCCTGATAGACGTCGGGAGTCCACATGTGGAACGGAACCGCGGCGACCTTGAACCCGAAGCCCACCGCCAGCAGGCCCATCGCGAAAAACATCAAACGCGGGTTCACGGCTGCGGCGACCTGCGAGATCGCAGATATGTTCGTCGTGTTTGTGGCGCCGTAGATCAGCGCGATCCCATAGAGGAGGAAAGCGGACGAGAACGCGCCCAGCAAGAAGTACTTCAGCGCGCTCTCCTGCGAGGCGTCGTCCCGCCGGGCGAACCCGGCGAGGACGTACAGGCAGAGCGAGAGCAGCTCGAGCGCGAGGAAGACCAACAAGAGGTCGTTCGCGGCGGCGAGCAACGTCATACCGGCCGTGCAGAAAAGGATGAGGGGGTAATACTCGCCGCGATGGATCCGGCGATGCGACAGGTAGTGATAGGAGATGACGACCGTCATCGCACAGGTGGCAAGCAAGATGAGCTTGCCGAACAACGCGACGCCGTCGACGGCCAGCGTCCCCTGCATGACGACGTCGCGCGTGTCCTTGAGATCGAAGGTGAACCAAGCGGCCAGCCCGACGCTCGCGAGCGTGAAGAACGCAAGGATCGCGCGCCGGACGCGCGGCCGGAAGGCGTCGATCAGCAGCGTGAGGATGCCGCCGCCGACGAGCGCGAGCTCCGGGGCGATAGCGCGCCAAGCGATCTCGGGCGTCTCGAACATGGTCAGCCGCCGCTCCCGGGCGATGCGTCTTCGAGCGACGCGACCGGCTCTTGCTGGACGACGCGCGCGCGGACGCGCTCGAGCGAAGGTTCCATCCGCTCGAGGAACGGCTTGGGCCACACGCCCATCAAGATGATCAGACCGACGAGCGGCACGAGCGCGACGGCTTCGCGGGGCGTGACGTCGGGGATAAGGCGGTTCTCCTCGATCGTGATCGGTCCGTGGAACACGCGCTGGTACGCCCAGAGGAGGTAGACCGCGGCGAAGATCACGCCGGTGGCCGCGATGACCGCCCAAACGCGGTTCCGCGCGAACGCCCCCAGGATCACGAGGAACTCCCCGACGAAGCCGTTCAGCCCCGGCAGTCCTAGCGACGACAGCGCGACGATGAGGAACAGTCCGGCGTAGACCGGGGCCGCCGTGGCCAGCCCGCCGAAGTCCGAGATCTCTCGCGTATGCCGCCGTTCGTAGAGCATGCCGACGAGGAGGAACAGCGCACCCGTCGACAACCCGTGCGAGATCATCTGGAACGTCCCGCCGCTCAAGCCCTGGATCGTGAACACGAAGATGCCGAGCACGACGAACCCGAGGTGCGAGATCGAGGAGTACGCGATCAGGCGCTTGAGGTCCTTCTGCATCGCGCACACGATCGCCCCGTACACGATGCCTATCAGCGCCAGTGCAACGACCCACGGCACGGCGTCGCGCGCGGCGTCGGGGAACAGCGGCAGCGAATACCGCAGGAACCCGAACCCACCGAGCTTGAGCAGCACGCCGGCCAGGATGATCGAGCCGGCCGTCGGCGCCTCGGTATGCGCGTCGGGCAGCCACGTGTGGAACGGGAACAGCGGGATCTTGATCGCGAATGCGGCGAAGAACGCGACGAACAGCCACTTCTGGATCCCGGTGGAGAATGCCACCTGCGAGAGCTGTTCGTAATCGAACGTCACGCGGCCGAGCGCCGACTTAGCCTGGAACCCGACGACGATGATGCCGGCGAGCATCACAAGGCCGCCGAAGAGCGTGAACAGGAAGAACTTCACCGCAGCGTAGACGCGACGCTCGTACCCCCAGTAGCCGATCAGGAAGTACATCGGGACGAGCATCCCTTCCCAGAACACATAGAAGAGGAGCAGGTCCATCGACAGGAACACGCCGAGGATCGCGGTCTCGAGGCCGAGCAAGAGTCCCATGAAGAGCTTCGGGTTGCGCGACACGTTCCACGAGGCGAGCACGCAGATCGGGAACAGGAACGCGGTGAGCACGACCAGCCATAGGCTGATGCCGTCGACGCCGATCTTGTAACTCGCCCCGAACGCACGGATCCACTGGTGCTGCTCGACGAGCTGGAAGCCGGCGTCCGACTTGTCGAATCGCGCGAGCACCGCGAGCGAGGTTCCGAAGCCGCCGATCGACACCGCGAGCGCCCACCACCGGATCGCAGCGTGGCGCGCGCTGGGAACGAACGCGAGCATGGCGGCGCCGGCGAGCGGGAGCCACAGCGTCCAGGAGAGGATGCCCATCAGCGGGTCCTCCCGACGAGGAGCCCAACGAGCACCACGGTGCCGGCGAGCACGCCGAGCGCATAGGTTCGAACGAGCCCGGTCTGCACCTTGCGCACGGTGCTCGAGAGCAGGGTCATCCCGCGCCCGACGTTGTTGACGACGCCGTCGATCCATTTCGCGTCGACCACGAACGCGAGTGTGACCGCGACCAGCTTGCCGACGCTGGTGAACAGGAACTCGTAGAAGGAATCGATGTAGAGGCGATTCCGCGCGGCGCGCCAGGCGAGCCCTGCGCGCTCACGGCGTCGTTGCCAGTCGAACGCGCCGAGGTACATGAACCCGGCAACCCCCACCCCGGCAAGGCCGGCCGTGGTCGCGATGGCAGAGAGCGCGAGCGGCGAGAGCCCCGACTCGCGTTCCTCAGGGGCGGGGGGCAGTGGACCGAGCTCTCGCTCGCCGGCGAAAACCATTCCTTCGACCGGCTCAACCGTGGTCGGCGCGAGGAACTGCTGTATCCGGCCGCCGTGCGGGCTTAGTCCGAGCAGGCCGCCGACGAGCGCGAGCGCGGCGAGCATGCCGACGAGTACGTGGCGCACCGCGACGAGTACGACTCCAGCTCACTCGTCACCATCGGCTCGGGCGGTGCCCCGCTTTCGCCGTCGTTGAAAGCCACGCTCCAGGAGCTGTTCCCGAACGTGTTCGTTGCCGACGGCTACGGCACATCCGAGACCCGCGCGCAGGCCACCAATCTGGGCGGGAGCCGCTTCTCGCCGATGGACCCGAACAGCGTGGTGCTCGACGAGACGACGCTCGAACCGATCGAACCGGGCGGCGGTGCCGTCGGCCGCGTCGCCCGGCGCGGCCACATCCCGTTCGCCTACCACAAGGACCCGGAGAAGACGGCGGCGACCTTCGTGGAGCACGGCGGCGAGCGGTGGGTTCTCACCGGCGACATGGCCACCGTGCTCGAGGACGGGAGTATCGAGATCCTCGGACGCGGGTCGCAATGCATCAACACCGGCGGCGAGAAGGTGTTTCCCGAAGAGGTGGAGTCGGCCCTCAAGGCGCATCCCGCGGTGTACGACGCGGTGGTCGTCGGGGTCGCCGACGACCGGTGGGGTCAGCGTGTCACCGCGGTTGTGCAGCCTCGCGGTAGGGGAGTCGGACCGCGCTCGAGGAGCTCCAAGCGCACTGCCGGACCCTGATTGCCGTGTACAAGGTGCCCGCGGGCTTGTCGTCGTCGGCGAGGTGGTGCGGTCACCCGTCGGCAAGCCCGACTACCGCTGGGCGAAACAGGTGGCCGAGGCTCAGCCCGAAACGACTCGGCGGGCGGCGGGCGGGTAGAAGTACCCCTCGGCCGAGAGCGCCGCGACCGTCTGGACTTCGGTCGTCACGGCCTGCCTGGTCGCGTGCTGCTTGCGGGCCCGCAGGTCGAGCACCGGGAGGGCGGGTGGGCGGCTTCGGGGACCCCGCGTGGATCGCGCCGAGCGTGTGGTCTTGTTGGCAGCCATGGGCCTGGGGTACCCGCTGGTCACACCCCGCAACCGCAAATTGTTGCATTTCTGTTACGGCCGTGGTCAGAGAGCTACGCAGCGAGGTGCACCGACGCCAGCCAGGAGCCGGTCAGGGGCAGAAGGCTGAGCGCCGCGCCCCGCCCCGACGAGCCACGCGAGCACCTCCCGGTGCGCCGCGTCGGGTGGCCAGCGCGAGGACCAGGCCCCGCCGCGAGTGGTCCTGGAGGCGGCGCCACCCGGTGGGCAACTCCCACCCCGCGTCGCGCAAGCGGTTCAGCACGTTGGGACCCGTGCCGTGCTGGATGCCGACCGAGGCCGGCTCGACGCCGCGCCGCCGTCGCTCGCCCGGGGTCCAGGTGCAGACCGGGACATCGGGGCCACGGCCCGAGAAGACGCCGAACAGCCCGGTGCGCGTGTCACCGGCGGTGTCCGGCGGGACACCGGGGCGGAGGTTGATCCAGCCCGCGTGGTGCGGGCAAGCCTGTCCATCCGGGCCAGCACGACGTCGACCAGTTCGGGCCGAAACTCGATCAGCTCGGGCTCAGGGGACACCCAGACTGTCTAGCGCCGTCTCGTTGTAGGGGAGCACGAGGGGGGCGGCTCCGCCGGCCCCCTCGTCTTGCGGTCGATCCGGCTTGGCCGGTCGACCGCGGCAGGCGGGCACGACTTGCTCGCTTGCGAACCTTCGGTTCGCAACCGAAGGCCTAGGGAGCGCCGGGGAGTGGGTCGCCGCAGTCGATGAAGTAACGCTGGAGGCCGTTGACCGGCACGATGTGAAGGGTCACCGCGAGCGGCGCGGTCACGTCGTCCGACACCGTGGCGTCGACGAAGTAGGCGCCGTCGATCGTCCGCGTCAGCCCGTCGGTCGTCCAGTCCCAGGGCATGGGGGCACTGACCGCCGACACGACGTAGGTGATCGTCGGGTCCCCGATGGTGGCGACGTGCGGGCCGCACACCGCCTCCCCGTACCGTTCGATCACCGCAGGGTGGAGCCGTTCGAAGAGGAACGCCGTGTCGTTGCGCGGCGTGCCGTCTGCAGCGCGGCGACGAAGGCAGCGGCGTCCTCGACGGGCAGGGGCGTCGTGGTCGTCGTCGTCGTGCTCGAGGAGGTCGGCGCGCCCGGGGGCGAGTTGACCGTCACCCGGCGGGTCGACGGCGGGGCGAAACCCTCGTCGACCGCGGGCTGCACGTCGCCCGACCACACGTTGTTCGCACCGACCCCGAGGTCACCCTCGTGGCGGAACGTGCTGACCCGGAACGCGGGGTTCGGCCCGGAAAGCTCCGCGGCCGGCACGAGGAGCACGAGCGCGTCGTTCCGGATCAGGACGCGCGCCGACGACGCCACGTCGTGTGTGCCGCTCGCATCGGCCGCCCCCGTCCGGAGCGACCAGCCGGTGGCCGGGTCGTAGTCGGCCGAGTAGAAGCGCTCGGCGCCCGCGAAGAAGTCGTTCGGGAACTCGGGTGCTGGCACCAGCCCGGCGGCGGGGTCGGAGTCGAAGGCGAAGCCGTACGAGTAGAGGTGCGTGTCGTGGCCCAACGGCACCGGGCCGTCGAGAGTGGCCGCCACCACCACGAACCCGCCATCCGCCACTGGTGCGGAGGCCGCCGGGCAGACCGTGAGGGCGGCCTGGCCGGCACCGCACGGGAACGCGGTGTTGTCGAACCACTCCGCCGTCGTGCCCGTCGCGGTGGGGTCGACCATTGTGGCCGCCGCGTACCGCAGCCGGGTCTCGTCTTCCGGCACCACGCTGGGGATGCCGGCGGCGCTGTGGACCGTCGGCATGCTGCCCGGGATCCAGCGCAGGTGGAGCGGCGCCGGTGGGCTCAGGTCGGCCGCGAGGCCCGTCAGGTCGGCGGCCACTTGGTCCGTATGGAGGGTCACGTCGGCGCCGGGGTCGCCGAGCACCGCCAGCAGCGTGCGCAAGGAGATCGTGTCGGAACCGAGCTGGCCGACGTCGGCGCGGAACTGCTGGATCAGGTCCGCGAGCTGCGTGATCGAGGCGGTGTCGCAGCTGGTTTCGGAATTGGTGACGTCCACGACGGCCCCGGTGGTCGCGTTCGTGGCGTCGAGCTCGGTCCCCGCGACGGTTGCATCCGGGGACGACTGGACCGTGAACTGGGTGACCGTCCAGCGTCCGAAGCTGTCGATCGGGACAAGGGTTTCCACCATGCCGTTGGGCGCGACCATGCCGTCCCCGTGGAACTCGTTGCCGGGACCGTCGAGCGTGATGCGCAGGACGCTGCCCGGCGGGGCGCTGGTCCACCCGTCGAAGCCGACGAGCGACGGTCCGCTGGCGCCGGTCACGGGATCGACCGTGGGCGTGGTCGGGAAGTGGTCTACGTACGAGCACGAACCCGAGTACTCCAACGGGATCGCGACCGGCATGTCGATGCATTGGGACGTCGTGCAGCTCTCGTAGGGATCGCTCCCGCCGGTCAGCTGGGTCTCGGTGTACGTGCACGGCTGGTTGAGGACGTCGACGTCGATGGTCTCCCCCCCGAGTCCCTCGCCACAGGTTCCGGTGGCCGTGACCGGTTGGGAGCTCGACGTCGTCCCGCTCGCCGTGTTGGTGCTCGGCCCGCCGCCGGTGAGGTTCACGATGAGCACCGTGCTGGTGATCAGCAGGATGAGCACGACTACCGGGAGCCATGGCCACCACCAGTGCGAGCGGTGCGGCTCGTCCTCGACGATGGTGGTGGACGTTTCGACGACCTTGCCGGGACGGACCGGATCGACGGTTCCGACGCCGACCCCGACGCGGTCGGCCGGCAACAGCGAAGTGGTCGGCGCCACCGTGTCGTAGAGGCCGGGTTGTGCGGTCTGTCCGGCTTGGGCGAGCACCCGCTGCGCCGGTGCCTCGGCCAGATACGCCCGTAGCACATCGTCGAGAGCTCCCCGCTCGAGGTGGTCGAGGAACTGGTCGAGCCAACCGTGCGGGACACACGCCACCGTGTCGTGGCCCGCGGCGCTGAGGGAGAAGGCGGCGAAGTCCCACGTAGCCATCGCCACGTCCACGTCGAACCCCGGCCGGTGGCGAGGGTCGAGCACGCGCCCCTCCACTGCGCTCTCCGGCGTTCTGTGGGCAATTTGGTGGCGTGTCCCGGAGAAGTTGCCCA
Organism: uncultured Actinomycetota bacterium; assembly: GCA_963825455.1. GTDB lineage: Bacteria > Actinomycetota > Actinomycetes > Propionibacteriales > Nocardioidaceae > Nocardioides. The sequence continues at coordinate 47,059 of CAWGTG010000007.1, forward strand.
CAGAACGGGAGGTCTCGGTCGGCAGCGGGAGCCGGCCGGCGACGGTCGCGTCGGTGGTGGCGAGATCGGCAGGGGAGGCGTGGCCGGCCAGCGCCCGGCGGGCCGCCGCCCAGCACTGCTCCATATGGCGCTGCGCGGTGACGGTGCCCCCGCCCGCGAGGGGGAGCCCGGCGGCGCGGCCCGCGGCGTAAAGGTCGAGGCCGGCCGTGGCACGGTCGACGTACCAACCCCAGCGGCGCCGGCCGGGTTCGACGACGAGGTCGATCGGGGGCACCGGCGCAGCGTGGCCCCGCAGTTCTGCTGCGCAGGCCAACACGCTTCCCGCGGCGAAGGCGGCCGCGGCGCGGAGATGGTCGTCCTCGGCGTACTCGCCACACAGCTCGGTGCGGCCGGGCCGGGGCCGCACCAGGAGTCCCGGCGAGTCGGGCCCGTCGAGCAGGAGCATCAGTGCCGGCGCGTAGGTGGTCGTGTAACGGAACGCGACGAGATCGCCGATTTCGTCGTCGATCTCGACGCTCAGGTGCGTCGAGCCGCCTTCGAGGCGGAGACCGGTTGGCAGCAGGCCGGCGAGCAGCCGGCGGCCGTGTTCCGCCCAGCCGGCCACAGCCCCGGCGAAGCCCGGGGCGAGCGCGACCGGCGGGGATGCGACCTCGGCGACCTCGCCGTCGGCGAGCACCGCGAGGCCCGTCGCGGTCCGGTACACGTTCGGGTCGAGCGGGTGGACGGTGCGGCCCGGCACCGGCAGCGACCCGATGAGGGCGCTGAAGTCGAGGAGGCGCCCACCGTCGAGCACCGCGTACTCCTGCTCGATCCCAAGCCGCCGCGGCCGGGCCCGCGCCTCGCCGAGAACAGCGGGAACTCGTCGGTGAGGGCCACGGGGTGCGCCCGCGCTGGCGCGGCGGGCTAGCGGGCGCGGGTCGTGGTGCCGGTGGGAGGGGGCGTGAGCGCAGGCGGCGCGTTCCCCCTTCTCGAAGCCGCTGCCGCCCGAGCCCGGCGCGCCCTCGGCGGGTCCACCGCCCGCGGCCCCGCCGGCGGCCGATCCACCACCCTCCTGCTTCGGGTCCACGGGCTCGACCATCGCGCCGTCGTCCTGCCCGCCCCCCGGTCGGCGGCTTCTCGCCGCCGCCGGCATCGTCGGGCTTCTGCCCGCCGCCTCCGCCGCCGCCGGTCGGTGTCGGAGTCGGCTTCGGCTCCTGGGGGCCGTAGGACTGAGACCCCTCTTTCTTGATGCGGTCCGCCGCGCCCTCCCGCTGCCAGGCCCGGTCCGCGTTCGAGGTCTCGTTGCTGAGTCCGAGGTCGGTGCTGTCGGACAGGTTGCCGCTCTTGACGTCCTGCGCCTGGACCTCGAAGTCGATCTGGCCGTTGTCGAGTTCGCCGAGCTCGACATGCCAAGTGCCGTCGCTGTCGACCATGCAGTCCCACTGGCGGCCGTCGCTGGATCGCACGACGATCCCGTCACCGGGGATGCCCGTGCCGTCCATACGCGGCACGCCGAAGTTTCCGTTCAGCTGCCCGTCGGTGAACCCCGCCGGGGCTCCCGACGGAGTCTGGCCGTCCGAGACGGTGAGACCCGAGACGGCGGGAGGATTCGGACGTCGACCGTCGGCCATGGTTTGCCCCTCCTAGTCGAGGTTTCCTGGTGCGGACAGTATCGACGGGACATTCGCCGTGCAGGCCGCCACTACTGTGACGGTCCGTCAGATTTGTGGGTGAAGGGACCCGGTGATGCTCGAAGCGAGGAACCTGTGGGAACTCGTCGTGCGGCGCGCCGAGGCGTCTCCCGACGCGCAGTTGGCCGTCGACGAGGACGAGCGGACGCTGACGTTCGCCGAGCTCGTCGGCGAGGCCGAGCGCGCCGCCGCCGGCTTGGCCGCGCATCGGCGTCGCCGAGGGCACGGTCGTGTCGTGGCAGCTGCCCGACGTGGTTCGAGTCGATGGTGCTCGTCGGCGCGCTGTCCCGGCTCGGCGCGGTGCAGAACCCGATGCTGCCGATCTACCGCGAGCGCGAGGTCGGCTTCGTCACCCGGCAGGCGGCGCGCAAGCTGCTCATCGTGCCGCGGTACGTGGCGCGGCTTCGACTACGAGGAGCATGGCCCGCGACGGTCGCCGCTCGACAACGGCCTGCGAGTGCTCGTCGCCGACAGGGCCCTGCCCCAGGGCGACCCGTCGACGCTGCCGCCGCCGCTGCCGCCGCCCGACGACGCCCGACGACGCACCGGTCCGCTGGCTTTCTACACGTCGGGCACCACGGCCGACCCCAAGGGCGCGCGCCACACCGACGCCACGATCATGGCCGCGCGCGAGGGCATGGCGAGCGCTGGCTCGACGCGACCGCGGACCGAGCGCGCGTGGTGTTCCCGTTCACCCACATCGGCGGCATCACCTGGCTGTTCGCCAGCCTGCTGACCGGCTGCACGCTGATCCTCATGGAGGCGTTCGACCCCAAGGAGACCGCCGAGCTGCTCCGCGCGAGCGGCGTCACCCTGGCCGGCGCCGGCACGCCGTTCCACATGGCGTACCTCGCCGACCAGCGCGAGCAGCCGGCGCCCGCCGATCTTCCCGACGTGCGCGTGCTTCCCCGGCGGCGGCGCCCCCAAGCCGCCCAGCTCCACTACGACATCAAGGCCGAGTCGGCGGCGTCGGCATCGTGTCGGGCTACGGCCTCACCGAGGCGCCGATCCTGACGATGGCGGCGGTGGACGACACCGACGAGGTGCTGGCGAAGACCGAGGGGCAGGCCGATGCCGGGCGTCGAGCATGCGCCGGTGAAGCTCGACGGCGCGGTCGCCGGCCCGGCGAGGAGGGCGAGATCCGGGCCAAGGCGCCGCAGCTGATGCAGGGCTACCTCGACTGAGTCGCTCGACGCCGACGCCTTCGACGAGCGACGGCTACTTCCGCACCGGCGACCTCGGCCGGCTCGACGACGCGCGGCAACCTCATCATCACCGGCCGGCTGAAGGACATCATCATCCGCAACAGCGAGAACATCTCGGCCAAGGAGGTCGAGGACATGCTCTTCACGCACCCGAAGGTCGGCGACGTGGCCGTGATCGGCCTGCCCGACGCCCGCACGGGGGAGCGGGCGTGCGCCGTCGTCGTCGCGGCGGATGCCGCCGAGCCGCCGACGCTCGTCGAGATGGTGCGAGTTCCTGCAGGAGCAGGGCCTGATGAAACAGAAGCTGCCCGAGCAGCTCGAGCTCGTCGACGCGCTGCCCCGCAACCCGACGGGCAAGGTCGCTCAAGCACGAGCTTCGCGGCCCAGTATTCGGGCGCCTGACGTTTCGGAAGGACACGTAGTGGGCTTGCTCGACGGCAAGGTCGCCATCGTCACCGGCGCCGGCCACGGCATCGGGCGGGGCCACGCGATGGAGCTGGCCAAGCAGGGCGCCAGGGTCGTCGTCAACGACGTCGGGGGGTCGGTCAGCGGCGAGGGGTCGGGCCACGACGCCGATCTGACCGTGAAGATCATCGAGGAGCGGGGCGGCGAGGCGGTGGCCAACTACGCCGACGTCGCCGACTACGACGCCGCCGGCGCGATGGTGCAGCAGGCGGTCGACGCTACGGGCCAGCTCGACATCCTCGTGAACAACGCCGGCATCGTGCGCGACGGCGCGATCTGGAACATGACGGTGAGCCGACTTCGACGCGGTCATGCGGGTGCACGTGAGGGGCACGTGGGTGCCGTCGCCACCACGCCGCCAAGCACTGGCGGGCCCGGGCCAAGGGGGGCGAGCGCTCACCGGGCGGATCATCAACACGACTCGCGGCGCCGGGCTGGTCGGGCAACTTCGGCCAGACCAACTACGCCACCGCCAAGGCGGCCATCGCCGGGCTCACGCCAGACGCTCAGCCTCGAGCTGGCTAACGCTCGGCGTGACCGTCAACTGCATCGGCCCGGCGGGCGCCACCCGCATCACGGCCACCATGCCGAACGCGCCGGCGGTGCATCGAGCCCGAGGACATGCCCGACGACGAGTGGAACCGCGATGGACCCGGCGGTCAGCGTCACCGGTCGTCGCCTGGCTGGCGAGCGACGAGGCGCAGCACGTGACCGGCCAGATCATCCGGGCCGTCGCCGAGAACCTCATCTGGATGCAGGGCTGGACCGACGGCCCGACCCTCGCCAACGGCGGCAAGCGCTGGGACGCCACCAAGCTCGGCCGCCAGCTCGCCACCGACATCTTCGGCACCCGGGCCCCCGGCCTCCGCTACTGACTAACTACGTGGTCTTGAACCAGACGACGACGTCGGACACCTGGAGGTACTCCTGGTTGCCCTCGGGGATCTCCACCACGAACTCGTTGTCGCCGACCTTGAGCAGGTCGCCGCGGATGACTTCGTGCACCGACATGTAGCGGTTGCCCTGCCGGAACTCCCAGGTCCACGCCTCCGTGCCGTTGATCTTCACCGACACATGGGTTCCCTCGGCGTGCTTGAGGGCGAGCATGAACTGAACCAACCCTTGTGCGCTCGAGTCGAGCGTGTCGGGAACCGTGAACGCCAGCGCCTGCCCGGGTTCCGCCCAACCGTCCTTGATGATCGTGAAGTCACTGCCCACTTTTGCCGCCTCCAGTGTTCCGACCCGCCTTCGCGGATGCCGTTGAAGCCACCGTGTTGCGGTGGAGCGCCGGAGCATACCGCGACGAATTTCCGAATTCTCTGTGATGTCAGTCCGGTGCGAAACCGTCGGAATGGCCGGAACGGGTCGGGCGCCGTCGGCGTGGGAAGCTGTCGGCCATGACGACGCTGGAACGCAGAGGGCATCCCCGACCAGAGCGGGCGCACGGCGCTCGTCACCGGCGCCAACAGCGGCCTCGGCCTGCGCATCGCCGAGGCCCTCGCCGCGCGCCGGGGCCAGGGTGCTGCTGGCCTGCCGCAACGCCGAGCGAGGCCGCCACCGCCCTCGGAGTCCGTGGAGGCGAAGGCGACGGGTGCCCCGCCGGAGGTCGTGCGCTCGACCTCGCCGACCTCGACTCTGTCGCGGCATGCGCCGCCAGCGGTCGACGGCCGCGTCGACCGCATCGACCTGCTGATGAACAACGCCGGGGTGATGGCGATGCCCGCTGCGGCGCACGCGCAGGGCTTCGAGATGCAGTTCGGCACGAACCACCTCGGCCACTTCGCCCTCACCGGGCGGCTGCTCCCGACGCTGCTGGCCGCGGCCACGCGCCACGGGTGGTGACGACGTCGTCGCAGGCGCACCGCATGGGCCGGCATCCGTTGGGACGACCTCGACTGGCGCGACGGCAACTACCTCCGGTGGCTCGCCTACGGGCAGTCGAAGCTGGCCAACCTGCTGTTCACGCCGAGCTCGACCGTCAGGCCGCGAGGCGGGGTCGAAGCTTGATGGCCGCCGCCGCCCATCCGGGCTACGCCAGCCACGCACCTCTGGCTGCCGGCCCGGAGATGAGCGGCAACAAGGTGATGGGGCGGGTCACAGGATGTCCGACCGCATCGTGGGCCAGAGCGCCGACATGGGTGCCCTGCCCCAGCTGTACGCGGCGACGATGCCGGATGTGCGGGGCGGCGAGTACTTCGGGCCAGACGGCCCGTTCGAGCAGCGGGGCCATCCGAAGCGGGTGGGACGCGCCCGCCGCTCTCGGCGACGATGCCGACGCCGCTCGACTCTGGGCGATCTCCGAGGTGCTGACGGGCGTCGACTACGTCTGGGGGTAGTGGTGCATCGCGAAAGTTCCGCGACGTGTCACTCGATCTCCACGAGGGCGTCGGCGAGGGCGGCGGGCCGGGAGATCATCGGTGAGTGGCTTCCGGGCAGCTCGATGGCGTCGACGCCGAGCCACTCGCGCGCAACCCGCCGCGACCAGTCCGGCGCGATAGCTCGGTCGCCGGTGCACACGATCGAGGCCGTGGGGACGGCCGGCCACGGTGTGTCCGGCGCGACCTCGAACCAGACGGCGTTGTGCTGGGCGCGGAGTCGGTAAGACGCGTCGAGCGCGACCTCGCGGTCGCAGTCGTGGTAGAAGGCGGCCATCGCCGCGTCCACGGGCCACGTGGTCGATCCGTCAGCGTGCTCGACGACCGCGGCGCCGAAGTCCGGGGTGAACATCCCGGCCAGATCGCCGGCCGCGTCGTGTTCGGCCAGGCTCTTCCCGGGTTGGCGCACGACGCCGCAAAGCCACACGAGCGACCGCACGGGCCGGGCCGCCGCCACCAGCGGGATGGTGATCCCTCCGAGCGAGTGCCCCACGGCGACCACGTCGTCGCGGACGTCGGCCAGTGCCTCGACGACTACCGCCGCGTACTCGGGCGAGCCCGCAGCCTTGTCCTCGCACGGCAGGTCGACGGCCACGCTCTCGTAGCCGCGCTCGGACAGTTCCTTGCGCAACGGCTCCCAGCAGGAGGCGTCGTCCACGCGCCGTGCACAAGAGCGAACGTTGTCATGCGCTAACTCTCCCCCAAGGCACCCGCACTGCGCAGTTCGGCGATCCGCGAATCGTCGTAGCCGAGGACGTCGCGCAATACCTCGTCGGTGTGCTCCCCGACCGTTGGCGCCCGCTTGGCGCCCGGTGCTCCTCGCCGGCGAACTTGATGGGTTGGGGAGTTGGTCGGCCCCGACCTGCTCTGTGGGCAGCCACGGGAGCCGGTCTTGGAACTGAGGGTCGTCCGCGAGGGTCTTGGGTGTGTTGGCGGGGGCGATGGGCGTGTTGTGCGTGCCGCTGAACTCGATCCACTGCGCGGTGGTGCGCGTGAGGAAGACATCGCGTAGCTTCGCTTGGAGCTCGGTGTTGCCCCCGCGTGGTCGGCGTACTGCGAGCCCGGGTGGCGTTCGAACAGGTCGGGCCGGCCGATGCCGTCGCAGAAGTTCTTCCAGAACTCGCGCTCGCTGGCCATGAACAGCACGTGCCCGTCGGCGGACTCGTAGAACTGGTAGCGGACACCGGTGCGCATGCCGCCCGTTCCCGGCGCCCGGCGTTCGTAGTCGTCGGCGGCGTTTCCGGTGACCTCGCTCTCGGGTCGCTCGTACGCCTTCCATGTCTCGCTTCGCAGCCAGTCCATCGCCGCCGCCGCGTCGGACTGGGCGATCTCCAGCCGGCAGCCTTCGCCGGTCGCGCGGGCCCGCACGATGCCCGCGAGGATCCCGAACGCGCCGAACAGTGGGCCCGCGTGAATACCCACCGACGGGTGCTCCGGC
>CAWGTG010000008.1:0-597132 GCA_963825455.1 uncultured Actinomycetota bacterium
GGCTTCGACTCCAAGATCAGCGCGGGCGGCACCGACTTCATGTCCTCAGAGTGCGTCTCATGCGGCGCCTGTGTGCAGGCCTGCCCGACGTCCGCGCTCCAGGAGCACTCCATCGTGCAGCTCGGCATGCCGACCCGCTCTGTCGAGACCACGTGCGCCTACTGCGGTGTCGGGTGCTCCTTCCGAGCCGAGGTCCAGGGCGACGGTGACGACGCCACGGTCGTGCGGATGATCCCGTCGAAGGACGGCGGTGCCAACGAGGGCCACAGCTGCGTCAAGGGCCGGTTCGCCTACGGCTACGCCGCGCACAAGGACCGGCAGCTGTCGCCGATGGTGCGCGACACGATCGACGACGAGTGGCGCGAGGTCTCGTGGGACGAGGCGATCGGCACGGTGGCCCGAGGCTTCCAGGCCCTCCAGGCGGAGCACGGCGTCGGCGCGATCGGCGGGATCTCCTCCAGCCGGTGCACCAACGAGGAGGTCTACGTCGTCCAGAAGATGGTGCGGGCGGCGTTCGGCAACAACAACATCGACACCTGCGCGCGGGTCTGCCACTCGCCCACGGGCTACGGCCTCAAGCAGACCTTCGGGACGTCCGCCGGCACCCAGGACTTCCGCTCGGTCGAGCAGGCCGACGTCATCCTGCTGATCGGCGCCAACCCGACCGACGCCCACCCCGTCTTCGCCTCGCGCATGAAGAAGCGCCTGCGCGAGGGCGCCCGCCTGATCGTGGCCGACCCGCGCCGGATCGACCTGGTGCGCAGCCCGCACGTCGAGGCGGCCCACCACCTGCCCGTGCTACCCGGCTCCAACGTCGCCTTCGTCAACGCGATGGCCCACGTGATCGTCACCGAGGGGCTGCACGACGAGGGCTTCGTGCGCGAGCGCTGCGAGGACGCCGACGACTACCTGGCCTTCATCGCCGACCCGTCCAACTCCCCGGAGGCCATGGCCGAGGCCATCGGCATCGACCCCGACGAGCTGCGCGCCGCCGCCCGGCTCTACGGCGCCGGCCCCAACTCCGCGATCTACTACGGCCTCGGTGTCACCGAGCACTCCCAGGGCTCGACGATGGTGATGGGCATGGCCAACCTGGCCATGGTCACCGGCAACATCGGCCGCGAGGGCGTGGGCGTCAACCCGCTCCGCGGGCAGAACAACGTCCAGGGCTCCTGCGACATGGGCTCGTTCCCTCACGAGTTCCCGGGCTACCGGCACGTGTCGCAGGACGACGTTCGTGGCATCTACGAGCAGCTGTGGGGGCTCACCCTCGACCCCGAGCCCGGCCTGCGGATCCCGAACATGTTCGACGCGGCGCTGGCTGGCACCTTCCGCGGTGTCTACATCCAGGGCGAGGACATCGCGCAGTCCGACCCCAACACCCAGCACGTCGAGGCCGCCCTCAGGGCGATGGACCTCGTGGTCGTCCAGGACCTGTTCCTCAACGAGACCGCCCGGTTCGCGCACGTCTTCCTGCCCGGCACGTCGTTCCTGGAGAAGGACGGCACCTTCACCAACGCCGAGCGCCGCATCAACCGGGTCCGACCCGTCTTCTCCTCCAAGGTCGGCATGGACGAGTGGGAGATCACCTGCGCCATCGGGCAGGCCATGGGCTACGACATGTCGTACGCCGCCGCGTCGGAGATCATGGACGAGATCGCGGCCACCACCCCGACGTTCGCCGGTGTCTCCTTCGCCCGTCTCGACGAGCTCGGCTCGATGCAGTGGCCGGTCTACGACACCACCTCGACCGGCACCCCGACCATGCACGTGGGCGAGTTCGTGCGCGGCAAGGGCAGGCTGATCGAGACGGTGTTCGTGCCGACCACCGAGCGCTCGACGCGCAAGTTCCCGCTGATCCTGACCACCGGCCGCATCCTCAGCCAGTACAACGTCGGCGCCCAGACCCGGCGGACCGCCAACAACACCTGGCACCCCGAGGACGTCCTCGAGATCCACCCGGCCGACGCCGAGGTGCGTGGCATCTCCACCGGCGACCTGGTCGACCTCTCCAGCCGGGTCGGCTCGACGACCCTGCGCGCGCAGGTGTCGGAACGCATGCCGGCCGGAGTCGTCTACACGACGTTCCACCACCCGGTGACCGGCGCCAACGTGGTGACCACGGAAAACTCCGACTGGGCCACCAACTGCCCTGAATACAAGGTCACCGCCGTCCAGGTGGGGGTCGCCAACGCCCGAGGCGACCACGCGGTAGCAGAGGCCCGCGAACCCGCCGAGACCCACGCGTGAGCACCCCGTGAACGTGCCTCCCGAGGCGCGGTTGGGCAACGACATCGCCCGCCAGTTCGCGCACCTGCCCGGGCCCGACGCGGCCGAGGCGGTCGCCCGGCACATCGAGACGTTCTGGGACCCCAGCATGCGCCGAAACCTCGAGGCCCTCGCCGCCGCCCACGACGACTCCCTCGACCCGCTGCTCGTCGACGCCGCCGGTCGCCTCGCCCGCCACGCCTCCCGCTCCGAGCCCGACGCACAGGGTTAGGGCGTCTCCCAGGACTGCGCCGCCCGCCGCTCCTCACTGAGGATCCGGCGCACCATCGGCGCGAAGAACGGCAGCGGCTCCGAGTCGTAGTCGGGGTCGAACGAGCACTGGTCGTACTTCTCGCAGAACTCGACCGTGGCCTCGTAGTACGGGTGGTCCTTCCAGCGGTCCCGCTCGTTGGGGTCGAGCCCCATGTGGTGGAAGTAGTAGAAGCCCTGGAACACGCCGTGGTGCTTGACCATCCAGTAGTTCTTCTCGCTCACGTAGGGGCGCAGCACGGCGGCCGCCACCTCCGAGTGGTTCGCCGGAGCCAGGTGGTCGCCGACGTCGTGGAGGAGCGCGCAGACCACGGTCTCCTCGTCCTCCCCGGCGCGGAGCGCGCGCGTGGCGGCCTGCAGGCTGTGCTCGAGCCGGGTCACCTGGTACCCGGCTGAATCGGCCATCGTCTCGAGCCATCCGAGGACCCGGTCCGGGAAGCCGAGCATCTCCTGGGCCTCGATCCGGCCCAGGAGCGCGTAGTCCTCGGCCGTCCCGTCCTTCATCTGGGTGAACGACACCGTCGCCTCGGTCACGAGCGCTCTCCGTTCGATGCCAGAGGGATGTGGTGACCGGTCAGGACGCGGTGCCTGGCCATGAGGTCGTCGTACTCCATGTAGACATCCTGCAGGTGCCGACCGCCGCTGTCCGGATCGAATGCGAGGCGGCCGTGCATCACCCGGTGGCCGTGCACGGTGACGAGGTCGCCGGTCCTCGCCCGGAACGCGACCTTGTAGCGGTCGCCGTCGATCATCCGGCCGAGCTTCCGGTACGCCGCGTAGAAGGTGCCCACCTCGTCGAACGGCGCCGCCACGGGCTGGGCGAGCTGGTTGGAGAACCGGAACGTCGCCACCTCGCCGGCACTGTCGAGCTGGATCAGCGGCGCGGCGGCGAAGGTGTCCTCGGTGTCGCTGAACAGCTGGAACGTGACCGGGACCCGGACGAGCACGTCGAAGGCCTCGGGGTCCTCGCGCCGCAGCTCGGCCAGCACGGCCCACCCGTCGGTGACGGTGCTCTCGCCGCCGGTCGCCTCGTTCACCACGAAGTGCAGGAGCTGGATGCTGGGAGGCCAGTGGTAGCTCGGGAGGTCCGTGTGCGGCCTGAGCTCGGCCGCCGTGTGGGCGACGTTGTAGCCCGCAGGGTCGTGACGGACGTTGTGGACCCGCTCGAAGGCGGTCTCTCGGACATGGCCGATGGCCTGGGCGAAGCGCTCGACCTCGCCTTCCACTGCGGGCGTGTTGCGCACGACGGCGACGCCGTGGTCCCGGATCGCCTCGAGGTAGGCGATCTGGCCTTCGGTCGTGTGCACCACCTCGTCGTGCTCGAAGGTGGGTGGTGACCCCAGGGAGCGGTCCCACAGGACCGGCTCGGGCCGGGCCCGGCCCGGCGCTCCCGATGAGTAGTCGTGAGCGGCGAGCCACTCCACCGAGTAGCGAGACGAGTGGCCGTCGTTCCAGTCCACGCACAGGATGGCGGCGCCCTCCAGCTGCGCCCGCAGCGGCGCGATGTCGTCGGCGATCGCGGCCGTGAACAGAGCCCGCTCGCCCGACTGGGCCACGCGGCAGACCGCGCACGCGCAGTTGTCACGCAGCCACACGTGGTGGAACGCCAGGGAGCTGTCGCTGAGCACGAGGTGGTCGGCATGGACGGAGACGCCGGTCCCCGTGTCGTCTGTCGGTCGGGTCGGTAACGCGGTGGACATGGCACCTCTTCCAGGCTCGGGCACTCGAGCGAGCCCAGTCTCGGAGAGTCCCCGGCCCGCGACAAGGGACGGGGGTTCTTCGGCCTCGGGGACGGCCGCCGGGTTGGGCGCTCGCGGCGCCCCCCGATACCCTGTCGCTGCACGATCGTGACCCGGCTCACAGCCCGCACCACCCCCGCGAGCAGGTGACCGGTCCCTGAACACCGTGGGCGGAGAACCCGACCCGGCCGTGACCTCCCGAGGAGACCCGTGAGCGACGCACCCCCTGGATTCGGACCCGATCTCGCCGAGGTCTTCGGCCCCTCCCAGCAGGACGGCGGGCCTGAGCTGATCCAGCTTCTGACGCCCGAGGGCGAGCGCGTCCACCGCGACGACTTCGACCTGGACTTCTCCGAGGAGCAGCTGCGCGGCTTCTACCGCGACATGGTCATGGTCCGCCGGATCGACACCGAGTCGACCGCCCTCCAGCGCCACGGCGAGCTCGGAATCTGGGCCCAGCTCCTCGGCCAGGAGGCCGCCCAGGTCGGCGCCGGCCGCGCGCTGCGCGCCCAGGACTTCGTCTTCCCGACCTACCGCGAGCACGGCGTCGCCTGGTGCCGCGGCCTCGACCCGCTCAAGCTGCTCGGCCTGTTCCGCGGGGTCGACCACGGCGACTGGGATCCCGAGGAGTACAACTTCGGCCTCTACACGATCGTCATCGGGGCGCAGACCCTGCACGCGACCGGCTACGCGATGGGGATGCAGCGCGACGGCTCGGTGGGCACCGGCGACCCCGACCGCGACTCGGCGGTGATCGCACACTTCGGTGACGGCGCCTCGAGCCAGGGCGACGTCAACGAGGCGTTCATCTTCGCGGCGTCCTACAACGCGCCGGTCGTGTTCTTCTGCCAGAACAACCAGTGGGCGATCTCCGAGCCGATCGAGCGCCAGACCCGGATCCCGCTCTACCAGCGCGCTCTCGGCTTCGGCTTCCCCGGCGTCCGTGTCGACGGCAACGACGTGCTCGCGACGTACGCCGTCACGCAGGCCGCGCTGCAGCGTGCCCGCGACGGCCAGGGCCCGACCTTCGTCGAGGCCTACACCTACCGCATGGGCGCGCACACCACGACCGACGACCCGACGCGCTACCGGCTGTCCGGCGACGTCGAGTCCTGGAAGCTCAAGGACCCCATCGCGCGGGTCGAGGCCTACCTCAAGCGCAACGGACTGGGGGACACGGCCTTCTTCGACGAGGTCGCCGGCGAGGCCAACGACCTCGGTGCCCGGCTCCGCGACGGCGTCAAGGCGCTGCCCGACCCGAAGCCGCTCGACATCTTCGGCGCGGTCTACGACGAGCAGACCGACGAGCTCCGCCAGCAGCACGACGAGTTCGCGGCCTACCTCGACTCCTTCGAGGGGAGCCACGCATGAGTGACAAGATCACCCTCGCCAAGGGCCTCAACATGGGCCTGCGCAAAGCCATGGAGGACGACCCCAAGGTCCTGATCATGGGCGAGGACGTCGGCAAGCTCGGGGGCGTCTTCCGGATCACCGACGGCCTGCAGAAGGACTTCGGCGAGGACCGCGTCATCGACAGCCCGCTCGCGGAGTCCGGCATCGTCGGCACCGCGATCGGCATGGCGATGCGCGGCTACCGGCCGGTGGTCGAGATCCAGTTCGACGGCTTCGTCTACCCGGCCTATGACCAGATCGTCTGCCAGGTCGCCAAGATCCACTTCCGCTCCAAGGGCCGGATCAAGATGCCGATCGTCATCCGGATCCCGTTCGGCGGCGGCATCGGCGCGGTCGAGCACCACAGCGAGTCGCCCGAGGCGCAGTTCGCGCACACGCCCGGCCTCAAGGTGGTGGCCTGCTCCAACCCGGTCGACGGCTACTGGATGATCCAGCAGGCCATCGCTTGCAACGATCCGGTGATCTTCCTCGAGCCCAAGCGCCAGTACCACGCCGACAAGGCCGAGCTGGACGACACGGAGACGCCCGACCCGCTGTTCACCTCGCGCGTGGTGCGCCCGGGCCAGGACGTCACCCTGCTCGCCTACGGCCCGACCGTGAAGACCGCCATGAAGGCCGCCGAGGCTGCCTCCGGCGAGGGGCGCTCGCTCGAGGTCATCGACCTGCGCACGCTGTCGCCGCTCGACATGGCGCCGGTGCTCGACTCGGTGCGCCGGACCGGCCGCGCGGTCGTCGTCCACGAGGCCCACGTCAACCTCGGCATGGGCGCCGAGCTGGCCGCGCGGATCACCGAGCAGTGCTTCTACAACCTCGAGTCGCCGGTGCTGCGGGTCGGCGGGTTCGACACGCCCTACCCCGCCTCGCGGATCGAGGAGGAGTGGCTGCCCGACCTCGACCGGGTGCTCGACGCCGTCGACCGGACTCTTTCCTTCTAGGTCCTTCTAGGGAGCTTCTGACCCATGCCTGAGTACCTCCTCCCCGACGTCGGTGAGGGCCTTACCGAGGCCGAGATCGTCAGCTGGAAGGTCAAGGTCGGCGACACCATCGCGATCAACGACATCGTCTGCGAGATCGAGACCGCCAAGTCGATCGTCGAGCTGCCGTCGCCGTACGCCGGCGTGGTCTCGGCCATCCTTGCGCCCGAGGGCGAGACCATCCCCGTCGGAACGCCGATCATCGCGATCGGCGACGATGCGGCTCCCTCTGGCGACGCTCCGGCCGAGCCGGAGATGGAGATCGACCTCTCCAACCCGGCCGCGTCCGGCTCGAGCGAGGGCGACAGCCTGGTCGGCCGGATGAAGGCCGACCGCGGCCCGACCCGGCGCGCGCGCAAGGTCTCCTCCGGTGCCGCGGCCGCGCACATGCAGGCCCAGGCCGCCTTCGAGTCCGGCGAGTCGCCCATGGTCGAGGCCGAGGAGCCCGACGAGCCTGCCGTTCCGGCTCACAGCCAGCAGCCCGCCGAGCCGCTCGAGCCGGCCGCGGTCCGCGTGCTGGCCAAGCCGCCGGTGCGCAAGCTCGCCAAGGACCTCGGCATCGATCTAGCCACGATCACGCCGACCGGCCCGAACGGCACGGTCACCCGCAGTGACGTCGAGTCCGCCCACCCGGGTGTCTACGTCGAGGAGACCTCGCCCGGCCACACCGTGCCTGGCGTCCCGACGTCGACCGGAGAGCGCGAGACCCGCGAGCCGATCAAGGGCGTCCGCAAGATGATGGCCGGCGCGATGGTGCAGTCGGCGTTCTCCGCGCCCCACGTCACCGAGTGGGTGACCGTCGACGCGACCCGCACCGTCGAGTTCGTCGAGCGGCTCAGGTCGCGCCGCGAGTTCCGCGACGTGAAGGTCTCGCCGCTGCTGGTGCTGGCCCGGGCCGCGATGCTGGCGATGCGGCGTACGCCGGTGATCAACTCGTTCTGGGACGAGGCGGCCCAGGAGGTCGTGTTCAAGCGCTACGTCAACCTCGGCATCGCCGCGGCCACCCCGCGCGGCCTGGTCGTCCCGAACATCAAGGACGCCCAGGACCTCTCGCTGCTCGACCTGGCCAGCGCGCTGGGCGGGCTGACCGCGGTCGCGCGGGAGGGCAAGACCCAGCCTGCGGACATGAGTGGCGGCACCTTCACGATCACCAACGTCGGCGTCTTCGGCATCGACGCGGGCACGCCGATCATCAACCCGGGCGAGTCCGCGATCCTGTGCTTCGGTGCGATCAAGAAGCAGCCGTGGGTGGTCGATGCCAAAGGTGAGGAAAGCATCGTCGTCCGGCACGTGACCACGCTCGCGCTGTCCTTCGACCACCGGCACATCGACGGCGAGTCCGGCTCGAGGTTCCTCTCCGACGTGGCCGGCATGGTCGAGGACCCCGCGTCGTCGCTCCTGTTCTGAGCGGCACCCCGACTAGCTCGATCCCCGGGCGGGTAGTGATCAGAGCGTGACCGGCGACTACCCGCGCCAGGGGGAGCTGATCGGCCACTACCGGGTCGGCCGCCGGCTAGGTGGTGGCGGCATGGGCGTGGTCTTCGAGGCGCGCGACGAGAACCTCGAGCGACCGGTGGCGCTCAAGGTGATCTCGCCCGAGCTGGCCGAGGACGCCGAGTTCCGGGCTCGCTTCACGCGCGAGGCGCAGGCCCAGGCCATGCTCGACTCCCGGCACGTCGTGCAGGTCTACGCGCACGGCGAGGACAACGGGCGGCTCTGGATCGCGACCCAGCTGGTCCCCGACGGAGACCTGCGCTCGATGCTGTCGTCGTACGGCGCCGCGTCGGTGCCGATGGCGATCGACCTGATCGAGCAGGTCGCCGACGGGCTGGCCGACGCGCATGCGGCCGGACTGGTGCACCGCGACATCAAGCCGGCCAACGTGCTGCTGCGTCGTCGCGACGACGGCACGTACACCGCCTATCTCGCCGACTTCGGCATCGCCCGCCGGGTCGGGGGCGAGGCGACCCGGACCTCGCGCTCGACCGTCGGCACGCCGAGCTACATGGCCCCCGAGCTGCACACCGGCGGGGAGCCCGGCGTCGCGTCCGACGTCTACTCGCTCGGCTGCCTTCTCTGGGCGACGCTGACCGGGCGGGCGCCGTACGTCGGGACCTCGGACTTCGAGATCGTCACCGCACACCGAGAGCAGCCGATCCCGCAGCTGCCCGACGACAGCCCGCTGGTCGCCAGCCTCAACGAGGTGCTGCGCGCCACTCTGGCCAAGAACCCGGCCCACCGCCCGCCTTCCGCGGCCGCGGTCCGCGACCGGCTCCGCTCGCTGCGGGGACCCGTCGCGCCGACCGCGTCCCGACCGCCGCGTCGGCGCAGAATGCTGGCCGTCGTCCTGGTGGCCGCCGTGGTCGTTGCGGCCCTGGCCGTGGCGTACGCCGTCACCAGGGGTGATGACGAACCCAACGCGTCACCGGACCCGGAGGAGTCGACCTCGTCGACCGTGGACACTCCGGCCACGACGCCGGCGCCCACCCCGACCACCTCGTCCTCGTCTGCTCCGGCCGGCAGCGACATGGAGAAGGCGGTCGAGAGCATGGCCGAGGCGTTCGCCGAAGGGCTCGGTCTCAGCCCCGACAACGCACGGTGCGTGGCCCGGGAGACCATCGAAGCCGTCGGTCTGCAGCACCTGGTCGAGATCGGCCTGTTCGACGACGACATGACCTTCCACGACCGCGACCTGGCCCCGTACCCCGAGGTGACGAACGCGTTGACCGCCGCCTCGCTCACCTGCGCGGCGGTCTAGTGTTCTGAATCAGGGCACGCCACTAGGAACGTCACTGCGCCAGCTGCACGAACCTCAGCTTGTTGCCGAACGGGTCGCGGATGCCGGCGTCGATGCCGTACGGCTGCTCGTTCGGGCCGTCGGTGAACTCGACGCCCCTGGCGGACAGCTCGTCGTAGGTCTTGCGGCAGTCGTCGGTCACGAAGCCGACCCAGCCGCCCATCACGCCCTTGCTGATCAGCTCTCGTACCTGGGCCGCGGTCGCCTCGTCCATCGACGGCGGGCCGGGTCGCTCGAGCAGGATCACCCGCTCGGGGTGACCGGGGACGTTGACTGTCAGCCAGCGCATGAAGCCGAGATCCTGGTCGGTGTTGACCTCGAGCCCGAGCTTGCCGACGTAGAACTCGAGTGCCTCGTCCTGGTCCAGGACGAAGATCTGGGACACGTTGATGTCGGTGAACATGGTCGTCTCTCCCTTCTAGCGCTTCGCAAGGCCGTCGAGCCGCAGCTCGTTGGACGGGTCGGAATGGGTGCCCCCGCTGTCAACGTGCTTGTCGCTGATGGTCGCGCCGTTCTTGAGCACGCCGTACAGCGCCATCGCGTGGCCACGGCCGACGTCGTAGTCGTCCTTCAGCCAGGCGACCACGTCGGCCGCCTTGGTGGTGGGCGTGAAGCCGCGTCCAGCGGCCTCGGCCAGCAGCTCGGCGGGTGTCTTTCCGGTCTTCTTCTCGACGCTGTCGAGGTAGGCCTGGTAGCTCATCTGGGTCTCCTTCTGAGTCTGGGTCCGGGCTCTTCCCGGTGAGAAGGACGCTAGGTGGCCGGTGCGCCGGGGTCTTCTCCGAAACTGCTCGGTCTTGTCCAGGCCATCGAGAAATGCGTTGGAACCCTCGCCAGCTGCGGGTGCGCGGCTCGGTACTCCTTGGGCGACTCGCCCACGATGTCGCGGAAGGTGCGGCTGAAGGTGCCCAGGCTGGAGAAGCCGACGGACATGCAGATGTCGGTGATCGACCGGTCGGTCGACACCAGCAGCGCCATTGCGCGCTCGACCCGGCGGCGCTGCAGGTAGCGGTGCGGGGTCTCGCCGAACGTCGCCCGGAAGGTCCGGATGAAGTGCGCCTCGGACACGTGCGCGATCCGCGCCAGCGCGGGGATGTCGAGCGGCTCGGCGAACTGTCGGTCCATCGCGTCGCGGGCGCGCAGCATCCGGCGGTTCTGCCGCTCGGTCTCGCGACTCATGGTGCGGGGAGGGTCACGCCCCACCCCTCCGGGGCCAGCGGGTGCAGGATCGCGTCGGTGCCGCCGTCGACGAACAGCACCGATCCGACGACGAGCGACGCCGCGTGCGAGAGCAGGAACGCGATCGGGCCGGCGATCTCCTCGGCCCGGCCGTCTCGGCCGATCGCCGTCGGATAGGCCTTCGACAAGGGCCCGAGCACCGGGTCCGCGGCGAGCTGTTCGGTCATCGCGGTCGTGATCTTGCCGGGCGCCACGGCGTTCAGCCGGATGCCGGTGCCGATCCACTCCTCCTTGACGCCCTCGCGCCGGGCCCACCAGGCCAGCGCCGCCTTCGAGGCCGGGTAGACCATGACCGCCTCGTGCTCCGCCGCGGCGGCCCGCGCCGTCTCCTCGTCCCCGCTCAGGCACGCGACCGCGACCTCGCCGGCCCAGCCTGGCTGCCCCGTGATCGAGTTGGAGGCCAGGAACACGACACCCGCACCACCCGCCGCGGCCATCGGGTCGCGGAGGCCCTCCACGAGCGCCACGGCCCCGAAGTAGTTCACCGATACGACGAGCGCGGGGTCGGTGCCGGTGAACCCGCCGATGCCGGCGGCGGGTACGACGCCGTGCACGACGTCAGTGAGCGCGCGTACGCCCGAAACTGCGGTCGCTCGCCCCTCGGCGGTCGACAGGTCCGCGGCAACATCGGCGTCGCGCAGGTCCACGGTGACCACCCGGTGCCCCTGCTCGCGGAGCAGCGCCGTTGTGGCGGCTCCGATGCCCGAGGCGGCTCCACTGACGACGTAGGTGCGCGCACGTCCGGTCACGCACGGCACCCTAGGTGTTCTCCGTTGTCGCAACTACCGGCTGCGCACCGCCAGCGACCTGTCCGATCACCGGGCTTTCGCCTGTCCGGTTCAGCCGTGGTGGAGGTCAAGGCAGGAGATGTTCGAAGTCGGTGCTTCGGGTGACCGGTTCCCAAGCGGCAAGTTCGGCGCTGGCGTCCTCGAGGCTTGCGCGGATCGCGTCGGCAGCGTCGGTGCCGACCGCAAGACGCAATGGGGTGTTGTCGGCGTCCAGTGCAGTGAGAACCGCTGCGGCCGCCTTGGCCGGGTCGCCGGGTTGGTTGCCGTCAAAGCCGGCCTGCTGGGCGCGGACCGGGCCGATGATGCTGTCGTACGCGGGGATCGGCGTGGCCTCCTGCCGGGTGCCGGTGCGGTGCAGCCCGGTTCGGAACGCGCCGGGTTCGACGATCAGCACCTTGATCCCGAATGGAGCGACCTCGGCCGCGAGGGCTTCCGAAAGGCCTTCGAGCGCGAACTTGGTGGCCGAGTAGGCGCCGACGCCGGCGAAGGACATACGCCCGCCCATGCTGGAGATCTGCACGATCGCGCCGGAGGCTTGCTGGCGCATGTGCGGCAGGACTGCCTGGGTGAGCGCCACCGGGGCGAAGAAGTGCACCTCCATCAGGTCGCGCAGCTCACCGTCGCTGGTCTCCTCCACGCCGCCGATCAGGGCACGCCCGGCGCTGTTGACCAGCACATCGATACGCCCGTGAGCGTCGATGGTCTCGCGAACTACGGCCGGGATCCGCGCGCCATCGGTGACGTCCATCCTCACTGCCGCCATCCGCCCCGGATACGCCGCAGCCAGGTCGTCCACCGTCCGAGGCGCGCGCACCGCGGCCATCACCGTGTCACCGACCGCGAGGGCCGCCTCAGCGATGGCCCGCCCCAGCCCGGACGACGCCCCGGTGACGAGCCAGACACGGCCGGGTGTCCGCTGGTCGGGACCGCTGTCAGCGTTCATCACAACTCTCCAAGAGGCATCAGTGCCGAATCCAGACGGCGGTACCCGATGCGCCCCCCCGCGGCCTCGATGGATTGAACTCCTTCCCATGTCACACATGACCGGGGCTGTCCCGTCTCTGGTGTAAGGCAATTTCTCAAGAGTGAGGAGCGTGACGTCATGCGAGTGTTCGTGGCAGGCGGGACCGGGGTCATCGGTCGGCGGCTGGTGCCGCAGCTCGTGGCCCGTGGCCACCAGGTCACGGCGACGACAACGGGTGCGGACAGGCTGGAGCAGCTGGAGCAGCTAGGCGCAACGGGCGTCGTGATGGACGGGCTGGATGCGGCGTCGGTCGGCGAGGCCGTGGCGGCGGCACGGCCGGACGCGATCGCGCACCAGATGACCGCCATCGGCAGCGAGATCGACCTGGTGCACATGGACCGGTGGTTCGCCACCACCAACCGGCTGCGCACCGAAGGAACCGATCACCTGCTCGCCGCGGCTGAAGCGTCCGGCGTGACGAACTTCGTCGCACAGAGCTACGCCGGCTGGAACGGCCTACGTCGGGGTGGCTGGGTGAAGAACGAGGAAGACCCGCTGGACCTGTGGGAGGGAACGGTCGCGCACCCGGTCATGGCGGCGATCGGGTACGTGGAGGACATGGTGGTCAAAGCCCGTGGCGCGGCCTTGCGGTTCGGGTGGCTCTACGGGCCGGGAGCAACAGACGACCTTGCGGCGCCCGTGCGCGAGCAGCAGTTCCCGGTCATCGGGGATGGCCAGGGCCACGCGTCGTGGGTACATCTCGACGACGCGGCGACCGCGACCGTGCTGGCCGTGGAGCAGCAGGCGAAGGGCGTGTTCAACATCGTCGACGACGAGCCGGCGCCGGTCAGTGAGTGGCTGCCCTACCTGGCCGAGTGCGCGGGCGCACAACCTCCCCTGCGTGTCTCGGAGGAGCAGGCCCTGCCGCTGGCCGGAGAGGTGGCGGTGCGGATGATGACCGAGGGGCGCGGCTTCTCCAATGCCAAGGCGAAGCGGGAGCTCGGCTGGGAGCTGCGCTATCCGTCGTGGCGCCAAGGCTTCAAGGACGAACTGGCGTGACTCGCGCCGAGGAGTTCGAGGAACTCCGGCCGCTGCTGTTCGCGATCGCGTACCGGCTGCTCGGCAGTGTGAGCGAGGCTGAGGACGCGGTCCAGGAGACCTGGCTGCACTACGACCTCTCGCCGACGGTGCCCACGTCGACCAAGGCGTTCCTGTCGGCCGTGGTGACCCGGATCTGCATCGACGTGTTGCGCTCGGCCCGGGTTCGCCGCGAGGAGTACGTCGGGCAGTGGTTCCCGGAGCCGCTGCTCACCGACCCCTACGAGGACCCGGAGCGGTCGGCGGAGCTCGCCGACTCGGTGTCGATGGCGGCCCTGGTGCTGCTCGAGCGACTCAGCCCGCTCGAACGCGCCGTCTTCGTGCTGCACGAGGTCTTCGGGTTCACCTTTCGCGAGATCGCGCCCACCGTCGAAAGATCCGAGGCCGCCTGTCGCCAGCTCGCGGTCCGGGCCCGGAGGCACATGGACGACGGACGGCCTCGCTTCGAGGCGGACCGCGGCGAGCGTGAGCAGCTCGCCGAGCGATTTCTCGACGTCTTCAGGAAAGGGGACGTCGAGGGGCTCAGCGAGGTGCTCGCCGCGGACGTCCAGCTGGTCGGCGACGGCGGCGGCAAGGCCCCACAGTGGGGCAAGGGCATCTTCGGCGCCGACAACGTCGCCCGGGTGCTCGTCAGGATCATTGCGTCCTTCACCCGGATCGGCGTCGTCGTCGAAGCGCACGAGCTGAACGGGCAGCCGGGCGCGATCTTCCGCGACCGCGACGGCAAGGTCGTCAACACCTGGACGATCGACATCCTCGATGGACGGATCCAGGCCATTCGCACGGTGCTCAACCCCGACAAGCTCAGGCACCTGGGTCCCGTGGCAGACGCATGGGCGGTGCTCCGCGAAGCGAACCTCTCTCGCCGACCCACTCAGTAGCCGTGTCGCCACGCTCGACGAGAGTCCATGTCGAGTTCACTGGCCGCGACGACATCCGCGCCGGGCGGACGCTCCGCCCCAAGACGCCGACAGCTCGACCGACCGATGGTCCCTAGCGCCTAGGATCCGGGTGTGCTCAGCGCGAGCTCACCGCCCGCGCCGGCCGCAGCGCTGATCGGGAGGGCGACGGAGGTCGAGGATGTCCTCGACCTGCTGGGGCGCGCCCGCCTGGTGACCCTGACCGGTCCGCCCGGGGTCGGCAAGACCCGACTCGCCCTCGCGGTCTGCGCGGACCGCGACGACGTCAGCTGGGTGGATCTCGCCCCCATCCGCGACCCCCGCCAGGTGCGGGCCGAGCTCGCCCGGGCCTCGCGCCCGGAGGACTACGACTCCACGGAACGGCTGGTCGTCCTCGACAACTGTGAGCACCTGCTCGACTCCGACCTCGCCGACCAGCTCGCCGACCTGTTGCGCTCGACGGCTCGGCTGCAGGTGCTCGCCACCAGCCGGGAACGGCTCCGGCTGGCGGCCGAGCGCGAGTACGCCGTACCGCCGCTGCCCATGCCCTCCGACGACGACGCCGATGATCCCGCCCGCCTGCGCGGCAACGCGGCTGTGACTCTGCTCCTGGACCGCGCCCCGCCGGCCGTCCAGCTCACGCCGAACACGGCCCGCGCCCTGGCGGAGATCTGCATCGGCCTCGACGGACTGCCGCTGGCGATCGAGCTGGCCGCCGCCCGGCTGCGGGTGTTCACGCCGAGCGAGCTCGCATTCCGGCTCGGCCGCCGGATGAGCGTGCTGACCAGCGGACCGCGGGACGCGCCCGACCGGCACCGCGACCTGCGGGCGGCCATCGACTGGAGCCACGACCTGCTCTCCGAGCGGGACCGCACGGCCTTCCGGCGGCTGTCGGTCTTCCCCGGCGAGTGGGACCTCGACAGTGCCGCCGCAGTGTGCGCCGAGCCCGACATCCTCGACGTGGTCGAGTCACTGCTGGACAAGAGCCTGGTCCGCCGGGCCGGGGAGGATCTCGACGGGCGCGCCCGGTTCACGATGCTGATGAGCTTGCGTGAGTACGCCGCCGAGCAGCTCGAGGAGCAGGCCGAGGGCGAGGCCACCCGAGACCGCCACGCCGCCTGGTTCGCCGGGCGCGCCCAGGAGTGTGAAACGAACTTGGGCACCTCCGCCGAAACCGACACCTGGCCGCAGTTGGCTGCCTTGCATGCCGACCTGGAGGTCGCCCTGGTGCATGCCCGGGCCGCGGACGAGGGCGAGCGGGTGATCTGGCTGGCCGCGGCGCTGGCCTGGTTCGGCTACACCCGTGGCGACCTGGCCGAGGCCGACGTGCCGCTGGTCGAGCTCGTCGCTGTCGTCGACGACGAACGGGCCGATCCCGTTGCCCGGGCCGCGGGACGGCTGGCTGCCGGGGTCACGGCCTACGGCCTCGGCCGACGCGACCTCGCCGAGGAGCTGCTCGGCCCGTTCCGCGCAGCCGACGCCGTGCCCGAGGAGCGCCGAGGCGCCGTGGCGCGCGCGTTCCTCGGACACCTCGCCCGTGAACGCGGTGACCTCGCGGACGCGGCCGCGCTCTACACGGCCGCACGCAGAACGCACGTGCGGCTCGGCAACACCAGAGGCATCGCGTGGGCCGGACACGACCTCGCCCTGCTCGCGCTCGACGAGGCCCGGAGCGACGATGCGGAGCAGCTGCTCACCGAGTCGCTGGAGCTGTTCGACTCGATCGGCTACGCCTGGGCCGTCGCGGTCTGCGCCTGCCTGCTCGCCTCGGCGGTCCTGCGCCGGGGGAACGCTGCCGATGTCGATCGGGCGGCCGCGCTCCTCGGCCGTTCTCTGCGGCTTCATGACGAGGTCGGCGACCGGCGCGGCATCGCCCAGTCCCTGGAGGGGATGGCCGAGGTGGCGGTCGCACGACGAGCCGCGGCCACGGCGGCACGACTCGTCGGTGCCGCTGCGGCCCGCAGGGAGCGTGCCGCCGCCGTCGCAACCGAGGCCGAGGCGCGGCACCTGGCCGACCTCGACCAGCGCCTGGACCGCCTGCTGGGCCGCTCCGCCGCCCAGCGCGAGCGGCACGCGGGCCGCACGATGGCGCCGGCCGCGGCCGTCGGCCTCGCGATGGGGATGGCCGCCGTCGGTCCCGAGGACGCCGGCGGCGCCGTCGTCGTACTGACACCGCGGCAGCGGGAGGTGGCGATCCAGGTCGCTGCCGGCCGCACGAACCGCCAGATCGGCACCGCGCTCGGCATCAGCGAGAAGACCGCCGAGGTGCATGTGCACAACATCATGGAGCGGCTCGACGTACCGAGCCGCGCGGGGGTGGCCGCCTGGGCCGCTGCGCGCGGTCTCACCCAGCCCCCCTCGACCCCGTAGGGGTTTCCCCCAGTGTCCCGGCCCGGCCGTTGCTCGTAGACAACGGCCAGGCCGCAACGCCGCGGCCCGGACCCGGCCCACGCGGCCGTTGGAAGGGAACACGACATGGACGAGAACAAGCTGAACGAGATGCTCGGGCACTTTGTCGGTGACCTCGGTGCGACGATCACCGCAGGTGGCGTCGTCATCGGACACCGACTCGGGCTCTACCAGGCACTGGTGGACGCGCCGGGGACCGCCGAGGAGGTGGCCCGGCGGACCGGGTGCGACCCGAGGTACGTCGCGGAGTGGCTGCGCGGGCAGGGCGCCGGCGGCTACGTCACCTACGACGCCGAGGGCGACACGTGGTCGCTGACCGAGGAGCAGGCCTTCGTGCTGGCCAACCCGGACGGCGCGGTGTACGCACCCGGCGCCTACGTGCTGGCACTCGGCTCGCTGCAGGCGATCGACCGGATCGAGGAGGCGTTCAAGACCGGCGCCGGCGTCGGCTGGCACGAACACGACGAGGAGGTGTTCGTCGGCTGCGAGCAGTTCTTCCGGCCCGGCTACCTGGCCAACCTGGTGCCGAGCTGGATCCCGGCGCTCGACGGCGTGCAGGCCAAGCTCGAGGCCGGTGCCAAGGTTGCCGACGTCGGCTGCGGGCTGGGCGCGTCGACCATCCTGCTCGCCGAGCAGTTCCCGAAGGCGCAGCTCCTGGGCTGCGACTACCACGAGGAGTCCGTCGAGCTGGCGCGCAAGCGGGCCGCAGACGCCGGCGTCGGCGACCGGATCACGTTCGAGATCGCGAGCGCCCAGGACTTCGGCGGCAGCGACTTCGACCTGGTCGCGACGTTCGACTGCCTGCACGACATGGGCGACCCCGTCGGTGCCGCGCGCCACATCCGGCAGTCGCTGGCCGACGACGGCACCTGGCTGATCGTGGAGCCGATCGCCGGCGACACGGTGGCCGACAACCTCAACCCGGTGGGCCGGGTCTACTACGGCTTCTCGACGTTCCTCTGCGTGCCCAACGCGCTGTCGCAGAGCGGTGGCTACTCGCTGGGCGCCCAGGCCGGCGAGAAGGCGATCGGCGACGTGGTCGCGCAGGCCGGGTTCACCCGGTTCCGCCGGGCCGCGGAGACACCGTTCAACCTGGTCTTCGAAGCGCGGCCCTGACCATGATGCGGATCGCGGGCGCACGCGGGACAGTGGGTCCCGTGCGCGCCCGCGAGCCCGACCGGAGCGGCTTCGCGGTGCGCGCCGGGGTGCGGCTCTACTACGAGGTGCACGGTGGCGGGCCAGTGACCGTGCTGTTCCTCCCGACGTGGTCGATCGTCCACTCGCGCATCTGGAAGCTCCAGGTGCCCTACCTCGCCAGGCACGCCCGGGTCGTCGTGTTCGACGGCCGCGGCAACGGGCGTTCGGACCGGCCGGCCGGCGCCGCGGCGTACGACGACGTGGAGCTGGTCGCGGACGCCGTCGCGGTCATGGACGAGATCGGGGTGGACCGGGCGGTCGTCGTCGGGCTCTCGCTCGGTGCGCGGATCCTGCTGCAGCTCGCCGCCGGCCATCCCGACCGGGTCACCGGGGCGGTCTTCGTCGGGGCCGCGCTGAGCCTCCGCGACCGGCCGGACCCGGAGCTCGACCTGTTCCAGGTCGAGCGAGACTCCTACGAGGGCTGGCAGCGCTGGAACGCGCACCACTGGCGCCAGGACCAGGCCGGGTTCGTGGAGTTCTTCTTCGATGAGGTGTTCCCCGAGCCGCACTCGACCCGGCAGGTGGAGGACGCGGTCAGCTGGGCCCTCGAGACCGACGCCGAAACCCTCGTCGCGACCCAGTCCAGGCGTCGCACGCTCGCAGCGCCAGAGGCGCGGGCCGCGGCCGGCAGCGTGCGCTGTCCCGCACTGGTCATCCACGGCGACGACGACCGCATCGCCCCGCTGGCGGACGGGCGAGACCTGTCCAAGGCCATCGACTGCCCCCTCGACACGGTGATCGGCGGCGGTCACTGCGTGCAGGCCAGGCACCCGGTCTGGTTCAACCTGCGACTGCGCAGGTTCATCGAGCAGGTGACCGCCTGATGCGCGCCCGCGAACCGGACCAGGTCGGCGACATCGACAACGGCGGCGTGAGCCTGCACTACGAGGTGTTCGGCTCCGGGCCGACGACCGTCTTCCTGATGCCGACCTTCCCGATCGTCGACAGCCGGATGTGGAAGGCGCAGGTGCCCTACCTGGCCCGGCACTTCCGCGTGGTGACGGCAGACCCGCGTGGCCACGGCCGCTCCGACCGACCGCAGGACCCGGCGGCCTACGACGACGACGCCTACGCCTCCGACGTGCTCGCCGTGCTCGACGCCACCGGTACCGACTCGGCGTTCCTCGTCTCGGAGTGCCTCGGCGCGAAGTGGGCGTTGATAGCTGCGTCCTCCGCTCCCGAGCGCGTCCGCGGACTGGTCTCGATCGCGACCGGCCTCGGGGCCCTGGCCGAGGAGACCTCGACCATCGAGGAGTTCGACGAGCCTCGGTGGGTGGACGACTACCCGGGCTGGGCCGTGCACCACAGCGAGCACATGGTTCCCGAGCCGCACTCGACCAAGGTCTGCGACGACATGGTGGAGTGGGCGCTCGAGACCGACGCAGCCACGCTGGGCCTGAGGTTCGCGTCGCCCAAGCGCCTGACCGACGAGTCGGAGGTGGCCCGGGCCGCCGAGGCGCTCGACTGCCCGGTGCTCGTCCTGCACGGCACGCTCGACGACTGCCAGAACCCGGAGCGGGGCTCCAGGTTCGCCGAGCTGACCGGCGGCCGCCTGGTCGTCATCGAGGGCGCCGGCCACCTGCCGATGGCACGGCACCCAGTCCTCGTGAACACGCAGATCAAGGAGTTCGTGGACATGCACACCGCAACCGAGACCGTGGGGACTCCCTGGCTCTTCGCCAGCCAGCGCAAGCGCCGGGCCCTGTGGGTCTGCTCGCCGATCGGCCTGGGCCACGTGCTGCGGGACCTCACCATCGCCCGGGCCCTGCGCGAACGGGTGCCGGACCTGGAGATCGAGTGGCTCGCGCAGTCACCGGTGACCGAGGTGCTCAGGGCGCACGGTGAGGCGATCCACCCCGCGAGCGCCGAGCTGGCCTCGGAGTCCGCCCACTGGGAGAGCGAGGCGGCAGCCCACGACCTGCACGCCTTCCACGCCTTCCGGCGGATGGACGAGATCTTCTGCGCCAACTACATGCTGTTCGACGACGTGGTGCGCGACACGGCGTACGACCTCTGGGTCGGTGACGAGGCCTGGGACGTCGACCACTTCCTGCACGAGAACCCGGAGCGCAAGATCGCGCCGTACGCCTTCCTCACCGACGTCGTCGGGTTCCTGCCCGTCGACCCGGAGGGCGACCAGCGGGAGGTCGAGCTCTGCGCCGACTACAACGCCGAGATGATCGAGCACCGCGAGCGCTTCCCCCACGTGCGGGATCGCTCGGTGTTCATCGGTGGGTACGCCGAGCTGCCGGACGCCTCGCTGGGCTCGGGGCTGCCCCGGGTGCGCGACTGGACCGAGCGGTGGTTCACCAGTGTCCCGTACGTCGTGCCGTTCGACCCGGGCGCGTACCGCCGTCCGCAGCGGCTTCGTCGCGAGCTCGGCTACGGCACCGGCTACCCGCTCTACCTCGCCGCGGTGGGCGGCACCGCCGTGGGCCGGGACCTCCTCGAGCTCACTGCCGAGGCGTTCGCGCTGGTCCGCAAGGAGGAGCCGGACGCCCGCATGGTGATGGTCACCGGCCCGCGGCTCGACCCTGGGTTGCTCCCGGACGTCGAGGGCATGGACAAGGTCGGCTACGTCGACTCCCTCTTCGAGCACCTGGCCTGCGCCGACCTGGCAGTCGTCCAGGGCGGGCTGTCGACGACCATGGAGCTGGTCGCCGCCCGGCGGCCGTTCGTCTACTTCCCGCTGGCCCACCACTGGGAGCAGCAGCACTTCGTGGCGCACCGGCTCGACCACTACGGCGCGGGCGTCCGGATGGACTACGGGAAGACGAACCCGCGCGACCTGGCCGACACGATGAGGGCGGCGCGTTCGGTCCGGCCGGCGTATCGCCCGGTGCGGCGGGGCGGTGCCGACAAGGCGGCGTCGTTGCTCGCGGACGTGCTCGTGGGGCCGTAGTGTCCCGCACTGAAAGTTCGGCACATAATTCCGCACCCCGAGCACGCACCTCGCGGCGTTGCCGAACCTCGCTGGACGAACAAGTAGAGCGTCGCTCCGACGCCTGGCGATGCACGCACTCGGAGCACGGACTTACGCACCGTACTTCCAGTGCGGGACACTAGGGCCTAGCTACGTCGCCAGGCCTCGAGCAGCTCGCGTTCCCGGTCGAGTGAGATGCCACTGACCACCGCGTCGGGGGTGGCCTCCAGCCAGGCGAGCGTGTCGCGGGTGGTGTCGGCGAGCGGACGGATGGTGAGGCCCGCGTCGAGGGAGGGCTGCACGTCGTGGGCGGGGAGGCCGTCGTACTCCGGGCGGGGCAGCCACAACGGGATCGATCCCGGCCCGGCCCACGGCTCGACCTCCTGCTCCTGCAGGAACTCCTGGTCGACCCAGGTCCACGTGACGTCCGACGAGACTCCGTCGGCGCACTGCGCGAGCAGGTCGGAGATGGGCATCGCCGGTCCGACCCCGTCGTAGACCCCGGTGGTGCGCTGCTCGCACGCGGTCACCGCCCACGCTGCTAGGTCGCGTACGTCGGCCACCTGCATGACATCGGCCGGGTCACCGGGCGCGAGCACCTCGCCACCGGCCGCGAGCCGTCGCGGCCAGTAGGAGAAGCGGCCGGTCGGATCCTCCGGCCCGACGATCAGCCCGGGCCGGATCACCATCGCCGTTGCGGCGACGTCGAGAACGATCCGCTCGCAGGCCACCTTCATCGGGCCGTAGGCCTCTGGGCTCTCCTTGAGGTCGACGTCCTCCTCGATCGCCTCGACCAGCGGCAGCGTCGCGGGAGTCCCGCCCGGCGTCGCGTCGTCTGCGTAGACGTTGACCGTCGAGACGAAGACCCAGTGCGCGTCGGCGTACGCCGCCACCGCGTTGCGCACCCACGACGGGTGCCGGGCCACGTCTACGACCGCGTCGAACTCACCGAGGTCAGGTAGCGGCTGGGTCCGGTCGACCTCGACCAGGCGCGCGCCCTCGGGTACCGAGCCGGAGGTGCCGCGCGCCGCGCAAGTCACCTCGTGCCCGCGCGCCACGGCGTCCGCCGCCACCGCCCTCGACAGGAAGACGGTCCCACCCAGCACCAGAAGTCGCATGCACCCACCTCACCCGGTCCGACCACGCAGGACAACCTTTCGGCCCGCCGATCAGCGCACAGCAGAACGCCCTGTGGACGGCAACCGGCCAGAAATGCATGGGAGCGTGTGCCGACCCGTCGTTACTGCTCATCAGTAACGACGGCTCGGCGTGAAATCGGCGGTGACCCGTCGTTACTGCTCATCAGTAACGACGGGTCGGCGTGGGTCAGGAGCGTTGGGGGGTGGTCGGGCTGAGCAGCCAGTCCTCGAAGAACGACCGCTCGACGTGGGTCTGGTCGACCAGCCAGTCGAGGTACTCGGCTCGGGAGGCGTTGGTTCCGGGTTCGCGGGCCGGCCAGTCACGCACGACCTTCCAGAACGCGGTGTCGCCGATCCTCTTGCGCAGCTCGTGCCACATCAGTGCCGGGCCGAAGTAGATGTTGCTCGCACCGAACTGACTCGGGTCGTACGCCGCGGGCGGGCCGGCCTTCGACCGCAGCTCGGCCTCGACCAACGCGTAATCGTCCATGACCGCATCAACCGTGCGCCCGTCGTCCTGCGCCTGCCAGCAGCCCTGGAGGTACATCGCCATGCCCTCGTTCATCCACACGTCACTCCAGTCCTCCGGCGTGATCTCGTCGCCGTACCACTGGTGCGCCATCTCGTGAACCAGCACCGCCGTCGACGTCGTGTAGTCGGTGGCGCCGAGCGTGATCATGGTCTGGGTCTCCATCCCGCTCCGCGAGTCGACGAGCAGGAAACCGAGGCTGTCGAACGGATAGGGCCCGAGCAGCGCCTCCAGCCAGTCCAGCCCCGCCGCGGCAGACTCGAGCCCCGAGGCCAGACCGGGCCGGTTGCTGGGCACCCAGTAGGAGATCTCGAGGCCGCTTGCCGAGGTGTTGGTGGTTCGGGTGTAGTCGCCGGTCGCCACCGTGACGAGGTACGACGACGCCGGGTCGGCCAGGTGCCACGCGGACGTGGTCAGCCCGTCGTGCTCGGTCTGGTCGGTCAGCACGCCGTTCGCGACGCCGACCCACGGTGACGGGACGGTGATGTTGAGGTCGTAGAAGGCCTTGTCGGACGGCTGGTCGTTGACGGGGTACCACGTGAACGCGCCGTACGGCTCCTGCTGCGTCCAGGTCTCGCCAGAGGGGGTGATCTGCCAGCCGCCCGTGGTGAAGTCGGTGCGGATGGTGGGCGCCGGGGTGGGTTCGGGGGTGCCGGAGTAGTTGACCTCGAGCACGTACCGCTCGTCCTTCGTGACCGGCGCGCTGACCACGAGGTCCTTGCCCAGGTGCTCGAACGGCACGTCGGCGCCGTCGAGCGACACGGCCGAGACGTCGAGCGGCTCGCCGAGGTCGAGCTGCAGGTGGTCACCGGTGCCGGTCGAGCGGAGCTCGATGGTCGCCTCGCCCACCAGCGTGCGGGTCTCCGGCGTCCAGGCCAGGTCGAGGTCGTAGTGCAGGGAGTCGACGCTCGGATCGCCGATGTCGGGGTAGACCGAGTCCTCGAGCGGCTCGCTCAGCGCCGGGTCGAGCGCCGGGTCGTCTGCGTCGGGCGGTGCGTCGGTCTCGCCGGGCAGGGAGACGGAGCCGGACGGCGCCTGGGGCGGGGGACCGGCCGGCGGCCGGCTCACGGCCGTCGTGTCGTCGCGGCAGCCGGTGACCAGGGTGGCGATGAGAAGGAGCTGCCCCGAGCGGTGCCAACCGCCTCAAGACGACTCCGCGAGCATGGGCCGCACCAGCTTGCGACCGTGGTGGATCTGCGCCTTGATCGTCCCGAGCGGGGCGCCGATCAGCGTCGCGATCTCCTCGTAGGGCAGCCCGTAGACGTCGCGCAGCAGCAGCGGCTCCACGAACTGCGGGTGCTCGCGCTCCAGCGTCTCCATCGCCTCGAGCAGGTCCAGCCGGGTGCCTGCGATCACGCTCGTGGTCCGCGGGTCGGGGCGCGCCATCGCCTGAGACTCCTGCGGGTCGGCCGCGACGGCCTGGTTCTTCATCCGGCGGTACGTCGACCGCGCGGAGTTCACCGCGACCATGTGCAGCCACGTGGTGAACCGACCCTGCTGGTTCCAGGTGCCGATCTTCTGGGACACCTTGATCAGCGCTTCTTGGCAGGCGTCCTCGGCGTCCGGCGTGTAGGGGAGCACCCCGCGGCAGACGTTGAGGGTGCGCGGCCGGACGGCGGCGAGCAGCAGCTCCATCGCGTCGCGGTCGCCGTCCTGAGCGCGCCGCGCCAAGTCATCGATCTCGTCCGGCGTCGTTGCAGCCTCGGTCATAGTGGTTTCCACCCTCCCCAGCAGTGGCGAATGTAATGCCTACCCGGTAGCCCTCGGCGGGATCGCAACCGAACCGAGACCTGCCCGCGGACCACCCGACCGGGCCATGGACGCCGTACGCCGGTAGCGGAACTGTGAGGCGGGTGCGGGTGGCGATCATCGGGGCGGGCCCGGCCGGGCTCTTCCTGGGTGTCGCGCTGCAGCGTCGCGGGCATGCGGTCACCGTGGTCGACCGCGACGGCGGGCCGGAGCCCGACGGCAGCTGGCCGCGCAAGGGCGTGATGCAGTTCCACCACGCACACGCCTTCCGGGGGCAGGTCGTCGAAGCGCTCCAGGTCGAGGTGCCCGAGGCGTATGAGCGGTGGGTCGAGCTCGGCGCCGAACCGGTGGTCCGACCGGGACTGCCCGGCGCGCTCGGCATGCGCTCCCGACGCGAGACCTTCGAGCGCGCCCTCCGCGAGGTGGTGTCGAAGGAGCCCGGTCTGGAGCTGCGCCAGGGGCACGTCCGCGGCGTGCGTGCCGTCGACGGCGTCGCGATCGGGATCGACGTGGACGGCCAGGCGGTGCCGGCCGAGCTGGTCCTCGACGCCTCCGGACGATCGAGCCCCGTCACCCGGGACCTCGGCGAGCGCGTCGGCTTCGGAGGCTCCTGCGGCATCGCCTACGTCGACCGGCAGTACCAGCTGCACCCGGGCGCCGAGCCCGGCCCGCTGGTCAGCCCGATCGCCTGGCAGGGCGACTACGACGGCTACCAGGTGATCGTCTTCCCCCACGAGCGCGGGATCTTCTCGGTCCTTCTCGTCAGGCCCAGCGACGACCGCGAGCTCAAGCAGCTGCGCCACGACACCGCCTTCGACGCGGCCAGCGCGGCGATCCCCGCCCTGGCGGCGTGGACGGACCCGCAGCGGGCGGCCCCCCTCGCATCTGTGCTCCCGGGCGGCGAGCTGCTCAACCACTACCGCGGGCAGTACGACGCGGCGGGCCGCCAGCTGCTCGCCGGGTTCCTCGCCGTCGGCGACGCGGTCGGTACGACGACGCCGATCTTCGGACGCGGCGTCGCGCTGCTGATGACGCAGGCCCGGGCCCTGCTGGCGGCCCTGGACACGCACGGGGCGGACCTGCCCTCCGCGATCACGCAGTTCGACGGCTGGTGCGCCGTCGAGATCGCGCCCTGGGTCCGGGACCACATCTCCATGGACACGGCCATGGTCGAGCGGTGGCGTGGAGCGCCCGTCGACCTCGGCCTGCCGCTCCCGTCCGATCTGGTCCTGGCGGCCGGGTCGCAGGACCCCACGATCGCCGAGGGCATCCAGCCCTACCTGTCGATGATGGCCGGGCCGGCCTCGCTGGAACCACTCCAGGCGGCGGCCCGAATGGTCTACGAGACCGGCTGGCGACCGGCGTACTCGGAGGGCCCGACCCGCGACGAGCTGGCCCGGATCGTTTCGTCACATAGCTGAGGGGCCAAGATGTGGGCGTGTCCATGCCCCACCGGCTCGGCCGGTACGCCGTGCGCCGCCGGATCGGCTCCGGTGGCTTCGCGACGGTGTGGCTGGCCTACGACGAGCAGCTGGACTCGCCGGTGGCGATCAAGGTGCTCGCCGACAACTGGACC
Source organism: uncultured Actinomycetota bacterium (assembly GCA_963825455.1). Taxonomy (GTDB): domain Bacteria; phylum Actinomycetota; class Actinomycetes; order Propionibacteriales; family Nocardioidaceae; genus Nocardioides. The sequence continues at coordinate 25,969 of CAWGTG010000008.1, forward strand.
GAGGACCACCAGATCCGGCAGCGGTTCCTCGAGGAGGGTCGCTACCTGCGCAAGGTGGAGTCGCCGCACGTCGTCTCCGTCTACGACGCGGGCGAGCTCGACGACGGGCGCCCCTACCTGGTGATGTCGTACGCCGATCAGGGCACCCTCGCCGACCGGCTCGACGTCGAAGGGCTGACGACGGCGCAGGCGTTGGAGGTGGTTCGCCAGATCGGCGCCGGGCTCCAGGCGCTGCACGACCGCGACATCCTGCACCGGGACATCAAGCCCGCCAACGTGCTGTTCCGCAGCGTCGACGGCGCCGAGGAGCACGGCGTCCGCGCGATGGTCGGCGACCTCGGCCTGGGCAAGTCTCTGGACATGTCCTCGCGACTCACGATGGTCGCCGGGACTCCGACGTACGTCGCACCCGAGCAGGCTTCGGCGCAGGCGCCGGACGCCCGCGCCGACCAGTACTCCCTCGCCGCCCTGGCCTTCCTGCTGCTCACCGGTCGGCCGCCGTTCACGCACCTCTCGCTGTCCGACGCGATGAACCCGGGCGAGCTGCCGCAGGTCTCGACACCGGAGCGGCCGTTCCCGCCGGCGGTCGAGGAGGTACTGCGCCGCGGGCTGGCGCGCAGCCGGGACGACCGCTACCCGACCGTCACCGAGTTCGTCGAGGCGCTGACGGCGGCGCTCGGTCCGGTCGCCTCCGGCCCGGCGACCCAGCCGTGGCTCGACCGCGACCCCGAGCTGACCCAGCCCGGGCCGCGACCCACCGTGCAGCCCGACTCGGGCGACCTGCCCGAGCCGGCCCTGCCGCGCCGGCGCGGCCGTCGGGTCGCGGTGCTCGCGCTGGTCGGGCTGCTCGCGCTGGCCCTCGGCGGCGGCGCCGGGTACGCCGCCCAGCGCCAGCTCGCGCCGACCGAGCGCACCGTCGAGGACTCCCAGGGCACGCTCTCGGTGACCGTCCCGGCCGGCTGGGACCGCGCCGACGCCCTCGACGGCTGGGAGCCGCCGAACGCCACCGGCACGTTTCCGGCGCTCTCGGTCGGCACCAGCAAGGACTGGGCGACGGCGGCCTCGGGGGAGGGCGTCTTCGCTCGCGCTGCTCCCGGCCGACGAGTTGCCCGAAGCAGCTGCCACAGCACCCCGAGTGCACCCCAGGACGGACCATCGAGGACACCCAGGACGGGAACGAATCGGCCACGATCGTCTACTCCGACTGCCCGGGCGGTGGTGTCGTGGCGGAGCGGACGGTGCTGGTCGCCACCAACACGCTGCTCTGGGTCCAGATCCGCAGCGATGACCGCAGCACCGCCAACCAGGTGCTCGACGACGTGCACACCCACGGCTTCTAGGCCGGGTTGTCAGGCGTGCCGGCCTCGATCGGCTGCATCGAGTCGATGGTTCGGTTGAGCAGGTCGCGCAGCCCCTCCTCGTCGACGGTCCGGCCGGTGACCGAGACGGAGGCCCAGGCGTGGCTGCCGTCGAAGGAGACCCACTTCTCCATGGTCACGCGGAGGTAGCCGCCCGAGGTGTACGTCGCCTCGAAGGTGTCGTCCCGCTCGACGGTGACGTCGAAGTCCTTCACCGTCCCGTCCGGGTTGGAGTCGGACTCCTCCAGCGCCGCGATCCGGCTTGCCTTGGCGATGGAGATCGAGACGTTCTGGCCGCGCGCCATGGTGACGCGCAGGAGGTAGGTGTAGAAGGGGTTGCCCGGCTCGACGAAGTTCCAGAAGTTCGAATCGGTGACCTGGTTCTGCCGCCACCCGTCGGGGATGTCGACCGTGACGCCCATCCCGCGCCGGCTGAGCCGCAGGTCCTGCGGCGAGCTGGGCAGGTCGGGTGCGAGTGGGTCGGTCCCGGGGTCGGGCAGGTAGGTCTGCTCCGGAGGCGTGGGCACCGCCGGTGACTCGGCCGGCACCGGCTCCAGCGTGCCGCTTCGGGTGGGCGCCGGCTCGGAGTGGTCCGCAACGGCGTACCCGCCAGCCACACCAGCGCACAGCAGCACCACGGCCACCCCGAGCCCGCGCCACCACATGCGTTCGACCCTAACCAACCCGGCTGAGCGATGAATTCAGAAAGTTCGCAGGGTCTGTCGTATTCGTCCACACCCGTTCGTGGAAGTGACATAAGCCCTTCCATGTTGAGGAGATCAAGATGACCACCACCCAGCCCTCTCCGCAGGCTCAGGACGCCGACACGGCGTCGAAGAGCCGCTGGCTGGCCCTTTACGTGCTGTGCCTGGGTGACCTGATGATCGTGCTCGACCAGAGCATCGTGAACGTTGCCCTTCCCTCCATCCGCACCGACCTCGGTTTCTCGCAGGCCTCGCTGGCCTGGGTGGTCAACGCCTACCTGCTCACCTTCGGCGGGTTCCTGCTCCTGTCCGGCCGGCTCGGAGACCTGATCGGCAATCGCCGGGTCTTCCTCGGCGGCGTGGTCTCCTTCACGATCGCCTCCGCAGTGTGCGGCCTTGCCCCCAGCGCGTCATTCCTGGTCGTTGGTCGCGCGGTGCAGGGTCTGGCCGGAGCCACCGTCTCCGCTGTCGCCCTCGCGCTGATCATGGGGCTGTTCAGCTCCCCGGCAGACCGGGCCAAGGCGATGGGCGTCTTCGGCTTCGTGATGTCCGGCGGCGGCGCGGTCGGCGTCCTCGCCGGTGGCGTCCTGACCGGCCTGCTGAACTGGCACTGGATCTTCCTCGTGAACGTCCCCGTGGGTCTCGCCGTCGTCGTGGCCGCCCGTGCGGTGCTGCCGACCGACGACGTGGTGCCCGGCTCGACCAAGCTCGACGTCCCCGGTGCGGTGCTGGTCACCTCGGCGCTGATGCTCGCGGTCTACGCCGTCGTCGGCGGCAACGAGGCGGGCTGGAGCTCGACCCGGACCGTGACCCTGCTGGCGACGGCCGCCGCGCTCTTCGTCGCCTTCGTCGTTCGCGAGACCAAGGCCGCCGCGCCGCTCGTCCCGCTGCGCCTGTTCAAGCTGCGCAACGTGTCGGTCTCGCAGGTGGTCGGCGTCCTCTGGGCCGCCGCGATGTTCGCCTGGTTCTTCCTGGCCGCGCTCTACCTCCAGCAGGTCCTGGGCTACAGCGCCCTCGAGGTCGGCCTCGCGTTCGTCCCGACCAGCCTGGTGATGATGTTCTGCTCGCTGAAGGTGTCCGACCGCCTGGTGATGAAGTTCGGGATCCGCGCGCCGCTGACCGTCGGTCTCGCACTGGCCTCCGCGTCGCTGGCGCTGTTCGCACTCGCTCCGGTCGACGGCAACTTCGTGACCGACGTGCTGCCCTCGATGGTGCTGCTCGGCATCGGTGCCGGCATCGCCTTCAACCCGGTGCTGCTGGCCGCCATGGGCGACGTGGAGCCCCACGAGGCCGGACTCGCCTCCGGCGTCGTGAACACCTCGTTCATGATGGGTGGCGCCCTGGGCCTGGCGGTCCTGGTCGCGGTCTCCGACTCGCGCACCGCATCGCTCGCAGCCGGCGGCTCGTCCGCGGTCGAGGCGCTGCACGGTGGCCTCCAGGTCGCCTTCGCGGTCGGTGCCGTCGCCGCCGCGCTGGCCGCCGTGGTCGGCGGGACCCTGCTCCGGCCGCAGCCGATGTCGATGCCCGAGCTGGGCGCGGACGTCGTCGAGGACGACCACGACTGCGACTGCGAGGTTCCCTGCGCCGCCTGAGTCAGTAGGTCGATGGTGCGGCTCACCCCGGTGAGCCGCACCATCGCCCATCCGGGCCATTGCCGGATCACCGCAGCATTGACCTAGCCTGACGCCGGTGACCCGCTTGCTGATCCGACGCGCACGTCTCGTGCCGATCGGACCCACCGCGGCTCCGCCGCAGCACCCGGTCGACGTCCTCGTCCAGGACGGCGTGGTCACCACGGTCGCTGCTCAGCTCGATCCCCGTCCCGGCGTCGAGGAGTACGACGCCGACGGCCGCTGGCTCGCCCCCGGCCTGTGGGACCAGCACGTCCACTTCACCCAGTGGACGCTCGCCTCGCAGCGGCTCGACCTCGCGCCGGCCAGGTCGCCCGAGCAGGCGCTGGCGCTCGTCGCCGAGCGGGTCACGACGCTGCCCGGCGTGCCCGTCATCGCGTGGGGCCACCGTCCGGGCGCCTGGCAGCGGGACGTCACCGTGTCCGAGCTGGACGCCGTCACGGGCGAGACCCCGGCTGTGCTGATCGCAGGCGACGGGCACAACGCCTGGCTCAACACCACTGCCCTGATGCACCTGGCCATGCCGGTGCGTGACTCGGTGGTGCGCGAGACGGAGTGGTTCTCGGTCTACCCGCGGCTGGTCACGCTCTTCGGCAACGACGGCACCTCGCCGGAGGCGTTCCGCCGCACGCTGGACGCGGCGGCCGCCCGGGGTGTCGTCGGTCTGGTCGACCTCGAGTTCGGCGCGAGTCGCGAGCTGTGGGCCGAGCGCTGGGCCCAGGACTGCGACGTGCTGCGGGTCCGATGGGCGACGTACGCCGACACCCTCGACGAGGTGATCGACGCAGGCCTGCGCTCCGGCGATCCACTGCCCGGCTGCGACGAGCGGATCACGATGGGTCCGCTCAAGATCATCAGCGACGGCTCACTGAACACCCGCACCGCCTGGTGCTGCGAGCCCTACTCCGACGCGCACCGACTGGAGTACCCCGCCGGCCAGCCCAACCTCTCCGGCGACGAGCTCCGCGACCTGCTCAAGCGCGCCCACGGCGGCGGCCTCGAGGTGGCCACGCACGCGATCGGCGACGCCGCGGTCGCCGAGGCGCTCGCGGCGTACGCCGAGACCGGGGCGATCGGCTCGATCGAGCACGCCCAGCTCGTCGGTCGCGACGACGTACGCCGGATGGCCGAGCTCGGCGTGCGGGCCAGCGTCCAGCCTGCCCACCTCCTCGACGACCGCGACCTCGCCGAGCTGGCCTGGCCGGGCCGCGCCGAGCGCTGCTTCGCGTTCCGCTGGATGCTCGACGACGGCGTGGAGCTCGCGCTGGGCTCGGACGCGCCGGTCTCGCCGCTCGACCCCTGGCTGGCGATCGCGGCCGCCGTGCACCGCAGCGCCGACGAGCGCGACCCCTGGCACGGCGAGCAGGCGCTCACGCCCGCCGAGGCCCTGGCCGCCTCCGTCGACGGCCAGCCGACGGTGGGGGTCGGGTCACCCGGCGACCTGGTCGTGCTCGACGCCGACCCGCTCGCGACGGGCGACACCTCGGCCGCCACCGGCGACGCGCTCCGCTCCATGTCGGTCGCGCTGACCGCCGTCGGCGGCCGGGTCGTGCACTCGACTCTCTCGTCGACCTAGTCGACCTAGTCGACGTCGAGCTTCTTCATGATCAGGTCCGCCACCGCCTGCTGCTCCTCCGCGAACGGGTGGAAGGCGAGCGCCCGCATCAGGTCGGTGTTCACGCCGTTCACCCACGCGTCCGGTCCGGCGCAGATGTCGTGGCCCTTGCTCGCCCTCACCATGTCGATGAAGTCGGCCTTGGCCTTCTTGGCCGCCGTGCGCAGCGCGTCGTTGAGCTTCACCACGATCCCGCGCACGTAGGGGTAGTCGCCCTTGGCGATCGGCAGGATCCGGCAGGTCCCCTTGGCCGGGAGGGGCTGGGGGTAGCCGACGAAGATCACCCGTGCCTGCGGTGCTCGGTCGTGGATGCCCTTGAGCGCCGCCTTGACCCGGCCTCCGATCTTGTCGATCTTCTCGACCAGCAGGTCTTTCTTCTTGCCCGCGTCCTTCATGTAGTCGCGGCAGGGCGACCCGGCGGGGTCGCTGAGCCCGAGCTGGCCGCAGGTCCCCACCATCGTCTGGAACAGCTCGAGGTCGTTGCCCCCGATCCCGAGCGTGACCAGCGAGGTGTCCGCTGACAGGGCCGCGAACTGCGGCGGGTAGACGTGGTCGGCGGTGTGCTGGGCGCCGATCAGGGCCACCGTGGTGGCGGCCGAGCAGCTGACGTCGACGAAGTCGGACTCGAGCTGGTTCGCGACGAGACTGGCGTAGTTGCCGTTCGAACGCAGGCAGCCGGTCTCCTGCTCGGTCTGCGGCACGCCGGGGGCGGCCGTGTAGGAGTCGCCGAGCGCGACGTAGGTCGGGAACGCGAGGTCATTCGCCCTGGTCGCGCTGGTGCTGGCCGAGGGGTTGCCGACGGACGCGCCCGGAGGCCCGTCGTCGCATCCCGCGACCACGCTCAGACAGGCGATGGCCGCGAGGGCCACGGCGCGGCGCACCAGCATGCGCTCCACGGTACGGGGGGCATTCATGTCATGAACATCAACGGCGAAACAGCCCGTTGGTCACCGTTGCAGCGCCTCCTCCACCAGCTCGGCCACGGCCGCCTGGCCGCTGGCGAGCGGGTGGTACGACGCCGCGACCCCCGGCCGGGCCTCGAAGCCGTTCACCCACGCGTCCGCGCCGGCGCAGATGTCGTGCCCCTCGCTCGGCCCCAGCACCGCGACGTACGTCGCTCCCGCGGCGGCGGCGGCCTCACGCATGGCGGCGTCCATCGCCTCCCACTGCGCTCGGACGAACGGGTAGTCGCCACTGGCCAGCGGCAGCTCACGGCAGGTGCCGTCGGCCGGCACCAGCTGCGGGTAGCCCACCAGCAGCACGCGTGCTGCCGGCGCCCTGCGGTGCGCCTCGGTGAGCAGTGCCTCCAGCCGCGCACCGATCTGCGGTGGCAGCACGGTCAGGTCCGACTCGGGGGAGGTGCCCTGCTTCTCGCAGGGGTTGCCGGTCGGGTCCTCGGCGGCGGCAGACGTGCAGCTGTACATCAGCGTGAGGTACCACGCGAGGTCGTTGCCGCCGAGGCTGACGGTGACCAGGTCGGTGTCCTTGGTGATCGCATTCAGCTGGGGCGGCCACGACTCTCCGCCCAGGGGCTGTGGCTGCGCGCCGTTCTCGGTCGTGGCGCCGCCACAGCTCACGTCGACGAGCTTCGCCTCGATGGCCTCGGCGACGAGGTGCGGGTAGTTGAGCGACGACTGTCCGCACGAGAACCCATCCCGGCGGGTGAGCGGCAGCCCGGCGCCCGAGGTGAACGAGTCGCCCAGTGCGACGTAGTGGTCGACCTCCCGGGTCGCGGTGCCGCCGTCGCAGCCCGCCGCGACTAGCGCGATGACCAGCACCGCGCCGACCCACCTCATGCGGGGACGCTATCCGGCGCTGTGGAGGCGGATGTCCTGGTCGACGACGTCGGCCACCAGGGCCGCCACCGCACGCTGCTCGTTGGCGAACGGGTGCCAGACGGCGGTGCGCGGTGTGGACAGCAGGCCGTTGACCCATGCCTTGGCGCCGGCGCACACGTCGTGCCCGCGGCTGGCCTCGAGCAGGCTCACGTAGGGCACGTCGGCGAGCCAGGCGGCGTCCCTCATCGTCTTGTCCATGCCGAGCATGAACATGGAGAGGTAGGCGTAGTCGCCGGCCGCGAACGGCAGCTCCGGGCAGGTACCCGTCTCGGGAGCCAGCTGGGGGTAGCCCACGAGCACCACCTGGGCGTTGGGTGCTTTGCGGTGCACCTGGCGCAGCACCCGCTCGACGCGTTCCTCGACGATGGGCAGGCCGGCGAACAGGGTGTCGCCCGCGGCGCTCTGGAAGGAGTCGCGGCAGGGCGACCCCTGCGGGTCGACCCGAGCGAGCTCGACGCAGCGTCCCAGGATCAGCGCAAATTGAGCGTCGTTCACGCCGAGACTGACCGTCACGAGGTCGGTACGCCGATCGAGCGCCTCCTCCTGAGGGGGGTTGGGACCGGTGCTGGTCGGCTGCGGCGTCTTCATGTTCGCGGTCTGGGCGCCACCGCAGCTGGCGTCGACCAGCTGCACCCCGAGTCGCTTGGCGAGCTTGTGCGGGTAGCTCCGCGGCGACCGGAAACAGCCCTCCAGCGGGCCCGGCGGTATGCCCGCGCCTGTCGTGTAGGAGTCGCCGATGGCGACGTAGCGCGCGAGCGCGCGCGGATGCTCCGCGCCCGGCTGCGCCATGGCATGGGCGTGGTTCCCCGTCCCCGCTGCGCTCAGCTGGCCACCCAGCAGAGCGAGCACCCCCAGGAGAACCCATCTGGCGGCGGTCCTCACGGGACCGTGGTACCCCATCTCCGGGGTACCACGCCAGTGTGGCGCACGACATGAACGGCGAAATCGACCCAGGTTCCTCGCTGTTCACGGTGCTCGTGGCCCTCGGCGCGAACGCGTTGCTGGCGGTGGCGAAGTCCGTCGCCGCGGTGGTGACCGGGTCGGCCTCGATGGTTGCGGAGGCGGCGCACTCGTGGTCGGACACCGGCAACGAGGTGTTCCTGCTGGTCGCCGAGCGGACCGGCCGGCGACCGCGCGACGAGGCCCATCCGCGAGGCTACGGGCGCTCGACCTACATCTGGTCGCTCGTGGCCGCCTTCGGGTTGTTCTCCGCTGGCGCGGTCGTCTCGGTCTGGCACGGGCTCACTGAGCTCTTCGGAGAGCCGGGCCGGGCGTCGTACACCGCCAACTACGTGGTCCTGATCCTCGCCTTCTTCCTCGAGGGGGCCTCGTTCGTGCAGGCCTCTCGTCAGGTTCGCGGGAAGGCGATGCGCTTCGGCCTGCACCCGCTGCGCTACGTGACCCGGACGTCCGATGCCACCCTGCGCGCGGTGTTCTTCGAGGACTCCGCGGCGCTGCTGGGGCTGCTGCTGGCCGGCGCCGGCATCGGCTTGCACCAGCTGACCGGCAGGCACGAGTTCGACGCCGCCGGCTCGATCGCCGTGGGGATGCTGCTCGCGGCGGTGGCGATCTTCCTGATGCGCCGCAACATGGACTACCTGCTGGGGGAGGGCGACAGCGCGGACCTCCGCGCGGCGGTGCTCGCGGAGATGTCGAAGCACCCGGACATCGACCGGATCACCTACCTGCACCTGGAGTACGTCGGCCCGCAGAGGCTCTTCGTCGTCGCTGCCGTCGACCTCACCGGCGACGACCGCGAGCCCGACCTCGCCGTGCGCCTGCGGGAGGTGGAGACCGACATCGAGCGGCACGACCTGATCGAGGACGCCGTACTCACGCTCTCGCTGCCGTCCGACCCCTCCCTGACGCCGCGATAGTCCGTGACGAAAGGGCCTGTGGAACTCGCGTTTACACAGGCCGAACGTCACGGACTATCCCGCCGACCCTTGACAGATAATTAGTAAGTGAGGTTTCCTAACAAACGTGACGACGACCTCCACCCCGGTTCGCCGGGCGCTGCGCCCCTCGGGCCGGCACCTTCCGGAGGACACCCGTCGCCACCACCGGGCGCTGCTTCTGCAGCTGCTGTTCCGCTACGGCCCGGCCAGCCGGGCCGACCTGGCCCGCTCCAGCGGACTGACCCGGGTGACCGTCTCCGACGTCGTCGGGGACCTGGTGGCCGAGGGGCTGCTCACCGAGTCCGCGGCCCCGGTCCAGGGCCGGGTGGGCAAGCCCCCGGTACTGGTGCAGCTGGCCAGTGAGGCCCGCCAGATCGTGGCGGTCGACCTCTCCGCCGACGGGGTCGTCTCCGGGGCACTGCTCAATCTCTCCGGCGAGGTCCAGGAGCGGCGCGGTCAGCCACTCGAGGGCCGCCGCGGCGAGGACGCCGTCGCCCTGGTCCACACCATCGTCCGCGAGCTCGTCGACGCGGCGACTCGGCCGGTGCTCGGCATCGGCGTCGGCACCCCGGGTGTCGTGGACTCCGCCGGCGTGGTCGTGGACGCGCCCAACCTCGGCTGGCACGGTACGCCGCTTGCCGACGGGTTGCGGGCGGCGTTCGACGTCCCGGTCTTCGTCGCCAACGACGCCAACACCGCCGTCCTCGGTGAGCACACGTTCGGCGACGCCGGCGACGGCGGGCTGATGCTGGTCCGCGTCGGGACCGGTGTGGGCTCCGGGCTCGTGCTCGAAGGCGCCCTGCTGCACGGCCATCGCTCGGCCGCCGGCGAGGTCGGCCACGTCGTGATCGACCCCGACGGTGCCGAGTGCGCCTGCGGCCGCCGAGGCTGCCTCGAGACGGTGCTGGCAGCGCCCCGGCTGCGCGAGCGGCTGGCCGTCGACGGCCCCGCCGCGCTGGCCGAGGTCGGCGTCCAGGTCGGCATCGCCCTGGCCGCCGTGGTCGGGACCCTCAATCTGCACGAGCTGGTCCTCAGTGGCCCGCTCGAGCTGCTCGACGGCCCGCTCCTGGAGGCCGTCGACCGCACGATCCGCGAGCGCACCATGCCGGTCTCCGGCGAGGAGCTCGTGGTCCGCACGTCCGCGCTGGGCGACGACGTGGTGCTCGTGGGCGCCGCGGTGCTCGTCCTGGCCGGTCAGCTGGGGGTGTCCTGATGGCCCTTCGGCACCACCCAGTAACCGAGAGCACGATCGAGAGGAACTCAGGGTGCGCACTCTAAAGAAGGCTCAGTGGAAATTTGGGGCAGCTGCCACGGCCGGCGTACTCGCGCTCGGCCTCGGCCTGTCCGCTTGCGGCGACGATGACGACGCGGATGAGGCATCGGGCGATGGCGGCCCGAAGACGGCCGACATCCGGGTCTGGCTCAATGGCACGGACACGCCGGACGCCGCGCGGGAGTGGCTCAAGACCACCTTCGAGAAGGACCACCCCGGCTCCACGCTGACGATCGAGCAGCAGGAGTGGGAGGGGCTGGTCGAGAAGCTGACCACCTCGCTGTCCAGTGACTCCGAGACACCTGACGTGGTCGAGGTCGGCAACACCCAGGCACCGACGTTCACGTCCGCCGGGGCATTCAGCGACGTGAGCTCCGACCTCGGCGACTGGGGCGGTGACGACCTCCTCCAGGGCTTCGTTGAGGGCGCGCAGGTGGACGGCAAGACGTACGCCGTGCCCTACTACGCCGGCTCGAAGTACATCTTCTACCGCAAGGACCTGTTCGAGGCCGCCGGCCTCGCAGTCCCGACGACCATGGACGAGTTCGTCCAGGCCGCCATCGACCTCAAGGCCGCCAACCCCGACCCGGCCAACTTCTCCGGCTTCTGGTTCCCGGGTCAGGACTGGCGCAACGCGGTCGCCTTCATCTGGAACGCCGGTGGTGACCTCGCGGTCAAGGACGGCGACGAGTGGACGGGCGCACTGTCCAGTCCCGAGTCGGTCGAGGGGCTCCAGACCGTCCAGACGCTGATGGAGGAGGCCTCCGGCGCGGCCAAGGACGGCAACGAGGAGAACGGGCAGACGCCGTTCTGCAACGGCGAGATCGGCATGCTCTCCGCACCGGGCTGGCTGAAGGGGGTCATCGAGGACCCCGAGGCCGGCTGCCCGGACATGGTCGCCAACCTGGGCGTCTTCGCCCTCCCCGGCACCGACGGCGCGCCTGCTCCGGTGCTGCTCGGCGGCTCCGACATCGCGATCTCGGCCAAGTCCAAGAACCAGGACCTCGCTCAGGACGTCGTTGGCCTGATGCTCAGCGACGACTACCAGACGCTGATGGCCGAGGCCGGACTCACCCCGGCGAAGACCTCGCTGTCCAGCTTGCTCGGCAGCGACGAGTTCGCTGCGGCGACCATTGCCGCGGCCTCCAACGCCAAGCTCACCCCGGCCGCGCCGGGCTGGGCCGAGGTCGAGGGGTCGCGCGTGCTGGAGGACCTGTTCGTCGACATTGCCTCGGGCGGCGACGTCGCCGAGCTGGCCACGGCCGCCGACGAGAAGATCAGCGAGCAGCTCAACTGACCAGCTGACCGACGCCGACCCGTCGTTACTGATGAGCAGTAACGACGGGTCGCCAGCAATCCGATGCCGAGCCGTCGTTACTGATGAGCAGTAACGACGGCTCGGCATGCCGGAGGCGAACACAACGGCCAGCAGTGGTCCACAGGGATGATCGGTGGGCGAGATATCCACAGGAGAGGAGAAGGAGGTGAGCAGCACGACCAGCGCACCGACGACCGCGCCCGCGGCCACCGGGCTCCCGCTCGAGCGGCCCCGGCCCCGCCGTGGCGGCGGCCGGCTGCCGTACAGCCTGGTGCTCCCTGCCGCCTTCCTCCTCGCGCTCTCACTCGGCTACCCGCTGGTCCGCCAGGTCGTCCTCTCGGTCCACGAGTACGGCCTGGCCCAGCAGTTCGGCCGGTCCGCGGACTTCGTGGGGCTCGACAACTACCAGGCCCTGATCACCGACGCCTACCTCTGGAAGGTGCTGCTCCGCACCGTCGTCTTCTGCCTCGTGAACGCTGCGTTGACGATGGTGCTCGGCATGGGCGTCGCGCTGCTGATGCGGTTGATGGCCGGACCGATCCGGCTGCTCGTGCAGGGTGGCCTGCTGCTGGCCTGGGCGATGCCGGTGGTCGCCTCGCTCACCGTCTGGCAGTGGCTCTTCGACACCCAGTACGGCGTCGTCAACTGGACGCTGAGCCACCTCGGCGCCGACTACGAGGGCCACTCGTGGCTGCTGCACCCGATGTCGTTCTTCTTCGTCGCGACCGTGATCGTGGTCTGGATGAGCGTGCCGTTCGTGGCGTTCACCGGGTACGCCGCGCTCACCCAGGTGAGCGAGGACCTGACCGAGGCGGCCGAGCTCGACGGCGCGAGCGCCTGGCAGCGGCTGCGACACGTCGTACTGCCCTCGATCCGGCCGGTGCTGCTGATCATCGGGCTGCTGCAGATCATCTGGGACCTGCGCGTCTTCACCCAGATCTACGTGCTCCAGAAGGCCGGCGGCGTCACCCGCGACACCAACCTGCTCGGCACCTACATCTACCGCCTCGGTATCGGCGGCGGCGACTTCGGTACGGCGGCCGCCGTGGCCATGTTCATGCTCGCGCTCACCGTGCTGCTGACCGCGCCGTACATCCGCACCATGCTGAAGAACGAGGAGGACTGACCAGTGGCCCGCCGCGCGTCTGTGCCCGTCCGGATCGGCGCCAACCTCGCCGGGTTGGTGATCTTCGTGGCGTGCGCGTTCCCCGTCTACTGGATGGTGAACACCTCGATGCTGCCGCGCCGCGAGATCAACGCGCCCGACCCGACCTGGCTCCCGTTCGGCGGCTCGTTCGACAACTACCGCACGGTGCTCACCGGCGGGCGGTTCTTCGACGCGCTCTGGATGAGCCTCGGGGTGACCGTCGCGACGGTCGCCATCTCGCTGACGTTCGCGTTCCTTGCCGCGCTCGCGGTGACCCGGTTCCGCTTCCGGGGCCGCAAGAGCTTCATCGTCACGCTCCTACTCATACAGATGATCCCGGTCGAGGGCCTGTTCATCAGCCAGTACAAGATGCTCGAGGGCTTCAACCTGCTCAACACCATCGCCGGGCTCACGCTGGTCTACGTCGCCAACGTCCTGCCCTTCACGGTCTGGACGCTGCGGGGCTTCGTCGCCGGGGTGCCCTACGAGCTCGAGGAGGCCGCGATGATGGACGGCTGCTCGCGGTTCCAGGCGTTCCGCAAGATCACCTTCCCGCTGCTCGCGCCGGGCCTGGTGGCGACCGGCGTGTTCGGCTTCATCCAGGCGTGGAACGAGTTCACCCTCGCCGTGGTCGTGATGACCCGCGAGGACTCGAAGACGCTGCCCGTCTGGCTGGCGAGCTTCCTCGACGTCAACCGCGGCATCGACTGGGGCGGCGTGATGGCCGGCTCGACGCTGATCGCGGTGCCGGTGATCATCTTCTTCCTCCTCGTCCAGGGCCGGATGGTCTCCGGCCTCACCGCCGGGGCGGTGAAGGGATGACGCTCGAATCCCTTGCCCTGAGGGTGCTGCTGCCGTCGTTCAACGGGACGACGGTGCCGCCAGACGTGCTCGTGCTGCTCGAGGAGGGACTGGGCGGTCTGTGCCTGTTCGGCTCCAACACCGCCGACGGGCCGGACGCGGTCGCGGCGTACACCGCCGACGTGCGTGCCGTGTCGCCCGGCGCCGTGATCGCGGTCGACGAGGAGGGCGGCGACGTCACCCGGCTGCACGTGCCCGACGGCAGCCCGGTGCTCGGGCCGCTGGCGCTCGGCGCGGCCGACGACCTCACGCTGACCAGAGCGGTCGGTCGGGCGATCGGCCTCGAGCTCGCCACGGTCGGCATCAACCTCGACCTCGGCCCGGTCGCGGACGTGAACTCGAACGCGGACAACCCCGTGATCGGGACCCGGAGCTTCGGGTCCTCGGCGGCCGAGGCGTCGGCGCACGTGGCCGCGTGGATCGTCGGCCTGCAGTCGGCGGGGGTGGCCGCGTGCGCCAAGCACTTCCCGGGGCACGGGGACACCGCCGTGGACAGCCACCTCGCGCTGCCGGTGCTGAATGTCGACATGTCGACGCTCGCGGCCCGGGAGCTGGTGCCGTTCGCCGCCGCGATCGAGGCCGGTACGGCGGCCGTGATGACCTCGCACGTCGTGGTGCCCAGCCTTGACCCGGACCTGCCGGCGACATTGAGCGCGACGATCCTCGGGCTGCTGCGCCAGCGGCTCGGCTTTCGAGGTGTGATCGTCAGCGATGCCCTCGACATGGCGGGCGCGTCCGCCACACGCGGCATCCCCGAGGCCGCGGTGCTCTCGATCGCCGCCGGTGCCGACCTGCTCTGCATCGGTGCCGACAACTCGGTCGAGCAGGTGCGGTCGATCCAGGCGGCTCTCGTCGATGCCGTCCGGTCCGGGCGGCTCGCCGAGGAGCGCCTGGCCGAGGCAGCGAACGCAGTGAGCCGCCTCGCCGATTCGTCTGTGGTGCGACCTGTAGATCCAGGCGATGAGCCGCAGACGAATCGGATGCTGGCCGAGGGGGCCGCGCGGTCGGTGACCGTCTCGGGCACGCTGCCGTCGCTCGCGGGTGCCCGGGTGGTCCGGGTCGACTCGGCCGGCACCATCGCGATCGGTGCCGCGCCCTGGGGACTGCCGGCCGACGCCGTCGTCGCACCGGGCTCGACGGAGCTTCCTGAGGGGCCGCTCGTGGTCCAGGTCCGCGACGCGCACCGGCAGCACGATGTCCAGGCCACGCTCGCTGCGGCCGGGTCCGACGCGGTCGTGGTGGAGTGGGGCTGGCCAGGTCGGCGTACAGACGACCTGCCCACCGTCCACGCGAGGGGTTGGTCACAGCCCGGCGCGGTGGCCGTGACCGACGTACTCCGAGAGGCAGGGTGGGACTAGTGGCCACCACCGGACGTTCGCCGTGCGTCCCGCGCTCCGGGCACGCACCTCGCGGCGTTGCCGTCGCTAGCTGGACGACCAAGTACGGCGTCGCTCCGGCGCCTTGCGATGCACGCACCCGGAGCACGGGCCACCGCCGACGCACGTCCGGTGGTGACCACGAGTGACCGGCGCGATCGGCCTCGACATCGGGGCCACCAAGACCCTCGGCGTGCTCGTGGACGACGACGGCCGGGTGCTGCAGCAGGTCAGGAAGGCGACCGAGCCGGGGGCGGACGGCGTGGTCCGGACCGCCGAGCTCGTCGTCGCACATCTCGGCGCCGCGACCGACGGTGCGCCGCCTACGTCGGTGGGCCTGGGCATCCCCGGGCTCGTCGACGTCGAGCGCGGCGCCGTCAAGCACGCGGTGAACCTCGGTGTCGACGGCCAGTGGGTGCCGCTGCGCGCCGAGCTCGAGGCGCGGCTCGGCGTCCCGGTCGCAGTCGAGAACGACGTCAACGTCGCGACCCTCGGCGCGGTCGCGCTGAGCGGCATCCGCGACCTGGTCTACCTCTCGATCGGCACCGGCCTGGCCGCAGGGCTGGTGCTAGACGGAATCCTGCGACGCGGTGCGACCGGCGCGGCCGGCGAGATCGGCCACGTGCCGATCGACCCGCTCGGAGCGGTCTGCCAGTGCGGCCAGCGCGGCTGCCTTGAGACGGTGGCCTCCGGGCGGGCCCTGGCCGAGGCCTGGCCGTCAGGTGACCAACCGCCCGCTCAGGCGCTGTTCGCGGCGGCCGCCGCCGGAGACCTGCAGGCGATCGAGGTCCGCGACCGCTTCGCAGCGGGTGTCGCGGACGCCGTACGCACCCTCTGCCTGACCGTCGACCCGGCGACCATCGTGCTCGGCGGCGGCGTCGCCCACCTCGGCGCACCCCTCGTCGACGCGGTGTCGGACGCCCTGCGTGCTCAGGCCGCCTCCTCGCCGTTCCTCGCCTCGCTCGACCTGGCCGCCCGGATCCGGGTCGTCCCCGAGGACTATCCGGTCGCAGCGATCGGGGCTGCCTTGCTGGGACGTTCGTAGTGGAGGTCGTCCCGCTCGACTCCGCCGCAGAGGTGGCTGCGCTCGCCGCGGACACCGTCGAGGCGCTGGTCCGCTCCCGCCCCTCGGCCGTGCTGGGGCTGGCGACCGGCTCGTCCCCCGTGGCGACGTACGCCGAGCTGGTCGCGCGGCACCAGTCCGGGAGCGGCCCGTCGTACGACGAGGTCCGGGCGTTCCTGCTCGACGAGTACGTCGGCCTGCCGCTCGGTCACCCGCAGTCGTACCGGGCCACCATCGCCCGCGAGCTGACCGACGACCTGGGCCTGCCCGCCGACCGCGTGCACGGCCCCGACCCGACCGACGTGCCGACCGCCGGTGCGACCTACGAGGCGCAGCTCGCCGAGGCCGGCGGCATCGACCTCCAGGTCCTCGGGATCGGCAGCGACGGCCATCTCGCCTTCAACGAGCCAGGGTCGTCGCTCTCCTCGACCACCCGGATCAAGACGCTCACCGAGCAGACCCGTCGCGACAACGCGCGGTTCTTCGGCTCGCTCGACGAGGTCCCCCACCACGTCCTGACCCAGGGGCTCGGCACCATCCTCCGCGCCCGCCACCTCCTCCTCATCGCCACGGGATCGGCGAAGGCAGAGGCGATCGCGGGAGCCGTCGAAGGCCCGCTCACCGCCTCCTGCCCCGCCTCGGTCCTCCAGCTGCACCCGCACGCCACCGTGCTCCTCGACCCGGAGGCCGCAACCCAGCTCGCGCGCGCCGACCACTACCGCGAGGTGTACGCATGCGAAGCCGGATTGGCAGGGCCTGTGAACGTCGCCACGCCGCGATAGTCCGTGACACCTGTGTGGGTCGAACGACGTTCTCACCCACACAAACGTCACGGACTATCCCGCCGAGCGGCCTCAGGCCAGCGCAATCGTGAGCGCGAGGACCGTCTCGGGGTCGTCCAGCTTGTCGCCGTAGAGGTCGCGGAGCTGGCCCATGCGGTAGCGGACGGTCTGGGGGTGCACGAACAGGGCGGCGGCGATGTCCTCGCGGCGGCCCTGGTGCAGCAGCCAGGCGCGGAGGGTGTCGGCGAGCTTCTCGGCGGTGCCGGGGCGGAGCCCCTCGAGCGGCGCCAGGACGCGGGCGCGCAGGTCGGCCAGCGCGGACTCGTCCGCGTGCAGGACCAGCCGGGGCAGCTCGGCCTCGGTGTCGAGCTCGATCCCGAGCTCGCGGGCCCGGAGGGCGCGGTCGAACGACCGGCGTACGTCGAGCCAGGGCACGGCGGGCCCGGCGATCGAGCCGCGGTCGCGGAGGGTACGGAGCAGCGCCGTACGCCGCCGGGCGTGCGCGTCGGGTACCAGGAGCAGCGCAGCCTCGGCCAGGCCCGGTGTGTCGGACGCCTGGATGGTGCCGGGCGCGACCAGGCCGAGGACCGGGCGGACCTGTGACTCGGGGACGAGCACGGCGGTGAGCGTGGTGGGCGGCGTCCAGCCCGCGCTCTCGGCGGCCGCGGTGACCTCGTCTGCTGTGGCCCCGTCGAGCAGGAGGACGGCGATCCGCTCGAGCAGCCGCTGGCGGACCCGGCCGGTGGTCTCGGTCTCGTCGGTGTGGCCGGCGACCGCGGCGGCGGACAGCTCGTCGATGTAGGCGAAGACCAGCTCGGCGAAGTCGGCGAGCACGTCGGCTGGGAGGCCGTTGCGGACCGCGATCTCCGACAGCTCCCGCCACGACACGCGAGCGCCGATCCGGAACGCAGCGAGCAGAGCATCGGTGGTCCGGCCGCTCCGCGCCTCGCCGCGTCCGAGCTGGTAGCTGCCCTCGACGGCCGGGGCGGTGGGGGTGCGCAGGTCCTGGGTGCGGCCGCGGCTGGCCAGGGTGAGGAAGCCGCCGAGCGCGAGCTGAACGGCGTTGCGGATCGTCTCGCCCATCCGCCCCGAGAACGCGTCGCGGTAGCTCGGGACCTCCTCCACGATCGCTGCCACCACGTCGTCCGCGACGGCGGAGAGCATGCCGCGCATCTCCTCGACCGCGGCGGCGGACAGCTCGAGGCCGTGGTCGGAGGTGCTGTTGGTGCGCGTGGTAGCACCCATCTTGTCTCCTGCGAACAAATGTGACGTGGTCGTTCACGTCCACTGGTCATGAATCATCGCATGGAGATAGGGGACTCTGGTGGCATGGCTTCGATCTCCGCCTCCGGACCTGCCCGCGGTCGTACCGCGGGCCCGTCCCTGCGGAGCGCGCTGCGCCGGGTGGCCGACGCCGCGGTCACTCCGCTCGAGCTGGCCGACGTCCTCGACGTCTTCCACCCGTTGCGCGGCGGCCGCGAGGACGGCCTGTGCGGACGCATCGTCTCGGTGACCCCGGAGACAGCCGAGTCGGCCACCATCCTGGTGAAGCCGGGTCGCGACTGGGCCGGCCACGTGCCCGGCCAGTACGTCCGGGTCGGGGTCGACGTCGACGGCGTACGCCTGTGGCGCACCTACTCGCTGACCCACGGCCCGCGCCGCGACCGCAACCTGAGCTTCACCGTCAAGGCGATCCCGGGCGGCGTGGTCTCGAACCACTTGGTGCACCGCGCCAGGGCCGGCCAGATGCTCCAGCTGGAGCAGGCCGAGGGCGAGTTCGTGCTGCCGACCCCGATCCCGCGCAAGCTGCTGCTCGTCACCGCCGGCTCCGGCATCACGCCGGTGATCGGGATGCTGCGCAACCTGTTCTCCCGCCGGGTGCCCGCCGACACCGACATCACCCTCGTGCACGTCAACCAGAACGAGTCGTCCGCGATCTTCCGCGACGAGCTCCGCGCACACAGCACGGCCGGCCACCTCCGGCTGGTCGAGCGGTACGACGACAGCCACGGCATCCTCGACGTCGACCACCTCGACGAGCTCGTCCCGGACCTGTCCGAGCGGCTCAGCTACGCCTGCGGCCCGGCGGGCCTCCTCGACGCGCTCGAGAAGCACCACGCCGACCGCGGCCTCTCGCTCACCACGGAACGGTTCCGTCCCACTCTCGTCGAGGCGGGTGAGGGTGGCACGGTCACCTTCGCCGACGGCCGCGAGATCGAGGCGGACGGCTCCACCCCGATCCTCGACGCCGCCGAAGGTGCCGGCGTCCTCATGCCCAGCGGCTGCCGGATGGGCATCTGCATGGGCTGCGTGATCCCCATGAAGTCCGGCGCGGTCCGCGACCTGCGCAACGGGGCGATCACGGTCGCCGTCCCCGGCGAGACCGGCCCGGAGGGCGTCAAGATCCAGACCTGCATCAGCGCTGCTGCTGGTGCCTGCCACATCGATGAAGGAGCTCGCTCCCGATGACCACGATCACGAAGAAGCCCGACAACCCGACCGCACACCTCACCCCGGAGGACATCGAGCAGCTCGGCATCGAGCTCGACACCATCCGGCAGGACATCCTCGACGACCGCGGCGACCGCGACGCGGCGTACATCCGCCGGGTGATCGCCGTCCAGCGCCGCCTCGAGCTCGGCTCCCGCGCGATGCTGCTCGGCTCCGCGCTGCCGCCGCTGTGGGTGCTCGGCACCCTCGGCCTCTCGGTCTCGAAGATCCTCGAGAACATGGAGATCGGCCACAACGTCCTGCACGGCCAGTGGGACTGGATGCGCGACCCCAAGATCCACTCCACGACGTGGGAGTGGGACATGGCGACGCCGGCCGAGCAGTGGAAGCACTCGCACAACCAGGTGCACCACACGTACACCAACATCGTCGGCCAGGACAACGACCTCGGCTACGGCATCATGCGCGTCGACGAGGAGCAGCGCTGGCACCCGCTGTACCTCGCCCAGCCGTTCTGGAACTTCGTCAACGCGTGCTTCTTCGAGTACGGCATCGCGGCCTACGACCTCGAGCTCGGCCGCAACCTGCGCATCCCCAAGGACAAGCGGCCCGCGGAGTTCAAGGCCAACGTCAAGAAGGTGCTCACCAAGATCCGCAGGCAGGCCACCAAGGACTACGTCGTCAACCCGGCGCTCGCCATTCCGTTCGGTGCCTTCGTCCCGACCCTGGCCGCCAACTTCGTCGCGAACGTCGTCCGCAACGTCTGGTCGCACTCGGTGATCATGTGCGGCCACTTCCCCGAGGGCGTCGAGACGTTCGAGCGGAGCTCGATCCCCGACAACGAGACCCGCGGTGAGTGGTACCTCCGCCAGATGCTCGGCTCGGCCAACATCTCCGGCTCCAAGGCGCTGCACCTGATGAGCGGCAACCTCTCGCACCAGATCGAGCACCACCTGTTCCCGGACCTGCCCTCGAACCGCTACGCCGAGATCGCTCCCAAGGTGCGCGCGTTGTTCGAGAAGTACGACCTCAACTACTGCACGCGGCCGATGCCGCAGCAGGTCTACTCGGCCTGGCACAAGGTGGTCCGGCTCTCGCTGCCCAACGGCTGGCTGGGGACGACCAACGCCAAGAACCTGCCCTCGCAGCTCAAGCTGCTCTACGCCATGTCGACGAAGGGCCCGAAGGTACGCCGCGCCGCCCAGGCCCGGCTGACCCAGCAGGCCCGCAAGGCCGCCGCGGCCTGACCTGGGGCCGAGGCACCTCGTACTTCCGTCCGAACGGGTCGATCCAGGTGTAGCTGCCGTCCGCGTTGCGTCGGTAGGACCAGCCGTAGTGGGTCTTCGCCCGATGGTGTCGCCTGCACAGAGGTGCCAGGTTGTCGGGCCGGGTCTGACCCGGTGGTCCGCCGTCGTCCATCTCGACGAAGGCCTCGATGTGGTCGAGGTCGCAGTCGCGCGCGTCCTTGGTGCAGTTGGGGTGGACACAGGTGCGATCGCGGAGGATGACGAGCTCGCGCATCCACTCCGGTGGGTCGTGCTGGTCGACCGCGTCGGTGCGGCGCAGGTCGAGCACGGGCAGGAGCGTGAACCGGCTCGTCGTCATCCACGTCTGGATCGTCGCCACGGTCAACGGGCCGAGGCGCTCGACGAAGCCGAGCTTGTTGTCCGGGAGCGTCGTCGTCTGGTCGGGCAGCGTGGTCGCGTCGAGGTGCGGGTAGAGCTTGGTCTTCGATGTCGCGCCCGCGCCGTCCGCGATGTCACCGAGCGCTGCCACCTTGCGGCGCTCCAGCGACGGTTGCTGTTCCGCAGGTCGCGCCGGGTCGAGCCTCGTGTGCGCGGGCGATCTGACGGCCTCGCCACGGCGCCAGCCGCAGCTCCTCCGCCGCCTGGAAAGTCTCTTGCAGCCGGCGCTTGAGATCCAGCCCGACAGACATCAGCTGCATCGCCGCGCGGGCCGAGACACTCAGCGCCGCGGCCAGCGGTGCGACGGCCGCCTCATGCACCAGTGGCGTTCCTTCGCCGCCGATGGCCCCGCAGAGGTCCAGGGGATCAGCGTCGCTCCAGTGTGCGGCCCCCAACACGTCCTCGACCTGGTGCCGCTCTGCCCAGTGCGTCGCGATCCGCAGCTTGCTCCGGTCGGCCGCCCGGGCCTTGATCTCCGCCTCCTCGGCCAGCTGCAGCACGAACTGATCAGCCACTCCGTCCACGACGACTGGCGATCCCGAGCGCTGCACCTCGACCAACACGATGCGACCACGCTAGACGTGACCACCGACACTGCTTGGGGCTCTGAGTTCGCTTCTCCACATGTCCGGGTCAAGGAAGATCGCTGCAAAATTGTCGTACGGCGGCCGATCTGTTCGTAGCACTGGTGAGGGGCCGCCCATCGGGGCGCCGTCACGACCACAGGAGATGACACAGATGCAGCATCCGGAGCCAGTCGCCCGCCGTCTCTTCGAGCTCACCGAGCCGATCTCGCTGGTCAACTTCTTCTCCCCGGAGCCCAACGACTCGATGGCGGCGCTCGGCTTCAGCAGCTATTGGGACGGCTACTTCGCGGGACGCTCTGCACCGCTCGGCCGAGTCCCGGCCGCGGTCGTCCATGCGGCCTTCTACAACTTCACCGACGGTGAGGTGGCCCGCCACATACCCAGGGTCTGGGACACGACCACACCCGAGGCGGCGCACGCCGCTCGTGAGAAGGGCTGCGTGGCGGCGCTGCGTCGGATCCTCGGCGACCTCGTCCAGACTCCCGGGCTCGAGTGCGCCGCCGAGCTCCTCGCCAAGGCCTCGACCAGCGCCCCGACCGAGGGCCGGGTCATGTACGCCGCGCTCCGCGCGCTCCCCATGCCCGGGGAGCCCATGGCCCGGCTCTGGCACGCGGCCAACATGCTCCGCGAGCACCGAGGGGACGGCCACATCGCCGCCTTGGTCTCCGAGCGGATCGGCGGGACCGAGGCCCACGTTCTCAGCGCCCTCGCGAGCGGCATCTACCCGGCGGAGTCGTTCGGTCGCATCCACCACCTACCCAAGGCCCGCCTGGCAGAGGTCATGAAAGGCCTGCGCGACCGCGGCCTCCTCGATGCATCGGGGCGCTTCACCGACGCCGGCCGCGAGACGAAGGGCCGGATCGAGTCACTGACCGACGCCCTCGCAGAAACTCCGTACGACGGGCTGGAGCCAGTCGAGCTCGACCAGCTGATGGCTGTGCTCGAGCCCATCTCTAGAAGGCTCGAGGCCACGGGGTCGAACTCGGACGCTGCGGGCTGACCGCTGTAGAACCCGTCCGGAGCCGATGCGCGGACGTCGGCTAGGAGCCCATCGCTACCAGGTCGTGGGCCAGGGCCAGGACGACGAGTCCCGCGATCATGAACGGGATGAAGTAGACCCAGTCAGGCACGGGCTTCTTTGCCGACATGGAACCGAGTATCGCGAGAGCCGACTCGTACCGGCGTGAGTACGTCCGCTCATGCCGCCGCCCGCGGGAGCGCCCGGATCTGACAATGGGGCGTCCCACTAGAGCGGGTGAGC
This sequence comes from uncultured Actinomycetota bacterium, assembly GCA_963825455.1. GTDB lineage: Bacteria > Actinomycetota > Actinomycetes > Propionibacteriales > Nocardioidaceae > Nocardioides. Next base: position 48,817 of record CAWGTG010000008.1, read on the forward strand.
TGCCAACAGGCAAGCACGAGTCGATCACGCGCGACGGGTCGTCACGCAGCTCTGTCAGGCACTCCACGAAGGTCCTCGACGGGTTCTGAGAATCGGTAAGTCTCCACCCACGTCACAAGCCGATCCTCACAGAATCCGCACGCGCATGCCCCGCTGTCCGCACTCTCATGCCGATGAGAGGGCTGGGCCCCGTCCTTGCCGCCCGCGGCGTGCGAATGCACCATCGATGTGTGGCCAAGACACTGCTGTGCCGCCTCGGCTGGCATAGGTGGCGCACGGAAGCGAACGACTCCGGCGAGCGATACAGGACGTGCCGCCGATGCGGGAAATTCGACGGTTGGGGACTCCGCCTGTGACCCGCCCGGGTGTCACGCCTCTTATCGGCTGAAGCCGAGCACCGCGCCCCCATGCCGCTGTCGGCTCCGCCCGGCCATGCCGCTGGCAGCTCGGCACGACCATGCCCATGGGCGGTCGAAGCAGGACAGGAGGTGCTTTTAGTTGCCGGACCACATCAGCCAGGCCAACCCGTACAGGGCGGCGACCACAACGACGACGCCCGCTAGGAGCAGTCCGACGAACATCAGCACGTCGTCAAAGGATGGCTGCTGCTCGTCCATGCCGTCAGTATGTACGAGACGCCCGACCATGCCGCTGTCGGCTCCGCCCGACCATGCCGCCGACGGCCTCCGACCGACCGCTCGGCGCGTGTGGCTGGCGGTCCGGACGGCCAAGCGACAGAGGCTGCGGCCACGTCGAGTCGGTTAGCGTGCGGCTGTGGCGAGCGTCGCACTGGATGAGCTGATCGTCGGCGACGCCGAGGCGCTGCGCCTCTGGCTGTCGGCCAACCACGCCACGTCGCCCGGTGTGTGGCTGGCTCTCACCAAGAAAGGCGGCTCGGTCACCACGCTGACCTGGCAGCAGGCGGTCGAGGAGGGTCTGTGCTTCGGCTGGATCGATGGGCAGGGGCGGAAGCGGGACGAGGAGACTTCGCTCATCCGGTTCACCCCTCGCAGCCCCCGCAGCTCCTGGTCGCAACGCAACGTCGCCAACGTGGCTCGGCTGCACGCACAGGGGCGGATGCTGCCTCCGGGCCTGGCCGCGGTGAACGCCGCGAAGGCTGATGGTCGGTGGGCGGCCGCCTACCCGCCGCCCTCGGAAACCGAGGCGCCGGACGACCTGCTCGCCGCGATCTCCGCAGTTCCAGCGGCCCAGGCCATGTTCGAGGTACTCACCAAGACCAACCGCTACGCCCTCATCCACCGAGTCAATGCCGTCAAGCGCGTGCAGACCCGCGAGCGGAAGATCGCCGAGTGCGTCGCGATGCTGTCCCGCCACGAGACGATCCACCCACAGAAGGCGAGGCCTTCCGACTCGCCCTAGCAGTTCGAGCACGTTGGTCGGCTACTCGCTCGGCCAAGATGGCCAGCACCTCCTGCTGAGGCGTGACTATCACGAAACGCCCGACAGGGCGGCCTGTCGTCACACAGAATGTGCGCCGTATCGTCAGCCACCCTCGGAGGAGAAACGTGCGCACCATCATTCGAAGCTTGGTCGCAGTCGTCGCCGCAATCCTCTTGGTAGCCAGCCTGGCCGCCAACGCCGCTACCGCAGCGCCCAAGCCCAGACCAGACCTGCACAAGATCTTCAAGGGCTGCAACGGCTATGCGGCTACCGACCAGGTGTCGGTGGACACAGCCAAGCGAGTCGCGTTCGCATCGAGCACCTCTCCCACCCAGCAGGAGATCACCAAGGTCATGCGGGCCGGCGGCTGCGTGGGCTTGTCCGTAGGCGACCGGGGAATACAGAACGCGCTCAACGGCTTGGCGAGCTCGATCAACCCGAACCATCTTCGCGGCACCGTCGTCAACAACGGCGTCCGGTTCACCCTGATGATCACCACCGACGGCTATCGGGTGGGCTGGGACATCGGCTACGTTCGGCGCTGATCCCAGGGAGTGGATGGGAAGTAGTCAACGACCCACTGAAAAGGTCGCAACGATTCGGCGTGGCTATCGCTTCGGCTTCGGCTTGACCTTCTTGGTGGCCTTGCTGGTCGCCGTCGCCGATATCGCGCCCGACGCGGAGGCTGTCACCTGCACGGTGATCTTCTTGCCCCGCGTAGCTGTGGTCAGCTTGAGCTTGGCCTTGGTCGCACCCTTGATCGCCTTGCCGCCGGCGAACCACCGGTAGGCGTACGACACCCCGGCCGGGCTCCACGTACCGGCAGTCGCCGTGAGCCGGCGGCCGACCACGGGCCGACCTGTGATCCTCGGCTTCGCTTCGTTGGCCACCAGCACGGGAGGCGCGGCGGCGCCGAGGACGCTGTCGCCCAGCGTGACGGTCTGGCCGAGGCCGACGACGATGTCGGTGGCCTGCGCGAACGTGGGCGCATCGTTCCAGAACTCGCCTGGCAGCACTTCGCTCATGTCGATGAACTGAACCCGGTACGTCCCGGGCTCCAGCCTGGTGATCCGGTATGCACCGGATGCGTCGGAGCTGCCGCCGCGGCCGTGGCCGTTCGGCGGCCCATCATCGGAGGGCCAGGCGAGCACGTCGATCGTAGTGAGGGCCGAGCCGTCCGGACCATGCAACGTGCCAATGATGCGCGCGGACGGCCGCAGCTCGGCGTCCACGCCGGTTGCCTGCTCGTCCGCGCTGAGCACGAGGTCGGTTGCGGTCTCGAAGGTGCGAGCGTCGTCCCACCACTCCGAGAGCCACTCGATGCCCTGCGGCTCGAACATGAGCCGGTAGGTGCCCGCGACCAGTCCGCTCGCCACGTAGTGCCCTTGGTCGTCGGCGAAGACCCTGGGGCCGCTGTCGTCCCATTCCCCGGCGTCCTCGTCCCACCGGAGGACGTAGACCTCGGTGGTGCCTGGAACGACCACGCCACCAGCACCGGTGACGGTGCCGGCGATCTGTCCGGACGCGAGCGGGGCGGCGCTCGCGGCAGCCATGGCAGCCGGCATGGCGATCAGGGTGCCGAGAAGCGTGATCAGCACGAGATGGAAGCCCCGCGTGGTCACGGTCATTCGGCCTCCGCTCGTCCCAGGTGAGAACCCGGCTCGGCCGGAACTGGGCAGTAGCCGCGCCTCCTCGCATGAAGGATGTTCAGCACGCCGATGGCGGCTCCGGCAGCAATGACAACGATCGGTGCCAGGTTGAGAGCGAAGCCGAGCAGCACCAGCACGGCCGCCGAGCCCACGCCCCACAAGACCGGATGAGCCACCACCAAGTCACTGAACCGGCTCAGCAGACTGCCCATCCGCAATCACATCCCTCCAGCACTACCAAGTCAGCGGGTCCAGCCGACGATAGAAGTCTTGTCGTTCCGGGTCGAGTTCGATTCCGTAGATCTCGGCGAACTCCTCTTCGGCGCTGCGGGCCATCGCCTCGTCGGACCACGTCTCACGCGCGGTGGCGAGAAGCAGTGCGATGTCGCCGTACGGGTCGGCCGTTCCCACGCGACCCAGGTCGATCAGCGCCTTGACCTGACTGGTGTCGGGGTCGACCAGGATGTTGGGCAGGCAGAGGTCGCCATGGCAGACAACGAGCTGGGTGCGCTCCCGGGCGACGTGAGCCGGCAGCTCAGCCTCGATCTGTTCCAGGATCTGTGTCGGCGGGGTGCGCTGCAGCGCTTCGGGGAGAAACCGCACGACGACGCGGCCCTCGGCCACGCTGGTGCGGGCCAGGAGCATCATCTGCGCCAGGGTCCGGTCGAAGGGACATCGATCTGTTGGCAGACCGTGCAGGGACCGGACCAGGACGGCGATCGATGACCACGCCCGTCGCAGGGCCGGAGCGTCGAGCTCACTCGCCGGTACTCCCAGCACCGCTTCGGTGATCAGACAGGCACCGGCATCTGTCTCGCGCCAGTCGAGCACAGGAGCACTGGGGATGCTCGTCTGATTGATCCAGATGCTGCGGTCGCGTTCGGCTGCCAGCTCCGCCACCTGAGCGGACGCGACGATCTTGGCGTAGCGCTGCCGGCCACGGTCATGAACGACCGACGCACCTGACTCTCCTGCTGCGACAGGCTCCCACTCTCCGGAACCAGGCGGGAGAAGGTCCGCGAGAATGGAAGGACTTGTCGCCATCACTCGTCGCCGGTGAGGTTGAACGACCGCAGCTGCCAGCCGGTCAACCAGGTCCCGCCGCCGAGGACGGCGGCGAGCGCGATGATGGCGTACGCCAGCGGGAGCTTGTCGACCAGTTCCAGGTCAGCGATCTGGTCGATGAGCTCGGCCGACCAGCGGGTGATGCTCAGCCAGCGGATGCCGTCGAGCAGGCCGCCGAGCAGCCCTTCCCACACCAGCAGGTAGATCAGGCCGATGACCACGGCGTGCCGCGTCATCACCGACAGCAGCGCGAAGATCGCGCAGTACGCCACACCGCCGACCAGCGACGCCAGGCCGAACCCGACGGCGAACGACGGCGAGCTGGTGAGCAGCACCAGCCCCGCAGCGACCATCGGGAGCGCACCGAACACGAGCACGCAGGCGACGGCGACGACGAGCTTGCTCGCCACGATCGTATGGCGCGAGATCGGCTTGGCCAGGAGGTAGGAGATCGAGCCGTCGTCGATCTCGGGCGCGAGCAGCCCCGACATCGCAAGCAGTGCCACAAGCGGCACGATCACCACGAGCCCGAGGCCGTAGAGCGTGCCCTCCGCCGCGTTGTCGTCCTCGCCGACGAGCACCCTCACGAGCAGCGAGATGCCGACCAGCAGTACGGGCAGCACGATGAGCAGGACACCGCGCCAGCGCCCGAAGATGCTCCGCACGCCGAGCCGGACGATCGTGGCCGAGAAGATCCGACTGAGCATCATGACGACACCAGGTAGGAGAACACGCTCTCCAGGGACTCGTCGGTCGGCGTCACCTCGTGCAGGCGTACGCCGTGCTCGCGGGCCAGCCGCGGCAGCACCTCGCTGAACCGGCCGAAGTCGGAGGCTTCCAGCTCGATGCCACCCTCCGCGCGGAGCCGCGCTCCGCGCACGGACTGGTCGCGCAGAAGCGCCGACGCCATCAGCCGGTCGTCGGCGGTGCGGAGCACGAACCGGTTCGGCCGGTCTGTCATGAGCCGCCGGATCGCGCCGAAGTCACCGGACGCCGCGTGCCGCCCCGCCACCATGACCTCGATCTGCCGCGCCACCTGCTCGACCTCCTCGAGGATGTGCGAGCTGAACAGCACGGTCCGGCCCTCGGCGCCCATCGTGCGCAGGAGCTCCATGAGATGGATCCGCTGCCGTGGGTCCATGCCGTTGAAGGGCTCGTCCAGGAGCAGCACCGCCGGGTCGTGCACCAGCGACGAGGCCATCTTGATCCGCTGCCGCATGCCCTTGGAGTACGTCGCGATCGTCCGGTCCTGCGCGTCGGTCAGCTCGATCTGCGCGATCGCGCGCTGCGCCGCCGCACCGGGGTCCGCGATCCCGTGCAGCTCGGCCATCGCGACCACGAACTGGCGCCCGGTCAGGTAGTCGAAAAGTGCCTCCCGCTCGGGCACCAGCCCGAGCTTGCGGTAGACCTCCTCGTTGCGCCACAGCGGCTCGCCGTCGAGCGTGACGGTGCCGGTCGACGGCGCCAGGAAGCCCGACATCATCGCGATCAGCGTGGTCTTGCCGGCACCGTTGGGGCCGAGCAGTCCGGTCACGCCCGGGCCGATGGTCATAGAGACGTCGTTGACCGCGACGACGTTGCGGTACCACCGCGACACGTGGTCGATCCGGATCTCACTCATGCTTTTCCGGGGTTCCTGCGGAGATCTTCTCGGGGTCCCCGCGGAAGCGAGACCTTCACGCGCGCAGCGCCGCACGGGCACGCTTTCGTGGGGTGAGATCGCGGAGCCGCCGCGCGCAGCGCTCCTACGGAGCGGTTTCGTGGGGTGGTCATGGCTGGACCGTCCGGTAGCGGGCAAGGAGCGCGCCCACCGAGCCGGCCACGATGAGCAGCGCGAACAGGACGTAGACCAGACCCAGGGTCGTGCCGTCGGGAGGCGTGACGGTCGCCTCCGGGGCGTCGAACAGGAAGACCTGGACGCCGTTGACCAGCGTGTACGGCGAGAAGAGGCCCGCGACCTCGCCGACCTTGTCGTGGCCGGTGTCGGTCGAGATGCCTTGCACCGTCGACACCGCGGTGTAGCTGACCCCGAGCACGACGATCACGGCGGCCACCGCGAGGCCGCGCCGGACCGTCAGCGCGGCCACGACGGCAGCCAGTCCGGAGAGCAGGGCGGCGAGCAGGACCGCGCCGAACATGGCGCCCAGGAAGTCGCGGGTCTCCCGCCCGACGGGCAGGTCGGCGAGGAGCCCGCCGCCGTACATCAGCACGAGTGGCGAGCCGATCAGGATCAAGGTGGCCACCGTCAGCGAGGCGTACCGGACCAGGACGTAGACCGAGCGATGCATCGGACGGGCGAGGTAGAGCGTGATGGTGCGGAACCGCAGGTCCCGGGAGATCAGCGCGGGTGCCTGGGCGGCTACGAAGACCGAGATCAGGGCCTGCGTGATGACCGGGTAGCGGGAGTAGGCCACGAGCTGCTTGTCGTAGCGAATCAGGTCTTGGGCCTGGACGAGGACACCGACCAGGATCAGCGCCGGCAGCAGCATCATCGCCAGCAGGATCATCGGCAGCACCTTCGACCGGCCGGACCGGCCGAGCCCGTAGGTGTTGCGCAGCCCGGTGCGGAAGAAGGACCACGCCACCGGGCCCGCGCCGAGCCGCGAGCCGGCGTAGGGGCGGTAGCCGAGGTCGTGGATGACGCCGGACGGCCGGCTTTCGACGGGTGCGGAGTCAGACGGGCTGGACACTGCCTGCACCTCCCTCGCGGAAGACGTCCTCGATGCGGTGGTGCCGCTCCTGCATCCGCACCAGGCCCAGCCCCAGGTCGACGGTGAGGTCGCGTACGACGTCCGGTGTCGCGTCGTCGCGGACCTCGACCTCGATCAGTGCTCCGCCGGCGGGCCGAGCAGTCAAACCCGCCTCGACCAGCGCCTGGCCCAAGAGCCGGTCGGCGTCGGGCTTGCCCATCACCTCGACGATCAGGCTGCCGGTGGCGTGCAGGAAGTCGGTGGTCGCCGAGGACTGCAGCAACCTGCCCCCGTCCAGCACGACCACGTGGTCGCTCACCCGCTCGAGCTCACCCAGCAGGTGCGACGTCACCAGAACTGCGATGCCGAACTCGTGCCCGACCTTGCGCACCAACGCCAGCATGTCGTCGCGGGAGGACGGGTCCAGGCCGTTGGTCGGCTCGTCGAGCAGCACCAGGCGCGGGTCGTGCACCAGCGCCTGCGCCAGCTTGGCCCGCTGCTTCATGCCGGTCGAGTAGCCGCCCATCGGCCGGTATCGCTCCTCGGCGAGCCCCACGTGGCGCAGCACGTCGGCCGCCCGCTCCCGCGAGGCGTTGTAGGGCAACCCCGACATCTGGCCCATGTGCACCACGAAGTCGCTGGCCGACACGTCGGCCGGCAGGCAGTCGTGCTCGGGCATGTAGCCGACCGACGCCCGGATCGCCGCACCGTCGCTCGCGATGTCGTGGCCGAGCACCTGCGCGGTGCCCGAGGTCGCGGGGACCAGCCCGAGCAGGAGCTTGATCAGCGTGGACTTGCCGGCGCCGTTGGCACCGACCAGTCCGGTGACCCCATCACCGACGGTGACGTCGAGGTGGTCGAGCGCGGTGACCGACGGATACTGCTTCGTCAGTCCGACGGTCTCGATCACGGCCACCCGGCCAACGTAGACGAGCCTTCCCCGCAGATCGTCGTACTCAGGTCTGCGCGTCCGCGTCTTTGGTCGCGGCTCAACCTTTCCGGGAGCTCGTTCGTGAGAGAGGGTCGGAGGGCCAACCGGTCCTCCGGATCCGAATCGGCAGGAGCACCATGAGCGCCAGCCACGACGCGGAGTTCGAGATGTTCGTGCTCTCGACGTGGCCGCGGCTGCGCCAAGCGGCCTACGCACTCACCAGGGACACCCGGGACGCGGAGGACCTGCTGCAGACGGTGTTGACCAAGGCCTACACCCGGTGGTCCCGCGTGCGTCGCGACGATCCGGTCGCCTACATACGACGTTCCCTGGTCAACGCCTACATCGACACGTGGAGGCGCGCTCGGACGCTCCGCGAGGTCCCGATGGCGGTGCCGACCGAGCAGGCGTCGTACGACGACGCGGAGCTGGTCGAGCAGCGAGACGAGCTGGTGGAGCGGCTCGACCGGCTGTCCGACCGCGAACGCACCATCGTCGTGATGCGGCACTACCTCGACCTGTCCGAGGCCGAGGTCGCACGCACGCTCGGGTGCTCGATCGGCACCGTGAAGAGCACCTGCTCGCGGGCACTGCAGCGGCTCAGGATCCCGTCTTTGACGCATGGAGAGGAACGCTGATGAACGACGTTGAGCTGGTGGAGTCGTTGGTCGACTCGCTCGACACCGGTCTGCCGGACCGACCGGACCTGACACCGGTGCGGTCGGCCGGCACTCGGCAGCGACGACGCCGCCACTTCGGGTGGACCGCCGGCGCCTGCGCGGCGGCCGTCGCGCTCGTCGTGCCTGCCGTGCTGCTCAGCGGTTCGGGCGGTACGGCGCCCACCCTCGCCCCCGACATGGCCGCCGACCCCAGCCAGGCCGTCGCGCCAGCCCCGCCGCCGGTCCCGCCCGGCGAGCTGGCCGGGCCGGAGTTCGGCACAGGCATGCGCACCGCGGTCGAGCAGGCGTTCCCGGGTGCCACGTTCCGGTCCGAGCAGCTGGCCGACGGCTGGGCGTTCTCCGACCATTACGACGCGTGGGACTGGACGATCGGCAACCCGGTCGGATGGGAGACCTTGTTTGCCTGGTCCCAGCTCTTCGGCCTGCCGGGCGGTGTTCACCTCAGCGTGGGCACCAGCCGTACCTCGCCCGACGGCGAATGGGGTCCCGCCGGTGCGATCCAGTGCAACCAGCCGCACTACCCGTCGCGACGCAACTGTCAGGTCACCGACGGCGAAGCGCAGCAAGTGATGGTCAACGACGGCATCCAGTACGACATCCCCACTCGCTGGTACCGCGACGTCGACGTCGCCTACTTCGACGAGACTCGCGGCATGCCTGCCCATGTGACCGTGAGTGCGTGGACGGATGCACCCACGTGGGAGCAGGCGCGCAACGCGCTGCCCTCGATCGGCGACCTGACGGCACTCGGTCTCCAGGGGCTCTCGTCCTTCCCGCGCCTGACCACTACCCCTACCCCGACGACCTCGCGGACCACATGACGTCGACCCCATAGGGTCTGCCGTGTGAGCCTTCGACAGGTCGTCGCGGTCGGCTACGGCGGGCCCGAGCAGCTCGAGGTGCGCGAGCACGACCCAGGCGAACCCGGCGAGGGCCACGTGCTCGTCGAGGTCCGCGCGATCGGCGTCAACGCCTGGGACGTGAAGTCCTACAGCGGCACGGTCGGCGACGACCCTGACAAGCTCCCGATCCTGCTCGGCGGCGAGTGCGCCGGCCTGGTCCTCGGTGGCGACCTCACGGCCGGCGACGAGGTGATCGTGCACCCGGTCAGCGGGGCCTACGCCGACCGCGTGGTCGCGAAGGCGAGCGGCTGCGTGCCGAAGCCGACCGGGATGTCGTGGGAGGAAGCGGCCGGGCTGATGCTGACCGGCACCGCGGCCGCGCACCTCGTCGCGGCGACCGGGGTGGCCGAGGGCGAGACCGTGCTGCTCAACGGGGCGGCCGGCGGCGTCGGGCTGTACGCCGCGCAGCTCGCCCGGCACCGCGGCGCCCGGGTGCTCGGCACCGCCCTCCCGGCCGACCACGACGTGCTCAGGGAGATGGGCGTCGAGCCGTTCGACTTCCGCGAGGACGTCGAGGCCTGGGTGCGCGAGCAGGCGCCCGACGGCGTGGACGCCGTACTCGACGCAGTCGGTGCCCCGCCGGTGCTCGACCTCTCGCTTGCCGTCGTGAAGTCCGCGAGCCGGGTCGCCACTCTGGTCACCGGCCCGGCCGCTGCCGAGCGGGGCATCACCCAGCTCGGCTTCGGCGAGGGGGCCGATCCCGGCACCGAGCTCCGCGCCGCGGCCCGGCTGGACCTGGTCAAGGGCGTCGCGGAGGGCTGGCTCCGGGTCGTGGTCGCCGAGACGCACCCGCTGGAGCGGGCTGCCGATGCGCACCGTGCCATGGTCACGCCCGACCACGGCGCGGGAAAGATCGTGCTGGTGCCGTGACGGACAGTGCCCGCGAGATCGAGAACCTGCTCTACACCTACGCCGACCGGATCGACCGGGGTGACCTCGACGGAGTTGCCGACCTGTTCGAGCACGGGCGCATCCACGGCCGGGAGGGCGGCGGCCCGGAGACTGTCTTCGAGGGCCGCGAGCGGGTCCGCGGCCTCTACGGCTCGACCACCCGGATCCACGAGGACACCGGGACGCCGAAGACCAAGCACCTCACGACCAACGCCATCATCGAGGTCGACGACGAGGCGGGCAGCGCGACCGCGCAGTCCAGCTACCTGGTCACCCAGGCCACGGCCGAGCTACCGCTGCAGGTGATCATCACCGGCCGCTACCGCGACACCTTCCACCGCATCGACGGCCGGTGGTGGTTCGACACCCGGACCATGTACGTCGACCAGACCGGCGAGCTCGGCCACCACCTCGAGCGCTGACGTCGGCGGCGCGGCCGGGGATCGGGATCCGGGACGACAGGCGCGTCTGGGCGGGCGCTGTTGACGTGCGCGCGGGTGAGCCGGACGGCGAGGTCGGCGGCGATCGGTGCGTAGTTCATGGCTCTCACGCTAGAAGGCGCAAACGACATCTGGAATGGCCGATCAACGGCGTACGGCGCGATGGGCCTCTTGTTCGTAACGCAGATCCGCGACAGGCTTGCCAGATGGCCAAGACGCTCGATGACACCGACTGGCACATCCTCGCCGAGCTCCAGCAGGACGGGCGGCTGTCCTACAACCAGCTGGGCAGGCGAGTGAACCTCTCCTCGCCCGCGGTCGCGGAGCGGGTACGCCGCCTGGAGGAAGCCGGCGTGATCACCGGCTACCGTGCCGACGTGGACCCGGCCGAGGTCGGGATCCCCCTGACGGCCTTCCTCCAGCTGCGCTGCGAGACCGGGCACTGCCTGCTCAAGAACACCTCGGCCGACGACTTTCCCGAGGTCGTCGAGGTCCACAAGCTGAGCGGATCGTTCTGCACGATGCTCAAGGTCCGGGCTGCCTCAATGGCCCATCTCGAGGGTCTCTTCGAGCGGCTCGGTGAGCACCGCGACATGAACTCTCACGTGGTGCTCTCGACGCAGTACGAACACCGCACCGTCCAGCCTCCGCCCGAGCTGCCACGCACCGTCAGCGAGTCGGCTGGCTGGCGACGCGGCTGAGCGGCTACTGCAGGTAGCCCTCGACGGTCGTGGCGTCGCGCTCCGATTCCGACGACGGGTCCTGGCCGGCCTCGCGACGCGCGTTGCGGCGGCGCAGCAGGTCCCAGGTCTGGTCGAGCTCGACCTCGAGGTGCCGGAGCCGCTCGCGCTCCGTTTCGTCGAGCCCCTGCCCGACGTGCCGCTCGCGGAGCTCGTGCTCCTCCTCGACCAGCGCATCGATGCGCTCGCGCAGCGGGTCGTCCGCCATCAGGTCACCTCCTGGTCGTTCGGTCGAGCCTAGGCCCTAGGTTGGAGCGATGGGGACCGTCTCCCAGCTGGCCAGCGCCGTCGAGGACGACGAGATCGTCTTCCGGCTCAGCGACACCGAACACGAGCACACCGACGTCAAGGTCTGGTTCGACGTCGATGTGGCCCCCGACAGGCAGAGCGAGCTCGGGATGGCCGAGGTCGAGGGCGGTTGGGAGCTGCGTCTCGCGCTGCCCGACCTCGACTGCCTGGAGTACCTCTTCGACGTCGACGGCACCCTGGTGCCGGATCCCGGCAACCCGGCCCGCGTCGAGGGTGCCTTCGGACCGCACTCGTGGCTCGCGATGCCCGGCTACCAGCCCCCGGTCTGGCTCGAGACCGACGCCGCGCCGGGGGCGCGCCACCCGTTGACCGTGGGCGAGATCGACGTCGAGGTCTGGGAGCCGGCCGGTCATGAAGGGGCACCGCTGCCCCTTCTCCTGGTGCATGACGGCGCCGAGATGGACGCGTACGGCGGCGTGGTCCGCTATGTCGCGACCCGACCGCCGATGCGGGTCGGGCTGCTGGCCCCTGGAGGCGACCGCGACGAGCGCTACGCCGCGAACCCGGCGTACGCCGCCGCGCTCGCCGACGAGGTGCTGCCGGCGATCACGGGTGCCTTCGAGACGACGGACCGGCCGGTGCTGCTCGGCCAGAGCCTCGGTGCGCTTTCGGCCCTGCACGCGGCGTGGACGGCGCCTGGCATCTTCGCGGGGCTGATGCTCCAGTCCGGCTCGTTCTTCACCCCGGCGCTCGACCCGCAGGAGGCGGAGTACGGGTACTTCGGTCAGGTGACCGGTTTCGTCGCCACCGTCCTGGCTGCGCAGCAGGCGGCGCCCGGGGCCCCGGAGGTGGCGATGACCTGCGGGACCGCGGAGGAGAACTTCGCCAACAACCTCGCCATGCGCGACCACCTCCGCGACGTGGGGATGAACGTGAGCTGGGGCGAGGTGCGGCAGGGGCACACCTGGACCTGCTGGCGGGACAGCCTCGATCCGCACCTCGGCGACCTCCTGAGCAGAGTGTGGGACTGATGGAGCGCCGCCAGGTCGAGCTCGAGGCCCCCGGTTTCGGCCGGGCCGGCACGGTGATCCGCTACGGCCACTGGGGCCGGCCGGTGCTGGTCTTCCCGAGCGAGCGCGGGCGGGCCTGGGACTACGAGAGCAACGGCATGGTCGGCGCGGTGGCTGACCTCGTCGAGGGCGGTCGCTGCAAGCTCTACTGCGTCGACTCCTTCGACGAGCAGACCTGGTCCGACTCCTCCGTCCCGCTGGAGGAGCGGGCCCGGCGGCACGGCGGCTACGCCGGCTGGATCCTCGACCACGTGGTGCCGTTCATCGGCCAGGACAGCCCCGGCGCCGCAGACATGGTCGTCACCGGCTGCTCGATGGGCGCCTACCACGCGCTGCAGCTCGCGCTCACCCGCGCCGACCTCTTCCCGGTGGCGCTCTGCCAGAGCGGCAACTACGACCCTGCGGAGTGGAACGCCTGGGGCGAGCGCGGCGAGGCGGCGTACTTCACCAACCCCAGCGACTACGTCGGACACCTCCAGGGCGACCACCTCGAGTGGCTGCGGCAGCGGCTGTACGTCGTGCTGGTCGTCGGCGAAGGACCGTGGGAGACCAACCCCACCGGCTCGCTACCGTCCGCGCGGCACCTCGGCGGGCTGCTGGCCGAGAAGGGCATCCCGCACGAGCTCGACGTCTGGGGCCACGACTCCGCGCACGACTGGGACTGGTGGGCCAAGCAGGTCGCGCACCACCTGCCACGGTTCGTCTGATCCCGCAGAAGGGTCAGCTCACGAGCGCGGTCAGGTAGTAGCAGCCGACCTCCGGCGTCCCGCCGTAGCCCTGCGGCAGATACGGGGCGGGGCCCGCAATCTCCAGCGGCGTCCACACGCCCTCGTCCTGCAGCCGGTCGACCACGTCCTGGCACTCCCGGGCGTGCCACAGGTCCTCGCGCTGCGTCGCGACAACGATCCCGCGCGGCCGGGCCACTCTCGCGAACTCTCGCCACACCGCGTCGACCTCCGGGAGATAGGTCATCACCCCCACACAGACGACCGCATCGACGCTGTCGTCCTCGAGGCCGAGCCGCTGCTGGAGGTCGGCGACATCGAGTGAGTCATACGCTCCGGCCTGCTGGGCGACATGGAGGGACGCCTGCGAGATGTCGAGCCCGAGGATCTCTCCCGCGAATCCTCGTGCGCGGAGCGCCCGGCCGACGAGACCGGTGCCGCACCCCACGTCGAGGACCGAGCCCGCCGCAGGATGCCGGGTGACGACGATCTCCGCCACCACCGTTGGACCCTGGTAGGACCACGAGGTCAAGTCGTCGTCATAGCTCTGCGCCCACTCGTCGTACCGGTCGGCGACCTCTCGAGCATCGCTGGTGCCTTGATGCAACCAGTCGCCAATCGCGACATCGTCGGGATCCATCGCGCCAGCGTCCCACGCGGCAGCGGGGCGATGTCGGGGGTCACGGCACCTGCGCACGACTCGCTTGTCTGCTAGGCAGGGCCCATGGGAGTTCCCGGCAACCCACCGCCGCCGCGCCTGGCCGAGACGGAGCTGTTCGCGGTCGATGCCTACCGCACCGAGTTCGACGCGACCGTCGCCGATGTCGACCGCGACGGTGGACGAGTGGCGCTCGCGCGGACCGCGTTCTACCCGGTCGGCGGCGGCCAGCCGAGCGACACCGGGACCATTCAGACCCCCGTCGGCACCCTCACCGTCACCGGTGTACGCCGCGAGCAGGGGACGATCTGGCACACCGTCGAGGGCGACCTGCCTGAGGTCGGCGCCGAGGTGCAGGGCACCATCGACTGGGACCGGCGGCACCGGCTGATGCGCACCCACACCGCGCTGCACGTCGTTTGTGGCGTGATCTGGGCCGACTACGGCATCCCGGTCACCGGCGGCAACATGGAGCCGATGAAGGGGAGGTTGGACTTCCCGTTCCCCGCTATGTCGGCCGACCTGGGCGCGACTGTCGAGCGACGGATCAACGAGGAGATCGCTCGGGCCCACGAGATCGTCGTCGAATTCCTGCCTCGCAGTGTCGCTGACAGCGACCCGGCGCTGATCCGCACCTCCGCGAACCTGATCCCGCAGGAGATCGACCCGCTGCGGGTCATCGACATCGTCGGGCCTCGACCGGCAGGCCGACGGTGGCACGCACGTGCTGTCGACCGCGGAGGTTGGCGGCGTACGCGTGGTGGGCACTGAGAGCAAGGGCAAGGACAACAAGAGAATTCGAATCGAGGTCGTTGATGACTGACCACCTGGTGGGGCTGCTCCTGGGCGCCGAGGAGGACTGGCCGCGCGCGTTCGAGGAGATCCTGCGCCGGGTCGGGCCGCTCAGCGTGGACGGCCCCGACGGAAGAAGCACTGTGCACACCGTCTCCAGCGAGAGGCTCGCCATCGAGCCCTTCCGTCTCGACGACCCGGTCCGCACCGAGCTGGTCATCGACCGGCTGGCGCACTGGTACTACCACCCGCGCGAGTGGCTGAAGAAGGCCTCGCTGGTCAACGGCACCTACCTGCTCAACAGCCCGTTCACGTTCCAGTCGATGGAGAAGCACAGCGCCTACTGCGCGCTGGTCCGGATGGGTCTCAAGGTCCCGCCGACCACCCTCGTGCCGTACAAGAACCCTGTCGACAACGTCCGCTGGGCCTACACCTCGGAGAAGTACAACCGCGAGTTCGACCTGGACAAGGTGGCCGAGGACCTCGGCTACCCGCTCTACATGAAGCCGTTCGACGGTGGCGCCTGGCGCGGCGTGTCCCGCATCAACGACCGGGGCGACCTGCACAAGGCGTACGACGAGTCCGGCGAGATGCTGATGCACCTGCAGGCCACCGTGGACTACGACCACTTCGCCCGGGCACTGTCCATCGGCCCCGAGACGATGGTGATGGACTTCCGGCCGGACCAGCCGATGCACCTGCGGTACGCCGTCAACCACGGCTTCCTCTCCGAGTCCGCCGGCAAGCAGACCGTCGCCATCTCACGGATCGTCAACGCGTTCTTCCGCTGGGAGTTCAACTCCTGCGAGATGCTCGTGGTGGGCGACGACGTCTACCCCATCGACTACGCCAACGCCTGTCCGGATGTCTCGGTGACCTCGCTGCACTACTACTTCCCGTGGGCGATCACCGCGCTGGTGCGCTGGTCGACGTACTGCGTCGTGAACGGTCGGAAGTCCGAGGTCGATCTGCAGACCAGGCGCTACTTCGAGATCGCCGATGACGAGTCGATGTCCTACGACGACAAGGTGGACCGCTACCTCGCCCTGGCCGACGAGCACTTCGAGACCGAGCGCTACTGGGAGTGGTCGGAGCAGCACCTCGCCCACCTGCCCGAGGCGGTCCTCGAGTGGGTCACCAGCGACGACTTCGACCGGCTGCTCCGCGACACCGTCGCCGCGACGTACCCGCCCCACGAGCAGGAGGAGTTCCTCGCCCACTTCCGCGGGCTGGTCGGGCTGTGGGCGTCGGAGCAGGGCGGCGTCTCAGCCGACAGGTAGTGCGGTCGTACGCCGCGCGGCCACCGCGCGCAGCGCCGCCAGCACGCCCACCGCGCCGGTGACGGCGAGCAGGAAGACCTGGTAGGCGACGAGCCCGTCGGACAGGCGGTCGTTGCCGAGGCCGCCGTCGAAGAACCCCGAGATCGCGCTGACCAGGCAGGCCAGCGCCAGCAAGGCCGCCGCGACCACCGCGAGCAGCCCGACGCCGCGCGTCGCCAACCAGGTCAGCACCACCTGGGCCAAGATCATCGGCCAGGGCGCCGCGAGAAGCGCGTCACCACTCCATGCTTCGGACCACGTGTTGGCGTCCGAACCGACCGCGAGCAGTCCGCCGACGAGGTCGACGACGACAAGGACACCCATCGCGAGGACGAGCCGGCGTGCGCTGGTCATGCCGGCCATCCTCACACCGGAGGGGCCTCAGAACCGGTAGGTCGTCTGGCCGTGCTCGTCGCCGAAGACCAGCACCTTGCTCGGCGGCACCCGGAACACGACCGCGCCGTCACCGGAGCCGTCGCCCTGGTCGCTGACCTCGAAGAAGCGTCCGTCGCGCGCTTCGAAGACCCAGTCGCCGTCGTACTTCGTCCGCCACTCCTCGGTCAGCGCCTGCAGCAGATCCTGGTCCTCGACCCGTGACGCCACGCCCTCGACCGATATGTCCTTGCCGCTGCCCCAGCCGTCGGCGCCCAGCGGGCCGGCGGTGACGACCACGTGCGGGTCGTGCTCGAGGTTGCGCATCTTCTGCTCGGCGTCGCCGGTGCAGAAGTAGAACGCGCCGTCGCGCCACACGCCACAGAGGGGTACGGCGTGCGGCCGGCCGTCGCGGCGGACCGTCACGATCCAGTAGAGCTGAGCATTGGCGAGTCGCCGGTCGATGTCGCTCCACTCAGGGGCTGTGGCCGAGGCATCGCCGTACAGCGGGGAGATCGTTCCTGAGGTCATCCACATAGAGACAGGTTGGTCGGCCAGGAATCATCGGTATGGGAGAGGCTGGTCCCGTGCGGTTCACCGAGCGAGAGCTGACCGTCGCCCTCGAGGGCGCGGCGAAGAGCGTGCTGGCGGTGCAGGACAAGACGGTGCGCAAGGGACGGCGTACGGCGGACGAGGCGTGGACGGAGCTCACCAAGTACCAGCGGTTCAAGCTGCTCGACGGCCTGGGTGACCAGCTGCTCCCTGTCCTGGTCTCGCTGCCGGACGTCGAAGTGGCGGTCGGCACGAGGCCGACATTCACCGACGCGCAGATCAGCACTGCGGTCGAGGAACGGCTCGGCGCCGTGAAGGGGCTCAAGCGCAAGGTCGTGCTTGCCGGCCGTGTCGCGCTGGTGAAGATCGCTCTGGCCGCCGTACCTCCGAGGGCCGACCCCGATGCGCTGATCGTCCCGGACCACCTCTGACCCGTCCCGGTAGTCCGTGACGTTTGTGTGGGTCGATACGCGAATCCACCCACACAGATGTCACGGACTATCCCGAGAGGGCGGCGTCCACGACCGCCTTGGCCTCGGCCTGCACCTCGGCGAGGTGCTCGGGACCGCTGAACGACTCGGCATAGATCTTGTAGACGTCCTCGGTGCCCGAGGGCCGGGCGGCGAACCAGGCCGACTCGGTGGTGACCTTGAGGCCGCCGATCTTGGCGTGGTTTCCGGGCGCCTCGGTGAGCTTGGCGGTGATCGGCTCGCCGGCCAGCTCGGTGGCCGTGACGTCGTCGGGCGAGAGTGCGCCGAGCTTGGCCTTCTGCTCGCGGGTGGCGGGCGCGTCGATCCGGGCGTACGCCGGGTCGCCGTGCTGGGCGACCAGGTCGGCGTAGTGCTGACTCGGCGATCGGCCGGTCTTCGCGAGGATCTCGCTCGCGAGCAGCGCCAGGATCAGTCCGTCCTTGTCGGTGGTCCAGGTGGTGCCGTCCGTGCGCAGGAACGACGCGCCAGCGGACTCCTCGCCGCCGAAGCCGAACGAGCCGTCGATCAGCCCGGGCACGAACCACTTGAACCCGACCGGCACCTCGACCATCGGCGTGCCGAGGGCGGCCGCCACCCGGTCGATCATCGAGCTCGACACCAGGGTCTTGCCGATCTGCGCGGTCGACGGCCAGCCGGGTCGGGCGCCGCCGAAGAGGTACTGGATCGCGACCGCCAGGTAGTGGTTCGGGTTCATCAGCCCGGCGTCCGGCGTCACGATGCCGTGCCGGTCGGAGTCGGCGTCGTTGCCGGTGGCGATCTGGAACTTGTCCTTCTGGGCCACGAGTGACGCCATCGCGGACGGTGACGAGCAGTCCATCCGGATCTTGCCGTCCCAGTCGAGGGTCATGAACCGCCAGGTCGCGTCGACCAGGGGGTTCACGACGGTCAGGTCGAGGTCGTGGCGGTTGCCGATCTCGGCCCAGTAGTCGACTGACGCACCACCGAGCGGGTCGGCGCCGATCTTCACGCCGGCGTCCTTGATCGCGGCCAGGTCCACGACCGCGGGCAGGTCGTCGACGTAGGTGCCCATGAAGTCGTAGGAGCTCGCGGCCGCCCGGGCCCTGGCGAACGGCGTCCGGCGTACGCCGTCCAACCCTGCCTTGATGAGCTCGTTGGCGCGCTCGGCGATCACCGAAGTCGCGTCGGTGTCGGCCGGGCCACCGTGGGGCGGGTTGTACTTGAAACCGCCGTCCGACGGCGGGTTGTGCGACGGCGTCACCACGATGCCGTCGGCGAACCCGGACGTGCGTCCCTTGTTGGCGCGGATGATCGCGTGCGAGACCGCCGGCGTCGGCGTGTAGGCGTCGCGACTGTCGACCAGCACGGTCACGTTGTTGGCGGCCAGCACCTCGAGCGCGGTCACCCAGGCGGGCTCGGACAGCCCGTGGGTGTCGCGACCGACGAACAGCGGCCCGTCGTACCCCTGCTCCTTGCGGTAGTCGCAGATCGCCTGCGTGGTCGCGAGGATGTGCCACTCGTTGAACGCCGTGTCCAGCGACGACCCGCGGTGGCCGCTGGTGCCGAACACCACCTGCTGCTCCACGACGTCGGGCTCGGGGACCTGGGTGTAGTAGGCGGTCACCAGGTGCGGCAGGTCCACGAGGTCCTGCGGCTGGGCGGGCTGTCCTGCGCGCGCGTCGGCCATGTGGCCATCATGCCGTCGCGTCGAGCCAGTCGCTCAGCGCGGCCGCGAGCGCGACCGGGGCGTCGTACTGCAAGAGGTGCCCTGCCTCCGGCACCTCGCTCAGCAGTGCGCCCGGCACCAGCGAAGCGAACCGGCGGCCGGTCTCGAGCGGGATCCAGGCGTCCTCGGTGCCCCAGACGATCCGCACCGGGAGCTCCAGGTCGCCGAGGCGGCGCTCGTTGTCGTCGAGGAGGTCGACGTCGTAGTCGGCGATCTGCCGGTAGAAGGCCGGCTGCCCGAGCGCTCCGATCCACGGCTGGACCAGCGCGGTGAGCTCATCCGGGGGCAGGCCGCGGTGGGTCGCGTTGACGACGTAGGCCCGGACCACCGCCTCGTGCACGTAGTCCGGCAGCGCCGACAGGACGGCCGAGTGCTCCTGGACGAACCGGAAGAACGGCGAGCCCGTCGGGCCGATCGCCACCACGTTCACCAGGAACAACGACGCGTACGCCGCACCCTCGACCAGGTGCGCGCGGAGCGAGACCAGCCCGCCCAGGTCGTGCGCCACGACCTGCGGACGGTCGAGCCCCCAGTGGTCGAGGAGGGCCCGGAACGCCGCGGCGTGGACGTCGGCGGCGACCCGGTGCTCCGGGTCCATCGACGAGCGACCGTAGCCCGGCATGTCCCACAGGTGCACGGTGAACCGGTCGGCCAGCGCCTCGGCGTACGGCGCCCAGACCCTGGAGGAGAACGGAGTTCCGTGGCAGAACACCACCGATGGCCCGGACCCGGTCCGGCCCCAGGCGATCCGACGGCCCTCCCACGAGAAGGACTCGGTCAGCTCCATGACCCCATGGTGCGAGACACGGCGAGCGTAGCCAAGGTCAGCCGTCCGCGGGCCGGAACGCGCGACGTTCCTCCGAACGACAAGGCTGCCGCTGGACCAGCCCCCCACAGTCCTGGCGAACCCGCCCGAGGACGGGTTCCATCAGGTGTCCTTTCGGCATGGCCCTGCTCGATCTTCCTGCGTCTGCCACCCTGCGGCAGCCCGCGGTGGAGGTCGGGCAGGGACCTGTCCAACCACCCCCTCGGCTGCGCAGCGTCCTGCGTCGGGTGGGGATCAACCTGCTCGTCGCGTGTGTGATTCCGGGCATCGTCTTCTACTCGACGTTCGTGACGTTCGGGGTCTGGCCCGCGATCGGGGCCTCGCTGACCTGGTCGTACGGCGCCATCGCCATCCGTGCGCTGACCGGCCGGCGTCCGTCGGGGATGCTCCTCCTCACGGCGGGCGTGCTCACGCTCAGGACCATCGTTGCCCTGGCGTCGCACAGCACCTTCATCTACTTCCTGCAGCCGGTGCTCACCGACCTGCTGATAGGCACCGCATTCCTGGTCTCGACCCTGACCGCGCGGCCGGTGGTGGCCCGGCTGGCAGGTGACTTCTACCCGCTCACCGACGAGCTGCACGCGCGCCCGGCGATGCAGCGGCTGTTCCGCCGGCTCACCCTCATGTGGGCGGCGGCGCTGCTCGCCAAGGCGGCGGTGGTCTACCTGCTCCTGCTCAGCCAGCCGCTGGCGACGTTCGTGCTCGCCAAGAGCATCCTCGTACCGATCACCAACGCCTCCTGCATCGCGCTGACCGTGATCGCCGCAACCGCGGTGGCCCGGCACGAGGGGCTGCTGCCGAGGCGCAACGCGATACTTCGCACATGGCCCTCCAGGACTTCCCGCGCCACCAGCTGACCTTCGGTCCGAGCCCCGTCCACCCGCTGCCCCGGCTCAGCGCCCACCTTGCTGCTGAAGGTGGTGGCGCGCAGGTGTGGGCCAAGCGCGAGGACTGCAACTCGGGCCTCGCCTACGGCGGCAACAAGACGCGCAAGCTGGAGTACCTCGTCCCCGAGGCGTTGGCCCAAGGCGCGGACACCCTGGTCTCGATCGGTGGCCACCAGTCCAACCACACCCGCCAGGTCGCCGCGGTGGCCGCGCACCTGGGGCTGCAGTGCGTGCTGGTGCAGGAGAACTGGGTGCCGGAGTGGACCGACCCCCTCAGCACCCAGGTCGGCAACATCCTGCTGAGCCGGATCATGGGCGCCGACGTTCGGCTCGATCCGGCCGGCTTCGACATCGGCTTCCGCGACTCGTGGCGGCAGGCGCTCGAGGACGTCGAGAAGCGCGGCGGTACGCCCTACGCCATCCCGGCCGGCGCCTCCGACCACCGGCTCGGTGGGCTGGGCTTCGCGGGCTGGGCCTACGAGGTCTCCGAGCAGGAGGCGGAGCTCGGGGTCTTCTTCGACACGGTCGTGGTCTGCACCGTCACGGGTTCGACGCACGCCGGCATGATCGCCGGGTTCGCGGCGCTCGAGGAGGCCGGTGGCCGGCCGCGGCGGGTGCTCGGCATCGACGCCTCGGCGACGCTCGAGAAGACCCGGGACCAGGTCGGCCGGATCGCGCGCAGCACCGCCGAGCTGATCGGCGTCGGCCGCGACCTGCGCGACGACGAGATCACCGTGCTGGAGGGCTGGGCCGGCGACGTCTACGGCGTGCCCGTGCAGTCGACGCTCGACGCGATCCGGCTGACCGGCCAGCTCGAGGGCGTCATCCTCGACACCGTCTACGAAGGCAAGTCCATGGCCGGCCTCGTCGACCTGGTGCGCAGCGGGGACATCCCGAAGGACTCGACGGTGCTCTACGCGCACCTCGGCGGGCAGCCGGCGCTCAACGCCTATGCCAACCTCTTCCCGGTCACCGAGCGGGTCGCGGAGGGATAGTCCCTGACGTTCGTGTCGCCGAACCGGCGTGTCGCTGGCCAGAACGTCAGGGACTATCGCGCCGCTGGTTGAGCTGGTCGGCCAGCGCTGCGGCATGCTGCGCTACGTGGGATTCGTCGTCGCGCTGGTGCTGCTGCTCGCGGGCTGGCTGGCGATCGGGCCGTGGATCCTGGCGGTGCTCCTCGTCGTGTTGCTGGTGCCGGTCACCCGACGGCAGATGTGGCCGAACCGGTGGCTGCTCGGCGGTCTCGCGGTCGTGGTGCTCGCGGCCACGGCGGTCGTCGTGCTGCTCCCGGACGGACGGCTGCCGATCCCGCCGGGCGGCGGGCTGCTCGTCACGTCGTCGTACGACGGGCACGCAGCCGAGGCCCAGCCGATCGAGCTGACCGTGCCCCAGCACCCGGTGCTGGCGGCCAACGGCAGCAGCACGATGCACGCCGACGCGTGGGCGACCGACAGCTACCAGGGTCCGGGGCCGCTCGGGAAGGACCCCGAGGTGACGACGTCGTGGTACGGCCTGGAGGAGTGCGCCACCCTCGCGTTCGACCCGGAAGGACGGCTCGTGGGGCTCTGCGGCAACCGCAGCGGGCCGGTCATGCACGTGATCGACGCCGAGACGATGCGGCCGCTGGACACGCTGGACCTGCCGGACCGCCAGGAGTCGGACAAGCGGCCCTGGGAGGACCTCTGCGGCGGCGCCTACTTCTACCTCGACGCCGAGGCGAGAGCAGTGGTCGCCACCACGGATCGCCGGGTGCTCACCGTCGACAGCGACGGGCTGGAGGTGGTCGAAGAGGTGGATCTGAACGACGTGGTACCGGACGACGACTGTGTGGTCGCGCTGCTGCCCGACTGGGACGGCAACACGTGGTACGTCACCCAGGACGGCCGGGCCGGCGTGGCCGGGGGCACCGGCTATCGGACCCCGTTGGACCTGGCGGGCGAGATCGCCAACTCGATCGCCGCGGACGAGACGGGGGTCTACCTCGTCACCACCGAGGCGCTGGTGAAGGTGGCGCTCGACAGCCTCCAGCAGCCGGTGGTGCGCTGGCAGCAGGCGTACGACCACGGCTCGGAGCAGAAGCCCGGCCAGCTGAGTGCAGGCAGCGGTACGACGCCGACCGTGCTGCCCAGCGGGCTGGTCGCGATCACCGACAACGCCGACCCGCGGATGCACGTGCAGTTCTACGACGCCCTCGACGGGAGGCTGGTCTGCGAGGCGGCCGTGTTCGGCAAAGGCGAGAGCGCGAGTGACAACTCGCTGGTCGCGGTCGGCGACGCGAGCGTCGTGGTCGAGAACAACTACGGCTACGAGGCCCCTTGGGCGACGATGGCCGGTCGTGCGACACCTGGCGGTCTGGCCCGGGTCGATGCCGACCCGGGCACCGGCGAGTGCTCGGTCGGCTGGCGCTCCGACGAGGTGGCCCCGACCTCGGTGGCCAAGGTCTCGCTCGCCACCGGGCTGGTCTACGCCTACACGACCCGAGCGTCCTGGTGGGGCGTGAGCGCGTGGTACCTCACCGCCATCGACGCCCGCACCGGCGAGACCGCCTTCTCGGTCCGCACCGGCACCGGCACGTTGTTCAACAACCACTACTCCGCGGTCACGCTCGGCCCCGACGGGTCGGCGTACGTCCCGACGCTCGGCGGGATGGTCCGGGTCCGCGACCGTTAGAGGCAGCTAGTGTCCCGCACTGGAAGTACGGTGCGTAAGTCCGTGCTCCGAGTGCGTGCATCGCCAGGCGTCGGAGCGACGCTCTACTTGTTCGTCCAGCGAGGTTCGGCAACGCCGCGAGGTGCGTGCTCGGGGTGCGGAGTTACGTGCCGAACTTTCGGTGCGGGACACTAGAGGTCGAGCTCGCCCAGGTCGTCGGGCACGTCGACGGCGTGCTCCCGCAGCGCCGTCAGCGGAACGAGGTCCAGGACCGCCTCGTTGGTCGAGGCCAGCACCACCGGCGCGGCCGCTCCCTCACGGTGCGCGCGGGCCCAGTTGACAGCGGTCACGCACCACCGGTCGCCGGGAACCAGGCCGGGGAAGGAGTACTCCGGCATCGGCGTGACCAGGTCGTTGCCTATGCTCCGCTGGTGGTTCAGGAACTCCTCGGTCACCACCGCGCAGATCGTGTGGCTGCCGCGGTCCTCGGGGCCGGTGTTGCAGCACCCGTCCCGGAAGAAGCCGGTCATCGGGTCGGTGCCGCAGGGCTCGAGCTCACCGCCCAGGACATTGCGCTCGGTCACGCGCCCAGCATCGCACCGTCGTCCCGGCACCGGACGGGATGCACCGGGCAGGACGGGGGACACGGCGGGACACGGAGGGAAGGTTTGCGTAGTGACCGCGGGACACCGGCGACCGCACCGTTGACGGCATGACATCCATTGCACACACCGCCACATCCACCACCACGACCGCATCGAGCAAGAGCCGTCCCCACGACACCCGAGGGTTCTGGAGAGCCCTGTTGGCGGTGGTGGTTCCGCTGCCCATGCTGGCCAAGGGCATCTCCTACCTGATCATCCCCGTCGACGGGGACGCGTCCTTCGAGTCCTCGGTCGATGCGCTGGCCTCGCGGCCCGGGCTCGCCAACACGCTGGTCTGGCTCGACGTGGTCTTCTGCGTCCTCCTGGTCCCGGCCCTGCTGGCCGGCTGCTGGCTGGCCCGACGAGGTGCGCCGAGGCTCGCCACCGCGGCCGGCCTGGTCGGGGCCGGCGGCGCCATGGTCGGGATCGCGCTTCTCGGAGGTCCACTGCCGGCGTACCAGGCGACGCTGCGGCACGACCTCGACCCGTCGGCGATGAGCGCCTACAGCGACGCCATGGAGAACGACGCCGTGATCGGGCTCGGCTCCATCTGCTTCATCGTCGCGATCGTCATCGGGATCAGCCTGATCGGCGCGGCCCTCTGGCGGAGCGGGCAGATCCCCTGGGCGGCCGCGATCGCCGTGATCCTCGGCGGGTCCACACACCCGTTCCTGCCCGGCCACGCCGCCCAGGGGATCGGACTGCTGGTCGGCGCGGCCGGCTTCGCCTTCGTCTCGCTCGCGCTGCTGCGGCTCCCGAAGGACGCGTTCGACCTGCCCCCGACTGGGGTCAGCTACGAGAGCTGACCCGCCTGTCACACTCGATCGTCGAGCGAACACTCCTCGGGTGAGACCACCCGAGCGAGGAGTACCCCGATGACCGATGACCTGACCGCCCTGCTGACCGCCAACCGCCCGCCCGTGGACGAGGCGGCGCTGCGCGAGGTGTCGGTGGACCTGGCCCGGGAGACGGTACGCACGTCGCGTGCCGCCCGGGCCAGGCGCCGTCGCAGGCTGGTCGGGGTGGTCGCCGCGATCGCCGTGGCCGTCCCCGCGACCGCGGCGGCGACGTACTGGACGACGCACACCGGGGACCACGGCGACCCGTCCCTCTCGGAGGAGAACGCCTCCGAGTGGCTCGACGTCTGCGCGCCCGACTTCGCCAGCGTGGCCGCCGACCTGGCGCCCACCTCTCACGCTCTCCCTGCCGGCGTCAGCTGGACGTCGGCGACCGACCGCGTCGTCGAGAGCTGGAAGGCGGGCTGTGACGAGGCGTCGTCGCGCGCGCAGGTCGACGCGTCCGGTTGTCGTACGAGTTCTACGCGGGCTGCGCCTGGGCCGTGGCGTGGCTGCGCGCCGACGACCGCGGTGACCAGGAGGTACGGACGGCCGCGGTCGCCGAGCTGCGGCGACACTCGGCCAGCCCCCTCGTCGCCGAGAACGACGGCGGCGGAGTGGTCGCCTCACTCACCCGCGTCGCCGACACCGCAGCCGCGGGTGACGCCGAGCCGGTCCGCGACCAGGTCGCGGCCAACTGCACCCCCGACTGGTTCGAGGGTGTTCGATGACCCCGGACGAGCGACGCCTCGAGCACCTCGCGGCCACCTGCGGGCCGCGCGTGCTGGGCTACCTCGCCCGGCGTACGACGCACCAGTACGCGGCCGATGTCTACGCGGAGGTGCTCGCCACGACCTGGCGCCGGATCGCAGCCGTCTCGGACGACGACTCGCGGGCGCTCGGCTGGATGATCGGCACCGCTCGGCGCTGCCTGGCCAACCACCGCCGCGGCAGCAAGCGGCGGTCAGAGGCGACTCAGCGGCTCGAACAGGTGCTGGCCACGGCGGCCCCGCCGCCGGAGCCTGACCCTCGTCTGGCGGAGGCGATGGCCGCGCTCAGTCCGGACGACGCGGAGCTGCTCCGGCTCGACTACTGGGACGGCCTCGACCACGTCGAGGTCGCCGAGGCGTTCGAGATCAGCGCCGACGCCGCCCGCAAGCGGACCCAGCGGGCCAGGGACGGGCTGCGTGACCGGATCGGCAACCCGGTCCGTGGCTGAGTCAGCCCTGCTCGGGCTCGCGCGTCCGATCCCGGCGCCGCTTGATCTCGGCCCGGGCGATCACGTAGGCGACGACGACCGGCCAGACGTACTTCGCCTTGTCGAGGACCCACCACACCTCGGCCGGGACGTGCCAGTCCGGCAGGTCCGGGGTCGGGATGTCGGGCCACGGGACCGACGGCAGGTCCGGGAACGGGACGTGCGGCCAGGGGAGGTTGATCGCGAGATGAACGACGAGGAACGTCAGCAGGATCGGGACCAGCACCTTGGCGGCGCCGCCCAGCGCGGCGAGGCCGGCGTACCTGTTCGGGTGCTCGCGCAGCTTGTCGTCGTACCGCTCGGCGCTGCTGCCCGGCTCGGGGACCAGGTCGAGCCCGCCCAGCCGGACGAGCGCGGTCACGTCGTCGCCGTCGGGGTAGAGCGTCGCCCGGCGCGGTGCGCCGAGCGCGGAGTAGTAGACGAGGAGCTTGGCCGGCCCGTCCGCCGCCACGAGGGCCACCTTGTCCGACATGGTCTTCCGCTGCGCCCGCAGGTCCCCGTCGACGTACCACCGCACGAGGTGCGAGGCGTTGCGCCCCGCGACGACGCGGTGCTCCTGGCCCTCGTGGCCGAGGGTCCAGACCTGCTCTGGCGGCATCCATCGACGGTATGGAAGAGCAAGTTCGGTCACATCCGGCCGAGGTCGGTCGCGATATGACTTTGGTCGTGGTCACCCTCCGCCCGGCGCAGCCCCAGGACACCGCCGACGTCGCCGAGGTCTGGCAGGCGGCCTGGCACGACGGCCACCGCGGCCACGTGCCCGACGCACTGATCGAGGCTCGGGACCCGGCGTACTTCGAGGCGCGGTCCCTTGAGCTGGTCGACCACATCACCGTGGCCGTCGACGGCGACGAGCTCCTCGGCGTCCTGATCGTCAAGGCCGACGAGCTGCAGCAGATCATGATCACCGCCGCCGCCCGGGGCCGCGGTGTCGGCGGGCAGCTGCTCGCCGAGGCCGAGCGCCAGGTCGCCTCGGCCGGGCATGACGAGATCTGGCTGGCCGTGGTGCCCGGCAACACCGCGGCACGACGCTTCTACGAGAGCCGCGGCTGGGTCGACCGTGGCGAGGAGACCTACGACGCGGTGGCCTTGGGCGGGACGACGGTGGCGGTGCCGGTCTGTCGGTACGTCAAGGGGCTGAACATCGCCAGCCAGCAGCTGACCTGACCGGACTGCTGCGCAGGTGCGGGGGCGCTCACAGCGTCACCAGCGCGGTGATGCCTAGCGCGACACCGGTCGCGTAGGTGCCGAGCGCGCCGGTGTCGCGGACCGGACCGTGCGCTGCCAGGGTCTTGGCGGTCAGCATCCCGAAGGCGTGCAGCGACCGGGCCGCCAGTGCCGCGATGGCGAGCGCGTTGAGCCACCAGCCGCCGGTGAGGGCAGAGCAGACGACGATGAGGACGGCGAGGGTGGGGACGTACTCGCTGGCGTTGCCGTGTGCCCGCTGGGCGATGTACATCCGGTCCGCCGGGTCGGTCGGCTGTTGGTTGCCGGTCGCGCCGCGTATCACCCGGTGCCTGGTCACGTTGGCGCCGAGCAGGAAGAGCATCACGCCCATGAGCGCGACGCAGACAACGGGAATGGTGGTCATGACAGGAGTTCCTCTCGGGTGCAGATGGGTGTGGCGAGCAGCCGGCGCACGATCGCGCCGCTGAGGTCGGTGCCGAGCAGGGCGTCGGCCTTGTGCATGCCGCCGGGGCAGGTGACGTTGACCTCGATCAGCCGGCGGTCGATGACGTCGAGCCCGGCAATGGCGATGCCGTGTGCCACCAGCCGCGGGGCCAGGGCGTCGGCGATCCGGCGGTCCGCGGCGTCGATCGACGCCTCCGCGACCGGAGGACCGATCCGGAAGTCGTCCTTGGACGGGCGCCGCAGGACCGCGCCGACGATCTCCCCGTCGACGAGGAAGAGTCGCTTGTTGCCGTCTGCCACCGAGGGCAGGTACTCCTGCACGATCACGTGCCGGCCACCGGCCGTCGCGGACTCGGCCAGCGCCCGGCAGCTGAGGCCCGGCTCGACGAGCCAGACATCGGTGCCGGCGAACCCGTCGACCGGCTTCACCACTGCCGTCCCGTACGTCGCCACGAACGCCTCGACCTCGGCGGCCGTGCTGGTGACGACGGTGGCTGGGCACAGCTCGGGAAGGTGCAGCGCGAGCAGCTTCTCGTGCAGCACCCGCACTCCGGCAGGGTGGTTGACGACGCGGACGCCGGTCGCGGCCGCCAGGTCGAGGAGGTAGGTGGTGTGCAGGTACCGCGCGTCCACGGGTGGGTCGATCCGCAGCCAGACCAGCTCGCAGCTCTCGGCCACGTCGAGCGTTGCGTGCTCGACCTCGTCGTACCAGCTCGCCTCGACGACCCAGCGGTGGTCGGCGCCGCGGCCCCGGGGTCGCAGGCAGATCCTCCGGGCGCGCGCGAACAGGCGGCCACCTGAGACGCCGAGGTCGGACGGCCCGCAGACCCAGACCTCGGCGCCTTCGGCCTGGCAGGCGTCCATCAGGCCGACCGACGCGTCGATGTCCGCGCAGAGCCCGGCCAGCGGGTCGGTGACGAAGAGTGTCTTCATGCCACGGCTCGTTCCGGGAGAGCGAGGTCGCCGTCGGCCGCGGCGCGCCACAGCTCGGCCAGCCGCGGCGCCTCGGGCTCGAGCTCGGCGAGGGTGCGGGCCCGCACCGCGTCGTCGTACATCAGGGCGGTGAGGGCCTCGACCACCTCCGCGACCCGCTCCTCGGGCTGCACGTCGAGGAAGCGGACCTCGAGATACCGACCGCGCGGCCGCACCGGTGGGAACAGCGTGGACAGGTGCTCGTCGGGACCGGTGAACTGCGTGGCGGCACGCGCGAAGTCGGCGTACGCAGCGACCGGGTCCTCACCGCGCAGCAGCCGGTCGTCGAACGCGGTGCGATCGGGGTCGACCGCGAGCCAGGTCGAGAGCCGGGAGCCCGGACCGGCCGACCGCGCGAACGCGGCGGCCAAGTGGGGGCCGGCCAGGTTGAGCACCCGCCACTGCTCGAGGCCGGCCCGTCCCGGCCACCAGTCGAGGCAGATCTGGGTCGAGGCGGTGCAGCGCATCATCCGACGTCCGGCCGGACCGACGGTGTCGAAGTGCGCCTGCATGGCGGCGTAGCGGGGAGACGTCAGCTGCAGCGGCACCTCGTCCGGCGTACGTCCGTCGACGGGGGAGGCGTCCAGCACGATCCCGGCCTGAGCGAGGTCGACCCGCAGCGCCGCCACGGTGTGCCGGAGCCGCCGGACCACGACCGGCGCGGCACCGCACGGCTGGTTCAGCTCGACCTGACCACCGGGCTCGAAGGAGAGCTCGGTCGAGGTGGCCGCCCGCACCCGCTCGATCGCGACCGGAGCCCCAGTCGAGGACGCGCGGGTCAGCAGCTCGTGCTCGATGCCCACCCGGGTCGTGCGCCGGTTGCCGGGGCCGGGGAAGAGCCGTGAGACCGGGTCCATGACAACTCCTGATATCGTAAGGTAACCTACCGAAATAATGTAAGGGAACCTTACGGATGTCAAGGGGCAAACCCGATCGGAAGCCGTTGATCGCTCTCGTGCACAACGCGGACAAGGCGTTCCAGGCGCACATGGTCCGGAGCGCGCACGAGCGCGGGCGCCCCGACATCAAGCCGGCCCACAACTTCCTCTTCGCGATCCTGGGCGACGAGGGTGACCGTGCCGCCAACCTCGCGGCGCGCGCCGGGATCACCCGGCAGTCGATGGGCGAGGTGATCCGCGACCTGGTCGACATCGGCATCCTGGAGATGGCGCCGGACCCGGACGACGGGCGGGCCAAGATCGTGCGCTACACGCAGGAGGGCAAGCAGTTCGCGAGCGCCGGCTACCGGCACCTGCGCGAGCTCGAGGCGCTGTTCGAGAAGGAGTTCGGTCCCGACTACGAGGCGTCGCGGGTGGTGCTCGAACGGGTCGTCGGGCTGCTCGACGAGCTTGATCAGGGGTAGCGGATCCCCGTCGTCTCCTCGCTGAGCGCCCAGAGGCGGCGCTGCGCGTCCATGTCGTGGGAGAGCCGGGCCGAGGTGACGATGTGGGGTGTACCCCTCATCTCGCCGAGGCCGCCCGGGCCGACGTACGTCGCTCCGGGCAGGTCCGCGGTGGCGGCCATCAGCACCGGCCAGGCGCCCTGCGCGGCCGGCTGCGAGACCGCCTTGATGCTGGCGTCGAGGATCGTGGCGATGCCGCCGGCAGCCCGGCCGTACTGCCCGTTGGCGGCGAGGTGAGTGCCCGCGAAGCCCGGGTGCGCGGCCAGCGCTCGGAGCGGCAGCTCCTTGGCCCGGGCCCGTCGGTCGAGCTCGTAGGTGAACAGCAGGTTGGCCAGCTTGGACTGGCCGTAGACGCGCCACTTCGCGTAGAGGCCGTGATGGACGCGTGGGTCACCCAGCGGGGCGCCGCGCGCGACGCGGTGCATGTTCGACGAGACGGTGACCACGGTGGCGTCCTTGCTGGCGAGCAGCTGCGGGAGGAGCAGGCCGGTGAGCAGGAACGGTCCGAAGTGGTTGGTCGCCAGCTGCAGGTCGAGGCCGTCGGCCGTCACCTGGCGCGAGGTGCCCATCACGCCGGCGTTGTTGACCAGCAGGTCGATCGGGCCGAACGCGGTGGCGGCCTCCCCGGCGCGGCGCACCGACCCGAGGTCGGCGAGGTCGACCTCCAGCTGCTCGAGCTCGGCGACGCTCACCTCGGCGCGGATCTTCTCGCGAGTCTCGCCGAGCCGCTCCGGGTTGCGGCCGGCCAGCACCACCCGGGCGCCACGGCGGGCCAGCTCGAGAGCGGTGTGGTGGCCGAGCCCGCCCAGCGTCGTACCGGTGACCACGGCGGTCCGGCCCGCCTGGTCGGGGATGTCGGCGAGCCGCCAGGCGTCGGGTCTCACGGGGTGGTGGCGAGGCTGGAGAGCACCCTCTCGCCGAGCTCACGGTCACCGTCGACGGTGACCTTCCCCGGCTCGGCGGCGCAGCGGCCGCCGGCCAGCCGGATGAACGACTCACGGTCCATGTGCAGCGTCACCGTGGGACTGGCGGGGGCCGTGACTGGTTGGCCGCGACGGTTCTCGTCGATCTCGAACGCGAACGGCGGGCTGCCCTGCATGTCCAGCACCAGGCTGGTGCCGACCGGCGCGCCCACCTTCTTGCCGAGGACGTAGCCGAGGCCCTCGGCGAGGTACTCCGCGGTGTGCTTCGCCGCCGCGCTGTCCAGGTTGCCGGGACGGCCGACCGCGCGACGTACGTCCTGCTCGTGCATCCACACGTCCAGCGGTCGGTTGCGCAGCAGTGTGCGCCAGCTCCACGGGACGCCGCCGAAGATCGGCTCGGGCTTCGCGTCGCCGTCGGTGGGCGGGTCGGCCAGCAGCGCGGTGTGCCGTTTTGTGACCACCTCGCGGATCTCGTTGATGATCGCGTCGGCGCTCGCGTCGCGTCGGTTGACGACACCGATCTCGGTGTAGAGGCCCATCAATCCGGTCACGTGCGGCGGCTCACCGACCTCTGCGGTCTCCTCCGGGTTGCCGGCCAGGATGCCCTCGAGGTGCGCGGTGTGCGCGGCACAGGCCCTGACGTCCCAGCCGGCCAGGTCGGTCGGCGTCGTCCACTCCTCCTCGGGCACCTCCTCTAGCAGGTCCAGGAAGTCGTTGACGGCCCGCCACCAGACGGCGACGTACCCGGCCAGTTCCTCACGGTCGTCCGGCATGCTCGGCAGCCTACTGATCGGTAGACGCGGCGATTCGTCTGCGACCTGACCTGTAGTCCGCCGCGCGTCTCGACAGACGAATCGGGGCTAGCCGAGGGCGAGCATGAGCGCGATGCCGAGCATGGTCAGCCCGATCAGGACGTCGAGGACCTGCCAGGCGCGTGGCCGCGAGAGCAGGGGTGAGGCGAGCCGGGCGGCGAAGCCCAGCCCCGAGAACCACAGCACCGACGCGATCGAGGCGCCGACCGCGAACCACCAGCGTCCGGCGTGGCCGTGGGTGTTGGCGATCGAGCCGAGCAGCAGCAGGGTGTCGAGGTAGACGTGCGGGTTGAGCCAGGTGAGGGCGGTGGCGGTGACCATGGCCGTACGACGCGAGAGCGGCTCCGGGGCGCCTGTCGCCAGGGCGTCGTTGCGGCGCGCCTTGAGCAGCGAGCGGACGCCGTAGGCGGTCAGGAACGCGACACCGAGCCAGCGCACGACGTCGATCACCCAGCCGGCCTGCCGGATGACGGTTCCGATCCCGGCCACGCCCGCGAGGATCAGCACCAGGTCGGACAGCGCGCAGATCACCACCACCGGAAGCACGTGCTCGCGCGCCAGCCCCTGCCGCAGCACGAACGCGTTCTGCGCTCCGATCGCGATGATCAGCGTGAGTCCGGTCAGCAGGCCGGCGGCGGCGGAGTCGAGCACAGAACGACGCTAGGGCTGGACAGGTGTGAAGACCAGCGCATGTTCTTCATGATTCATTAGTCTTCCTTCATGTCCTACAACGTGGCAGCGGTCGAGGCGCTGGTCGCCATCGCCGACCACGGCACGTTCGAGGCCGCGGCTCGCGCGCTGCACGTGTCGCCGAGCGCGGTGAGCCAGCGGATCCGGGCTCTTGAGCGCGAGGTGGGCCGGGTCGTCGTGCGGCGGGGAACGCCGTGCCAGCCGACGGAGGCCGGCGCCGCGCTGGTGCGCCTCGGACGGCAGTCGCGGCTGCTCCACGACGAAGCCCGGGCCGCCCTGCAGGCCGAGACCGGCCGGGTGGAGGTGACCGCTGCCGTGAACGCTGACTCGCTCGCGACCTGGTTCCGCGACGTCCTGGGTGAGGTCGGCGGTCGCGACGACTTGACCCTGCGGTTGGTGGTCGAGGACCAGGCGTACTCCGCGGCGCTGCTCCGAAGTGGCGAGGCGCTCGCTGCCGTGACCAGCGATCCGCAGGCGGTCCAGGGCTGCCGGTCGGAGCACCTCGGTTTCCTCCGCTACCGGCCGGCCGCTACTCCGGAGCTGGCCGAGCGGTGGCGCAAGGGCAACGGCCACGACTGGCAGCGTCTGCCGGTGGTCGTCTTCAACGCCAAGGACGACCTCCAGCACGACTTCCTCCGTGACCGCGGCGTGCCCGAGCCCGACGTCGTCCATCTCGTCCCCACGAGCGCCGACTTCCACGAGGCGGTCCGGCTCGGGCTGGGCTGGGGGATGCTCCCCGAGCCTCAGCTGCTCCCTGACCTCGACGCCGGCGGGGTAGTCACCCTTGGTGGCCGGATCCGCTACGACGTCCACCTGCATTGGCAGCGCTGGCGGATCGAATCGGCCGCACTGGACGCCCTCACCGACGCCGTACGCCGAGCCGCTGCGCAGCACCTGAGGCGTTGATCTCGGCCGGCAACGATCGGGTCTCGACTCGGCAACGTACCCGTCCGCGCCCGTGTCCCGGCCCTAGCGTCCGACCATGCGGACCCGCGTGCTGCTCGTGGCGGCGTTGATCGTCGCCGCCCCTCTGGCCGGCTGCAGTGACGGCAGGGGCGACGTGCCCGCCGGGCCGGCGGCATCGCCGCTCCCCTCCCCGACGGGGCCGCCCCCGGGCACGTTGCCGCTCGGCAAGTCCGACTTCCCGCTGGAGCAGCGGGTGGAGTACACCTCGCCCGACGGGTTCGTCCCGCAGGTGCAGTTCGAGGTCTTCATTGACGGCTGGCGGAGCACCCACCGCAGCGCCGACGCGTTCGACGTCAGCATTCCGGCGCCCGACGTCGACGCGCCCCTGGTGGTGAGGGCCTTCCTGGTGCCGCCGGAGCCGTCGGTGAAGGAGGCGCTCGCCGCAATCACCCAGCGGGCCACACAGGCCGGGGCGACGATCGAGCGGAACGGCGACTTCGTGGTGCACGGAGGTGAGGGCCCGCTCATCGAGAGCCGGGACGGTGGCATCGCGCTGGACGCGGCACCTGACGGGTACGTCCGGGTCGCCACCCAGGACACAGAGGGCGGCCCCATCCTCTACGTGTGGTGGGTGCCCGACGGCGCAAACGAGCAGCTGGTCGACGACGCGGACCACTCGGTCGCCTCGACGGTCCAGGTCAACTGACCAGACCGGCTGACTCCTAGAAGGCGTCCTCGGACAGGTCCATCACCGAGAGGTCGGTGGCCTGCGCGATGGCGACCTCGGCGGTGATCCGCGGCAGGTTGGTCTGCGCGAAGAACTGGGCCGCAGCGACCTTGCCCTCGTAGAACGCCTGGTCCTTGGCCCCGACCGAACCAGCGTCACCACCGAGCTTCTCGAGTGCGATCTCGGCCTGGCGCAGCAGCAGCCAGCCGCAGACGACGTCACCGAGAACCATCAAGAGCCGCGTGGTGTTGAGCCCGACCTTGTAGATGTTGCGCGGGTCGCCGGTCTCCGATGACGGGTCCGCCGTCATCAGATCGTTGATCATGTGGCCGACCAGGGTGTTGGCGTCCGCGAGCGCGGTGGCGAGCAGCTCGCGCTCGACCTTCAGCCGGCCGTTGCCGGCCTCGCTGTCGATGAAGGCCTGGATCTGCGCGGCCAGGTGGCCGAGCGCGGCGCCCTGGTCCTTGACGATCTTGCGGAAGAAGAAGTCCTGGCCCTGGATCGCTGTGGTGCCTTCGTAGAGGGTGTCGATCTTGGCGTCGCGGACGTACTGCTCGAGCGGGTACTCCTGCAGGAAGCCGGAGCCGCCGAACGTCTGCAGCGACTCGGTGCCGAGCAGCACCCAGGAGCGCTCCGAGCCGTAGCCCTTCACGATCGGCAGCAGCAGGTCGTTGACCGCTGCGGCCAGCTTGGCCTCGTCGCTGTCGAGCTTGTCCTCGTGCTCGAAGACCTGGACGCGGTCCTGCCACGACGCGGTGTAGAGCACGAGCGCGCGCATCGCCTCGGCGAAGGACTTCTGGACCATGAGCGACCGGCGTACGTCGGGGTGGTGGGTGATCGTGACGCGCGGCGCGGTCTTGTCGCCGGACTCGGTCAGGTCGGCGCCCTGGACGCGGGTCTTGGCGTAGTCGAGGGCGTTGAGGTAGCCGGTCGACAGCGTGGCGATGGCCTTGGTGCCGACCATCATCCGGGCGTTCTCGATGACCTGGAACATCTGCGCGATGCCGTTGTGCACCTCGCCGAGGAGGTAGCCGCGCGCCGGCTCGCCGCCGCCGATGGCCGGGTCGCCGAAGGTCAGCTCGCAGGTGTTGGAGACCTTGATGCCCATCTTGTGCTCGACATTGGTTACGTAGACGCCGTTGCGCTCGCCGGTCAGCTCGCCGGTCTCCACGTCGAAGTGGAACTTCGGCACGATGAACAGCGAGAGCCCCTTGGTGCCGGGGCCGCCGACGCCCTCGACGCCGACCGGGCGGGCCAGCACGAGGTGGATGATGTTGTCCTGCAGGTCGGACTCACCGCTGGTGATGAACCGCTTGACGCCCTCGATGTTCCAGGTGCCGTCGTCGTTGGCGGTGGCCTTGCTGCGGCCAGCGCCCACGTCGGAGCCGGCGTCCGGCTCGGTGAGCACCATGGTGGTGCCCCACTCGCGGTCGACGATGTGCTTCGCGATCTTGAGGTCGCGCTCATTGCCGTGGGAGGCGCGCTCGATGACGCCGGCGAACGCCGGGCCGCAGCCGTACATCCAGACGGGCGCGTTGGAGCCGAGCACCATCTCGGCGATCGCCCAGTTGAGCGACGAGGGGGCCGGCGTACCGCCGATCGGCTCCTTGATCTGGAGCCGCCAGTACTCGGCGTCCATCCAGGCGCGGTAGCTCTTCTTGAACGACTCCGGTAGCGCCGCGGAGTGCGTCTCCGGGTCGAAGACAGGCGGGTTACGGTCGCTGTCCTCGTACGACGCCGCGAGGTCCTCGCGGGAGAGCCGGTCCACCTCGGCGAGGATCGAGCGGGCGGTCTCGCCGTCGACCTCGGCGAACGGTCCGGTGCCGAGCACCTCGTCACGGCCGAGCACCTCGAAGAGGTTGAACTCGATGTCGCGGAGGTTGGTCTTGTAGTGGCTCACGGGAGGAGGCACCTCTTCGTCGTCGGATGAAGTCCATGGGTTGCTACTGGTCAGTTCTACCAGTGAGTAACTTCATCGTAGGCAGCAGGTCACGCCCCTCGCAAGGCTTCGCACATACCGGGGCACCGTGAGGTGTGACCGGGATCTCCTCGTCAGCGCTCGCAGTGCTTGCGGACCTCGGCGCGACAGGTGTCGAGGCCACCGGCGCCGTCCGCGACGTCGTGTCCACGCCCACCGAGGAGCCGGTCGTTGCCGAGTCGACCGGAGAGCCGGTCCGGGCCGCCCTGGCCGCGGAACACAGACTTGTAGGCGCCGCACCGGGGCAGGTCGAGATCGAAGCCGTTGCCGACTCGTCGCAACAGGTCCCGGCCGTCGCCGCCGGAGACCACGACGTCGTGGCCGAAGGCGTCGAGGGTGTTCTTCTTGTCGTTGCCCTTCATCCGTACCTTGCAGCCGGTCGCGGTGGCGCTGCGCAGGCCGACGGTGCTGATGTCGAGAAGACCGTCGACGCTGGCTGTCTGGGCGGCCAGGTCGACCTCGGCCTGCTTCTCGCCGAAGGCGTAGAGGTGACTGGACGCCGTACCGAACGTGACGGTGCCCGTGCCGGGGGTCGAGGTCGGATAGAGCGTCATGGTTCCGCCCCCACCCATGACGACGTGGAACGAGCTGATCTCGTCGGCGATGACGTCGCTGGTCCCGGGTCCGCTGACGTAGCTGTCGTTGCCGCCGACCAGGTAGGCGAACGTGAACGCGTCGTCCGCGGCGGTGGACACGACCGAGTCGTCGCCCGCGCCGGTGTAGACGTCGCCGCCCTCGACGCAGATGAGGTCGTTGCCACCCAGGGCCCGGACCTCAGGGTCCGTCCCGTGACCAACGATCACGTCGTTGCCCTCGGTCCCGGTAATGATCCCGGTGGAGCCCTCGATGGTCGCGGGTTGGCCCTGGCAGACCGCGACGGCGTGCGCCGGGGCGACGGGTCCCGCCAGGACGATCGCGGACGGTATGGCGATGGCGGCGGCAAGTGCGGCTCGAAGCTTCATGTTTCCTCCAGGGTCAGCCTGCCTTGTGTGACGTCGAGGGGCACCCGTCAGTTCGCGCCATTCACAGATCTGTGTGACGTCGTCGTGTAAGGCAACCGAAACGATCAACACATCTGACACACTGGTCCCGTGCGAGTTTCCGCGAAGTCCGACTACGCACTTCGCGCGTTGATCGAGATGGCGTCCCGCTCCGACGGGAAGGCCGTCAGCGCCGAGGAGCTCGGCAAGCAGCAGGAGATCCCGCACGGATTCCTCCAGGCGATCCTCGCCGACCTGCGCCGCGCGGGCATCGTGATGTCCCAGCGCGGTCAGTCCGGCGGCTGGCGAATGGGCCGCTCGGCCGACACCGTCTCGGTGGCCGACGTGATCCGGGCGGTCGACGGGCCGCTGGTCTCGGTCTACGGCCTGCGTCCGGAGGCGGTCGAGTACAACGAGACCGCCACGGTGCTCCAGCACGTGTGGATCGCCGCGCGCCGGTCGCTGCGCGACGTCTTCGAGCAGGTCTCGATCCAGCAGCTCGCCGATGCCAAGCTGCCCAAGGCAGTCACCTCGCGGACCGCCGACGAGGACGCCTGGCAGCCTCACTAGCCAGCTCCTGCCTGAGCCTGCCCACCTCGGCGACCGCCTCGGAGAGCGCACCGTTGAGGATGTCGATCCGGTCCTCGTACGCCGCCCGCGCCGGGTCGGTCGGACCAGCGGGCCGGACCGGGACCAGGTCGTGCAGGTCGCCGACGACGTCGTACCCGTGCTCGGCGACGAGCTTGCCCCACTCCTCGACGATCTCCACGAGCTCGTCGTGGCCGACGTGAACGCCGGAGCTCTCGGCGATCAGCCGCAGCGAGGCGGCGTCGGCTGTGACGACCACCGTCGACGGCTCGGGCAGCGGGAGCTGGTCGGCGTCGAAGCCCACCAGTGCGCCCAGGCCGCGCCAGGCGACGCCCGGGTCGGCGGGATCCGTCACGACGACGTGCACCCGGTCGGGCGAGGAGACCGCCACGTGCCAGCGGGCCAGGACGCCGGACAGGTCCAGCTCGTCCGGGAACAGCCCGATCCGGCCGTCGGGGACGGCGGCCAGCACGACCACGTGGACCTGGGTCCCGGCGAGCCCGTCGACCAGCAAGGCGATCTCGTCGGTGGCGGCGCCGGCGAGCAGCTCGTGGCCGACGACCACAGCGTCCCTGTGCTTCAACGCGCGGCGACAGATGCCGACCCACGCGCCCTCGACGTCCCGGCGGCGCAGCCCCCACGCCTTGTGCTCGCGACGCAGCTCGACCGCCGCGCGAAATGCCTCGTCGGCGGACTTCGCGGGAACCCGAACGCCGTGCCCGACGAGCGCGTCGCGGTGCTGCTCGAGCGCCGCGGTCAGCATCGGGACTCCCGCGTGCGGCAGCCCCACGAGCAGGAACGACTTCTGCTTGGCCATGGCTCCACGGTCGCGCGGCCGCCGCACGGGACGGTGAACTCGACACGACGAGCGGCAGAACGATCTCTAGAACACGTTTCAGTTTCGCCCTACGATGCAAGCCATGAGCACCTCGGCCATCACCTCCGACGCGATCACCTGGAACGCACCGGACGACGACCACCCGGCCCGGCACGCCTCGATGCGCTCCTACTCCGCGGTGGCGAAGGGCGACCTCGCCGAGTGGCTCACGGTGTACGCCGAGGACGCGGTCCTCGAGGACCCGGTCGGGCCGTCGATGTTCGACGAGCACGGGCACGGACACCACGGGCACGCCGGCATGGCGGCGTTCTGGGAGCTGGCGATCGCACCGATCGCGACGTTCGAGTTCGAGATCTACGAGTCGTTCGCCAACCCGGGCAGCAACACCTGCGCGAACATCGGCAGGATCCGCACGTCGTTCTCCGACGGCAGCAGCACGACGACCGACCTGATCATGGTCTACGTCGTCGACGACGACGGCCTGGTCACCTCGATGAAGGCCTACTGGGAGCCGGACCGCACGATGGCGAGCTTCCGGCACGCCTGACCCGGCTGACGCACAATCTTCCCGGTACCTGTGACACGGGAGAGGTGGCGTGCGTCGAAAGGGCATGACCGAGTTCGAGACGTTCGCCCACGCGCGTGCGCCTCACCTGCTGCGCTCCGCATGGCTGCTCTGCGGTGACGGACACCAGGCCGAGGATCTCGTCCAGGAGACGCTGGCCAAGGTCTACGTGCGTTGGCACCGACGGGTGGGTGGCCGGATCGACAACCCGGCGGCGTACGCGCAGACCACGCTGGTGCGCACCTTCCTGAGTGCGCGGCGCCGGCGGTGGTCGGGCGAGCTGCCGTACGCCGAACCACCGGACAGCGTGCACGAGGACAGGGCTGCCGAGACCGACCTGCAGCTGCTGGTGGCCGAGGCGTTGGCCGGGCTCGCGCCCAACGACCGGGCCGTGCTGGTGATGCGCTACCTCGAGGACCGCAGTGTCAGCGAGGTGGCCGGCGTACTCGGCGTGTCCGAAGGCGCGGTGCGCAACCGCAGCATGCGGGCGCTCGACCGGCTCCGTCCGTTGCTGTCCACGTCCGGCACCACGAGAGGAACACCATGACCGAGCAGCAGGCCGTCGACCTCCTCGATCGCGTCACCACCGACCTTCCCGTCGACCCCGGTCTGGTGGCGGGTGCCGTCAGCCTGGGCCGCCGTCACCGCCGCCGCCACCTCGTCGGGACCGCGGCCGCGACGGTGGCCGTCCTCGGCCTGGTCGGCACCGGGCTGACGATCGCCCTGTCGGGGGACGGTGCTGGGGACCGTCGCGGAGTGGATGTCTCGGACACCTCCAAGCCGCCCAAGCCGCAGCGACCGGTCCCGGTCGAGCGGTGGCAGCTGGCGGTGACCGCCCAGCAGGTGCCGGCGACGTTCGGGAGGCTGGTGCCGGGGACCATCACGACTGTCCCCAACAAGGAGATGGACGACGCGAACCCGATCGTCGACTTCCTCTGGAACGGCTACGCCGCCCGCGTCGGTCTCGTCTCCGACAGCTACGTCACCGGCGAGCGCGTCCCCGACCCGAAGGAGCGGTGCGAGCAGTTCGGCTCCGGTCATCCCTGCGCTCCGGGCCGGGTGGCCGGCAGCTACGAGGAGTCGATCACGGCGACCGGGCCGGCCGTGGACGGGAGCGTGACGAACAGCTTCGTCACCGTCTACTTCGCGCAGGGCTGGGACGTGATGGTCACGATGGCCAACGCCGCGGACGGCAAGGACAGCCCGGTGCTGAGCCCGGACGTCCCCCTGACCCTGGATCAGCTGCGCGACGTGGCCTACAGCGAGGTCTGGTTCCAGTAAGGGCTCAGTGCACCCCGTGCCGCTGGGCCCACTCGACCAGCGGCCGGGTGGCCCGCCAGTCCTTGCGGACCAGGTCGAGCAGCTTCTGGGTGTGGATCACCGGCTCGAAGCCGATGACCCGGCTCGCGATGATCGACTTGTGCCGCAGGAGGTCGATCCGCGGGTGGTCCTTGTCGTAGCCGCGCGGGGTCGTCTTGAGCACGTCGCCGCCGATCGTGAACTTCTTCCGCTCCAGGCCGCGGATGATCTTCTCGAGCTCAGCGCCGTAGGTGTCGTGCGCGATCGACTCGCGCAGCGCGGCGAGCCGGGGCGCCTCGGCGTGGTAGAACCCGCCGCCGGTGCGTACGCCCTGGGGAGAGACCTCGACGTACCATCCGGTCGCGTCGGCCACCCGCACGAAGGCGCCCTGGTGGGTCTTGTACGGCGTCTTGTCCTTCGCGAACCGCACGTCTCTGTAGGGCCGGAAGATCTTCGCGTCGCCGAACTCCTTGCCCAGGGCGTCGCACAGCGCCGTCATCGGCGCCTTCACCGACTCCTCGTAGACGTGCTTGTGCTTGTCCCAGAAGCTCTTGGTGTTGTCGACCTCGAGGTCGTCGTAGAAGTCGAGCGCCGCGACGGGGAACCCGGTGAACTCCACAATCTCAGCCTAGGAGGTCAGCCGAGTGCCGCCATCACCTGCTCGTCGCCGCCCTCGGAGAGCGCGGTCACGACCAGCGCGGAGTCGCCGCAGCGCGGCGCCTCGAGGAACGACTGGCCGGGCGGCGCCTCGTAGACGACGGCCAGGCTGCTGCCATCCCAGCGCAGCAGCCGAGCCGGGTCGCCCTCCCGCTGCGGGTCGCGGACGAAGTACGCCGAGTCCGCGCACGGCACCAGCGTCCCCGACGTGCCGGGCCCGAGGTCGTAGTAGTTCTCGCCGACGCGGGCGAAG
This sequence comes from uncultured Actinomycetota bacterium, assembly GCA_963825455.1. Lineage (GTDB taxonomy): Bacteria > Actinomycetota > Actinomycetes > Propionibacteriales > Nocardioidaceae > Nocardioides. The sequence continues at coordinate 90,440 of CAWGTG010000008.1, forward strand.
AATGCAGCAGTGTCGATGTTGTCCTCGTTCGGGATGACCGACCAGATGGCCGCATCGTGGCCGAGCACGGCGCCCTCCCAGGCAGCGCACTCGGGGACGCCGGGGAAGGGTTCGAACTGGTCGTCACCGACGGTGCCGACGGTGCGGCACGAAGGCTTGGAGTCGTCGAAGCCGAGCACCGCGGTGCCGGCGTCGGTCACGTGCGCGGCGTTGAAGCCGTGCTTGGCCTCGGCGCACCAGGCGATCGAGGTCTCCCTGGTCGTGAGGTCCATGGTGGCCACGCAGTAGCCGCCGTCCGCCCCGAGGGTCGCGTGCGCGAGGGTGTCGCCGCCGAGGGCCCAGGTGCCGCCGGAGATGGTCGGTACGTCGGAGTCCTTGCCGATCGTGAACTGCTCGCCCTTGGCGAGGTCGGTGACCTCGGCGGTGGCAGGCTTCTTGCGGCCCTCGTCCTGCCGGACGACGACCGCCCAGTCGGTGTCGAGGAGGGCGTTGGTGATGCGGGTGCCCTCCTCGCCGGTGCCGAAGGCCTGGTCCGGGCCGTCCAGCCGGTAGGCATTGCCCGACGCCTCGACGGTCAGGAACCAGGTGCCGTTGGTGGTGACGGTGTTCGCGACCACCCCGGGCGCCGGCACCCATTCCATCAGCGACCTCATCGCCTCGACCGGGGCCGGCTGGTCCGGCGTACCGCCCTCGAGAGCCGGGGACGCGCTGCCCTGTCCGGACGGTTTCGAGGGGTCGGCGTCCTGGTCGGACGAGCAGCCGGCGAGAGTCAGAACGGCGACCGCGAGCACTGTCGCCACTCGCCGAGACTGCACCTCTGCAGTATCTAACTAGCCACCGAACGCTGGTTGGAGTTCGAACGATGACGCGCGAGTCGGTCTGTGAGCGGATGACGAGATTCGAACTCGCGACATCGACCTTGGGAAGGTCGCGCTCTACCAACTGAGCTACATCCGCATGCCGGTCATCCGGCGCGGCGATGCTACCTCAGCCGCCGGCAGCTCGCCGCGTGCGGATCATGCTTGACAGAACACTGTCAAATATGACAGTATGTTGTCATGACGAAGTACCTGAACCTGGCCCTGCTGGACACGATGGCGGACTGGGAGGTCGGCTACCTGACCGCCTACACCAGTCGCACCGAGCACCAGCGCGAGCCGGGTGCGGTGACGCTCCGGACGGTCGGGCTGACGGCCACCCCCGTGCGGACGGTGGGCGGGTTGACCGTGGTCCCCGACGTGACGATCGACGAGCTCCGGCCGGAGGACAGCGCCATGCTGGTGCTGCCCGGCGCGGACACCTGGGCGGAACCGGAGCAGCGGATCTGGCTGGACCAGGCCCAGAGGTTCCTCGACGCCGGTGTACCGGTGGCGGCGATCTGCGGCGCGACGTACGCCCTCGCAGCCGCCGGCTTCCTCGACCATCGGCCGCACACGGGCCCGGACCGGGCCTTCCTCGCCTCGTCGGGCTACGCCGGCACTCAGCACTTCGTCGACGAGCTCGTCGTGACCGACGGCGACCTGATCACCGCGAGTCCGGTGGCGCCGGTCGAGTTCGCCCGTGCGATCTTCGTGCGCCTCGGCATGTACGAGCCCGGCACGCTGGCGTCCTGGTACAAGCTCTACGGCGAGCAGGACGCGGCTGGGTTCCACGAGCTGATGGCTGCCTCGTGACTCAGACGCCCGACGCGCAGGCGCTGCTCTCCGACGCCGCGCTGACCAGCTTCCGCCTCAACGGCCAGCTCCTCGCGGTCGCCGAGGAGCTGGCCCGCCCGGTGGGCCTGACCGCCGCTTGGTGGCAGGTTCTCGGCGCGGCGCTGGGCGAGCCGCAGAGCGTGTCGGAGATCGCGCGTGCCATGGGCCTGACCCGGCAGAGCGTCCAGCGCATCGCCGACCTGCTGGTCGGGCGCGGGCTCGCGGCGTACGCCGACAACCCGGCTCACCGCCGGGCGAAGCTGGTCACGCCCACGAGCGCCGGCCGCCGGGCGGTGGCCGCCATCAGCCCGGCGCATCGCGTGCGGGCCGAGGCACTGGCCGGCGAGCTCGGATCCGACCGGCTGACCGAGGTCCTGGCCGGGATGCACGAGCTGTCAGAGGCGCTGGACCGGCTCGAGGAACGTGGACCTAGTGTCCCGCACTGAAAGTTCGGCACATAATTCCGCACCCCGAGCACGCACCTCGCGGCGTTGCCGAACCTCGCTGGACGAACAAGTAGAGCGTCGCTCCGACGCCTGGCGATGCACGCACTCGGAGCACGGACTTACGCACCGTACTTCCAGTGCGGGGACACTAGTGCCCAGCACGGGAAGTTCGGCACGTAATTCCGCACCCGGAGCACGCACCTCGCGGCGTTGCCGAAGCTAGCTGGACGAACAAGCAGAGCGTCGCTCCGGCGCCTTGCGATGCACACACTCCGAGCACGGACTTACGCACTGAACTTCCCGTGCTGGACACTAGCCGCCGAAGAGCCGCTTCCACCACGGCTTCCTGACCGCGGTGGCGTCACCCACGGTGGTGGGGACGCCGTTGAGCATCACCTGACCGGGCTGCAGCGGCCAGGGCGCGTTCGGCGCGGCCGGCGCGGCGGGGGTGCCCGGCGCGGGCGGCGCGGCCGCCGTACCGAACATGGGACCGATCATGCCGAGGGCCTGCTGCAGCTTCGCCTGGATCTCGGGAGGCAGGTCGGCCGCCGACTGGACCTGCTGCCCGTTCACCATGATCGAGGTACTGGCAAAGGTCTGGGCGCCGGCGGGAAGGGCGCCGGTCTCGAACAGGTCGGGGACGCCGTTCTTGTCGGCGTCCGGGAGGGTGCTGGCCAGCTGCTGTCGCACCTCGGCCGGGACGTCCTCCCAGCGCGAGTAGTTCTGGCCGTTGACGTTGATGTCCACGGCGGAACCGTACTGCCGCCGAGGTGGCCTCGATAGGTTGTCAGCGTGCTGCTGTCAGACCGCGACATCCTCGCCGAGATCGACAAGGGCCGGATCGTCATGGAGCCGTGGGAGCCGGGGATGCTGCAGCCGAGCTCGATCGACGTCCGGCTGGACCGGTTCTTCCGCGTCTTCGAGAACCACCGCTACCCGCACATCGACCCCGCCGCGGACCAGTCCGACCTGACCCGGTTGATCGAGGCGGACGGCGAGGAGCCCTTCATCCTGCACCCGGGCGAGTTCGTGCTCGGCTCGACGTACGAAGTGGTGACGCTGCCCGACGACGTCGCCGCGCGGGTCGAGGGCAAGTCGTCGCTCGGACGGCTCGGACTGCTCACCCACGCGACCGCCGGCTTCGTCGATCCCGGTTTCTCGGGGCACGTCACCCTCGAGCTCGCCAACGTCGCCACCCTGCCGATCAAGCTGTACCCGGGGATGAAGATCGGCCAGTTCTGCTTCTTCAAGCTCTCCTCGCCCTCGGAGCACCCCTACGGCTCGGAGAAGTACGGCTCCCGCTACCAGGGCCAGCGCGGTCCGACACCCTCGCGGTCCTTCCAGAACTTCCATCGCACCAAGATCTGAACAACAGGAGGTTAGGCTAACCTAACTTCCATGACCTCCAGGGAGACCCGGCCGTCGCTCATCCTCGACGAGGTCGAGGTGGTGGCGGTCAACAGGCTGTCGACCAGCTTCGTCCGGGTCGAGCTGGGCGGCCCGGCACTGGCCGACTTCGGTGTTGAGGGGCCGCTCTACGACCTGCGGATCAAGCTGGTGTTCCCGAACCACGCGGGTGACCTGCCGTCGTTCGCCGGTGCGGACGAGTCGTGGTGGGACACCTGGCTTGAGCTCCCCGAAGCAGAGCGCGGCCACATGCGGACCTACACGGTGCGCGGCGTGCGCGGTGTGGGTGCCGACACCCGGGTGCTCGTGGACCTGGTGCTGCATCCGGCCGAGGGCGAGGCCGGACCCGGCTCCGCGTGGGCCGAGCAGGCGAGCGTGGGGGACCGGCTGGTCACGATGGCCCCGCGCCGCGGTGTCGAGTACGGCGGCATCGAGTTCGCGCCCGGCACCGCGCGCGAGCTGCTGCTGGTGGCCGACGAGACCGCCGTACCTGCGGTGTGCAGCATCCTGGAGGACCTCGACGACGACGCCCGCGGTGTCGCGCTGCTCGAGGTGCCGGTGTCGGCGGACGCCGCCGCCTTCGCCGAGCAGGTCGCACCGCCGAAGGTGGAGGTGGTCTGGCTGCCGCGGGACGGTGCGCCGCTCGGGTCGCTCCTCGATGCCGAGGTGCGGCGCAGGCTGGGCATAGATGGTGGTGTGCAGGTGGTGGCCGACACGGAGGTCGACTCCGACCTGTGGGAGACCCCGGCGTACTCCTCCTCCGGTGAGGAGATCGACACTCCAGTGGCTGTCGCGGGCCACGACCTCGACGGGCTGTACGCCTGGATCGCCGGGGAGTCGAAGGTGGTGACGGGGCTGCGCCGACTGCTGGTGAACGAGCTGGGCATGGACCGCCGCCAGGTCGCCTTCATGGGCTACTGGCGGCGGGGTGTCGCAATGCGCTCGTAGGTCACTCGTGGGTCAGTTGTCGACGCGGTCGGCGACCTTGCGGAGCCGCTCGGCGACGCGGTGGCGACGGGTGGTCTGCGGCAGCCGAGGGGCCGAGGCGCGGGCGACCCGCTCCTGGATCTGGTGCCGGGCCTGCATCTCGATCAGCGTGTTGCTCATGGCCGTGCTCCTTGTCTCCTGGTGGTTTCAGTCTTGCTGTGAGCACCGACAGTCGGCCTGACTGCCGTTGCGGTCTCTGTGGTGGATGAAGTGGTGCTCAGACCTCGCTCAGCGCGATGTCGCCGCTGACGGTCTTGGCGCGGACCTCGATGTGGTCCTGGCCCTCCTGCGGCTGGCCGGCGCCCTGGAGCTCGGAGCGGATGGTGCCGGACACCGTGGTGATGTCCGTCCACACCGGGACTCCCGCCTTGACGCCGATCGACACGTCGCCGGAGGCGCCCTTGACCGTGAGCCGGCCGCGGTCGACCAGATCGATCGACACGTCGCCGCTGCCGGTGCTGAACGACGTGTCGTCGTGCGCCGCGCCGATGCTCAGGTCGCCGCTGCCGGTCTTGACGACGGTGTTGCCGCGGGCCGTCTCGACGGTCACGTCGCCGGAGCCGGTCGAGATCGCGCTCGTGCCGCCGGCCTCGCCGACCTCGACGTCGCCGGAGCCACTCTTGATCTTGAGGGCGCCGCGCACGTCGTCGACCCGGATCTCTCCGGAGCCGGTCTCGACGAGCAGGTGGCCCTCGACCATCTCGAGGGTGCAGTCGCCCGAGCCGCTGCGAAGCTGCGCGTGGCCGGCCGGACCCTCGACCTGGATGTCGGCGGAGCCGGTGCGGATCGCGGGGTTGCTCTGCTCCGGTACGACGACGTCGACCCGGAGGGCGTTGTCGCCGAAGATCCGGCCGCGGCCGGGCTCGGTCACGGTGATCGAGTCACCGTGCTGCTCGACGACGACGTCCTCGGCGTGCTTGCCCTCGACGACGACGGTGCTCTCGCTGGTGTCGGTGCAGCGGACGTTGACGTTGCCCTTGCTGATCTCGACGACCAGGTTGACGGGGCTGTGGGTCTCGAAGCGGTAGTCGGGCATGACGGATCTCCTGTGGTGTGGTGAGGGTGTGCTGGGCCGCCGGACCGGCGCGCCCTGCTGTGAGTGGGCGCCGGCCCGTGGCTGTCTGGGTGGGTCTCAGACCCAGCCGGTCATCCGCCGGCCGCGCTTGCCGCCGAACGGGCCCTGCCCGCCGAACGGGTCGTTGCCGCCGACGAACGGGAGGCTGGACAGATCGATGTCGACGTTGATGGCGCCCTCGCGGGTGGCCGCGCGGACGACGTTGACTAGCCAGGTGTTGAGCGAGTGGCCGGACCGGGCTGCGAACTCCTCGGCCTTGGTCTTGACCGACTCGGGGAGCCGGAGCGTGATCCGGGCGATGCCGCCCTCCTCCTCGTCCTCGAAGCCCGGAGGCGGAGGCGGGGCCGGAGGGGCCGGGGGTGCGGCGGGCACGGCGGGGGCGTCGACCACGAACGCGAGCTCGCGGCCGTCGAGGCGGACGTCGACGCCACCGGCCGGCATCTCGGCGGTGATCTCGGTGGCGGCCTGCGAGATGGCCTCCATCAACGCGAGCCGGGCCGAGGGGTCGAGGGCGAAGGTGAGCCGCTCGGCGGCCGCGTGGGCCTCGGGACCGGCGGCCTCGGCGGCCGCGAGCAGGTCGCGCCGGAGGCTGTCGATGTAGGGCGTGATGTCCATGTGCACCACTGTGACATCACGATGACGTCATGTCAAGAGGAAAGTGGTGTCACATGACGTCAGAGCGACGTCGCGCGCTCAGGTAGGCCGCCTGGCGCGACGTTTGGCCCCCCGAATCGGGGGGCACCGCGTCGATGGCCTCGGGCCACACAGCTTCAGAAAGGGCGTCCGCATGTCCGCACCCGTCCCCGCGATCGCGCCGGCGGTGACCGTGATGGCCGACACGATCATCGACGCAGGTCCAGTCGACTACCTGATCGTCTTCCTCTACTTCGCCGTCGTCCTCGGCATCGGCCTGCTGGCGCGGCGCCAGATCTCCGACTCGGTCGACTTCTTCCTCTCGGGGCGGGCGCTGCCCGCGTGGGTGACCGGTCTGGCGTTCATCTCCGCCAACCTCGGCGCCGTCGAGATCATGGGCATGTCGGCGAACGGCGCGGAGTTCGGCCTGCCGACGGTGCACTACTTCTGGGTCGGCGCGATTCCGGCGATGCTCTTCCTCGGCGTCGTGATGATGCCCTTCTACTACGGGTCCAAGGTCCGGTCGGTGCCGGAGTTCATGCGCCGCCGGTTCGGCACCGGGGCGCACCTGGTCAACGCGGTCTCGTTCGCAGTGGCCCAGCTGTTGATCGCCGGCATCAACCTCTACCTGCTCGGCTCGATCATCCACGCCTTGCTGGGCTGGCCCCTCTGGCTGGCCCTGATCGTGGCGGCCGCCATCGTGCTGTCCTACATCACCCTGGGTGGTCTGAGTGCCGCGATCTACAACGAGGTGCTCCAGTTCTTCGTGATCGTGGCGTCGCTCGCGCCACTGACCCTGCTCGGTCTGCACCGGGTCGGTGGCTGGGACGGGCTCACCGACAAGATCACCGAGAATGCGGCCAACAACCCGAGCACGGCCACGGCCGCCGAGCAGCTCAACTCCTGGCCCGGCAACGCGCTGAGCGGCTTCACCTCCGACTTCTGGTCGATCGTCGGCATCGTGTTCGGGCTCGGCTTCGTGCTGTCCTTCGGCTACTGGACGACGAACTTCGTCGAGGTGCAGCGCGCGATGGCGTCCAACTCGATCTCGTCGGCGCGCAAGACCCCGGTCATCGGCGCCTTCCCGAAGATGTTCGTCCCGTTCATCACGATCATCCCCGGCATGATCGCGGCGGTCCTCGTGAGCGAGATCGCCAAGACGAAGTCCGGTGACGTGGTTCCGGGCGGCGCCTCCGGAGACGTGAAGTTCAACGACTCGTTGCTGTTCCTCATGCGCGACGTCCTGCCCAACGGGCTGCTGGGCATAGCGATCACCGGGCTGCTGGCGGCGTTCATGGCGGGCATGGCGGCCAACGTCTCGGCGTTCAACACGGTGTTCAGCTACGACCTCTGGCAGACCTACGTCGTCAAGGAGCGCGAGGACGACTACTACCTGCGGGTCGGCCGGCTCGCGACGGTGGCCGCGACGGTGGCCGCCATCTTCACCGCGGCGCTGGCGTCGAACTTCTCGAACATCATGGACTACCTGCAGACCCTGTTCGGCTTCTTCAACGCACCGCTGTTCGCGACGTTCATCCTCGGCATGTTCTGGAAACGGATGACTGCCACGGCAGGCTGGGTGGGCCTGGTGGCCGGCACGCTGTCCGCGGTGACGACTGCGATCCTCACCGAGGGGACGCTCGGATCGATCAGCCAGGGCGTGATCCCGCTGTCCGGCCAGGGAGCGTCGTTCCTCGCGGCGTCCGTCGCGTTCGTCGTCGACATCGTGCTCAGTGTCGCGGTCTCCCTGGGCGGGACGCCGAAGACGACCGAGGAGCTGAAGGGGCTCGTCTACTCCGAGACTCCCAGGGAGGACCTCGTGGACGCCGACGAGGCGTCGTACCCGTGGTACCGCCGCACCATCCCGCTGGCTGCCATCGCGCTGGTCATGGTCATTGCCCTGAACCTGGCCTTCTGAGGAGGATCCGATGAGCGACAAGACTTCCGCGACCACCGAGCGCCACACCGCCGGTGCGCTCGACATCCGCAACATCATCGGCGGGCTGCTCGGGGTGTACGGCGTGATCCTGGTGCTGATGGGCCTCTTCGGGGACAAGGAGCTCGAGAAGACCGGCGACGTCAACGCCAACCTGTGGGCGGGTCTCGCGATGGTGGTGGTGGGCGCCGGGTTCCTCGCCTGGGCGAAGCTCAAGCCGATCGTCGTGCCCGACCATGTCGAGCCGCCGGACCCGGATCGGCCACCTCGTGTCTAGGAGAGGTCAGCCCTCGGCCGGGCGCAGCCCGGCGGGGTCCACGGCGAGGCCCTCGCCTTCCGCCCTGGCCGGGTAGACGACCACGGTGTCGATCACGCGCTCGGACCGGTAGAGGTCGACGGTCAGCGGGCAGCCGACGTCGTTCCTGGGCGCCCGGGCGTCGATCTGGAGACGGAGCGCGAAGCGCTGCCCGGTCTCGAACGGCCGCGGCACGCCGCACCAGAGCTGGGGCGGGAGCGTCACGTCGACCCGCAGCGCCGGCATCCCGGTCGAGGTGGGCGCGGCCTCGTGCGCGGCCGCGGCGATCAGGTCGAAGGCTGTGTTCCAGCGGTCGTCGGTCGCATCCTGCGTGGTGAACGTCCGCGGCGGGCTGCCAAGGACGAAGACGCGCACGGTGTGCGCGAACCGCGGCGCGTCATTTCCCAGTGCGAAGGAGACGAAGTCCCAGGCGTCGGCGCGGGCGAGGGAGATCGCCTGACAGTAGACACCGGAAGGTACGGCGGTGCGGACCGTCACCGTGGCGCCCTCCCGAACCCGCGTGCCCGGCCGCGGCTCGGACTCGAGCACCAGGCCCTCGGGCTCGCACGAGACAGCCGGCCGGAGCAGGACGTCGTACCCCTGGTCCTCGAGCAGCCGCTGGGCCTGGCTCCCGTCGAGCGCGAACAGCGAGGGCACCGGCCGTGGGGGTGGCCGGTAGGTAAGCGCGGCGCCCACTGCGACCGCGACGACCACGAGGCCGATGGCCACGAGGGGGCCGGTGCGGCGGGACTGCTCGGGGGTGCCGCTGATGGCGCGTTCCAGCGCCTCGTGCACCAGCGGGTCTGGGTCCTCGGCGCGGCGGATTCGCTTGCGCTGCTCGAGCAGCACCTGGTCGACGTAGGTCCCGGCCTCCCCCTCGGCGCAGCCGAGGAGGACGGCGTGCTCGATCAGCCTGCCGTACCTCGCCGCGACGTACTGATCGAAGTCCATCTTGGGCCTAGCGACCCTTGGTCGTGTAGACGACGATCGCGTCGATGCGCGAGTCCGTCCGGTAGAGGTCGATGGTGAGCGGGCAGCCGCTCTCGCCGTCCTGGCGGGGGTCGATCTTGAAGCGGGTCGAGCTGCGGTCCACGACGACTGTGGGCAGGGCCACCCCGCACCAGTCGTCGGGTGGGTGCGTGAAGGTGACGACCAGCCGAGGCAGGCCGCTCTCGGCGGGTCTCGTCTGTCGCGCCGCCTCCTCGATCGGGGTGGTCACGTCGTCGAGTGCGAGCAGCTCCGACGCGGCGTCTCCCGTGAGCCGAACAGGCGCACCGTCGTCGACCACCACGACCACCGTGCTCGCGAAGTCGGGCGCCGCACCCTTGCCCAGCGCGAACTGCACGAACTCCCAGGCCGCCATCCGTCGTGGGTAGTTGTACTCGCACTGGCTGCCTGCCAGCACCGACGTTCGGACCGTGACGGTGGCGCCCACGCGGACCTCTCCTCCGCTCGGCGGGTCGGAGTCGACCACCAGCCCCGGTGGCTCGCAGGACCGGGCCTGCTCCAGCGACACGTCAAAGCCCTTGCCCTCGAGGTACTCCTCGGCCTGGGCCCCGTTGAGCGCGAACAGCGAAGGGAGTGGGTCCGGCCTGGGCCGGTACGTCGTTACGACGGCCACTGCCACCGCGACCACCACCAGCCCGACGACGATCAGCGGGGCGGTGCGGGGAGCCCGTTCGGGAGGGCCGTTGATCGCGCTCTCCAGCGCCTCGCGCACCAGCGGGTCGGGATCGTCGGCCCTCCGGATCCGTTGGCGCTGCTCGTCCAGCACCTGGTCGACGTACCCAGCGGCCTCGGCCTCGGCGCAGCCGAGCAGCACGGCATGCTCGACGAGCCTGCCGTACCGCGCCGCGACGTACTGGTCGAAGTCCATCTGGCCTCCGTCCTGAGCGTACGACGGTGGACCTGCGGTGCGGAGTGCTCAGAGGTCGAAGAGCGAACCCGACTCGTTGATGTCGACGTCGGTCTTCGGCGTGTGCGCCTCACCGGAACCGGCCGGCTTGGGCTTCTCCGCGGGTTTCTCGTCAGTCTTGGCTTCGTCCTCGGGACCTGGCTCAGGCTCCGGCTCGCTCTCCGGCTCGACCGTCGCGTCGACCACGTCGGGCGCGGCGATGTCGAACAGGGAGCCGCCCGAACCGAGGTCTGCGGGTTCGGCGGGTGCCTCGGCTGCGGTGGTCTCGACAGGCTCGACCGGCGGGTCTTCGGACTTGCTCTCGGGTTCGGGTTCGTCGTCACCCACGTCGAAGAGCGAGCCGCCGGAGCCGAGGTCCGCTGCGGTGGTTTCGACAGGCTCGACCAGCGGGTCTTCCGTCTTGCTCTCCGTGTCGGCCTCATCGCCGCCGACGTCGAAGAGCGAGCCGCCGGAGCCGAGGTCCGCTGCGGTGGTCTCGACAGGCTCGACCGGCGGGTCTTCCGTCTTGCTCTCCGTGTCGGCCTCATCGCCGCCGACGTCGAAGAGCGAGCCGCCGGAGCCGAGGTCCGCTGCGGTGGTCTCGACAGGCTCGACCGGCGGGTCTTCGGTCTTGCTCTCGGGTTCGGGTTCGTCGTCACGTAGGTCGAAGAGCGAGCCGCTGCCGGCGGGGGTCTTGGGCGGCTCGGGCGGCGCATCGCCGGAGTCGTCGTCACCGACGTCGAACAGTGAGCCGCCGGAAGAGGGCTTCGCGGGCTCGGGCTCGGTCGCGGTTTCCGCGGGGTCGGTCTTGGTCTCCTCGGTGCGCTCCTTGAGCGCCGTACCCCCACCACCCGTGGCCGTGGCCTCGGCAGCGGCACCGGGGGCGCGGCGGGTGGCCTGCTCGCCCTTGACCGACGCGAGCAGCATCTGCGCGACGTCGAGGACCTCGACCTCTTCGCGCGCCTCGCCCTTGTCGATCGCGGCGGTGAGGCCGTCGGAGAGCATCACCCGGCAGAACGGGCAGCCGACCGCGATCTGGTCGGCGCCGGTGGCGACGGCCTCGCTGGTGCGGCTGTCGTTGATCCGCGTGCCGAGGTTCTCCTCCATCCACATCCGGGCGCCTCCGGCTCCGCAGCAGAACGAGCGCTCGGAGTTGCGCGGCATCTCGACGAAGTCCGCGCCGGGCAGGACCTGGAGCAGCTCGCGCGGCGGCGCGTAGACGCCGTTGTGGCGGCCGATGTAGCAGGGGTCGTGGTAGGTGATCGTCCGCTTCTGCGCGCCGGCGCCGTCCTTGACGGGCGTCAGCCTGCCTTCGCGCACAAGCCGGTTGAGCAGCTGGGTGTGGTGGACGACCTCGAGCTCGATGCCGAAGTCCTTGTACTCGTTCTTCAGGGTGTTGAAGCAGTGCGCGCAGGTCGAGACGACCTTCTTGACCTTGTGTTCCTTGAAGGTCTCGACGTTCTGCTGCGCGAGGCCCTGGAAGACGAACTCGTTGCCGGCCCGGCGCGCCTGGTCGCCGTTGCACGTCTCGCCGTTGCCGAGTACGGCGAACGACACGTCGGCCATGTGCAGCAGCTCGGCCACCGCGCGGGTGGTCTTCTTCTGACGGTCCTCGTAGGCACCTGCGCAGCCGACCCAGAAGAGCCACTCGACCTCGTCGAGGGACTCGACGTCCTCGCCGACCACCTTGACCTCGAAGTCCAGCCCCTGCGCCCAGTCCATGCGCGCGGTGGGCGACATGTTCCAGGGGTTGCCCTTGTTCTCCATCCCCTTGAACAGCTGGTTGAGCTCGGCCGGGAAGTTCGACTCGACCAGAACCTGGTAGCGCCGCATGTCGACGATGTGGTCGACGTGCTCGATGTCGACCGGGCACTGCTCCACGCAGGCCCCGCACGTGACGCACGACCACAGCACGTCGGTGTCGATGATCGCGCCACCGGTCGGTTCCCAGGCCGGGCCCTCGGTCGCGCCGACCAGCGGCCGGTCCGCCTCGTCGAGCACGGCCTGGGGCAGCGAGGCGCGGTCGCCCTCGTCGGCCAGCAGGTACGGTGCCTTCGCGAACGCGTGGTCGCGAAGCATCATGACCAGCATCTTGGGAGAGAGCGGCTTCTCGGTGTTCCAGGCCGGACACTGCGACTGGCAGCGGCCGCACTCGGTGCACGTCGCGAAGTCGAGCATCCCCTTCCAGGAGAAGTCCTCGATCGAGCCGATGCCGAGCGTGGTGTTCTCGTCCATGTCGTCGATGTCGTCGAGGGTGACCGGCTTGCCCTCCGACGTCAGAGGCTTGACCGCGCCGAGCGCCTTGGGGCGACGACCGAAGAGCACGTTGAGCGGCGCCACGAAGATGTGCAGGTGCTTGGAGTTCAGCACGATCACCAGGAACGCGAGCATGACGCCGATGTGCAGTAGCAGCCCGACGCCCTCGAGCACCTCGAGCGGGTCGTGCGAGAGGCCGTCGAGCAGCTTGCCGACCGCCGTCGACACGAACGCACCGTTGCCGTAGGGCAGGTTGCCCCCCGCGGAGGCGGCGCCACGGAACAGCAGCATCGTCCAGATGACGTTGACGATCATGCCGAGGATCACCCAGGCGCCGCCGAGGTGCGATCCGCTGAACCGCGACTTCCGGCCCAGCGTGTGCGGGTTGTTCCGGAGTCGGATGATCGCGAACGTCGCCAGGCCGGCCAGACACATGACGGCGATGAAGTCCTGGGCGAAGCCGAGCAGGTCCCAGTGGCCGACGAGCGGGATCGCCCAGTGCGCGTTGCGGGAGAAGAGGATGCCGAACGCCTCGACGTAGACCGAGCCGAGGATGACGAACGCCCAGAAGACGAAGAAGTGCGCGGCGCCGGGCACCGACCACTTCAGCAGCTTGCGCTGCGCGAAGACCTCGACGACCTGGCCCTTGATCGCCTCACCGAGCCGCTGGGTGACGTTCTCGACCCGGTCCGGTGCGGGCTGGCCGCTGGTGATGAGTCGGAACAGGAAGAACACCCGTCGACCGGCCACCGGGAGCGCCACGACCAGCATGACCAGACCGGCGATCAGCACCCACAGATCCACTGCTTCAGCCCCTTCTCGACCTATTTCCCCGACCGTGCGGCAGCCTACGGCCAGCGCACCGGGCCAGCTCCCGACTGAGACGAATCCTACTTTTCGGTAACTTCGGCCGCTTCCGCGGGTCGGCACGGAACCGGAGTTTCTCGCGTGTCGTCCGAGATCTCGCCGTTGCTTCTTTACGGTGGCCCGGCAACGCAGGCACACTCAGGCAGCCCGCCTCCACCGGCGCCTGGCTCACCATCTGACACACGGGGATCTCGGCCCGCCGAAATCACGAAAAGGTGCGATGACCGACATGTCTGATGCGCAGACCCCTGAGCTGCCCGCTGGTGCTCGCTTCGACCCGGTGAGTGGCGCGGCGCTCGGTGCCGGTGCCGGTGGCGAGCGCAAGCAGAGCTTCGCGCTCCAGCCCGGCGAGCCGGTGGCGTCGTTCAACGTCGTCAGCTCGCTGATGCCGCTGGCCTCCGGGTCGGCACCGCAGACCTACCGCTGGGCGCTGGGTCTCGGGATCCTGATCCCGGTCGTGGCCGGCGCGCTCGGCTTCCTGGCCTTCGCGTTCGTCGCGGCGGCGCTGGTGGTGCCGGCGGTCTACGTCGTCTACATGTACGACGTCAACCAGTGGGAGGACCAGCCGGTCCCCGTGGTGGTGGGCGCGGTCGGGGCTGCCGCCGCACTTGCGGTCGGGTTCACGTTCCTGTGGCACGCCGGGATCCTCGGCAACGACCTCGCACCGGTGGACATCGAAGGCACCGAGTCCGGCATCCGCTGGACCAGCTTCCTGGTGCTGGTGCTCCTGGTCCCGATCCTCGGCGAAGCGCTCAAGCAGGTCGGCCCCATCCTGCTGGCCCGCCTGCCGGCGTTCGACGACATGATCGATGGGCTCACCTTCGGCGTCGCCGCGGGCGCCGCGTTCGCGGCAGCGGAGACCATCGTCGTCAACCGCGGCCTGTTCTCGACCTTCGGCCAGGTCGACTCCCCGGACGCCGGCTTCTGGGTGTCGCTCATCCTGTCCGCCGCGGTGGTCAAGCCGATCGTCTACGGCGCCGCAACGGGCATCGCGGTCGCCAGCTTCTCCGGCCTCGGTGCGGGCTACGACGGGTTCAAGCCCGGCTACTTCCGCGGCCTGGCCGAGGCGCTGGCCGCCAACATCCTCTTCCAGGGCGGTCTGTTCTTCGCCGCTCGCCTCGAGGGCACCAAGGGTGCCGTCGTGGGCCTGGTGTGGGGCGCGCTCATCGCGGCGGCCCTGGTCGTGCGGCTGCGCTTCCTGCTCCACTACGCGGTGCTTGAGGCGGCCCTCGAGGCGGCCTCGACGGGCACCGGGCTGAAGGACGCGGCCCGCGGTACGGCGTACTGCCCCTCGTGCGAGATGCCGCTGACTGCGGGCGCCAACTTCTGCGTGGCCTGCGGCACGTCGGTGCGCGCCGGCAGCAAGGTGACGCGGGCCCGCAACCGCAGCGAGGACGCCGATCCCGCGACCGCGAAGCCGAGCCTGAGGCCGACCCCGGCCGGCGTGGCGCCGCAGGACAACAAGAAGACCGCGATGGTGGTCGGCGCGATCGTCGGCACCATCCTGATCGGCGGGGCGCTCGGCCAGGTCGCGGCGGGCGCCGCTGCCGACGAGGGCGACAACCTGAAACCGCCGTCGGAGACACCGATCACGATCGACCCGCAGTCCGGCGAGGACGAGCTGAACAAGACCTCGGCGGTCCGGCTCGGTGCCTCCGACGAGGACGGCAGGACGTTCGAGGCCGCCGGCGGAAAGGGCGGCATCGTCACGCTCAGCGACGACGTGCTGTTCCTGGTGCCCAAGGGCTTCAAGATCGAGGACCCGGGGCCGGGCTACGCGCAGGTCTTCGGCTACAAGGGCTACTTCTTCGCCTACCTGACGCCGAAGAAGACCACGCTGCCCAAGCTGATCACCAACAACCTCACCGGCATCCAGAACCTCGGCGTCGAGGACCTGAAGATCACCCAGCCGCAGTCCGTCGAGATCACCGGCGTCACCGGCGCGGCCACCCTCAACTTCCAAGGACTGCTCGCCACCCAGCAGAGCGGGAGCATCCCGGTCGAGGGATTCGCCTACTACTTCGTCCGCGAGGACGGCACCGGCGCCACGGCGTTCGGTCTCTACGGCAAGGGCGCGCTCAAGCCCAAGTCCAAGCTGCTGAGCGGCTACAACACCATGCTCAACACACTGATCAGCACGCTCTGACCAGGAGGAACTGTGCCCACCAAACCCGAGACGGCCGCCGCCGGCGACGCACCCGTGGCACCCCCCGGTGCCCGCTTCGACCCGGTCACCGGTGCCGAGCTGAGCGCCGGTGCCGGTGCGGGGGGCGAGCGCCGCGCGAGCTACGCACTCCAGCCCGGCGAACCGGTCGCGTCGTTCAACCTCGTCACGTCCCTGATGCCGCTGGCCTCCGGCAGCGCTCCGCAGACCTACCGCTGGGCACTCGGGCTCGGGATCCTGATCCCGGTCGTCGCCGGCGCGCTTGGCTTCCTGGCCTTCGCGTTCGTGGCGGCCGCGGTCGTCGTCCCGGCGATCTATGTCGTCTACATGTACGACGTGAACCAGTGGGAGGACCAGCCGATCGGCGTCGTGCTCGGAGCCATCGGGGCCGCGGCCGCGCTGGGCGTGGGGTTCACCTTCATGTGGCACGTGGGGATCCTCGACAGCAACATCGCGTCGGTGAGCTTCGACGGAAACGGCGCCGGCGGGGTGCGCTGGTCGAGCCTGCTCGTCCTGGTGCTCTTGGTCCCGATCGTCGGCGAGCTGCTCAAGCAGGTCGGGCCTTTGGTGCTCGCGGGGCGGCCGCAGTTCGACGACATGATCGACGGACTCACCTTCGGCGTCGCCGCGGGTGCCGCCTTCGCCGCCGCCGAGACCATCGTGGTCAACCGCGGGCTGTTCAGCAGCTTCGGCCAGGTCGACTCGCCGAACGCCGGCTTCTGGGTCTCACTCATCCTCTCGGCCGCGGTGGTGAAGCCGATCGTGTACGGCGCGGCCACCGGAATCGCCGTGGCCAGCTACTCCGGCCTCGGCGCCGGCTACGACGGCTTCAAGCCCGGCTACTTCCGGGGCCTGGCCGAGGCACTGATCGCGAACGTCGTCTTCCAGGGCGGCCTGTTCTTCGCCGCCCGCCTCGAGGGCACCAAGGGGGCCGTCGTCGGCCTCGTCTGGGGCGCGCTGGTCGCCGCTGCGCTCGTGGTCCGGCTGCGCTACCTCTTGCACTTCGCGGTCCTCGAAGCCGCGCTGGAAGCAGCGTCGACCGGCAGCGGGATGAAGGACAGCGCGTGGGGGACGGCGTACTGCCCTTCGTGCGAGATGCCGCTGCTGCAGGGGGCGAACTTCTGCGTCGCGTGCGGCACGTCGGTGCGCGCCGGCAGCAAGGTGACCCGCGCCCGCAACCGGGTCGACGACGCCGGGCCTGTGCCGCCCTCGTTGAAGCCGATACCCGCGGGGATCGCACCGCAGGACAACAAGAGGACCGCGCTGGTGGTCGGCGCCGTGGCCGCGACGATCGTGCTCGCGGGCGTGGTCGGCCAAGCAGCTGCTGCCGCGGCCGCGGACTCGGACCAGCCGCCGGCCAGCTCTCCGATCGACCTCGAGACCCAGGTCGGCTCCGGCCCGACGACAGAGCCGGCTCCGTCGCCCGTGCCGGCGCCGGGCCCTTCCCCCGATGCATCCGAGGGTGCGTCGTCGGGCGTCGCGCCGTCCCTGGCGCACGGGTTCGGCCAGGTGGGCGTCCGCGGACACGACGACCGCGCCCGACCCCGACGACGGCAGCGGAGGGATCGGCACGACCACGGGTGACGACAACACGGTGGTCGTCGACGGCGACATCAGCTTCGTGAAGCCCGACGGCTACGTGGTCGAGCAGCAGGAGCCAGGGTTCGTCCAGGTGTTCGGCGACGGTGGCTACTTCTTCGCCATCATCAATCCGGCGCCGACCGACGTGAACGCGATGATCACCGAGAACCTCAACGGGATCCAGAGCATGGGGCTCCAGGACCTCGGGGTCAGCGAGCCGTCAGAGGCCCAGATCCCGAGCTCGGCGGTCGTGCAGTGCGTGGTGCTCGGCTTCCAGGGCACGCTGGCCACCCAGCAGGGGGGCGCCGTCCCGCTGGAGGGCTTCGCCTACTACTTCGTGCTCCAGGACGGCAGCGGTGTCACCGCGTTCACGCTGTACGAGCAGGGTGCGCTGGACGACGAGTTCGCCCCGCTGATCGAGGGCTACAACCAGATGTTCAACACGCTGGTCAGCAGCTTCTGACCAGAGAGCAGACACGGAGGAACAGCTGGTGCGCACGCAATCCCCACGGGCCGGACGACGGCTGGCCGGGCTGGTCGCCACCCTGGTGGCGGCCGGCGTGGCCGCCCTCGCCACGGGCCTCGGCACCACCAGTGAGGCGGTGGCGGCGGCCGACGACGAAGGACTCGCGGACTGGACGATGATGGTCTACGCCGTCGGTGACACGGCGTCGGTGCCGCAGCTGATGGTCGAGAACCTCACCGAGATCGCCCAGCTCCCCGTCGAGGACAACGTCAACATCGTCGTACTGCTCGACCTTCCGGAGCCCACCGACACCGACGCACCCACGTCGCAGGTCCCCGGCGTAGGCGACTTCAGCACGGCCAAGCTGCTGGTGCTCGAGGACGGCAGGTACAACGAGGTCCGCGATCTCGGCGAGGTGTCGATGGGCCAGCTGGACGTGCTCGCGACGTTCGTCGAGGAGGCCGCCGACAGGTTCCCGGCCAAGCACTACGGCTTCACCTTCTTCGACCACGGCGGCGGAAACACCGGCGGGTACGTCGACACCGGGCCGCCCGGCACCCAGGAGCTCAGCGTCCCGGAGATGCGGGAGGGGCTGATCATCGGCATGCAGAAGGCCGGGATCGACCGCTTCGACGTCATCGACCAGGCCGCGTGCCTCATGGCCAACTACGAGACCGTCTCCGCTCTGGCGCCGCTCGCCAAGTGGCTCGCCGGCTCGGAGGAGATCATGATCTACCACCCGCTGGCCCCGGCGTCGTTCCCGCCGATGGCCCGGGGCGGTAGTGGCGAGGACGTGGCCAACGCCTTCGTGCAGGGCTACGTCGACCTGCTCGACACCATCGCTGTCGAGCCGGGCGGGCAGGCCTACCGCGACCTCGTCGCGATGTCGGTCGTGGACGGCGACGCCGTCTCGAGCCTCGACGCCGCGCTCGAGTCGTTCAGCCAGGCCGCGGTCGCGAACATGCCCGAGATCACCACCGCGGTCGCCCGCGCGCGGGCGCAGGCGCTGGAGTTCGTCGCCGGCTTCCCGGGCCTGGAGGGCGAGTCGCTCGACCTCATCGACCTCGGCGACTTCATGAAGCACCTCACCGGAGTGCCGGACGACGTCGCGGTGGCGCGGGACGCGGTGTCGGCGGCAGTCGACCGCGCTGTCACCGTGCAGGCGACCGGCCAGGGCACCCAGCAGGCGACCGGCATCAACGTCTACCTGCCCGCCAACCCGAGGAACGTGAACCAGTCGGTGCTCCGTGACGGCACGGAGCCGCAGGGCTGGGGGGAGTTCGTCGAAGCCTTCGTCCAGAGCGCCGGCTCGTCCCAGGGCGACACCGGTGCGGGCGTGCGGTTCGTCTCGTCGCAGGCGCAGATCCTCCAGGCCGACGCGTCCGGCATCAAGATCGCCGCCCAGCTCACGGACGGCTCGCGCGCGAACGTCACGAGCGCCGAGACCTACGTCTTCACCGGGCTCGGTGGCCAGCAGTCGGCGCTCGGGCTGATCCTCCCGGCCTACCTCGACGCGGGCGGCCCGGGTCAGGTGCAGGGCGTGTGGAACTACGCCCTGACGGCACTGACCGATGGTCAGACCGTCGCGCCGGCGACCGCGGTCTACCAGGCCCAGTCCGGCGGACTGCTCGGCAGCTTCATGGCGCAGTACACCGCACCCAACGGTGGCGTCACCGACGTCGGCATCCGGGTTCTGCTCAGCAGTGCGGGCCAGATCCAGAGCGTGAGCATCGTCGACGCGAGCACGGGATCGAGCGCGGGCATCTCGATCGAGCTCGGCGGCATCCTGACGCCGTACGTCTTCGTGCCCAGCTCCGGCAACTACGAGCAGGTGCTCTCCACGCAGTCGATCCCGGTGACCGAGGACCTCCGCGTCGACTTCGTGCGGCTGCCGGCGAAGTCGGCGTTCGACATGGGCCTGGTGGTGCAGGACGCCGCCGGCAACGCTGCGACCGCCTTCGCGTCGGGCCGGGTTCAGTGAGGAGTAGCGGCTAGGAGCTCGACCTGGAGCTCACCTATCGACGACTCGACCCAGCCTGAAGCCATCCCTCCAGCAATGGCACGGTCTCCTCGACGCCGGGCAGGCCGTCGATCTCGACCGCCATCCGGCGGGCTCGCTCGGTCGTGGCCTCGTCACGCAGCGCATCGTTCACCGTCTGACGGATCGCCTCGGGAGTGACGGTGGCCGCGTCGAGGGTGCGTGCCACGCCCAGCTCCTCGGCGCGCAGCGCGTTGTGTGGCTGGTCTGCTCCCAGCGGCAGCAGCACCGACGGGAGGCCGTGGGCCAGAGTGGCCGTCAGGCTGCCGGAACCGCCGTGCGAGACGACCAGGTCGGTTTCGCGCAGCACGTCCGCCTGTGGCACGAAGCGCTCGACGCGAACGTGGGCCGGCTGGGGACCGAAGTCGGCCGGGTCGACGTGCCGTCCGACCGTCGCCAGGACGTCGGCGTCGACCTCGGCCAGCCCGGCCAGCAGGCGCTCGAACAGGTCGCCCGAGGTTGAGTTGAAGACGGTCCCAAGCGTCACGTAGACGCGGCGTCTCGACGAGCGCGGCGTGGTGGTGACGCGGCTGTCGGGCCGGAACCAGAAGGTCGCCTCGGGCAGGGGCACCGGCGAGTCCGGGCTCCGGAAGGACGGCGCGAAGGGCGCGAGGACCAGGTCGCCCGTGAGCATCGCGAGCCCGGGATCGGGCGGCAGGGCGTGCTCGGCCCTGAGCACCGCGAGCGGAGGCGAGACCAGGTCAGGACGCACCAGCATGCCGGCCGCCAGCACCAGGACCGTCGCGGTCGGGATGCCCCACACCTCCGCTGCGATGGCCGATCCGAGATCGGCCTCGTCGCGGACGACGACGTCCGGTCGCCAGTGGCGGATGTGCTCCTGGACCGCCGTCGCGTGTCGACGTGCGCCCTTGTCGGCGAAGTTCTCGGCGAACTCCACCTCCGCGGCGCGCGCGTCGACGGGAGCGAGAGGAGCCAGATCCCGCGGGCGCGGGCGCGGGCTCGGGCCGCTCGGCCGCGGCGGACTGGTCGCGAACGCTCGGAAGCCGGCAGCCTCGACCTGCGCTGTCAGCCCACCCGAGCCGGCGACGGCCACCTCGTGACCGGCCGCAGCCGCCGCCCGTGCAACGGGAACCAGTGGGTGGAAGTGTCCGAGACCACCGATGTAGGTGAACAGGATCCGCATCGTTGGTTGAACCTACCGGCGCACACAACGGCGTCCAGCGCGGGCCGCGGAGGTCTCGACAAGCTCGACCAGCGGAGGTCGCGTCAGCGGCCGCGGCCCAGAGAGACGACCTTTCCGTTCGGCGTGAACGTCACGGTCATGCGAACGGTCGGGTGGCCCTGCTCCTTGGCGCAGAACCCGAAGGTTCTGCCAAGGCGGGTGTAGGGCTGGCCGACGGCGTTCATCACCGCGCGTGTGGACATGCCTGGGTGGATCAGGCGCGCAACGGCCGAGACGTGGCGGCGCAGCGACGGGTTGCGGCAGGAGTCGGGCTTGATGCCCTCGGCGCGCTCCCACATCTGGAGGTAGGCCTCCGAACCGCGGGAGATGTCCTCCTCGATGTTGCCGGCGTCTGTGGCTGACTGGGCGCCTGCGACCTTGGTCAGGTCCTGGATCCAGTCGGGGTAGAGGCCGTACTGCGCGACGCCGTCGCTGTTGATGTCCCACGTGCGGAGACCGGCGGTCTGGCGCCGGATCGTGGCGCCCTCGATGCCCTTGAACGGGTAGATGACGGGATTGGACACAGAGGCACCGCGCGGGTTGCCCTGCGCCCCGAGACCGTTCATGTCCGCGCCGTAGCCGATGCCCCAGTAGTAGCGCGGGTCCGCCCAGCCGACGTGGGTGCGCCACTTGTCGACGAAGCCCGCGGAGTCCCCGGCGTACGGCGTGATGAACCCGCCCTCCTGATAGATCCGCGGGTAGGCGTCGGGGGTCGCCCACGAGTGCGAGGACACGACGCCGTGGTAGCCGAGCTCGTCGATCGTGTCGAGCGCCGAGGACCGGGCCTTCACCGACATGTGGTCGGGGTCGAAGATCATGTGCCGCTCGGCCAGCGCCTTGATCGTGTGCTCGCCGAGGGTGGTGAGGCCGCGCGAGTTGCAGTGGTCCGGCGGTGGGTAGAGCGGCAGCGCGAGGGTCGGCAGCCCGAGCTGCGCGATGGCACCGAACAGCGCGTCCTG
Source organism: uncultured Actinomycetota bacterium (assembly GCA_963825455.1). Lineage (GTDB taxonomy): Bacteria > Actinomycetota > Actinomycetes > Propionibacteriales > Nocardioidaceae > Nocardioides. Next base: position 112,321 of record CAWGTG010000008.1, read on the forward strand.
CTGCCCGGCGCTGATGCCCGGTGTCGCGACCTGGTCCTTGTCGTGGCTCTCGCCGTCGGCGGGCTCGCAGTGCCGCATGTCCCAGAACGACCCGGTCTCGAGGAAGTTGGCGGCGTTGACCAGGGCGCCGACCTCGCCGGAGTCACCCGCGACGCCGGCCAGCGCGTTGTCGAACTTGTTGACCAGCTCCATCTGGCGTACGCCGAGCCTGCGCACCTCGTCGAGCTGTCGGTCGATGTCGGAGATCGAGCAGGCCGGTACGTCGAGCTTCATCGTGCAGCCGAACGGCACCGAGGTCTCGATGCCCATGACCACGGCCATCTTCCCGGCGTTGATCACCCTCCGGGCCTCGAACGGGCTCTTCACGATCCGGTAGAAGCCCTTGCCCGGCCCACCGAACTGGGCGTCGATGTAGTCCTGCAGCTTGTACATGTCGTGAGCCTGGAGCCGGATCGAGTCCATGTCGTCGCACGAGTTCCGCTTGAGGGGGTAGAGCTCGCAGAGCTTGTTGTTCTCGACCAGGAGGTTCACGAAGATCCGCTGGCCACCTCGCCACGACCGCTCGAGCCACTTGTGGTAGGTGCCCTCGTGGGTCAGTGAGTTGGGCGCCGGCCAGTCCTTGAACGTCGGCCAGCCGACCGGGTCGTGGTGCGTCGTGCCGGACAGCGCGTCCTCGAGGACGCCGCCGTACCCGCCTGTGATCGTGTGGTCCGGGCAGTCGACCAGGGCGTACGGCGCCCCGAACCGGTCCCACGGCTTGCCGCAGTGCGCGTCGCCGCCGAGGAACTCGAAGGCCATGCCGTGGGTGTGCGCGTCGACGTACCCACGCACCTCCTGGTACGACGTCACGCCGGCGTGCGGTCTGCCCGAGACGTCGACGCCCGCTTCCGGGTAGGCAGCGCAGCCCGTGGTCATCCTGAGTCGGAACGTGTGCCGCGCGTCGACCACGAGGGGGCCGCCGGCGTTGGTGAACGTGAAGCCGTGCTTGCGCGGCCGCGCGGTCCAGGTCGTCGCGTCGCTGGGCGCCGCCTGCGTGCCGCCGTTGACGAGGAACCGCCGATCGGACGTGTAGAGCAGGTACTGCCCGAGGTCGGTGGGCTTGAAGTAGATCTTCTGCCCGCCGAGGTTGTAGCAGCCGTTGGCCATCGCGTATCGGTCCTGCGGATGCTTCAGCCGCTTCTGCATCGCCCGGACATGCGCGAGGGTCGGCTCCTTCATCAGGCGCTGGGCCGCCACAGCCGACCGCGCGCGGGCGCGGGTCAGGAAGGTGCTCGGGTCGCGGACGTCCCTGCCGGTCTCGCCCGCTCGGGAGACGGCGTTCTTCGTCTTCGGGTCGTTGTGGTTGTGCCGCGGCGTGCCGGGTGGGTCGACGTGCGGCCGGGCCTCGAGGGTCCGCTTCGTCGTCGCCGTCATCTGCGACTGCAGCGTGCCCCGCCGGTCACCCTGCCGAGCACCCTGCTCGTGGCCGGCGTACGACGGCAGCGCGACCGCCCCGACGATCAGCGCGAGGGCCAGCAGGCCCGCCCAGAGCAGCCGCCGCACCGCATGTCCCGCAACCTGACGTTCCACGCTCTGACGAACGTCCGGGCAGGTCAAACGTCACGGACTGGGCGGCGGAGTCAGCCGATCAGGACAGGCCGAGGATGGTCCCGTCGTCGGCAAGGTCGATCCGCGACGCCGACGGGTCCCTGGGCAGCCCGGGCATGGTCATCATGTCCCCGCACACCAGGACGACGAAGCCGGCCCCCGCGGACAGGCGTACCTCGCGGACGTGCAGCTCATGTCCGCTGGGGGCGCCCAGCAGGGTCGGGTCCGTCGAGAAGGAGTACTGCGTCTTCGCCACGCACACCGGCAGGTGGCCGAATCCGTCCCGCTCGATGCGCAGCAGCCGCCGCCGCGCCCTGGCGTCCCAGGTCACCAGCCCGGCGCCGTACAGCTTCGTCGCGATCGCCTGGACCTTCTCGGTCAGCGACAGATCGTCGGGGTAGGTGAAGGAGAACGTGTACGGCGACGGCTCGTCCAGCGCCTGCAGCACACCCTTCGCGAGGTCCTGGGCGCCGACGCCACCCTCGGCGAAGTGCGTCGCCGGGAAGGCGCTGACGCCGGCGGCGTCGACCAGCTCGACGACCTTGGCGATCTCGAGGTCGGTGTCGGTCGGGAACCGGTTGACCGCGACCACGCACGGGATGCCGTAGACGTTGCGGATGTTGTCGAGGTGTCGGCGCAGGTTGGGCATCCCGGCCTCGACGGCGGCGATGTCCTCGGTGCCGAGGTCGGTGAGCGCAACGCCGCCGTGGTACTTCAGGGCCCGCACCGTCGCGACGACCACGGCGACGTCCGGCCGCAGCCCGGACTTGCGGCACTTGATGTCGACGAACTTCTCCGCGCCGAGGTCGGCGCCGAAGCCCGCCTCGGTCACCACGATGTCGGCCAGCCGAAGGCCGGCGCGAGTGGCCGTCACCGAGCTGCAGCCGTGCGCGATGTTCGCGAACGGACCGCCGTGCACGAACGCCGGCGCACCCTCGAGCGTCTGGACGAGATTCGGGGCGAGCGCGTCGCGGAGCAGTGCCGCCATCGCGCCGTCGGCCCCGAGGTCGCGGGCGGTCACCGGGCTCCCGGCTCTGGCGTAGCCGATCACGATGTCGCCGATCCGCCGCTTGAGGTCGGCCCACGACTCGGTGAGGCAGAAGATCGCCATCAGCTCGGAGGCGACCACGATGTCGAAGCCGTCCTCGCGCGGGAAGCCGTTGGCGTGGCCGCCCAGGGCGACGGTCACCTGGCGCAGTGCGCGGTCGTTCATGTCGAGCACGCGCTTCCAGGTCACGCTGCGCACGTCGATGTCGAGCTCGTTGCCGTGGTGGACGTGGTTGTCGATCAGCGCGGCCAGCAGGTTGTTGGCAGCGGCGATCGCCGCGAAGTCGCCGGTGAAGTGCAGGTTGATGTCGGTCATCGGGACGACCTGGCTGTAGCCGCCGCCGGCCGCGCCGCCCTTCATGCCGAAGACCGGGCCCATCGACGGCTCGCGCAGGCAGGCGACCGTACGACGGCCCAGGCCGTGCAGCGCGTCGGTGAGGCCGACCGTCGTGGTCGTCTTGCCCTCCCCGGGTGGCGTCGGCGACAGCGCGGTCACCAGGACGAGCCGGCCGAGCGGCCGGTCCGCCAGCGACGCGAGGTAGGTCAGGTCGACCTTCGCCTTGTGGTGGCCGTAGGGGACCAGGTACTGCTCGTCGATGCCGAGCGTCTCGGCTGCAACGTCCCTGATCGGCCGCAACGTGGCGGCGTTCGCGATCTCGATGTCCGACAGCACCGTCGTCCACCCCTCCCTGTCCGCGGTGCACGCTAGCCCAGGGCGGGGCTCACGTCACCGGTCTCGAAGACGCGCGCCCAGGTCAGTCGGACCCGCGCTCGCGCCACCAGTGGATGCCAGCGGGAATGATCGTGAGCAGCAGGAGGCCAAGGATCAGGTAGTCGATGTGGCGGGCCAGCCAGGGGAAGGTGTCTCCCACGAAGTAGCCGGTGAGGGTGATGCTCAGCACCCAGAGGACGGCCCCGATCAGGCTCCAGGCGAGGAACCGCGGCCGCTGCATCTTCGACGCTCCGGCGACCACGGTCACGTACGTGCGCACCACGGGGACGAAGCGTCCGATCACCAGTGCCTTGCGGCCGTGCCTGTCGAAGAAGGCCTCGGTTCGGTCGAAGTGATCCTGCCTGAGGATCTTGCCGTCGCGCTCGTAGATGGCCGGTCCCACCTTCGTGCCGATCTCGAAGCCCACCACGTTTCCGAGGAAGGCCGCACCTACCAGCAGCAGGCAGCACACGGCGAGGTCGAGCAGAGCGGGCCCCGGCACTACCGACAGCTTGTCGCCGGCCAGGAACAGACCGATCGCGACGAGCAGCGTGTCGCCCGGCAGGAACGGGAAGAACAGGCCGCACTCGATCACGATGATGGCGAGACTGACCCAGAAGAACCCGGAGCCGAATCGGTCGAGCATCCACTCGGGGTCGAGCCACTTGATGCCGAACATCAGAGACGCGAGCAGGGCGTGCGTCATCGTCGCTCCCTCCCTCCGGACCAGGACCGGTAGCCCTTGGATCACCGGTAACCCGACCGCCCGGAACGCTCACCGATCTGTATCGACGACTCCGTATGGACCGTCAGCGACGACCGCCCAGCCGGGTGCTCAGCAGGCGCGCTGTCCGGCGTACGTCGTCCGCCAGCGCCGCCGGGTCGGCGTCATCCTCGGCGTAGGTGACCGCGACGCCGGCCAGTGGGTGTCCGTTGTGGTCGAGCACGGCGGCGGCGACCGAGGAAAGGCCCGGTGTCACCTCACCGGTCTCGACGGCGAACCCGCGCTGCCGGGTCTCGGTCAGCAGCGACCGCAGCGAGCTCAGCGAGGTCGGTCCGGTGCCGTGCCGCTCCACGAAAGCCGCCGACGAGGGGAAGAGCGCGCGTACCTGCGCCGCTGACAGGTGTGCGAGAACCGCCCGGCCGCTCGCAGTCAGGTGCGCGGGTAGCCGGACGCCCACGTCGGTGACCAGCGGCGGCCGGCCGGGCGCGCGCTCCTCCAGCACGTAGAGGACGTCGCTGCCGTGCAGCACCGCCAGGTGCGCGCTCTGCCGGGTGCGGTCCACCAGCTCGGCGAGCGGGCGCCGGGCGATCCGCTGCAGCGGACCCTGTCGCGCGTATCCACTGCCCACCTCGAACGCCGCCACCCCGAGCCCGTAGCGGTGCTCGTCGTCCAGGTGCACGACGAACCCCTCGGCGACCATCGCGGTGACCAGGTGGTACGCCGAGCTCCGGGGCAGCTCGCAGGCCCGGGCGATCGCGTCGAGCGGCACCGGGTCCGGCTGGCTGGCGAGATACCTCAGCACCCGCAGCGCGCGCGTCGCCGCGGGGACCTGGGACATGTCCCGAGGCTAGAGGCAGCGCTAGGGACGCTGGCGCGGAGGCGACACGTCGCCCGGCTCGTAGTCCGCGTCCGTGTTGTCGACCGACGGGTCGAGCCGGTCGGCCTCGCGCATGGTGTCCTCCCGCTGGGCGTCGGTCTGCAGGAGCTCGCGCTCCGCCTGCGAGGCCCGGGCCTCGGCGAGCTCGGCGTCCGCGCGGGCCTGGTCGGCGGCGGCCTGCCGCGCGGCGGCTTCCCGCTGCGCGAAATCCACGTCGGTGGACTGTGCCGCGGCTTGTGTGCGCAGCTCGTGGGCCTCGCGAGTACGGCGCTCCCGGCCTCGGGTGCGCGTCAGCAGGACCGCTACGATGGCGATCACGAGCACGACGGCCACGACGACGATGATGGTGGCGACGGTGTTCGACATTGCTCTTCTCCCATTCCCCCGTGGGCCGGACCGGTACCCGGTCGGAGGAGGAGCATTCAGAGCGGCAGCAGCGCGGCCACGCGGCCACCGGCCGGGCCGGGCCCGGCCTCGAGGGTCCCGCCCAGCTCGGTGGCGCGCTCCCGCATCGACGCGAGCCCGACGCCGGCCCGCCACGCCCCGCTGCGGCCCCGGTCGGTCACCTCGAGGTGCAGCCCGTCGGGAGCAGGGTCCAGCCGCACCGACGCCGAGGCGCTGGTGCTGTGCCGTGCCACGTTGGTGAGGGCCTCCGTGACGATCCGGTACGCCGCCACCTCGACCGCGGCCGGCAGGTCGGGGAACTCGTCGGGCGCCGTGACGTCGACCGCCACCGGATCGCCGTCCCGGTTGCGCAGCCCGACCGCCTGCTGCCGCAGCGCCGGGACCAGACCGAGCTCGTCGAGTGCCGGCGGCCGCATCGCATAGACCATCCGCCGGATCTCCTCGATCGCGATCACCGTGTCGGCGCGCAGCTGGGCCACCATCGCCTCTGCCGCGGCCGGGTCGGTCCGGATCAGGTTGCGCGCGGCGTCGGACGTGAACGCCACCCCGGACAGCCGCGGCCCCAGACCGTCGTGCAGCTCGCGGCGGAGCCGGCGGCGTTCCTCCGCGACGGCCGCGATGGTCTGGCCACGGGACTCGATGAGGTCCTCGGCGAGCGCCCGCGCGCGCAGCGTCTGCGCCAGGAGCGGGACCGTCAGCCGCAGCACCTGCTCGTCGCCGGCCGAGAACGAGAGGTCACCCGCCCGCAGGCCCACCACCAGCTCGCCCGCGCCGTCGAGGTCGAGGACCTGGGTGTGCGTCGTCTCGGTGCCCGACGTCGCGAGCGGTACGCCGTCGACCAGCAGGGCGGCGTACGGAACCACCAGCGCCTCGCGGATCGCGCGCAGCGCCACGAGCGGGTCCGCACCGATCCGGCCGGCCACCGCGGAGGCGGCCCCCAGCGGGTCCGGGCGCTCGCCGAACAGCAGCTGGTCGACCACGCCGCGAAGGACCACGCGGGTCGGCTGGTACGTCGTCGCCGCCAGCGCTGCGAGCAACCCCAGCGCGCCTGTGTTGATGTCGTCGGCCCCGAGGGCGTCGAGCAGGGAGAGCTCGAGGACGAAGATCGACATCACCGTGATCAGGGCGACCGTGGTGACCACCGCGGTGACCACGAGCCCCCGGACGTCGACCAGGTCCGGCAGCGTGGCGCCGACGTACATCGCGGGCGCGACCAGGGCGAACACCACGGTCGCCAGCGCCGGCACGGTGCCGCTGGCGAAGTTCTCGGTGGAGAAGGCGGCGAAGAAGTACAGGAGACCGGTCACCACGAGGGCGAGGGACATCCAGACGAGGGCACGGCGCTCGCGCTCCGCGGAGACCTCGATTCGCCACCACGTGTGGACGAGGAGCGCGCAGCCCTGCACCAGCGCCATCAGCCCCTCGACGTCCGTGTCGGCGTACGCCACGCCGACGGCACCACAGCCGATGATGACCACCAGGCTGATGAAGTCGACGGGGTGCCTCCAGCGGAGCCGTGGGTACGTGGCGAGCGCGGCGGGGGCGAGCACCGACACCGCGAGCACACCCGTGAGGGCACCCGAGTCGTCGTGCCCCGACGCCAGCAGCAGCGCGGCCGGGACTGCGGCGCACCCGGCGAGGACGAGGAAGGTGGCGGAGACCAGCGCCCGTCGCCTCAGCAGGAGAGCCACGCCCGACGCGGCGGTGGACACCGCGACGATCGCCAGCGCCAGGTCGAAGGTGTCCATGATCTAGCTGCCCAGGCCGCGCTCGCGGGCCCGGATCACCGCCGCGGTCCGGTCACTCACCTCGAGCTTGGCGAAGATCGTGGTGAGGTTGTTGCTCACCGTCTTCGGCGAGAGGTGCAGGGCCGAGGCGATCTCGGCGGTGCGTCGGCCCTTGGCGAGCAGCTCGAGGATCTCCTTCTCCCGCACGGTCAGCTCGGGGAACGGGTCGTCGGTCGCCACCTGTCCCGGCGGGTTCGCGAAGTGCTCCAGCATCCTCGAGGCGATCGCCGCGCCGAAGATCGCCTGACCGCGTACGACGGCCCGGATAGCGTCGGCGATCTCGTCCTGCTCGGCTCCCTTGAGCAGGTAGCCGCGGGCGCCGGCCTGCATCGCGGTGAACACGGTGGCGTCCTCGTCGTACATCGTCAGCATCAGCACAGCGGTGTCGGGCACCGCCTTGCGGATCCGCCGGGTCGCCTCGACCCCGTCCAGGCCGGGCATCCGGACATCCATGAGGACGACGTCCGGCTTGGTCAGCTGGGTTTCCCGGACCGCGGTCTCCCCGTCCTCGGCCTCGCCGACCACCTCGAAGTCGTCGAGGGTGCCGAGCAGCGCGGCCAGGCCCCGACGCACGACGGGGTGGTCGTCGGCGAGCAGGACGCGGATGGGCACTAGTGGTCACCGCCGGACGTGCGTCGGGGGTGGCCCGTGCTCAGGGTGCGTGCATCGCAAGGTGCCGGAGTGATGCCGTACTTGGTCGTCCAGCGAGCGACGGCAACGCCGCGAGGTGCGTGCCCGGGGTGCGGGACACACGACGCACGTTCGGTGGTGGCCACTAGCCCATCATCGCGGTCGGGTGCCTCGATGCGCTTGGGAAGAACTTCCCGGACCGCGGGGGCTGGTCGGGAAGCGGCGGGGAGGCGATGCTCTGTGGAGGGGATGTCGCGCGGGCCGAACGTGGAGCCATCCACAACGACTCCCTCGGAGGCAATCATGTCCAGCACCACCGTGGCCCCGTCCCGGGCCAGCATCACCGGCAAGCAGAAGGCCGGCCTGGTCCTCTGCATCCTCTACGGCCTGGGCAACATCCCGTCCGCCTTCGCCCCGACGCCCGACGGCGAAGAAGGTCCCCCGTTGGCGATCCTCGTCATCGGCAGCATCCTCGGCGTGGTCGCGGTGGTGGCCGCGGTCCTCGCCTGGCGCGGCAACCGGCCGGCCCTGCGGGTCGGCGCGGGCGCCATGATCGTCATGACCCTGACCGGGTTGCCGGCGTTCTTCGTCGACGTCCCGATGTTCATCAAGGCACTCGTCGGATTCAGCGTGGTGCTGACCGTCGTGGCCGTCGTTCTCATGTTCTCCGGCGACCGGCGCTCCGCGCCCGTCACGGACTGAGGCGCCACCGATGATCGCCGTCGTCACGATCCTCGCAGCGTTCCCGCTCGGCTTCTTCCTGCGGAACCGGCTCGCCGCCAACACGGCGTACGCCATCGCCTATCTGTGGGCGTTCGTCTACCAGACCCTCTACCTGCTGCTCGACGCCATCAACGAGAGCGCGAACCCGGCCTTCGAGCCGAACGAGTTCCCGCTGTCCTACGGGATCGTCGCGATCTCGATCTTCCTGGCGGGGTTCGGGCTGGTCCAGCTCGGCCACCGCGTCGGTCGAGGCCGCCGGGAGCGCCGTCAGGAAAGCTCGCGCTCGTCCCTGACCGGCACCATGGCAAGCGCGGCGAGCGGGAACACCGCCGCCAGCGCGAACGTCGCCGGGTAGCCGAGCCAGGTCACGGTCAGCCCCGCAAGGGGCGGGACCGCGGCCGCGGCGACGAACTGGGCGGTGTTCTGCACGCTGAGGGCGCGGCCGGACCAGAAGGGTCCGGCCCGCTCGGCGACCGCTGTGAAGGCCAGCCCGTTGTCGGCCACGGTGACCGCCGTGGCCACGACGATGAGTGGGACGGCGAGCGACAGGTCCAGCCCGGCCGTCACCCCGAGGAGCACCATCGTCGCGGCCGCAGCGACGGTCACCCAGCGCAGCGGCCGCATCCGGCTGGCCACGACGTCGGAGAGCTGGCCGGCGCCGATCCGGCCCAGCGCACCCGCCACCTGCGCGGCGGCGACCAGGCCGCCGGCCGCGGCGGGCGACCAGTGCCGCTCCTGGACCAGCCAGACCAGCGCGAACGTCCACACCACGAACTGGGGCACCACCAGCAGCACAGAGACCCCGTGGATGCGAGGGAGGTAGCGGTCGGCGCGGTAGGGGTTGGGTGCCGCCGTCGGCCCGCCAGCCGGACGCGGAGGGTCGAGCACCACCAGCGCGACGAACGCCGCGGCCAGGCCGCAGGCGGCGACCGGCACCCACACCGCGGCGTACGGTCCATGGCGGTCTGCGACGACGGCCATGGTCGCCGCGGCGACGCCCACGCCGACCGGCTGGGCCATCTGCCGGATGCCCATCGCCAGGCCGCGCCGCCCGGCCGGGAACCAGCCGACGACGACCCGGCCGCTGGCCACGTTGCTGCTGGCCGCCGCGAGGCCGGCCAGCCCGAGCCCGAGCGCGAGCAGCACCACCGAGCCGGACATCGCCGCGATCGACCCGAGGACGGCAGCGCCCGCCAGGCCGGCCAGCAGGACCAGCCGCTCTCCGCGACGGTCGGTCACGACCCCCCACGGCACCAGCGCCAGCATCACCCCGGCCATCGGTGCGGCCGCGACCAGGCCGGCCTGGGCCAGGCTGAGCCCCTCGCGCTGGTGGAGCACGGGGATCAGGAACGCCGGACCGTGCACCATGACCGCGGTCGACGCCTGGGCCACCGTGCTCGCTGCGAGCATGGCCCAGCGCCGGCGTACGCCGACCTCGCCGGCGCGGTCGACGGTGGCGGTCACCCGACGATTCAAACCCCGATTCGTCTGCGCGCCGCAGCGAGGTTCTCGACGTGAGACCGCAGACGAATCGAAGGCGGGTCTCGGATCCGAGACGTGCTTGTGGCATCCGCTCTGGCTGAGGTCGGGACACCGGCGTTGGATGAGGCCATGTCCACTGCGACCAGACCTGCGCCCGTGACCGTCGACGTCGGGGCGCTCGCGCCCGAGGACGTCGTGGCCGTCGCCCGCGACGGCGCGCCGGTGGTGCTCAGCGACGCGGCCCTGGCCGCGATCGACCGGGCTCGCGCGGTGGTCGAGGAGCTCGCGGCCGCGCCCACGCCGGCGTACGGCATCTCGACCGGGTTCGGCGCTCTGGCCACCCGGCACATCCCGACCGAGATGCGGGCCCAGCTCCAGCGATCACTGGTCCGCTCGCACGCCGCGGGCTCCGGCCCCGACGTGGAGCGCGAGGTGGTCCGCGCGCTGATGCTGCTCCGGCTCTCGACGCTCGCGACCGGTCACACAGGGATACGCCGGCAGACCGCTCAGCTGCTGGCCGACGTGATCTCGCACGGCATCACGCCGGTGGTGCACGAGTACGGCTCGCTGGGCTGCTCGGGTGACCTCGCGCCCCTGGCGCACTGCGCGCTGGCCCTGATGGGCGAGGGCACGGTCCGCGATGCGTCCGGCGCCCTCGTGCCGGCCGCCGAGGCGCTCGCCGCCGCCGGACTCACGCCGGTCGAACTGGCCGCCAAGGAGGGGCTCGCCCTGATCAACGGGACCGACGGCATGCTCGGCATGCTGATCATGGCGATCGCGGACCTGCGGCGACTCCTCCGTACGGCGGACATCGCGGCCGCGATGTCGGTCGAGGCCCAGCTGGCCACCGACCGGGTGTTCGCTCCCGAGCTGCAGGCGATCCGCCCGCACCCGGGCCAGGCGCTCTCCGCGGCGAACCTCGTCGCACTGCTAGCGGACTCCGGCGTCGTCGCCTCGCACCGCGGCCCCGACTGCAACCGGGTCCAGGACGCCTACTCGCTGCGCTGCTCGCCGCAGGTGCACGGCGCGGCCCGCGACACCGTCGAGCACGCCGCGACCGTCGCGAGCCGTGAGCTCGCGTCGGCGGTCGACAACCCGGTGGTCCTGGCCGAGGAGGGTCGGGTCGAGTCCAACGGCAACTTCCACGGTGCCCCGGTCGGCTACGTGCTCGACTTCCTGGCCATCGTCGCTGCCGACGTCGCCTCGATCAGCGAGCGGCGGACGGACCGGTTCCTCGACAAGGCCCGCAACCACGGGCTGCCACCGTTCCTCGCCGGTGACCCGGGGGTGGACAGCGGGCACATGATCGCGCAGTACACCCAGGCCGCGATCGTCTCCGAGCTGAAGCGGCTCGCCGTCCCCGCGTCGGTCGACTCCATCCCCTCCAGCGCCATGCAGGAGGACCACGTCTCGATGGGTTGGTCGGCCGCGCGCAAGCTGCGCCGCTCCGTCGACGGGCTGACCCGGGTCATCGCCGTCGAGGTGCTCACCGCGGCCCGCGCGCTCGACCTGCGCGCGCCGCTCGAGCCGTCGCCTGCAACGGGTGCCGTGGTCCGGCTGCTCCGCGAGAGCGGGATCGAGGGACCCGGCCCCGACCGCCACCTCTCGCCCGAGATCGAGACCGCCGTTCAGCTGGTCGCGTCGGGTGCCGTCCTGAACGCGGTCGAGGACGTCATCGGGGGTCTCGGCTGATCGAGGCCCCCGACGTCCTGGTCAGTCCAGCGCCTTCAGGACGCGTCGTGCCGTGATGTGACCGATGCGGTAGGCGTCTGCCATCGCGGTCCAGTAGTGCAGCCCCGACCAGATCCGGGCGTAGAACGCGTCGTGCTCCAGGTCCCGCAGTCGCGTGTAGGTCTTCGGGACAGGCGAGTTGGCCGAGACCAGAGTCAGCTTGGTGCGCTCTCCGAAGGTGCGGCGGATGACCTCCATGGTCGGGCCGGTGACGCATCCGTGACCACTGACGTAGTCGGAGTACGGCGGGGTCGTGACGAGCGGGGTCCAGGCGTTGTCTTCGGTGGTCGCAGGGTTGCCGTCGGTCTCGGCTCCCCGGATCGCCTCGATGGGACGCCAGAACCCGACGTCGCGCTTGAGCCGCCAGCACTGGATGAGGGAGTCGGTCATCGCGGCGTGCACGGCAGCGAACAGTCGGGCAGACTCGGCGAGGCCGATCGGGTGACGCTGCAGGAGTCCGATCAGCGCCTCGCCGTACATGATCGGTGGGTTGGAGTTGAAGAAGAGGGCGGTCAGCCGCTCGTCCGCGGTGCGCGTGGTCGAGGTCGAGCTGCCCAGGCTCTTCACCTGCTCGAACTGGGCGGTGTACTCGCTGCTTGTGAGCGCGTCCGGCCCGCCGACCTTCACGTGCTTGCGGACGACCAGGTGTCGCAGGGAACCGATCCAGGCCCCGAGCATGTCTGTGGTCGGAGCGGCCGGCTGCCACACCCCGGGGCCGGGCGGCAGGGTGTAGTGGATGGCGGTGTCCATGTAGTGGTCACCGACCCGCTCGGCCAGCAGATGACGCGCGGCCCGCTTCCCCATCTTCAGGCCTGTCCTCTTGGCCCGTCCTGGCGCCACGTTGCCCAGGCTGGCCGCCCGGTCGGCCGCGAGCTGAGCGCCTTGAGCCGGGAAGTAGTGCCGCAGCACGCGGTAGGCGGCCTCGACGAGTGCGGCGCGCTCGGAGCTCTCGGGGCGACGCAGCGACGACTGGACGGCACGGTGCATCGCCAGAGAACTGAACCCCAGCGAGGGGATCCCCGTCGGGATGGGGCTGGCCCCGACGGTGTACACGGTGCGTAGCGCGATGCGCTGCCACGTGTACACCAGCTGGGCACGGGTCGACTTCGCAGCCTGCACGGAGCTGTGACCAGCCGCGGCGGGAGGAGCAGCAGTGGACGGGGCCGCGACGAGGACCGCGGTCGTGAGGACGGTGGTGGTCAAGACGGCGCAGGACCGTCGGACGAGGTGCATGGTCCCCCCAAGGGAAGATGTCAGGTACTTCCTTCCTCCTTCGTACGGGCCGTCGCGGGATGAGGCCATTCGCGTTCGCGCGAATCTTTCCCCCGACGATCGCGACCGCAGGAGGCCTCAGTCGCGGACCGAGAGCCTGTTGCGCTGGTCGGAGGGCGGCAGCACCTCTCCACGTAGCGCGACCGCGGCCGCCAGCCGATTGGTGACGCCGAGCTTGCGGTACGAGTGCTCGAGGTGCTTGCGGACCGTGCACGTGGCGACGTCCATGCGGCGCGCGATCTCGACGTTCGAGAAGCCGGCCGCGACCAGCGTTAGAGTGCGCCGCTCCCGCGCGGTCAGGGACGCCGGCAGGACTTGGGTCGCGGGGTCCCGGACCAGCCGTTGCACCGCGGGCGCGATCATCGTCAAGAGCGCGACGTCGCGTTCGGAGAACTCCCCGGTCCGCCGATCCCACCACACCTGAACGACCCGATCACTGCCGGTTCGGAACCCCACCGCCAAGGAGTCCGACAGCCCGTCCGCGTGGACACGGCTCGCGTGACCCGGAATCCTGGTCCAGTGCACGACTCCGACCCGTAACGGACCGTCGCAACCGGACTCGCTCAGCGTCGCGTTGTGGCCGTGGGGGAGCTCGACCTCGTCGACGACGTACCCCTTCGGGTCGGTCAGCGCGGCGCCGATCGCGTCGCACCGGACGAGCGCCGCCAGCCGCTCGAGCACGCCGCACGGGGGGAGCGGCCGACCCGCGACCGGTTCCGCGGCCAGGACGAATCGCAATGCGGTCTGGTCGGACTCGGAGAGAAGTAGGTCGCTCAAGGACAGCCTTCCGGTGTCCCCGTGGCGCTTTCACGTTAAGTGCAGGTCGTGGGCGTGAGAATGGGCCGCCCGAGCCATCTTGGCGTAGTTCATCTCGTATCCGAGACTCGGTGTCGACGCCAGTGCTGGTGAGCGTGGCGCCCGGCGGAGTTGGATGAGATGCATGACCGAGCGCACGAACCCCCGCCTGCCCATCCACGCCGCCCACGGCACCGAGCTGACCGCCCGCTCGTGGCAGACCGAGGCACCGCTGCGGATGCTGATGAACAACCTCGACCCCGAGAACGCCGAGCGTCCCGAGGACCTGGTCGTCTACGGCGGCACGGGCAAGGCGGCCCGCAACTGGGAGTCCTACGACGCACTCGTCCGTACCCTGACCACGCTCGCGGACGACGAGACGATGCTCGTGCAGTCCGGCAAGCCGGTGGGCGTGATGAAGACCAACGAGTGGGCGCCTCGGGTGCTGATCGCGAACTCAAACCTGGTCGGCGACTGGGCCAACTGGGAGGAGTTCCGCAGGCTGGAGGACCTCGGGCTCACGATGTACGGCCAGATGACCGCCGGGTCGTGGATCTACATCGGCACCCAGGGCATCCTGCAGGGCACCTTCGAGACTTTCGCCGCGGTCGCGGACAAGAAGTTCGGCGGCACGTTGGCCGGCACCATCACCGTGACCGCTGGCCTCGGCGGCATGGGCGGCGCCCAGCCGCTGGCGGTCACGATGAACGACGGCGTGGCCATCTGCATCGAGTGCGACCCGGCCCGCATCCAGCGCCGGATCGACCACCGCTACCTCGACGTGCAGGCCGAGTCCCTCGAGGACGCCGTGCGCATGGCGGTCGAGGCGCGGGACGCCAGGAAGCCGCTGTCGATCGGCGTTCAAGGCAACGCCGCGGTGATGCTGCCCGAGCTTCTCGAGCTGGACGCACCGATCGACATCGTCACCGACCAGACGTCGGCCCACGACCCGCTGTTCTACCTGCCGGCCGGCGTCGCGTTCGACGACTGGGAGACCGAGCGCACCGAGGATCCGGTCGGGTTCACCAAGCGCGCCCAGGAGTCGATGGCCGCGCACGTGCGGGCGATGGTCGAGTTCCAGGACAAGGGGGCCGAGGTCTTCGACTACGGCAACTCGATCCGCGACGAGGCCCGCAAGGGCGGCTACGACCGCGCCTTCGAGTTCCCTGGCTTCGTGCCGGCGTACATCCGGCCGCTGTTCTGCGAGGGGAAGGGCCCGTTCCGCTGGGCCGCGCTCTCGGGCGACCCGGCCGACATCGCCGCGACCGACAAGGCGATCCTCGAGCTGTTCCCCGACAACGAGCGGCTGCGGAAGTGGATCACCATGGCCGGAGAGCGAGTCGCGTTCCAGGGGCTGCCGGCGAGGATCTGCTGGCTCGGGTACGGCGAGCGCCACCTCGCCGGCCTGAAGTTCAACGAGATGGTCGCCTCGGGCGAGCTCAAGGCGCCGATCGTCATCGGCCGCGACCATCTCGACTGCGGGTCGGTCGCCTCGCCGTACCGCGAGACCGAGTCGATGCTCGACGGCTCCGACGCCATCGCGGACTGGGCGATCCTCAACGCGCTGGTCAACACCGCCTCGGGCGCGACCTGGGTGTCGTTCCACCACGGCGGCGGTGTCGGCATGGGCCGATCCCTGCACGCCGGCCAGGTCACCGTCGCGGACGGCACCGAGCTGGCCGCCCAGAAGATCGAGCGGGTCCTCACCAACGACCCGGGCATGGGCGTGATCCGGCACGTGGACGCCGGCTACGAGCGCGCGGTGGAGGTGGCCCAGGAGCGCGCCGTTCGCGTGCCTATGTCGGAGGAGTCGTCGAACCACTAGCGTCCACGCATGGATGTCAGCACGTTCTACGCGCTGTTCTCGGCGACCTGCTTCGCGCTCGTCGGCTTCTGGTGGAACCTGCTGGCCGTCAACCCGCACTGGATGCGCGACCCTGCGACCCGGACCGCGGTCGGGGGTGTCTACCTCTCCTTCCTGCTCCCGGGCCTGATGGGGCTGTTCGCGCAGGTCGGCGCCCCGGGGACCACGACCGTGTGGCGGATCAGCTTCGTGGCTGTCGCCGTGATCGGGCTGGCCGCGACCCTGCGGGCCCTGCCCGCCAGCGGCCGCTCCGGCGTCGACGACCGCCCTCACAGGGTCGCGGCCGTCGTGCTCTACGCCGCGGTGGCGGTGGTCGGGGCAGCGCCCGAGGTGGGCGAGCCGCTCGATCTCACCGGCATCCAGGTGGAGGCGATCCTGTTGATCCTGCTGGTGCTGCTGGCGCACGGCCTGGTGTGGCGGTTCATGACCAGCGACCCACGGCCCGGCCGGCACGAGGCGATGAGTTCGCCGGACTGATGCGGTCTGATGGGGCATGACCGACACCCCCGCCCAGGAGTTCCGAGAGATCGCCGGCCGCTTCGGCGACGTCGCCGACGGCGTCCGCGCCGACCAGTGGGACGCTCCCTCGCCCGTCGAGGAGTGGACGGCACGGGACGTCGTCCGGCACCTGGTCGAGTGGTTCCCGTCGTTCCTCGCGGCCGGTGCCGAGATCGAGCTCCCGCCGGGGCCGTCGGTCGATGACGACCCGCCGGCCGCGTGGCGACACCTGCAGGGCGAGGTACAGGCACTGCTCGACGACCCGGCCTCGGCCGAGCGCGTGCTCACCAACCGGCACATCGGGGCGATCCCGCTCCCGCAGGCCGTCTCGCAGTTCTTCACCGGCGACGTCTTCATGCACACCTGGGACCTCGCCCGTGCCACCGGCCAGGACGACACGCTCGACCCCGAGCGCTGCGCGGTGATGCTCGCCGGGTCGGAGCCGTACGAGGACGCCATGCGCGACAGCGGCCAGTACGGTCCGCGGGTCGCCGTACCGGACGACGCCGACGCGCAGACCAAGCTCCTGGGATTCATCGGCCGCGATCCGGAGTGGAAACCACCGACGTCTGCCTAGTCTTTGCTCGTGACGACCACGCCCGCCCGCTCCCGGGCCACCCTGACCGGCATCAGCTCGAGAGCGTGGGAGCACCCCGCGGATCGTGGCGCGCTGGTGGCGCTGCGCAAGCTCAAGGGGTTCGACACGATCCTCAAGGCGATGTCCGGCTTCATCAACGAGCGCAAGATCCGGCTCGACTTCCTCGGCGGCGCGATCCGCGTCGACGACCGCAACTTCGCCGGGGTCAACCGGCTGCTCGCCGAGGTCGGGCGTGCGCTCGACGTCGACAAGCTGCCCGAGGTCTACGTCGTCAACGACCCGACCACCAACGCGATGACCATCGGCATGGACAAGCCGATCATCGTCCTGCACTCCGCGCTGTTCGACCTCCTCGACGAGGAGGAGATGCGGTTCGTCGTCGGTCACGAGCTGGGCCACGCGGTCAGCGGCCACGCGGTCTACCGCACGCTGCTCCTGTGGCTGATGTCGCTGACCGGCGTCTGGAACACCGTGCCAGGTGGAGCCCTCGGAGGGCGGGTGCTGATCGCCGCGCTCTACGAGTGGTCCCGCAAGTCCGAGCTGTCGGCCGACCGGGCCGGGCTGCTCGCGACCCAGGACCCGGCCGTGGCTTTCCGCGTGCACATGAAGCTTGCGTGCGGCTCCGGTGACCTGAGCGAGCTCGACCAGACGTCGTTCTTCGCCCAGGGCGAAGAGTACCTCGAGACCGCCGACATCCGCGACTCGGTTCTCAAGCTCTTGCTCAACGAGAGGGCGGATCACCCCTACGCCGTCGTCCGCGCGGCCGAGCTGCGCAAGTGGATCGACTCGGGCGAGTACACGGAGTTCCTGGCCGGCTCCTACCCGCGCAGGGACGAGGATGCCGGGGCGAGCATGTCGGACGCGGCCAAGCAGGCGGCCGACTCCTACACGGAGGCGTTCAAGAGCACCCAGGACGCGCTGGGAAAGCTGATCCACGACGTGGCCGGCTTCTTCGGCAGCGCGAAGCTCTGGCTCGATGAGCAGCTGCGCCGCGACCGCAACGGGTAACTGCCGGCGCACGCGAACGTGCGCCGCAACCGGGACCGGGCGGGGGGCGCCCAGCCCCGGTTGCGGTGGCTGGTGACGGCACGGGCTACGGCAGCGGCTGGGGAGCCTGGATGCGGGCCGGCGCGCCGTCCCGGAACCGCCTGACCGTGCGGAAGCAGCCCTGGCCGAGACCGTCGGTGGCCAGTCCCTTCAGGTCGCCGGCGGCGTACAGCCCGCGGTAGTAGCCGTCTGGGTAGATGCCGTTTCCGGCCTGCCAGTACATGATCTCGTCGACGCCGTTCGAGTGGTCGAGACCGAAGGCGTGGCCGAACTCGTGGAGCATGACCTCGCTCCAGAGCGGCTTCGTGCCCATGAAGGACCAGTCGAGATCGCCGCTGAACCACTTGTTCGTGTCGAAGACGGCGGCCGACTGGGTGCTCTCCCACACCGGGCGGTTGCGCGCGTCGCGCGCGGCGTGCAGCTGGACCGGGCCACCGAAGCCGAGCGCCGACCTCGTGACGAATTCGGGCATCTCGGCCTCGTCGGCGAAGGCGATCAGCATGTCCTGGTTGCCGGGCAGGCGGGTGTTGTCGGTCTGGAACGGGATCTGGTGCGACGTGCCGACGAACTTGACCGGGATTCCGGTGGCCGCCGAGGTCTGAGCCATGGCGAGCTGCGCCAGAAGGATGCCGTTCGGCCCCACGTCGTCGGCGTTCACGACGTAGCGGACCGTCTTGCACGGGTCGAAGGAGTAGCGGACGCCCCTGTGGTTGAGGAAGACGTGGTCGGCCGGGTTGCCGCGCGGTGCGTAGGCGATGAACACGTTGGCCGTGCTGCTGCGGTTGAAGCGGTGCCGCCCCGCCGTGGAGACGCGCACCTTGTGGCTGCCGTACCAGTTGAGGGTGCCGGTGATGGCGAACTTGCCCTTCCTCGAGCTCTTGGTGCTGGCGAACGTGTGCCAGCCGCCGGGCACCTTGACCTGCAGCTTCACCTTGGTCTTCCCGCCTGGCACTCGCCCGTGGGCGGCCACGCCTCCGCCGTTGGCGACGTAGGTCGTCGAGTCCCAGACCACCTTGCCCTTGTGACCCTGGTGCCCGTGCCCGTGGCCGTGACCATGGCCGCGACCCGCCACGGCCGGTGAGGGCGTGGCGGTGGCGAGGAGGGCCGCCGTGAGGCCGAGAACGAGGAACGCCGCGACGAGGCGGACGGAACGGGGGAGGGTCACCCGAGGTCCCTTCCCGGCGCCGGTGAGCCAGAAACCTCCGAGGCGCTACCGATCGCTACCGGTCGCTACCGGTCGATGGCGGCGATGGCGTCGTGGATGCTCAGCGTCCGACGGGCCGCGGCGACGTGCAGGTTCTCGATCATCCGGCCCTGGTAGGTCACCACGCCGGACCCGGCGCCGGCCTGCCATGCCTCGAGGATGCCGCGGGCGTCCGTGACCGCCTGCTCGCTGGGTGCGAACACCTCGTTGGCGCCTTCGACCTGGCCCGGGTGGATGAGGGTCTTTCCGTCGAACCCCAGCTCCCGGCCCTGCCGGCACTCGTCGAGGAAGCCGTCGGTGTTCTTCACGTCGTTGTAGACGCCGTCGAGGATCACCTTGCCGGCTGCGCGAGCGGCCAGCAGCGCCAGGCCGAGCCCGGCCAGGAGCGGCTGCCGACCGGGAACGTGCTCGGCGTACAGCTCCTTGGCGAGGTCGTTGGTGCCCATCACGAGCACGGTCAGCCGCTCCGAGGCGCCGGCGATCTCCTCGGCGTGGAGCATGGCGTAGGGCGTCTCGACCATCGCCCACACGGTCGTCTGGTCCGGAGCGCCGTGCTTTTCGAGCGCGTCCACGATGGCGTGCACGGCATCCGCGCTGTTGACCTTGGGCACCACGATCGCGTCGGGTCCGGCCGCGCACGCTGCCGCGAGGTCGTCGGCGTGCCACTCGGTGTCGGCGCCGTTGACCCGGATGGTGACCTCACGGTCGCCGTACTCGCCGCTCGCCGCCGCGGCGCAGGCCGCCTCGCGCGCGGCGGGCTTGGCGTCCGGCGCGACGGCGTCCTCGAGGTCGAGGATCAGCCCGTCGCAGGCGATCGTCCTCGCCTTCTCGAGGGCGCGCTCGTTGGAGCTCGGCATGTAGAGCACCGAGCGTCGCGGACGGAGGTCGGTCAAGGTCAGACCTCGATCGCGTCGTACTGCGCCTTGAGCGCGGGGTCGATCGCGGCGAGCTGCTCGGCGAGCTCGACCATGACCAGGCACTGCTTGAGCGAGGCGTCGTCCTCCATCTTCCCGTCGAGCATCACCGCGCCGGTGCCGTCGCCCATGGCGGCCGCGACCCGGCGGGCGTGGCGGACCTCCTCGACGCTGGGGCTGAACACCTTGTTGGCGATCGCGATCTGCGTGGGGTGCAGCGACCAGGCCCCGACGCAGCCGAGCAGGAAGGCGTTGCGGAACTGGTCCTCGCAGGCCACGACGTCGGTGATGTCGCCGAACGGCCCGTAGTAGGGGTAGATGCCGTGCATCGCGCACGCGTCGACCATCCGGGCGATCGTGTAGTGCCAGAGGTCCTGCTGGAACGTCGCACGGGTCGCCTCGAGGTTGGCGACGCCGTCGCTGCGCGGCGGGTCCTCGCGGACCAGGTAGCCCGGGTGTCCGCCGCCGACGCGGGTGGTCTTCATCCGCCGGTCCGCCGCGAGGTCTGCCGGGCCGAGGGAGAGGCCCTGCATGCGCGGGCTGGCGCCGCAGATCTCCTCGACGTTCGCGACGCCGCGAGCGGTCTCGAGGATCGCGTGCACGAGGATCGGCCGGCCGAGGCCCGCCTTGGCCTCGAGCTGCGCGAGCAGCCGGTCGACGTAGTGGATGTCCTCGGCGCCTTGCACCTTCGGGACCATGACCACGTCGAGGCGGTCGCCGATCTCGGCCACCAGCGTGGTGAGGTCGTCGAGGACCCAGGGGCTGTCGAGCGCGTTGACGCGGGTCCACAGCTGGGTCGGCCCGAAGTCATTGCCCTGCGCGATCTTGACCAGCCCTTCGCGGGCGGCGACCTTGTTGTCCGCCTTGATCGCGTCCTCGAGGTTGCCGAGCAGCACGTCGACCTTCCCGACCAGGTCGGGGACCTTGGCCGCCATCTTCTCGTTGCTCGGGTCGAAGAAGTGGATGGCCCGGCTCGGCCGCGCGGGGATCTCGCGCAGCGGTTGGGGTGCGCCGACGGCCAGCGGCCGGAAGAAGTCCTTGGCGCTCGTGGAAGGCCCGCTCATGCTGCGGAACGTAACAGCGTCGGTGTCGGCGTCGGTATGACCGATCTGACAGGGCTGGCGGGTTTCCCCGTCGAGTGACGTGCCAGCGTTGTCAGATCCGGCTGGAGACCACGCTCACGCGTCACTCGACGGCAACAGGTCAGCCGCGCCTGAACCAGCGCCTCTTGGGCTTCGGCTGCTCGCGCTGCTCGGCCAGGGCTTCGCGGGCCTTGCGGCGCTGCTCGGCCACGCGCGCCGTACGCCGCGAGCGCCAGGCCGCGACCTCCGAGTCGACGTCGCGCGGCATGGTGATCAGGGGCGGGCCCTCGGGGGTCCGGTAGCGCGCGGCCACGACCCGCTCGTTGAAGTCGGTGACGTGGCGGCGTACGTCGCCCTCGGTGTTCAGCTTGTCGAGGGCGCCGTCGAGCTCGGCGTCCTCCTTGCGCAGGGCCAGGCTGGGCGGCAGCACCGCGATGTGCTCGCGCTCCACGAGCTTCTTGAGCCACCAGTTGGGGTCGTGGTGCCCGCCCAGCCCCTCGATCGGCTTCCCGGCGCCGGGCAGGTCGTCGAAGTCGCCACGCTCCATCGCCTGCCGCACCTGGAGGTCGACCCAGGTCTGCTGCTGCGCCATCCGCGCGGCCGCCGCGGCCTTCCCGTCCTGCCGCACGGCGGGCTTCGGCAGCTGCTCGGGGCGGCCCTCCGGCCAGTCCTCGTTCTCCGGCATGCCTCCAAAATACTTGATGCCCCCGAAGCCGTCAGACCTGCTCGACGGGCCGGCTGGTCGCCTCCCTCGGCATCAGCCACAGCGCCACGGCCGCGAGGAGCGCGGTGGCCGCGCAGATGGCCCAGACGGTGAGGTAGCCGGACAGCGGGGCGTGTCCCCTGACCGGTTCCTCGATCGAGCCGGTCGACGCCAGGCAGATCGCGAAGATCGACGATGCGATCGCACCGCCGACCGTCTTGGTCGCGTTGGTCATGCCCGTCGCGAACCCGGTCCGGTCCGGTGGCGCGGCGGCCGCGGCGGTGGCCGGTAGGGCGGCGACGAGTGCGCCGGACCCGACGCCGGCGACCGCCATGTTGAGAATCGCCTGGCCTGTCGAGTCGTGGAGCGGCAGGAAGAGCCCGTAGCCCAGCGCGACGAGCAGGGCTCCGAGGACCAGGGCTCCGCGCGGTCCCAGGAGCCGGGAGGTCAGCGGCAGGGTGAAGGCGCCGATCGCCAGGAACACGACGTACACCCCGACCAGGGTCGAGACGAACGACGCGTCCGCGCCCAGCCCGTAGCCCGCGGTCTCGGGGTCGGTTCGGGCGAAGGTCGAGAGGGGGATCTGGGCGCCGAGCACGGACATGCCGAACAGGAAGGCGGTCAGCTGCACCGGCCACTGGCCTGGGGTGGCGAGGAGCCGCACGTCGACCATCGGCTCGGGGTGGGCCGCCTCGTAGCGGGCGAACGGCACCAGCGCGGCGAGGCCGGCCAGGACGAGCGCCCACGCCAGCACCGAGTCCGGGCCTTGCACCCGGATCGCGATCAGCCCGCCCATCACCAGCCCGAGCGCGGCCGTGATCAGCGCGAGGCCGCCCCAGTCGTAGCCGCCTCTGGCCACTCCGGGCATGTCCTCGATGCCGAACCAGATGACGAAGAAGACGACCGTGACGACGATCGCGGGCAGGGCGAGCAGGAAGCCCATCGACGTGGCCTCGACCAGGGCGCCGGACGTCAGCGCGCCGATGATCACGGCCAGCTCCAGGGCGCCGACGAGGATCGCCGCCGCCCGGCGGGTGAGGAGCGCCTGCCGGCCGGTGCCGGCGGTCCGCCGGTGGATGATCGCGATCTCGAGCGGCAGCCACACGACGTACGCGCCCTGGACGGCCCAGCCGATGAGGAACGTCGTGAAGCCGGGCGCGACGGCGAGCACCCACGAGCCGAGCGCGGTGACCGCGGTCGAGAGCAGGAGCACCTTCTTGTGGCCGACCAGGTCACCGAGCCGGCACAGCGGCGGGACCACCAGTGCGGAGACGACGAGCTGGGCCGCCTCGAACCAGTTGACGTCCGCGTCCTGGATCGAGAGGTGGTCGGCGATCTCGCTGTAGATCGGCGTGTAGTAGCCCTGCAGCACCCCGCTGGCCAGCTCGACGCAGACCAGGAACCCGACGATCGCGAACAGGCCGTGCACCGGCTTGATCGGCTGGGTCGCCGGGGTCACGGTTGCCATCAGGTGAGCCTCTCGATGAGCCGTTGGTACCAACGAACGCCGTCGAGGAAGTCGTCGACGCCGAGATGCTCGTCGTAGGAGTGGATCGCCTCGCGCTGCGCCTTGGTCATGCGGAACGGCGCGAACCGGTAGATGCGGTCGCAGATCGGGCTGAAGCTGCGCGAGTCGGTGGCGGCCATCATCACGTACGGCGCCGGGACGGCATCGGGGAAGACTTCGCTGATCGTCGTCTCGAGCAGCCCGAACGCCTCGTCCTCGTCGCTGTCGGTCGAGTACGGCGAGAGCGGGCTCGGCTCGTAGACCTCCACGACGTCGATCTCCACCTTGTCGTCGGCGATCACCTTGCGCAGGTGCGCGAGCACCTTCTCGGAGGTGTCGCCGAGCATGATCCGGATGTTCACGCCGGCCGTGGCCTTCCCTGCGATGACGTTGAGAGCCGGGCTGCCCTGGAGGGTGGTGATCGCGAACGTCGTCCGCACCATGGCTGCCGACTCCGGTCCGAGTGCGGTGAGCACCCTAGGGAGCGCCGGGCCGAGCCTGCCGGCGTTCGACATCAGCGGGCGGAGCGCCAGAGGAGCGTGCGGGGCTAGCCGCCGGAACAGCTCCAGGGTCGGGGCCGGCAGGCTGCTCGGCATCGGGGAGCGGTCGACCCGCGTGATGGCGCGGGCCAGTCGAGCGGTCGGTCCCATCCTGGCGGGCGTGGAGGCGTGCCCGCCCCGGCCCTCGACCCGCAGCAAGACCGACATGATCCCCTTCTCGGTCACGCCGACGACACCGACCGGCTTGCCGATGCCGGTGAACGCGTCGTGGGCGATGGCCCCGCCCTCGTCGACCACGAACCACGGCCGGACGCCGCGGTCCTGGAGCTCGGCGACGGCGGTCTCGGCCGCCGTACCGAACACCTCCTCGTCGCAGCCGAACGAGAGCCAGACGTCCTGGGCCGGAGTGAAGTCGCGCTCGAGCAGGGTCTCGACCGCCTCGCAGATCCCGACCAGGCAGCCCTTGTCGTCGAGGGTGCCGCGGCCCCAGATCTGACCGTCGACCACGTCACCGCTGAATGCCTCGTGCTGCCAGCTGCCCTCGACCGGTACGACGTCGAGGTGCGCCATCAGCACGACCGGCCGCTCCGCGCTCGTGCCGCGCCAGTGGAAGAGGAGGCCGTGCGTGTGCACCCGGGTCAGCTCGAGCCGGTCGTGCAGCAGTGGGAACTGGCGGGCCAGCTCGTCGACGAACGCGTCGAACGCCTGGGTGTCCACCTTGTCGAGCTCGCGGTGCGAGACGGTCGGGATCCGGATCAGCGCCCGGAGCTTCTGCACCGCGCGCGGCAGCTCTTCGGTCCCTCCCACCGTCATGTCCGGACCCTAGTCGCGACGGAACTGCGGCTGCACCACCTCGTGGAGCCAGTCGTCGAGCCGCCGCAGCTCGGTCGGCGAGCCGAACAGCGGTGCCTTGCCCGGGGGAGGCAGGAAGCCCACGGCATCCATGACCAGCCAGTACCGATCCGACGGCTCGCTCGTGCGGGCGGCGTACGCCCTGAGGAAGGCTCGCGCGGGATCAGGGCCGAAGCCCAGCGCGAGGCTGGTGGCCGCGTGGCCGGCGTCGAGCCAGGCCGGTCCTGTGGACGTCTCCACCCAGTCGACGACGCCACTGATCGCGGGGCCGTCCCAGAGCAGGTTCCGGTGGCTGTGGTCGCGGTGCAGGAAGGTCGGCGTGAAGCGTGGCGCCTCGTTGGAGAGAAGGTCGAAGGCCGCGCGCCAGGCCTCGGGGTGTGCGCTCCACGGAGGCACCTGCCACTTGGCCTCCCAGGCCCAGGACTGGAAGTGGCGGAACGGTTCGGACGGCTCGACCGCGTGGATGGTGGCCAGCATGTCGACCATGGTGGCCACCGCAGCCGCGTCCATGTCGCTGGTCGGGCGGCCAGTGAGGTGGGACATCAGGTGGGCCGAGACCCCGGTCGCCTTTCCCTCGGCATCCAGGGCCAGGCTCAGCGGCGCCGGCACGGGTGTGCCCGACAGCTCCAGCAGGGCGTCTTGCTCGCGCCGGGTCAGGGACGGTCCGTAGCTCTGCCACGGCTCCCGGTCCATCAGCCGGAGCACGGAGCTCCTGCCGGAGACGTCGTCGAGCCTGAGCGTCGTCGAGGTCAGCCCGCCCGGCAGCTCGACGACCCGCGCGATGTGACTACCCAGCGACTCCTCTGCCCAGGCCACGGCCGCGGCGCGCAGCCCCGCGTCCGCCACGGGTCAGCGGCCCCAGTGGCCGCGGTGCACGAGCTCGCTGAGGTCGCGGCGTTTCCTCGACCGCGGCGACCCCGAGGGCTGCTCGCCGCCTGCCCGGTGACCGATCGTGATCACACCGACGGGGTCGTGGTCGTCGGGGATGCCGAACGCCTCCCGCACGGCAGCGTCCTTGTCGGGGGGCACGCCGATGAAGCAGCTGCCCAGCCCGGCATCGGTGGCGGTCTGCAGGATCAGCAGGCCCGCCATCGCGGCGTCCATGTGCCAGAACGGCATCGGCCAGCGCGTCTCGTCGAGGTCGGTCCAGCCCTTGTCCTCCTCGGCGTACCGCTCCAGGTACGTCGTCTTGCTGGAGCACGGCAGGATCACCACGGGCGCGCCCATCATCCCGGCCAGCCAGCTGTCGGGGTGGTCGAGGTCGTCGGCGGTGGCCGCCCAGAAGCGGCGTACGTCGTCCGGCCTGTCGAGCACCAGGAACGCCCAGCCCTGGCTGAACCCGGCGCTCGGTGCGCGTACGGCGTTGGCCAGTGCGAGGTCGATGACCGTCGGGTCGACCGGCTCGTCGCTGTAGTCGCGGACCATGCGGCGGCGGCGGACCACCTCCTGGAACTCCATGGCGGCCAGTATGCGGATCTCGGATCCGAGACCGCGCGACCGGCGCGCTGGTGGCGCCGCGACCCGTGGCTGCGTTGGATGGGGGCGTGCCTCCCACGCCAGCCGACTTCGAACGGATGTGGTCCGACCTGGCGCCCGTCGGGCGGTCGGCGACCTCGGGCGGCTACTTCCGGCAGCCGTTCACCCAGCCCGAGCGCGAGCTCGCCGACTGGTTCCGCGAGCAGGCCGCCGCCCGGTCCCTCCGCCTCGAGTCGGACGCCACCGGCAACCTCGTGGCCTGGTGGGACCCGGACGGCGGGATAGTCCCTGACGTTCCGGCCGCAGACACGCCGGCATCCGTGCCAGATCGTCAGGGACTATCCCGACGGGGGGCGGTGCTGACCGGGTCGCACCTGGACTCGGTGCTGGACGGAGGGGCGTACGACGGGCCGCTCGGCGTGGTCTCGGCGCTGGCGGCGGTCGACGAGCTGCGGTCGCGCGGCGTCGAGCCGGTCCGGCCGGTCGGGGTGTCGGTGTTCGTCGAGGAGGAGGGTTCCCGGTTCGGGCTGGCCTGCCTGGGCTCCCGTCTGGCGGCCGGGGCGATCACCTGGGACAAGGCGCGATTGCTGCGGGATCGCGACGGCGTGGGCTTCGAGGAGGTCGTGGAGGGCGGCGGTCCGGGGCTTCTCGAGGGCGTCGGGGTGTTCGTGGAACTGCACGTCGAGCAGGGTCGCGACCTCGTCGACCGCGGTGCCGCGGTCGGGGTGGCCAGCGAGATCTGGCCGCACGGTCGCTACCGCTTCGACTTCGCGGGCGAGGCCAACCACGCCGGCTCGACGCGGATGGAGGACCGCGCCGACCCGATGCTCACCTATGCGATGACCGCGCTGGCCGCGAACAAGCAGGCCAGGTTGGCTGGCGAGCGGGCGACGTTCGGGCGGGTCGAGGTGATGCCCAACGGCACCAACGCCGTGCCGTCGCAGGTGGTGGCCTGGCTGGACGCGCGGTGCTCGTCCGAGTCCTCGCTCGATGAGCTCGTCGAGACCGTCACCCGGCAGGCGACGGAACGCGCCGAGCGGGACGGGACATCCGTCTCGATGACGTCGGAGTCGGTGTCGGGCGCGGTGGCCTTCGACTCCTCGCTGGCGCAGCGCATCGCCGCTGACCACGAGGACGGGGACTGGCCGATCATCCCGACCGCGGCCGGCCACGACGCCGGAATCCTTTCTGCTCAAGGGATTCCGACCGCGATGCTGTTCGTCCGCAACCCCACCGGCGTCTCGCACTCGCCGGCCGAGACGGCGTCGATCCCGGACTGCCTGGCCGGAGTGCACGCGTTGGCCGAGACGCTCGAGCGGCTTGCCACGTGACCACGTCGTACCAGCTCGAGCGAGCCTGGGTCGACGGCGCGGTCCGCGACGACGTGCTGGTGGAGATCGAGAACGGGCGGTTCACCAAGGTCGAGATCGGCGGTGCCGGAGGTGAGCGCCTCCCGGGGCTCAGCATCCCGGGCATCGTCAACGACCACAGCCACGCGTTCCACCGGGCGCTGCGGGGGCGGACCCAGCGTGAGCGCGGGACGTTCTGGACCTGGCGCGAGCAGATGTACGCCGTGGCCGAGCGGCTCACCCCCGAGTCGTACCTCGCGCTCGCCCGGGCGGTCTACCGCGAGATGGTGGCTGTCGGGTACACCTCGGTGACGGAGTTCCACTACCTGCACCACCAGCCCGACGGGACGCCGTACGCCGAACCCAACGCGGTGGGCGAGGCATTGCGGGAGGCCGCGGGCCAGGCCGGGATCCGGATCACGCTGCTCGACACCTGCTACGTGAGCAGCGGGTTCGGGGCGCCGCCAGAGGGCGTGCAGCGGCGCTACTCCGACGGCGATGCGGACTCCTGGGCCGCCCGCGCGGGTGACGGCCCGGCGGCGATCCACTCGGTGCGCGCGGTGCCACGTGAGCAGCTGCCGGTCTTCCACGGCCGCGCGCCGCTGCACGTCCACCTCTCCGAGCAGGTGGCCGAGAACGAGGCCTGCCTCGCGGCGTACGGCGTCACCCCGACCCGGTTGCTGCACGAGGCGGACCTGCTCGGCCCGGACACGACGGTCGTGCACGCCACCCACCTCAGCAGCGACGACATCGAGCTGCTGGGCACGACCAGCACGAACGTGTGCATCACCCCGACCACCGAGCGCGACCTGGCCGATGGCATCGGTCCGGCCCGCAGGCTGCGCGACGCCGGCTGCCGGATCAGCATCGGCAGCGACAGCCATGCGGTGGTCGACCCGTTCGAGGAGCTGCGCGGCCTGGAGATGGACGAGCGGCTCGCGACCGGCGAGCGCGGCCACTGGAGCGCCGCCGAGCTGATCGGGGTCGGCACCGATGACCAGATCGAGGTGGGCGCCCCGGCCGACCTGGTCACCCTCGACACGACGAGTACGCGGACGGCCGGCACTGGCGCCGACGAGCACACCGCGGTCTTCGCAGCCACGGGTGCCGACGTCACGCACGTGGTGGTCGACGGGCGAGTGGTCTACACGCCGGACCACGACGAGGAGATCGGGCGCGAGCTCGACGAGGCGATCGGAGCACTGTGGCCAGCACCCTGATCACCCACATCCGCGAGCTCGTCACGAACGACCCCGATGCGTCCGACCTCCTAGGCCTGCAGCACGACGCGGCGCTGGTCGTCGAGGGCAGCCGCGTCGCCTGGGTCGGGCCGGCGGCCGAGGCGCCCGCTGCCGACGAGGTGGTCGACGCCGGCGGCCGGGCCGTGCTGCCCGGCTTCGTCGACAGCCACAGCCACCTGGTCTTCGCAGGCGATCGCTCCGCGGAGTTTGCGGCCCGGATGGCCGGCGAGTCGTACGCCGCGGGCGGGATCCGCACCACCGTCGCCGCCACCCGCGCCGCGACCGACGAGCAGCTGACCGCGCACGTGGCCAGGCTCGTCCAGGAGATGGTCCGGCAGGGCACCACCACGGTCGAGATCAAGTCGGGCTACGGCCTCACCGTCCACGACGAGGCGCGCAGCCTGGCGGTGGCGCGGCAGTTCACCGACGAGACCACGTTCCTGGGCGCCCACGTCGTCCCGGCGGAGTTCAAGGACGACCCGTCGGCGTACGTCGAGCTGGTGACCGGGCCGATGCTCGAGGCCGCGGCGCCGTACGCCCGCTGGATCGACGCGTTCTGCGAGGAAGGGGCGTTCGACGTCGACCAGGCCCGCGCGGTGCTCGCCGCCGGGGCGGCGCACGACCTCCAGGGACGGCTGCACGCCAGCCAGCTCGGCCCGGGCCCCGGCGTACTGCTCGCCGCGGAGCTCGGCCTGGCCGCGGTCGACCACTGCACGTACCTCACCGATGCGGATGTCGACGCTTTGCGTGACTCCGGGACGATCGCGACACTGCTGCCCGGCGTGGAGTTCTCGACGCGGCAGCCCTACCCCGACGCCCGCCGCCTGCTCGACGCCAGCGTCGCGGTCGCACTGGCCAGCGACTGCAACCCCGGCTCGAGCTTCACCAGCTCGGTGCCGCTGTGCATCGCGCTGGCGGTCCGCGAGATGGGGATGACCCCGGCGGAGGCGGTGCACGCCGCGACGTACGGCGGCGCGCGCGCCCTGCTCCGCGACGATGTCGGCCGGCTCACCGTCGGTGCGCGCGCCGACCTGCTGCTGCTGGACGCTCCGTCGCACGTCCACCTGGCGTACCGGCCCGGCGTGCCGCTCGTCGCCGGAGTCTGGGCCGGTGGCCGACCGGCCTGGTCCTGATCCCTCCCTTAGGGGCCCGTGGGGCTGGTGTGACCCATGGGGCGACCGTCGAGCGTGATCGCCCCGCAGGTGTCGGATCTAAGGCACCCCGTTCGTCGTCCAGGTGTCAGAGATAAGGCACCTGCCCAATGTGGGTGCCTACCTCAGACGGCGATCTTTGTGATCACCAGGCAGTACCAAGACACCAACTGAGGAGCACACCAGAGATGGACTTCAACACCTTCGACACCTACCAGGCCGAGATCGAGTACCGGAGCAACCGGATCCGCAACGACGTGGGCCGCAACCGCAGCCGCCGCGTCCGGGTTCCGTTCGTCCGCCGGCCCGCCGAGGCCACCCGCACCGCTCGCTGACCGCGCCGGCGTTGAGCTCGGATGAGCATCGACACGGCGCTGTCCACCAAGACGGTGCAGGACCAGACAACTGAACAAGGGATCATGGACGGTGTGGCCGTACACACGACCAGCCGGACCTTGATCGGCCGAGACGCCGAGCTGACGGAAATTGCTTCGTTGCTCGGCGTCCGGTCGTCTGCGCCCGACGACGGGAACGCGTCCGCAGAGCCGGTGCACGTCGTGCTGTCCGGTGATGCCGGTGTGGGCAAGACGCGGCTGCTGGTGGAGCTGCGCGACCTGGCGGTCGAGGAGGGATGGCGCGTGGTCGCCGGGCACTGCCTGGACTTCGGCGACAGCGCGCTGCCCTACCTCCCGTTCTCCGAGGTGCTCGGCCGGCTCCAGGCCGAGCTCCCGGAGGTTGTCGAGCGCGTGGCCGCGGCCCACCAGTCGCTGGCCCGGCTCCAACCCGGCCGCCGCGTGCTGGCCGCCACCGACGGCGCCCCCGGCTCCGCCCGGGTCGAGGGCGAGATGCTCGACCGGGCCGACCTGTTCGCCGCGGTGCACTCCCTGCTGGAGGAGGCCGCAGCGGTGTCCCCGGTGCTGCTGGTCATCGAGGACTGCCACTGGGCCGACCAGTCGACCCGCGACCTGCTCAGCTTCCTTTTCTCCCGGCCCTTCGAGGCGCAGGTGGCCATCGTCGCGTCGTACCGCGCGGACGACCTGCACCGCCGTCACCCGCTCCGTCGTCAGGTCGCCGAGTGGTCGCGTCTGAGCGGCGTCGAGCGGCTCCAGCTGGGCCCACTCGGTGACGACCAGGTCCGCCTGCTCATCGCCAGCCTCTCGCCCGGCGCGATCCGCGAGAAGGAGCTGAGCGCGATCGTGCGCCGCGCCGAGGGCAACGCGTTCTTCGTCGAGGAGCTGGTCGGAGCGGCCGCCGAGCCCGGCAGCTGGGTCCCCGATGACCTGGCCGACGTGCTACTGGTCCGCCTCGACCGGCTCAACGAGGCCGCCCGGCACGTCGTGAGGGTGGCCAGTGTCGCCGGCCGCAAGGTCGCGCACGACCTGCTCGTCGCGGCGTCCGGGCTCCCGGCCGTCGAGCTCGAGGAGGGGCTGCGCCAGGCGGTCGAGATGAACCTGCTGGTCCCCGGTGACGGCCGCTACTCCTTCCGGCACGCGCTCCTGGGCGAAGCGGTCTACGACGACCTGCTGCCGGGCGAGCGGGTGCGGCTGCACGCCCAGTACGCCGAGGCGCTCAGCGAGGGCATGGGCCGCGGCACGGCCGCCGAGCTGGCCAGGCACGCCCGGCTGGCCCACGATCTCGACACCGCGCTCGACGCCAGCATCCGGGCCGGCGACGAGGCGATGGCGGTGGCCGGCCCCGACGAGGCCGCGCACCACTACGAGCAGGCCCTCGAGCTGCTCACCGACCCCGCCCGACGCTCCACCTGCGAGATCGACCTCTCCAAGCTGGCGGTCAGCGCCGCCGAGGCACTGACCACGTCGGGCCAGCCGACCCGGGCCGCCAAGGTCCTCGCGGAGCAGCTCGAGCAGCTCGCCCCGGACGCCCCGAACGCCTGGCGGGCCAGGCTCCTGGCCGCCCGCGCGGACGCGGTGCTGCTCACCGAGAACGTCGACACCAGCCCCCTCGACCTGATCCAGGAAGCCATCGACCTGCTGCCCGACGGGGTGGGTGGGCTGCGTGCCAAGGTGCTCGCCACCCAGGCCCGGGTGCTCTCCGGCTACGGCAAGTACGACGAGGCCCAGGTGGCCGGGCTCGACGCACTGGCGCTGGCCGAGAAGCTCGACCTGCACGAGCTCGCCTCCGACGTGATCACCACGCTGAGCAACCTGAAGAAGGCAGGCCCCAAGGACGCACTCCGCTCGGCGCTGGTCGAGGCGGTCCACCGGGCCGTCGACTCCGGCGCCATCCTGGCCGAGCTCCGCGCCCGCTACTTCCTGGGTCGTTCCTACGAGGACTGGGCCGAGTGGGCGCAGGCCGAGACGTGGTTCCGCAGCGCCATGAAAGCGGCCGCCGACGCCGGCATCCCCTACGCGCCCTGGGGCTTCGAGTCCCGGTGGCAGGTGGCGTGGATCAAGAGCGTTGACGGCGACTGGGACGAGGCGCTGCGGCTGACCGACACCAGCGGCGAACAGGTGCCGCCGATCCCGTCCGCGCTGGTCGAGGGGGTCGCCCTGATGGTCGAGGCCGGCCGCGGCGAGCCGGTGGCCGAGCGGGCCCGGGCGCTACGCCGGTTCTGGGAGCTCGAGGGCGGGGTCGTGATCAACTCCGTCGTCGCCGAGATGGCGGACGCCGCTCGCGCGGACGACCCGACCAAGGTGATCGCGGTCTACCAGGACGCCGTCGCGGTGCTGAGCCGGATCTGGCACGAGTGGTTCAGCGCCCGCATCCGGCTGGCGGCCATCACGATCGGCGCCGTCGCCGACTCGATGCCGCGGCTCAGCGGCGCCGAGCGGAACGAGCTCTTGGTCGAGGTCGAGCGTCTGCACGGTGAGGGTCACACCGTGCTCAACAAGTACTCCGACCCCTCCGGCTTCTGGGGACCAGAGGGCCGCGCCTGGGTGAAGCGGCTCGACGCGGAGACGTTGCGGGCCCGCTGGCTGGCCGGGGTGGACGCGCCGCCACAGGACGCCCTGGTCGACGTCTGGCGCGAGGCCGAGCAGGTCTTCGAGGACTTCGGCCACGTCCACGAGCTCGCCACGGTCCGCGCCGTCCTCGCCGGCATCCTGCGCGCGACCGGCGACACCGCAGCGGCACGCGAGCTGGGCGACCAGGCCCGTGAGGTCGCGCACCGGCTCGGTGCCCAGCCCCTGCTCGACCGGCTGCGTGCCCAGGGCAGCGCTCCGGCCCGTGCCGATGGTGCGGCGTCCGACACCCTGACCGCTCGGGAGACCGAGATCCTCGCGCTGGTGGCCGAGGGCCGGTCCAACGGCGAGATCGGCAAGCAGCTGTTCATCAGCGCCAAGACGGTCTCGGTGCACGTCTCCAACATCCTCGGGAAGTTCAACGCCTCCGGACGCACCGAGGCGGCCGCCATCGCGAGACGTCGTGGGCTGATCGACTGACACCGTGACGGGAACGAGACGGGGGTTGTCCGAGTTGCGCGTGGGTACTTCACTGTCCTCACACCCACCCACTCCGCAATGGAGGAACCATGGCTGACGAAGTTCTCGACGACGACGACATGACGACAACCCCGGCCGAGGGCACTCCTGACGGTGGCGGCGACGCTGACGGGACAGATGGAGGCGACGCGGACGGGACCGACGGTGGCGACGCCGACGGCACTGACGGCGACTCGACCGACGGCACCGACGGCGATGCCGGTGACGCGGACGGCACCGATGGCGACGCGACGGACACCACCGACGGAGACGCCTCCTGACCACTTCGAGCCGCGCGCTCGACCAGCTGACCGGTGACGCCCAGACCTTCCGCGAGAAGGTCTGGGCGTCGCGCGTCCACCACCACAAGGTGGATCCGGCCGAGCTGGCGGCGTACTTCTCGCTGGAGGACGCCGACCGGTTGCTGACTGCCACCGCGATCCGTACGCCGAGCGTCCGGCTCGTCCGCGACGGCACGGTGCTGCCCGAGAAGGGCTACACCCGGGGGGCCACCCTGGCCGGTCGCCCGCTGAGCGGGTTGGTCGACGGACGGACCGCGGTCGACGAGTTCCGGAAGGGCTCGACCGTCGTCTTCCAGGGGCTGCACCGCTCGTTCCCT
The DNA here is from genome assembly GCA_963825455.1 of uncultured Actinomycetota bacterium. Classification (GTDB taxonomy): domain Bacteria; phylum Actinomycetota; class Actinomycetes; order Propionibacteriales; family Nocardioidaceae; genus Nocardioides. Next base: position 146,138 of record CAWGTG010000008.1, read on the forward strand.
CCCCTGGTCGACCTCATCTCCGAGCTCGAGCTCGAGCTCGGGCACCCCTGCCAGGCGAACGCCTACCTGACGCCACCCGGAGCCCAGGGGTTCGCGGTGCACGCCGACACGCACGACGTGTTCGTGCTGCAGACCTCCGGCGCCAAGCAGTGGGAGCTGCACGCCGCTCCGGGAAGGTCGGACGAGGGTGTCGAGGAGCCGCTGCTCGAGCCCGGCCACGTGATGTACCTGCCCACCGGCACGCCGCACGCCGCCCGGGCGCAGGACGCCGTCTCACTGCACATCACGATCGGCATCAACCAGCTCACCTGGCGCGGCCTGGTCGAGCGCTCGCTGAGCTCCCTGGCCGCCGAGGTACCCGCCGACCACCTGCCTGCCGGATACCTCGAGGACCCGCAGGCGCTGGCACACCAGCTGGGCCGGCACCTCTCCGACATCGCCGACCGGCTGCACTCCGTCGATCCGACCGACGTGATCGACGCCGAGGTGCGCCGCTTCCTCACCTCGAGGCCACCTCGGCTCGAGGGGGCGCTGGTCGACGCGCTTCGTCTCGACGCGATCGAAGACGACACCCTGCTGCGGCGCCGTCCGGGTCACCCCTACGTGCTGGTCGACCGGGGTGACCGGCTCGACGTGCTCCTCGGTGACCGGGCCCTCGACGTACCGGCCCGGGTCCGGCCGGCCCTCGAGGTGGTCCGCGACCGCGTCGAGCTCCGCCCCTGCGACCTGCCGCTCGACGAGCAGAGCCGGCTGGTGCTGGCCCGGCGCCTGGTCCGGGAAGGCCTGCTCAGGGTCGCCCCCCAATAATGCGCAGTGTGATGGGCCCGTGACGTTCCGCTGCGCCGTCGCCAGCGAGGAGCGCGCCGAGTCGATGGCCGGGACGGCCTCGACGGTGCGTTCCTTCCTGCTCGTCGAGCACGCCGGGCCCTGGGGTGAGGAAGCGCTGCGGGACGCGCGGATGCCCCCGGGCATCGGCCCCGAGCTGCGTGAGCGCGCCGCGGCCACCCGGACCAAGGTGCTGCTGATCCGGCGGCCCCGCAAGGCATTGCGCACGCATGCGGGCGTCCGGGTCTTCGCGGTCTTTGCCCACCACGCCGAGCCGTGGCTGGAGACCGCTGTCCTGGACGACCTGCACGGAGTCCACGACCTCGATCTCGACGCGCTGGCTGCGGGTCGGTCGCTGGGGCTGACCCCGCACTCCGAGCCGGTGTTCGCCGTCTGCACGCACGGCCGGCACGACACGTGCTGTGCCGAGCGCGGCCGGCCTGTCGCGGCCGGGCTGGCCAAGGCGTTCCCCGACCAGACGTGGGAGGCCAGCCACATCGGTGGCGACAGGTTCGCGGCGAACCTGCTCGTCCTGCCGTACGGCCTCTACTTCGGCCGGCTCGAGTCCGACACCGCCCGCGGCGTGGCGCGGCTGCTGGCCGCCGGCGAGCTCGACCTCGACCACCTGCGCGGCCGCTCGGGTCTGGCGACACCGCTCCAGGCGGCCGAGGCAGCGCTGCGGAGGTACGTCGACGAGCGACGGCTCTCGGCGGTCCGGTTCGTATCCCGCGAGGTGGTCGACGGTGTGACCCGTGCTGTGTTCGACGTCTCCGGTCGCAGGTACGCCGTCGCGGTCACCAGCACTCGAGGTGACGACCTCCAACAGCTCACCTGCCGCGCGCTGCGCGAGAATCCGGTCATGCACCACACGGTCCACGAGATCCGGACGATGTGACATGAGGCGGGTGGTGGCCCTCCTCGGCGCCTGCCATCCCGGCCCGGCGTTCGCGGTCACGCTCCTTGCCGGCCTCCTCGCGGGCGCAGTCGGGCTCGGCCCGGGACGCATCGCGCTGGTCGTGGCGGCGGTGCTGACCGGGCAGCTCTCGATCGGCTGGTCCAACGACCTCATCGACCTGGCGAGGGATCGCGCGGTCGGGCGGCAGGACAAGCCCCTGGTGGATGGCCGGGTGTCCGAGCGGACCGTCCGCGTCGCCTGCGGTCTCGCGGTGATCGCGACCATCCCAATGTCGCTCGCGTGCGGATCGCTGGCCGGGTCGGTCCACCTGGTCTGCGTCGCCGCCGGGTGGGCCTACAACCTCGGAGCCAAGGCCACGCCTTGGTCGTGGCTGCCGTACGCCGTCGCGTTCGGTGGCCTCCCGGTGTTCGTCTCCCTGACCGCCGACGCCGACCAGATGCCTCCGCTGTGGCTGCCCCTGGCCGGTGCACTGCTCGGCGTGGGTGCGCACTTCGTCAATGTCCTCCCAGACCTGGCCGACGACGCTGCCACCGGCGTACGTGGCCTGCCGCACCGGCTCGGCGCGCGCTGGAGCCCGGTGGTTTCGGCTGCGGTGCTCGTCACGGCCGCCGTGGTCATCGTGGTGGGGGCGCCCGTCGACTCGGCCGTGGTCGCGGTCGTCGCTCTCGTCGTCACTGCCTGCCTGGCCGGGGTCGCTCTGTTCGCACACGGTCGGGCGCCGTTCCGGGCCGCGATCGCCATGGCGCTGGTGGATGTCGCGATGCTGGTCTGGGCACGATGATCACCCCACGGAACTCTTCGGCGAGAGCGCTGCGCGCGAAGGCGAACACTTCCGCGGGGACCCCGAAAAGCATGAACGAGCCCTGGGACCTCGTTGTCGTCGGCGCCGGACCCGCCGGTGCGACGACCGCGCTCGCTGCGCTGCATGCGGACCCGTCGCTCCGGGTGCTGCTCGTCGACCGGTCCGACTTCCCGCGCGACAAGTCCTGCGGCGACGGCATCGCCCCGCACTGCTTCGAGAAGCTGGCGTCGATCGACGTCACCGGGGTCGAGGACGGCTGGACCCCGCTCACCCGGCTCGAGCTCGCCCGCGAAGACGAGTCGGTCGCCGGGACCATGGCCCGGCCGGTGTACGTCATCCCGCGCGAGGTCTTCGACGCCCGGCTCGTGGAGCGGGCGGTGGATCGCGGCGCGACGTTCCGCCGCGAGCGGATCGTCTCCATCGAAATGGTCTCGAACGGGACTGTCCCGGATGAGATCGTCCTGAACGGGAACATCTCGTCCGGGATGGTCGTCGGCGCAGACGGTGCGCACTCCGTCGTCCGCGCGAAGCTCGGACTGCCGTACGGCCGCCGGGCGCTGGCGATCCGCGGCTACGCGCCCACGCCACCGGACCGGCGGGGCACCCAGGTGATCCGCTACGGCGATCGCCGGCAGCCGGCGTACGCCTGGGCGTTCGACCGGGGCGATGGTCTCTCGAACGTCGGGTACGGCGAGCTGCTGCCGTCCGACGGTGAGGGTGACCCACCGTCGCGGGCCCTCCTGCTCGAGCAGCTCGAGCAGCTGCTGCCGGGCTCGGTCGGCGCGGGCGAGCACTGGAAGGGTCACCACCTGCCCCTGTCGGGCTGGCGGTGGGAACAGCCCGACGGTCGGCTGCTCCTCACGGGCGACGCGGCCGGCCTGATCAACCCGATGACTGGCGAGGGGATCTACTACGCGATCGCCACCGGGATCGCCGCGGGCCAGTCGGCGGTTCGAGCCCTGCGCAACGGGAGCGACCCCGGGGCGCTGCACCGGCAGGCCGTTCGCGCGCTCCTCGCCCGGCACCTCAAGCACACCTGGGTCGCCTCCAAGCTGGCGGAGCACCCGGCGATCGTCGATGGCGGCATCCGGGTCGCGCGCCGCGACGGCCAGGTCTTCGACCAGCTGGTCGAGCTCGGGCTCGGCGACGGCCGGATCTCCGGCCGGCTGGTCCGCGGGCTGGTGTCTGGGCTGGCCCGCAAGGGACTCCGGACCGTCGTACCGAACCGCAAGGGCCTGCTCTAGTAGGGGATCGGGTGACCGCCCGGACCGCGGGGGATCTTGGGCGGCGGGTCGGGCACACCGACCTTCGAGTTGTCCCAGCCGTCCTTGCCGCGGTTGATGTCGTCCTCTACGCCATGCAACGCCTTCTGGGTGTAGCCGTCGGCGTCCTTGAGGAACCCGGCCCCTTGAGCGAGCAGCGCCCCTGCCTCGACGAGCTCCTTGGCGGAGCCGGTCGTCACGGCATCGAACTCCTCCAGGACGTCCTTGTAGCGGTCGCGCGGGCCGGCCGGCACGTAGCCGATGTAGCCGCCGCGGTTCCAGATCATCGGCTTGTCCGTCTTGGACGCGTCATCGGCAGACTTGGCCATCACCGCGGCGATGGCGGGGACGGTCTGGTAGCCGATGTGCTTGAGGTACTCGGGGTGCACGTCGATGGCCTTGGCGTGTGACAGCTCGGTGGCCACCCCGTTGGTCGGGTGGATGTGGAACTGGGTCCCGGCGTGCTCACGCATCTCGTCGAGCAACCCCTGCAGGGTGTGGGTGACCAGCTCCAGCTCCTGGTCGAGGACGGTGAGGTCCAGCTTGTTGATGGCCGAGTCCATGCTGGTGAAGATCGAATCGGCACTGTCGCCGCTGATCTCGGGCTTGGGGTCGTCCTTCTGCTCCGGTGGCTTGAGCTTCTGGACCAGGTCCAGAACGGCGGACCCCTTCGAGAGCACGCCCGCGACCGCTGGTGGCATGAAGGCACTCACCAGCCCGATGAAGGACTTGACGACCTCGAGGTTGATCGAGCCACCGCCATCCTGGGTGACGTCGAAGGCCTTCTCGGCCTCCTCGGCCAGACGCATGATGTCCTTGCGAGTGTTCTCCCAGATGCGCTGCTCCCCGAGGAGCGTCATGCCCAGCACGATCCCGGCCTGGGCCTGGTTCTGCATCACCGCCTGGATCCGATCGGCGCCGTAGGCCTGGTCGAAGGCGAAGATGAGCGCCCCCTGGGCCGCGCCCTCCGTGGCGGGGGAGACCCACTTGCGGACCAGGCCGAGGTTGCTCGCCAGGTCGACCGAAGCGAAGTCCGTGCTGAGCGGTCCACCGTTCGGGTCGGGCATCGGCGTGAGGCGCGTGATGGCGTCGCGCATGCTGGTGATGTGGTCGGTGTAGTCGGCCGGGTCGGGCAGCTCGTCCCAGCCCTCGAAGGCAGCGTTGACCTTCTCGAACCACGGCTCGTAGATGTCGGTCCACGGGTCGACGTCCCAGAGGTAGTAGAGCTGGCCCATCCCGCCTGAGGTGTCCTCGCCCTTGTAGACGGCGCCGGGGGGTGGCTGTCCGGGGTCTGTGTTGGTCTGGGAGGCGGCGTTGTACGTCAGCCTCATCGTCCCGGTGGGACCGGTGATCGGCGGCAGCATCTCGTTGAAGCCGCCGCCCTGGAATCCCTTCTCGGGAGTGCCGTACCAGTGGAACTCCTCGTAGAGCCAGCGCTGGATCGCCTTCTTGGCGATGTTCTTCTGCTGGTCGTTGAGGGCCGAGGCGCTGTACGCGGTCGTCATCAAGTCTCCTGCTCGGGGGGCACGGCTACCGGGGCCTACCCGCAGGCGGCACGCCCAAAACCAGACCCTCACTACGATCGAAGCAACGGCAGGTTCGAGGCAGGTCCGCCGGACTGGCCCGTGTGGAGTGGCGCGACAAGGGGGACCTCAGGGAATGCAGCTCCTCGCAGTCCGTGGCGCGCTGCCGGCGCACCGGCACTCGCAGGCCGAGATCACCGACGCGTTCGCGGGCGTCATCGCCCGGGGCGGCGGACTGGACGAGCGGCTGCTGCGCCGCTTCCACGCCAACTCCGGTGTCGAGTTCCGGCACATCGTGCTGCCCCTGGAGCAGTACGGCGAGCTCGGCGACTTCACGACCGCCAACGACCTCTTCATCGAGCACGCCGTCGAGCTCGGCGCTCGGGCGCTGCAGGACGCACTCAAGGCCGCCGACCTCACACCGACCGACGTCGACCTGATCGTCTCGGCGACGGTGACCGGGCTCGCCGTACCGTCGCTGGACGCGCGGATCGCCGCGCAGGTCGGGCTCCGGCCGGACGTGAAGCGGGTCCCGCTGTTCGGGCTCGGCTGCGTGGCCGGCGCCGCCGGCATCGCCCGCCTGGCCGACTACCTCGACGGCCACCCCGGCGAGGTGGCGGTGCTCGTGGCCGTCGAGCTCTGCTCGCTCACCGTGCAGCGCGACGACGTCTCGGTGCCGAACCTGGTCGCCAGCGGGCTGTTCGGCGACGGGGCCTCGTGCGTCGTCGCGGGGGGCCGGGATCGCGACCAGCCGGCCGTGGCCCGCGTGCTCGACTCCCGCAGCCGCCTCTACCCGGACTCGGAGCGGGTGATGGGCTTCGACGTCGGCAGCTCCGGGTTGCGGATCGTGCTGGACGCCGAGGTGCCCGTCGTGATCGGGCACTACGTGGGCGAGGACGTCGACCTGTTCCTGGCCGACCACGGACTCACCCGCGCCGACATCTCCTGGTGGGTCTGCCACCCGGGCGGGCCGAAGGTGATCGATGCGCTGCAGGAGGCGCTGGGCCTGACCGACGAGGCCGTCGCGCTCACGCGTCGTTCGCTCGCCGAGATCGGCAACCTGTCCTCGGCGTCGGTGCTGCACGTGCTCGAGGACACGCTACGAGAGCGGCCTCCCGAGCCGGGCAGCCACGGCCTGCTGATGGCGATGGGCCCCGGGTTCTGCTCCGAGCTGGTTCTGCTAAGGGCGGCGCCGTGACGACACTGACCGCTTTCACCGTCCTCGTCCTCCTGGTCGGCGTCGAGCGGCTCGCCGAGCTCGTCGTCTCCAAGCGGAACGCCGCGTGGTCGTTCGAGCGAGGCGGCGTCGAGACCGGGTTCTCGCACTACCCGCCGATGGCGCTGCTGCACACCGGGCTGCTGGCCGGCGCGCTGGTCGAGGCGTACCTACGGGCGCCCGATGTCCCCTCGGCGCTCGCGTGGTCGATGCTCGGGGTCGTCGTCCTCACGCAGGCGCTGCGCTGGTGGTGCGTCACGACCCTCGGCCGGCAGTGGAACATCCGGGTGATCGTCGTGCCGGGGATGGTCCCGGTGCGGAAAGGTCCGTACCGGATCATTTCTCACCCGAACTATGTCGCGGTCGTGTTCGAGGGCATCGCGCTCCCGTTGGTGCATGCGTGCTGGATCACCGCGCTCGTGTTCACGGCCCTCAACGCCGTGATCCTCACGGTGCGGCTGCGAGTGGAGAACGCCGCCCTCGCGACGCTCGCGGAGCCCTCCAGTGCGTGACCTGGTCATCGCCGGCGGCGGGCCGGTCGGGCTCGCCACCGCGTTGTACGCCGCCGCCGCGGGCCTCGACGTCGAGGTCCGCGAGCCGCGCCCCGGCCCGATCGACAAGGCCTGCGGCGAGGGACTCATGCCCGGCGCCGTCGCCGACCTGGCCGCCCTCGGCGTAGACCCGCCCGGCCACCGGCTGGCCGGGATCCGCTACCTCGGGGGCGGCCGCACCGCGGACGCGCCGTTCCGCCACGGCGACGGGCGCGGGGTCCGCCGCACCACGCTGCACCGGTCGCTCACCGACGCGGTGACCGACGCGGGCGTCAAGATCGTGGAGCGCGCGGTCGGGGAGGTCGAGAACCGTCGCGGCCACGTGCTCGTCGACGACGAGCCCGCCGGCTACCTCATTGCCGCGGACGGGTTGCACTCCCCGGTGCGCCGGATGCTCGGCCTCGACCGGCCGCCCGAGGGCCACCGCCGGTTCGGGCTCCGGGTGCACGTGGAGATGGCGCCGTGGACGCCGTTCGTCGAGGTGCACTGGGCCGAGGGGTCGGAGGCCTACGTGACCCCAGTCGCCGAGGAACTGGTCGGGATCGCGATGCTGACGGAGCGGCAGGTTCCGTTCGACCAGCTGCTGGCCGAGCACGCGCTGCTCAAGGAACGGCTCGAGCGCCGACCGCTCTCCCGGACGCGCGGCGCCGGGCCCCTGCGCCAGCGCTCGACGGCACGCACCCTCGGCCGGGTGCTGCTCGTCGGCGATGCCGCCGGGTACGTCGACGCGCTGACCGGGGAGGGCATCGCGCTCGGTCTTGCCCAGGCGCGCGCTGCGGTCGAGGCGGTCGTGCTGGGCCGACCCTCGCACTACGAAACGGCGTACAAGAAGCTCGGGCGGCGGCACGAGCTGCTCACCCACGCCCTGCTCTCGTCGTCGCGGGTCCCGGTGGTCCGCCGCCAGATCGTGCCACTGGCGGCTCGGCTGCCGCGGGTGTTCGCGGGCGTCGTCGACCAGCTGGCGAGGCCCGCATGAGCGCGCTCACGAACACCGAGGAGGTGGTCCTGCTCGATGACGACGGGGACGCCGTCGGCACGGCGCCCAAGGCCGAGGTGCACGGCACCGACACCCCGCTGCACCTCGCGTTCTCCTGCTACGTCTTCGACGAGGCCGGGCGGCTGCTCGTCACCCAGCGTGCCGTGGCCAAGGCGACCTTCGGCGGCGTCTGGACGAACAGCTGCTGCGGCCACCCGGCGCCCGGCGAGCCGATCGCCGAGGCGGTCCGCCGCCGCACGGGTCAGGAGCTCGGCCTCGACCTCGAGGACGTGACCCTGGTGCTGCCACGGTTCCGCTACCGCGCCGTGGGGGACAACGGGACTGTCGAGAACGAGCTGTGCCCGGTGTTCACGGCCCGCGCGCCCGGCGACCCACACCCAGACCCGACCGAGGTCGAGGACTGGGAGTGGGTGCCGTGGCAGCAGTTCCGCGACGACGTCCTGGACGGGCGCCGCGAGGTCAGCCTCTGGTGCCGGGAGCAGGTCGAGGCGCTCCCGGAGGACCCGCTGTCCACTCCGGCGGCCGACCCCGCGCAGCTACCCCCGGCTGCCCGGCCTGCCACCTGACCCCGACAGGATGACGGGGTGGACCCCACGACGTACGCCGTGATCGCCGTGGCCGTCCTGGTCGGGTCCGTGGTCCAGTCAGCGGTCGGCCTCGGCGTGGGTCTGGTGGCGGCGCCGGTGACAGCACTGCTCGAGCCCTCGCTGATGCCGGGCGCGCTGCTGATGGTCGCGGTCCTGATGCCCTGCCTGACCCTGGTCTTCGACCACCACGACATCGACTGGTCCGGGCTGCTCTGGTCGTTGCCGGCCCGGCTGCCCGGAACGCTGGTGGGCGTCTGGGTGGTCACCACGCTGACCGCTCGAGAGCTCGGCATCGCCATCGGCGTCGTCGTGCTGGTCGCGGTCGCGGTCACGTGGCGCGCGTTCAGGGTCCCGGTCAACCGGGTCACGCTCTCGGCCGCCGGTTTCACCAGCGGCATCACCGGCACGGCGACGTCGATAGGGGGTCCGCCGATCGCGATCGTCTACCAGCACCGGCCGGCCCGTGAGATCCGGACGACGATGGCGGTCTACTTCCTGGTGGGCGCGACGCTGTCGCTCGCCGCGCTGCTCGTGAGCGGCGACCTCACCGCCGACCAGGGCGTCGCCTCACTCGAGCTGGTGCCGTTCCTCGCCGTGGGCGCACTGCTCGGCGCACTGGCCCGCCGGTCCATCCCGGCCCGCGTCGTACGCCCCGCGGTGCTGCTGGTCAGCTCGGCGTCGGCGCTTGTCCTGCTCGTACGGTCCCTGCTCGGATGAGCGATGAGTCCCCACCACACAAGGAGTCAGACCCGCATGCCCAAGGTCACCGCACACCTGTCCATCTCCCTCGACGGCTTCGTCGCCGGCGTGAACCAGACCCGCGAGGAGCCCCTCGGCGTTGGCGGCGAGGACCTGCACACCTGGCACCTCGGCCAGACCGACAACGAGGTCGACCGGTCCATGACCGCGCGCATCCTCGCCCCGCGGGGTGCCTACGTGATGGGCCGCAACATGTACGCCCCCGACCGCGGGGAGTGGGCCGACGCCAGCGGGGGAGAGATGTGGCGCGGGTGGTGGGGCGAGGACCCGCCGTACCACTGCCCGGTCTTCGTGCTCACCCACTTCCCGCACGACCCGGTCGAGATGGAGGGCGGCACCACCTTCCACTTCGTCACGAGCTTCGACGAGGCGATGGAGCGTGCGATCGAGGCCGCCGGTGACGACATCGTGACGATCGCCGGCGGCGCCAGTGCGGTGCGGCAAGGGCTCGAGGCCGGCGTGATCGACGAGATCTTGCTCAACCACTCCCCGCTGGTGCTCGGCGGCGGCGAGTCGCCGTTCGCCGGCCTGGACGGCTTGCGTCTGCAGCCCATCGAGGTGCTCGCGTCACCCAACGCGACGCACATCACCTACTCGACCAGGGGCTAGCCCGGGCGATAGTCCCTGACGTTACGGCCGTCAACACGCCGTACGGCCGACACGAACGTCTGGGACTATCCCGAGCCAGTCAGTTGACGCGTGTCAAAGTCAGTGCCTAGCGTCGATCGGGTGCCAGCCCTGAGGAAACCGACGACGGCGGTGATCGGCGCCGGCATCAGCGGCCTGGTGGCCGGGAAGATGCTCGGCGACTACGGCGTGCCGTACTCCTGCTTCGAGGCGTCTGACCGAGTCGGCGGCAACTGGGCGTTCGGCAACCCGAACGGGCACAGCAGTGCCTACCGCTCGCTGCACATCGACACCAGCAAGCACCGGCTGTCGCTTAGGGACTTCCCGATGCCGGCGGACTACCCCGACTTCCCTCACCACACCCAGATCAAGGCCTACCTCGATGCATACGCCGACGCGTTCGGGCTGCTGGACCGCATCGAGTTCCAGAACGGCGTCGCGCGAGCCGAGCCGATGCCCGGGGGTGGCTGGGCGATCACCGACCAGGCCGGGGCGACCCGCGAGTTCGAGCTGCTCGTCGTCGCCAACGGTCATCACTGGGACCCGCGGACACCGGAGTTCGCCGGCCACTTCGACGGCGAGTCGTTCCACTCCCACCACTACATCGACCCGACCGACCCGCTCGACCTCACCGGGAAGCGGATCCTGGTGGTGGGGCTCGGCAACAGCGCCGCCGACATCGCGGTGGAGCTGTCCGGCAAGGCCCTGCAGAACACCGTCACGCTCTCGACCCGGTCGAGCGCCTGGATCGTGCCGAAGTACATGTACGGCCTCCCCGCCGACAAGTACTTCGCGACCTCGCCGCACATCCCGCTGGCCTGGCAGCGCAAGCTGGTCCAGAAGATGCAGTTCATGACCGGGTCGAACCCGGAGCTCTACGGCCTGCCCAAGCCCAACCACAAGTTCTTCGAGGCCCACCCCACCCAGTCGGTCGAGCTGCCGCTGCGGCTCGGCTCCGGTGACGTGGTGCCCAAGCCGGACGTCAGCCGAATCGACGGCCACACCGTGCACTTCGAGGACGAGACCTCGACCGACGTGGACGTCATCGTCTACGCCACCGGCTACGACATCACCTTCCCGTTCTTCGACGAGGAGTTCCTCAGCGCGCCCGGCAACGTGATCCGGCTGTTCAAGCGGATGTTCCGGCCGGGCCTCACGGACCTGGTGTTCATGGGCTTCGCGCAGGCGGTGCCGACGCTGTTCCCGTTCGTCGAGGCGCAGGCCCGGCTGCTCGCGGCGTACGCCGTGGGGGCCTACGCACTGCCGGACGTGGACGAGATGGAACGGGTGATCACCTCCGACGAGCAGCTCTACCTCGGCCACGTCACCGACCGGCCGCGGCACACCCAGCAGGTCGACTACTTCGTCTACGAGCACGACCTACGGGCCCGCGAGATCCCGGCCGGACGGGCCCGGGCGCAGGCCCGGCAGGGGGCGCACGCATGACCGAGCAGCCGGCCCGCGGCGACCGCCGGCGTACGGCGCTGCTCGAGTCGCTGGACCACCACCTGCGTGAGACCAGCCTCGAGTCGATCAACATCGCCGACATCTCACGTCGCGCCGGCGTGACCCGCTCGGCGTTCTACTTCTACTTCGAGAACAAGGCGAGCGCCGTCGCGGCGCTCATGAACGAGATGTACGACGAGTCGTCCGCGGCCGCCGACCAGCTTCGCGGCGACGGGACGCCCGCGGAGAACATCGAGGCGATGGTGCGCGCCCTGTTCTCCACCTGGGACAAGCACGAGCACCTGTTCCGCGCCTCCCTCGACGCCCGCGCGACCAGTACCACCGTGCGCGAGCTGTGGGACAGCGACCGGGAGTCGTTCGTCCCCGTGGTCGCGGGAGTGATCGAGACCGAGCGGGCCATGGGGGCCGCTCCGGCCGGCACCGACGCGACCGCCCTGGCCAGCGTGCTGCTCGAGCTCAACGACCGGATGCTGGAGCGGCTCGCCCTCGGCGGAGCTCTCGACCGCGAGCAGCTGGTCGAGGCGGTTGTCGCGATCTGGCTGCACACGATCTACGGCACGGTGCGCAGATGAGTCGGCAGAGCAAGCACGACCAGGTCACCTTCACCTCCGAGGGCGTCGAGCTCGACGGCTGGCACTTCACGGGCGCCGGCCCGGCGTTCGACGGTCCGCACGGCCGGCCGGTGGTGGTCATGGCGCACGGACTCGGTGGCACCAAGGACTCGGGGCTCGAGCCGTTCGCGACCGGGCTCGCGGGGGCCGGCCTCGACGTGCTGGCCTTCGACTACCGGGGCTTCGGCGCGTCCGGCGGTACGCCGCGCCAGCGCGTCAGCATGGCCGGACAGCTCGAGGACTACCGCGCGGCCATGGCCGCCGCCGCACGGCTGCCCGGCGTCGACGGTTCCCGCCTGGTGCTCTGGGGCGTCTCCGTGTCCGGCGGACACGTGCTCGCCGCCGCGGTCGCCCGCTCGGACGTCGCCGCGGTGATCTCGTTGGCGCCACTGGTCGACGGGAGAGCCGCCGGCGTCCTCGCTCTGAAGCACCACTCGCCGCGCGCGATTCTCCGCTCGACCGGCGCCGGCGTCCGCAGCCGGATCTCGAGGCTCCGCGGCGGAGAGCCGGTGATGATGCCCATCGTGGCCCGCCCCGGCGAGGTCGGCGCGCTCACCCTGTCCGGCCACTACGAGTCCTACCTCGCGATCGCGGGACCCACCTGGCGCAACGAGATCGACGCCTCCGTCGGCCTCGAGCTCGGCTCACACCGCCCGGCGCGGCACGCCAAGTCACTGGGCTGCCCGGTGCTCGTCCAGATCGCCGACTTCGACCGCAGCTCCCCGCCGCAGGCCTCCGCCAAGGCAGCCGCCGCCGCCCGCGCCGAGGTCCGGCACTACCCCTGTGACCACTTCGACGTCTGGCCCGGCAGCGACTGGTTCGAACCGGTCCTGGCCCACCAGCTTTACTTCCTCCGCCGCCACCTCACCTGATCGATTCGTCTGCGGTCTGACCGAGTTTCTCCGGCGTACGGGCCCAGACGAATCGGGGAATCTCCGACCGCAGTCGGATGTCGTGAGACACCACGTCTCAGTAACCTCGGACCCGTGGCCCTCCTCGATCACGAGCAGACCGAGCCCACCGATCCCCGCGCGCTGACCCAGCAGCGGTTCGAGCGGATGACGCTGGCCGGCGGCGACGGCCTGCCGGCTGTCGACATGGTCGGGCTGCCGGACGGACCGCGCTGGCCGGCGTCCGTGCAGACCGTCGCGCTGTTGCGGTTCCGGCACTGGTTCCACCCGTACCTCCACAAGAAGTACGGCGACATCTACACAGTGCGACTGATGCCCAAGGGCCGGCCGCTCATCTTCTTCACCAGGCCCGAGCACGCGAAGGAGATCTTCGCGGGCGACCCCGAGATCTTCCACGCCGGCAAGGGCAACGCGATCCTCGGCCCGGTCATGGGCGAGCACTCGCTGCTGCTCCAGGACGGCGCCGAGCACAGGCGGGCCCGCAAGCTGCTGATGCCGGCGTTCAACGGCCAGGCACTGCGGACCTACCAGGACATGGTCACCGCGATCGCCTGCGACGAGGTCGCGCACTGGCCCCAGGGGCAGCAGTTCCGGTGCCACGACCGGATGAACGTGCTCACCCTCGAGGTGATCCTCCGCGTCGTCTTCGGGGTCACCGACGAGAAGCGGCTGGCCGCGCTGCGTCCTCGAGTCAACGCCACCGTCAACGTCAGCCCGGCGGTGCTGATGGTGTGGACGCTGCCGGCGCTCCATCGCATCGGCCCGTGGAAGGCCGCAGTGCAGAACCAGGTGGAGCTCGACGAGCTGATGTACGCAGAGATCCGCGAGCGGCGTAGGGCGCCCGACCTCGCCGAGCGCACCGACGTCCTGTCCCGGCTGATCCGGGAGGGCGAGGAGGCCGGCGACCCCCTCTCAGACATGGAGCTCCGCGACCAGCTCGTCACCCTCCTGCTCGCCGGCCACGAGACCACCGCGACCGCACTGGCCTGGGCGCTCTACGAGCTCGGCCGCGACCCCGACCTGATGCGCCGCACCCAGGCCGCAGCCGACGCGGGCGATGCCGACGGCGACGCCTGGCTCGACGCCGTCCTCAAGGAGTCGATGCGGCTCCACCCGGTGATCCCCATGGTGGTGCGGACGCTGATGAAGCCGCAGACCATCGCCGGCATCGACATCCCACGCGGGGCCACGGTCGGCCCGTCGATCCTCGTCGCGCACAGTCGCGAGGACAACTACGCCAACCCTGGGCGGTTCGACCCCGAACGGTTCCTCGGCCACAACCCGCCGACCAACACCTGGATCCCGTTCGGTGGCGGCGTCCGACGGTGCATCGGGGCCGGCTTCGCGATGATGGAAGGCGTGGCAGTGCTGCGCGAGGTGTTCCGCGCGGTCGACGTCGCCACCGTCGGCACCGACGAACCCCTGGTCCGCAACATCACCTCGGTGCCGAAGCAGGGCGCCCGCATCAAGGTCACCCCCCGCTGAACGACCTCGAGACCATCGCGGACTGGCTCGCACTCGAGGACTCGATGCCCGAGCACGTCGATGTGCTGCTCCTCTTCGGCGGCTCGCTCCCCGACGCGTGGGACGCCACGGCGGCGGCGGTGCACGCGGGGCGGGTGGGCACGCTGGTCCTGGTCGGCGGCGAGGGGCACACCACCGACGTGCTGCGTGGGCTGCTCGACGACCCGACCGGGGCGACCGAGGCCGACCTGATGGCGGCGTACTTCCGGCGCGAGCACGGCATCGGGGAGGTCCTCCTCGAGCGGCGGTCGAGCAACTGCGGAGAGAACGTCGTGCGCGCGCGAGACCTCGTCCGCGGCGCCGGGCTGGCACCCGCGAGCGTCGCCCTGGTTCAGGACCCGACCATGCAGCGGCGGATGGATGCGGTGTTCCGACTGGTGTGGCCCGACGCGGTCGCGGTCAACCGCCCGGGCCCACGTCGTGGTCGCTTCGCCTGGCCGCACGACCGATGGGTGGCCCTGGTGATGGGCGAGGTGCCGCGGCTTCGCGACGACGCCGACGGCTACGGTCCGCGCGGTCGCGGCTTCCAGGCCCACGTCGACGTACCGCCGGAGGTCGAGGCGGCGTACGCCGCAGTGCTCTCCGCACACCCGGACTGGGGTCGGCCCGCCCGATAACGGCTACCCGGCGAGTCGAGCCAGGTGCGAGGCTTCGCTCTCGTGACCTGGGGTGAGCTGTTCCGCGCAGTGCGCGTGGACCTCACTCCGCTGCGAACCTCGCGCGACTTCCGGCTGCTGTTCTACGCCGGGACGGTCTTCTACTTCGGCGCGATGGTCAGCTACGTCGCGATCCCCTACCAGATCTACACCCTGACCGGCTCCAACTTCGCGGTCGGCGCCATCGGCATCGCCGAGCTGGTGCCGCTGGTCGTCTTCGGGCTCTACGGCGGGGCACTCGCCGACCACGTGGACCGGCGCAAGCTGCTGGTCGCCTGCGGCGTCGCCCAGGCGGCGTTCACCGCTGTGCTCGCGGTCAACGCGTTCCGCGACGACCCCAGCGTGTGGCTGATCTTCGTGGTCAGCGTGGGACTAGCCTCGACCTCGTCGATGCAGCGGCCGAGCCGCGAGGCGCTGATGCCGCGGACCGTCACCCACGACGAGCTGCCGGCCGCCAACGCGCTGACCAGCCTCGGCATGCAGATCGGCGTCCTGGTCGGGCCGGCCGTCGGCGGCCTGCTCGTTGCCTACGTCGGCATCGGCTGGTGCTTCCTCATCGACATCGGCGGCCTGTCGGTCGCGTCCCTGATGTTCTGGCTGATGTCGAGCTACCCGCACCGTGAGGAGACCACGCCGCCCTCGCTCGCGGGCATCGGACAGGGTCTCTCCTACGCACTGAGGCGGCGGGACCTGCTCGGTACCTACCTGGTCGACATCGCCGCGATGCTGCTGGCCTTTCCGGTGGTGCTGTTCCCGGCCCTGGCCGAGGAGGTCTTCGACAAGCCGCAGGTGCTGGGGCTCCTCTACTCCGCCGAGACTGTCGGCGCCCTGGCGGCGACCGCGCTGAGTGGCTGGACCGCCCGGGTGCACCACCACGGTCGCGCGATCGTGCTCGCGGCCGCGGCGTACGGCGGGTTCGTCGCTCTCGCGGGCCTGATGCCGTCAATCTGGTTGGTCGGCGCGTTCCTCGCCCTCGGCGGTGCGGCGGACATGATCAGCGGCGTCTTCCGTGGCACGGTCTGGAGCCAGACCATCCCCGAAGGGATGCGGGGCCGACTGGCCGGGATCGAGATGCTGTCCTACTCGGTGGGCCCGCTCGGTGGCCAGGTCCGCGCCGGCGTCACCGCCGACCTCTGGTCGGTGCGCGGCGCGATCACCAGCGGCGGCGTCGCCTGCGTCGCTGGCGTCGGTCTCACTGCGCTGTGGCTGCGCGACTTCTGGTCGTACGACGCCCGCACCGACGAGCACGCCGTGGCCGAGCGGGTCACCCGCCGGGCGGCTGGCGAGGGCTGAGGGTTCCCGGTTTTTCCGTCGAGTGACGTGAACGCGTTGTGGACAAACGTTTGCGAACAACTCTCTCGCGTCACTCGACGGCAAACCCGCCTACCCGCGAGCCTTGAGAGCGGCCATCGCGAGGGCGGCCAACGCGCCGGCGGAGGTGAAGGTCCGCGCGATGTTGAGCTTCACCCACAGCGACTCGAAGTCGGCGCGGACGGCGGCCAGGTCCTTGATCTTGTCGACCGGGCCGGCGGCGTCGATGGCGTCGTTGAGGGGGATGTTGCCGGCGAAGGTGATGACGACGGTGCTCACGGCGAGCACGGTTGCGGCGATCGCCCAGGGGCGGGCATGCGATCCGGCCACCGCGATCGAGGCCCCGGCCAGCAGTGGCGCGCCCAGGAACGTGGCGATGAAGACCGGGTTCACGATCGCGATGTTCATCTGCTGCATGGCGTGCACGAAGGTCCGGTCGTCGACCTTGGCAAGGCCGGGCATCACGCCGGTGGACCAGGTGAAGTAGGTGCCGGCCTGGAGCCCGGCGAGTACGGCGGCGACGAGAAGCACGGGGCCGCGGACGCTGGTGGTCATGGCGGTGGTCATGGCGGTGGTCAGGACGGGGTTGGTGGACAGTTCGTTGGTGAGCGCCTCGGCGCGGGTCGTGGTCATGACAGGAAGTCAATCGTCATTCAGTGAGAGTATCCATGGCTGAATCTGTCAATTGCATACGTCAGCGTCTACAGTGGGTGCATGGACGGACTCGCGGGACTTCTGGACGGACCACGCGCCCGGGGCGCCTTCCTGCTCCGGATCCTGCTCGACGAGCCGTGGTCGATCCGGCTCGAGGACGAGGCGCCGCTGTCGGTCACGTCGGTGGTCCGCGGCCACCTGTGGGTCTGCCCGGACGGCGAGGAGCCGACGCGTTTGGACGCCGGCGACGTGGTGGTCTGGGTCGGCAGCGACCACTGGACGATCGCCGACGACCCGGCGACGCCGACGCAGATCGTGATCCACCCCGGCCAGCTCTGCACCACCGTCGACGGCCACGTCGTCGTCGAGGACATGAGCCAGGGCGTGCGCAGCTGGGGCAACAGCGAGGCCGGCGAGACGGTGCTGCTCACCGGCGTCTACCTGATGGAGGGCGAGGTGACCCGTCGGCTGCTCCGCTCGCTTCCCCGCACGATGGTCCTGCGCGCGCACGAGCTCGACACCCCGCTCATCGACCTGCTCGGCGAAGAGGTGGTCCGAGACGCACCGGGACAGGAGGCGGTGCTCGACCGGCTGCTCGACCTGCTCCTCATCACGCTGCTGCGCACCTGGTTCGACCGGCCCCAGTCCGATCCGCCCGCTTGGTACGCCGCCCAGGGCGACCCCGTCGTCGGCCCCGCCCTCCGGCTGATGCAGCACCACCCGGAGCACCCGTGGACGGTCGCGGACCTGGCGGCCCGGGCCGGCGTCTCGCGGGCGTCGTTCGCCCGGCGCTTCACCGAGCTCGTCGGCGAGCCGCCGCTGGCGTTCCTCATCGGCTGGCGCATCGCGCTCGCCGCCGACCTGCTGCTCGAGCCCGAGGCCACGATCGCGTCGGTGGCGCGCCAGGTCGGCTACGCGACGCCGTTCGCCCTCAGCGCTGCCTTCAAGCGCGAGCGCGGGATCAGCCCGCGTGACCACCGGCGCCGTGCTGCGGAGACAGCCGCTCAGCCGGCCGTGTAGGTCGAGGACCTGCTACCGCGGCGTCGTCGTCGGCCCTAGCGTCGGGCCATGACCAAGCCCAGCCCCGTGTCGTACGCCGCGCTCTTCGTGGCGCTCCTCGCCCTCCTCACATCGTTCACCGGCGTCGCCGAGGCCGCCCGTCACAAGATCGGCAAGAACCTCGTGGTCACCAAGAGCATCAAGAAGGGCGCGGTCACCGGCGTCAAGGTGAAGGACCGCTCCCTGACCGCGGCCGACCTGGCGCCGGGCACGATCCCGGCACCCGGAACCGGGAAGTCGCTCGAGCTGGCCGCCTGCAACTGCCTCTTCCTGGGGCCCAACCAGGTCAGCTCGATGCAGCCGGTCGGAGTCGCCAGCGGCGCGGGCCTGTCGTTGACAGTGCCTGTAGCCGTACAGGTCGCCGACGTCCACGTCCTGGTGCCCACGCAAGCGGCAGGGCAGTCGGTCACCTTCTCGATCCAGTACCTACCGCCGGGCGGCGGCAGCTTCCAGAACCTGACCCTGTGCACGGTCCCGGCCGGACAGAACGGCTGCGTGGCCACGGGACCTCTGGCGATCCCCGCGGGCAGCAACTTCTACATCCAGATGGTCAACGGTCCCGGCGGTGCCGCCGGAGGCTCGGTCCAGCTCGGCTACACCATGCACGCGGTCTGACCTGGGCCCGGGCGACCCCGCAGCTCAGGCAGCCTGTCGGGTTAGCTCTCACCCCCGGTCAGCCCGAAGGCCGCCGCCGCGATGCCCAGGAGACGGGGGTCCTCGGAGCCGTCGCCGTTCCCGGTGGTGGTCAGGGAGAGGGCCAGCACCCGCCCGGTGTCTTCGGTGCCGACGACGAGGGTGCGGTAGCCCGGCTTTCCGCCGCTCTTGCCGTAGACGACCGGCCCGCCCGGAAGCGCCGTGCGCTGCAGGCCCATGGTGAAGCAGGCGCGGCCGGCGTCGGGCCCCTGCGCGCATCCGCCCGACGGGCCGACGTACGGCACGTCGGGGACCGTCAGCATCTCCTCGAGCTGGGCCGGTGGGACCACCTGCCCGGCCAGGATGGCGGTCAGGAAGCGCCCGAGGTCGCGGGTCGTAGAGACCATCCCGCCCTCGGCCCAGGAGTAGCCACTCTGCGCGGAGACGTCGACGAGGCGGCCTTCCACCCGGACGTAGCCGTGACTGTGCGGTCCGCGCAGGTGCACCTCATGGCGGCCCGGGAGGTAGGTGTCGTGCAGCGCCAGCGGCCTCAGCAGCCGGGTCCGGAGCTCGTGCGCGAAGGAGTGGCCGGTCACCCGCTCGACGACCAGGCCTGCCAGGACGTAGTTGAAGCCGTTGTACTGCTGGTGCGTGCCGGGCGCGAACGCCATCGGGTGTCGGATCGCCGAGCGCACGATCGCCCGCGGCGAGTGCCAGTCGAACCGGTGTCGCACCACCCATGCCGGATCCTCGCTTCCGGCGTCCTCGGTCGACTTGGGCAATCCGCTGGTGTGGTCGAGCAGCTGGCCGACCGTGACCTGGGGGAACGACGCCGGCAGCAGCCCGGGCAGCAGTGACTGCACCGGCTGGTCGACGCTCAGCCGGCCCTCGTCGGCCAGCTGCAGCACCAGGGCGGCGGTGAACATCTTGGTGGCGCTGCCCGCCCAGAACGTGCCGTCGGCGGGCGCCGGCCTGCCTGTCAGCACGTCGCGTACCCCGGCCCGGCCGGTCCATCGGCCGTCCCGCCCGGTGACCCGCACCTGGGCGCTGGTCACGGTGGCGTCGGGAAGCCCGGCGACAGCCGCCTCGAGGGCGTGCCGGTCCGGTGGCGGAAGCGGATCGGCATGCGCCGGGCTCGGCGACACCAGGGCGAGGCCGAGTACGGCGGTGGCGGTTGCGGTCAGAACTGAGAGGGGACCTGGGGAGGACATGCGGTCCACCGTCACCCGGCAGCTGCCGTCGTCGCATCAGGGAGCCCACCCACCCGGCCCCGACCTGACCCGCAGGGGTCAGCGCGACGCGGGCTCGGCGTCCCAGCGCGCGTTCACCGGGGATCGGAGGCACGTGACAGGCAGAGACCCGAGTCCTACGGTGCCGGAATGACCCAGTCGCGCTCCGTGTCGTACGCCGCCCTCACCCTCGCGCTCCTCGCCCTGATCGTCTCGTCCGTCGGGGTGGCCGGCGGGCTCGCCGAGGCCGCCGGCCACAAGATCGGCAAGAACCTCGTCGTCACCAAGAGCATCAAGAAAGGCGCGGTCACGGGCCAGAAGGTCAAGGACGGCAGCCTCACCGGTGCCGACCTCGCCGCCGGCACGATCACGACCACCCAATTCGCACCCGGCGCCGTACCCGCCCCCATCAAGGACAAGGCGGTCGGGTTCGCGGGGTGCGGCACGTGTGTGGCCAACGGACCCAACCTCGGCACCGCGCTCCAGTTCTCCGGATACGTCCCGACCGGAAGTGGGACGGTGCTCCCGGTGCCGGTCGCGTTGGAGGTCGCCGACGTCACGGTGTTTGCCTCGGGGCAGACGCCGGGCCACGCGCTCTTCGTCCAGCTCGCCTACAAGCCCCCCGGTGAACCGACCTTCACGACGGTCCCGCTCTGCACGGTGCCGGAAGGGGACAGCAACTGCGATGCGGCCGGGCCGTTCACGGTGCCTAGTCACAACGTGGTGCTCTTCACGACCTCGGCGGGCCCGGGCGGCGCGTCCGGGACCAACGTCGCCATCAGCTACACGATACGTGCGTCTTGACCCACCCGGCCCGTACGTGACCCGAACATCGCGACGTGCGCTCGAGGTCTAACGTCGGTCCATGGAGAAGCCACATGCCGTCTCGGTCGCGGCGCTCGTCGTCGCCCTGGTCGCGCTGCTCGCCTCCGTCGGGGGCGTCGCCGAGGCCGCGAAGCACAAGATCGGCAAGAACCTCGTCGTCACCAAGAGCATCAAGAACGGCGCCGTCACCGGTAAGAAGGTGAAGGACGGCAGCCTGACCGTTGCCGACCTGGCGCCGGGGACGGTTCCGCCCGGGACCACGCTCGGGATGGCCGCGTGCACGGTGTGTCCGTTCCTCAACGCCCCCAACGCGGTCACGGGCATGGCCCCCTTCGGGAGGACCACCGACGGTGTCGGGGTCAGCTACGTCGTGCCCGTCTCCGTCCGGGTGTCGGACTTCCAGGTGTTGGCCAACACGCAGGATCCCGGCAAGTCCTTCAGTGTCGGTTTCCGGGCCGCACCACCGGGCCAGCCCGCCCAGACCGTGCTCTCGTGCACCATCCCGGCCGGCGCATCCGAGTGCCGCGACGCTGGTCCGCCGGTGACGATCCCCGCCGGCAGTTCGATCGTGCTCATCCTCACCAACGGCCCCGGTGGTTCCAACGGGTCGGTCACCTACGTGAGCTACACGATGCGAGCCTGACGCAGCGGTGCAGATCAGCGGTCGAACGCCCCCCGCACCAGCTCCTCGGTGAGCCCGTAGTCCTCCAGCGAGTAGTCGTGCTTCGGAGCTGCGGCGCCGTACCTCGACTCCTGGTCGATCTCGGCGATCGCGGCCTCCACCTCGGGCGTCCAGTCCAGCGACCACTGCTCGTAGAGGGCGCGGGTGACGCCGAGCGGGTCCTTGCGGAGGTCCGAGAACGCCACGTCGGCGAACTGGTCCCGGTCGTACGCCGGGCGCGCGTCGTGGAACGCGTGGAACGCCCGCGACCACAGGTCGAGCTGGGTGCGGCCGATCACCCCGCCGACGTACGTCGAGGAGTGGCCGGCCGTGGTCTCCGCCGAGAGTGAGCACGACGACGCGATGCACGCGACGGGCTCGCGGTGCATGTAGACGACGAGCGCGTCGGGGTAGACGGTCATCAGCGCGTCGAGTGCGGTCAGGTGCGACGGGTTCTTGAGCACCCAGCGCTTGTCCTGGTCGTTGAGGCCGATCAGCTGCAGGTTCTGCTTGTGCCGCGCATACGCGTCGGTCCAGTCCTGGTCCTGCAGCCACTGCGAGTAGCGCGGCAGGTTGGCCAGCGACTCGTAGGAGTTCGACTTGCCGGTCTGGCGCAACAGTCGCCAGCACTCCTCGACCGAGGTCGCGTCCATGTAGTGGATCCCCATGTACTCCGGCGACTCGACGTGGTGGGCGGTGAACGCCTTCTGCATCATCGCGAAGACCGGGTCGTCCTCCCACGTCTCACGCGGCGGCCGCGGCTGCGGGAACTGGGTGATCCACATCTCCAGCCCCTGCGCCATCGGGTCGGCGTGCAGCAGGCGGTGCAGCGCGGTCGTGCCGGTGCGGGGGAGGCCCATCACGAAGATCGGCCGCTCGATCCGGACGCCGGCGTGCTCGGGATGCTTGGTGAACGCAGCCTGGGTCAGCAGCCGGCCGACGAGCGCGCTCTTCACCTCAGATCGCTGGAAGTAGTTGCCGCGCGGCGTCAGCCCGGCCTCGGGCGAGCCGAGGTCCTCGACCAGGACGCGCAGCCCCTCCTCGTGCGAGGCGTCGCCGAAGTCAGACATGCCGGTGGTGCGCACCGCGGCGGCGACGATGTCCTCGTAGGACCCCACGTCCGGGCGCTCCCGCACCATGATGTTGTCGCTCACGGCCGCCTACCCTTGGTCCCAACCCACGCAATTGCGCTGGATAGGTCTTGTTTCACGCGTGAAACGCGACCAATCCAGCGCAATTGCGCCGGATAGGTCTTGGGAGAGGAGCCGCGACCACCCATGCTCAGTCGTGGAACTCACCGCAGTCGACCGTGAGCATCTGACCGGTCACCGCGGAGGCCAGGTCGGAGGCGAGGAACAGCGCGGCCCGGGCGACCTCCTCCGGCGACGCCAGCCGCTTGAGGTCGGTCGGCTCGGCCTTCTCGGCGTAGATGTCGTCGTGGGTGACCCCGGCCTCGGAGGCCAGCCAGTCGAAGTACCCCTTGTTGACGTCCTCGTAGATGTACGACGGCGCGACCGAGTTGACCCGGATGCCGCGCGGGCCGAGCTCGGTCGCGAGCGAGGAGGCGAGGTGCTCGAGCGCGCCCTTCGAGAGCTTGTAGCCGGAGTACGCAGGCTGCGAGCTGAACACCACGCACGAGTTGAGCATGATGATCGAGCCGTGCGAGGCGGCCAGCGCATCGGCGAACAGCGCCGAGAGGCGCAGCGGCGCGAACACATTGGTCTCGTTGGCGGCCCGCAGGTCCTCGATCTTGATGGTGCTGATCGGGTCCATCGGCGGGATGCCGAAGGCGTTGTTGATGAGGCAGTCGACCTTGCCGAACTCCGCGACCGCCCTCTCGACCAGCGCCACCCGCGACTCCTCGTCGGTGATGTCGGTCGGTACGACGAGCGCGCGGCGGCCGTGCGAGCGGACCACCTCGGCCATCTTCTCCAGGCGCCGCTCGGTGCGGCTGACCAGCACCAGGTCGGCGCCCATCCGGGCCGCCTCCTCACCGAGCGACCGGCCGAGTCCTGGCCCGACGCCGGAGAGGACGACGACCTTGTCCTGCAGGAGCGGAACGGGTGCGTAGGCGTCGGCGATCGGCGTCGCGTGGTGTGAGGAGGTGGTCACGCCGCAAGACTAGAACGTGTTTCAGTTTTGGTCGAGAGCGAGAACCGGACCCGCCTCGTCCGGAACCACTCCTACGCTGGCCCGGTGACGGACTCGGCGGTCGACCACGAGATCAAGGCACTCACCCCTGACACGTGGCCGGACTTCGAGGCCCTGGTCGAGCGGACCGGAGGCCTGTTCAGCGGCTGCTGGTGCGTCCACTTCCACCACGGCCGCCCCGACGGTCGCGGCGAGGAAGAGAGCAACCGCGACTACAAGCGCCGCATGGTCCTGGCGGGCGTCGCGCACGCCGCGCTGGTCTACGACGGCGACCTCGCGGTGGCCTGGGCCGAGTTCGGGCGCCCCGACGAGCTGCCCAACATCCACCACCGCAAGCAGTACGACGCCGAGACGGCCGCGTCCAACTCCGGCCAGCCCGACTACCGGATCACCTGCATCAACGTGACGAAGAGCCACCGCAAGCAGGGGTACGGGCGGGCCGCGCTCCGCGGCGCCGTGCGGCTGATCGCGGAGGCCGGCGGTGGTGTCGTCGAGGGCTACCCGCACGACATGGCCACGCGCGACCCGGCAAAGAAGATGAGCGACTCCTTCCTCTACAACCTCACCCGGAAGTCCTACGAGGAGGCCGGATTCACCTATGTCCGCCCCAAGGGCCAGCAGAACTGCGTGATGTCGTTGACCGTCGAGTCCGTCAGCTGATCATCCGCCGCGCGACCGCACGCTGACGCGCGGCGATGCGCGCGGCGTACTCGTCCCGCGTGACGGGCGCGTAGTGCGGCAGGTGTGCGCGTACGTCGGCGAACGGGACCACCTCGACGGTCGGGCCGTCGGCCTCTTGGGTCAGGTCGCGCTCGAGCCGCTGCCAGCGCAGCATCAGGGCGCCGGTGCGGTGACCGGTGGTCTCGAGCCAGTTGGCGATCCCGGGGTTCTGCTGGGAGACGACGAACCGCATCCTGCCGTCGGGGTCGGTCACCGCCTGCGCCTTGGTCAGCGACGTCTGGTGGGTCTCGTAGTCGGTGGAGGCGTACCAGTCAGAGCCCACCTGGGCGCCCTGGTAGGAGCATTCGTCGCAGCGCGGCACCGTGATGACGAGCGCCTGGTCGTCGTCGAGCTCGTAGTGGCCGATCGACGAGCGCTGCGACGCGAGGCCGCCCGGCGTCGACTGCGGCGCGGTCAGGGTGTTGACCGGCTCCTTGTACTGGAAGAACTGGGGGAAGGCGAACCACGTCTGGATCGAGCCGACGAGCGAGCGCGCGGCCACGTCGTACTTCTTCGCGAGCAGGTCGCGGGTCAGCTCCTTGGCCGGCTGCCCGAGCTTGTCGGCGCGCTCGATGGTGAGGGTGCCGCGCTCCTCGGTGTCCCAGTCGTTGAAGACCTCGCGGACGATCATCGACTTCGCGCCGGGCTCGGCCGTGTAGGTGAACTCGAAGCTGCCGTCGGGCAGCACGTCGAGCTCCCGGTCGTCGAACGCCATCAGGCTCGTCGCCGCGGAGTCGGCGGTGTACTGCCCGCCCATCACCTGGAACGACAGGTCCGCGCTGGTGCCGCGGCGCCCTCGGACGACGTACTCGACGCCCTCACGCAGGAACGCGTTGAAGTAGATCGCGTCCGGGTTGTCGAGTCCCTGCCTGGAGAACTGGTGGGTCGGGTTCACGAAAAGCGGCCGGTCGAGGTCGTAGTCGAAGGCCATCTGCATCGCCATCCGGATCCGGCCGGCGAGGTAGTCGTAGCCCTCGAGCCGGTCCTGCTCGGTCTTGATGAACGGCGCGTTGAAGATGAGCTGTTCGGCTTCTTCGATGGCTTGGCTCAGTGGTTTCGTGAGCTCCCAGGGTTCAGTCACGCTCGCTGCTTCCTGCCAGTTGGCTTGGGTCGCGCGCTTCCAGCGGGTGCCAGGTCCGCCGACACGGCGCTTCTGCCACGTTGAGGGCGCTTCGCGCCGCGGGGTGGCAGTACCGCCGGGTCGGCGGGGGTGCTAGGTGGGTTGGGCTGGTGGTGCTGGTCACCCGTTCGCCTTGCTGATAATGGTCTCGGCGTAGCGCTCGAGGTGTTCCACCTTCTTCTCCAGCGGCTCTGGGTCCGGGCCCTTGATGTAGGGGACCCGGAAGCCGACGATGCAGTCCGTCA
This sequence comes from uncultured Actinomycetota bacterium, assembly GCA_963825455.1. Classification (GTDB taxonomy): domain Bacteria; phylum Actinomycetota; class Actinomycetes; order Propionibacteriales; family Nocardioidaceae; genus Nocardioides. The sequence continues at coordinate 171,980 of CAWGTG010000008.1, forward strand.
CGCCCTTGTCCTCCAGCCGCTTGATGCCGTCGAGGTCGTAGGCGTCGTACGAGATCACGTGCACCTCGAAGTCGTCGCGGGTGTCGCCCTCCTCCTTGCGGATCTCGGCGAGCCGGGTGAGCAGCCGGTCGAGCTCCTCGCCGTCGCCTCCCGCGTGCATCCAGCCGTTGCCCTTCAGCACCGCGCGGCGCAGGGCGGCGTCGACGTGACCGCCGACCAGCAGCGGGATCTCCTCGGTCGGCGCCGGGCACTGCTTGAGCGGCTCGATGTCGTAGAACTCGCCCTGGTACCCGAAGAAGTCCCCTGCGGTCAGGCCGCGGAGGATGTCCATGCACTCGTCCATCCGCTTGCCCCGCTTCTCCCAGGAGACGCCGAGCGCGGCGAAGTCCTCGGGCCAGGGCGAGATGCCGACGCCGAGGCCGAGCCGGTTGCCCGAGAGGTAGGCGATCGACGACGCCTGCTTGGCGACCAGCACCGGCGGCCGCACCGGGAGCTTGAGCACGAACGGTGTGAGCCGCAGGGTCGTCGTCACCGCGAACAGGTGCGCGCACAGCACCATCGTCTCGATGAACTCCTTGCCGTCGAGGAACTCCCGGTCCCCCGTGTCCGTGTAGGGGTACTTCGAGTCGGACTCCTGCGGGTAGATCAGGCTGTCGGCCACCGTCATGCTCGTGTAGCCGGCGGCCTCCGCGGCCTGCGCCAGGGGTGCGTAGAACGTCGCCTGCGTCATCGCCTCGGCATAGGTGAACCGCATGGCGCCAGACTAGAACGTGTTTCAGTTTCGGTCGAGCCCCAGCTGCTCCTCGAGGAACGTGACGAGGTCGACGGCGGCGCGGTCGTCGAGCATGTGGTCTGCGTTGTCGTAGCTGACGCTGCGCGCCCGCGGGTTCGCCCGCTCGTACGCCGCCCGCGACTCCGCGGTCACGAACGTGTCGTTGCCCGCCCACTGCAGCAGCATCCGGTCGCCGAGTCGGCCGGCCAGCCGGGCGGCGGCGTCGATGGGCTCGAGGTCGGCGAAGAGGGCGGCGTACTCCTTGCGCGGGTCGTCGTCCAGCTTGAGCCAGTACGACGCGAACCAGTTCTCCCAGGAGGTGTCCGGTGCCTGGAGTGCCATCGCCGAGACCCGCGCGTCGCGTTCGGCGAGCAGGACGCCGTACATCCCGCCGTAGTCGTGGCCGACCAGGGCGATGCGGGCAGGGTCGACCCCGGGCTGGGCCATGAGGTGGTCGAGCGCAGCCGCGTGGGACTGCACCTGGTGGCCCACGCGCTGGACGTCTGTGGCGGTGCCCTCCGGGTCGGGCACCCACGGGAAGTGGCCCGCCGGCAGCAGCGAGACGACACCGCGCGCGGCGAGCGCGACCGCGAGGGCCAGGAACTCGCTGCGGTCGTTGTGTCGCTGGCCCAGCCAGTGCAGCCAGAGCACCCCCGGCCGCGGCCACCGTTCGTCGTCCTCCGTGACCAGCCAGGCCCGGACCGGTTCCTGGCCCGGCACGGGAATCGTGACGTCGAAGACGGCGACATGTGCTGGGACGGCCGGGGGTGTCGCACTCACGTGATGAGTGAACCGTCAGTAGCATCAATCGTCAAGCAACTGACGAGAGGAGTTACGGATGGCGGTCACCGACCTCGACCTGGCCGTGCTCCTTCTCAACTCCGTGGACCTGCTCGAGGAGCCGGCCGACCGGATGGCCGACGACCTCGGCTGGTGGCGCCGGGCGCTCGCGCGCAACGACCTCGACGAGCTCGCCGCCTCGCAGCGCGACGAGGACCTGGCGACGCTGCAGGCGCTGAGGGGCACCATCCGGACCGTCTTCGAGAGCGCGGACGACGAGCAGGCGCGAGTGGTGCTGAACCCAGCCCTGCTCGAGGCCGGTGCCGTCGTCCAGCTGCTCCCCGACGGCCTCGGGGTGACCGGCCTCGGCCCGGCCGGTGACCTGCCCGCCCGGCTCCTGGTCGCGGTCGCCACTCACGTCGCCGAGCGCGGTGTCGCGCGGCTGGGCATCTGCGCCAGCGACCCCTGCCGCTGTGCGTACGTCGACCGCACCCGCGGCGGCACCCGTCGCTACTGCTGCACGCTCTGCAACGACCGCGCGGCGGCTCGCGCGTACCGCCGTCGAAAGGGCGAGACTGGATCGTGACCGCAGGCCGGCAACCCCGGCCGGCCCTCCAGCGTCCTTGAGATGTGCGTTCCCTCCGACTCGTCGTCTTGTCCACTCCGCTGCTGGCCGCCGTCTTCCTGGCGGCAACCCTCACGCCGGTCACGGCCGCCGCCGACGACCAGCCGATGCTCGGCTCGCCGTCGCACTACGCCCCCGAAGGCCGGGGCTGGGGCAAGGCTCATCCGCAGCACGTGTTCAACGGCGGCGACCCGTCCGGCGCGGTCGCGAAGCTCGTCTGGCGGCACTGGGGCTCCTCAACCGCGACGGGCCGCGGCGTGACCTGGCTGCTCCGCCCCGAGGGCGGCTACTACGCGAGGCCCGGCCGGATCGTGCTCCGCGCCGAGGCGCTCGGCACCTGCCAGGACGGCACCGCGGCGTACACCCGGCTGGAGTTCCGCGTGGCGCACCGACCCGGCGGCCCGGTCGGCAAGCACTGGCGCCCGTGGGCCGGTACCGGCGACATCTGCTGAGTCGTCGGTGGTTGAGGAGCTCCCGCTAGGGAGCGTCTCGAAACCCCGTAGGTCGGGCTGCGGCGTACGTGCGTCCCAGCGCTGGCGTCAGAGGTTTCGAGACGGGCGCTGAGCGCCCTCCTCAACCATCGAGCAAGACCTAGAACGCGTTCCAGTTCTGTGCGATCCTGCCCGGCGTGGACCTGCAGGAGCTGAGCGACCGTGCGGAGATCACCGACGTCCTGGTCCGCTACACGCGCGCCATCGACACCGGGGACTGGGACAGGCTCGACACGGTGTTCACGCGGGACGCGCAGATCGACTACACCGAGTCCGGCGGGATCGCGGCGGCCTTCCCCGACGTGAAGCCGTGGCTGGCCGAGATGCTGCCGGCGTTCTTCCCGAAGCGGATGCACACGCTCGGCCAGGTCGAGATCCGGCTGGACGGCGACAGCGCGGAGGTGTCGGCATACTTCCACAACCCCATGCCGATGGACGACGGCAGAGGCGGCAGCAAGCTGGTCGAGTTCGGCGGCGTCTACCACCACACGATGACGCGGACGCCGGACGGCTGGCGCAGTCGCCAGCTGCGCGAAGAAGTGGTCTGGAGGCAGAACATCTGATGCCAGCGTTCACGAGGGCCGAGCTCGAGGCCGCGCTCGCGCACTACACGACCGTGGTCCAGCGCTGCTCGGCCACCGGCGACTGGAGCCCGTTCGCGGACCTGTTCACCGAGGACGTCCACTACGTCGAGCACGCGTACGGCGAGCTGGACGGCCGCGAGTCGGTGCGGGAGTGGATCCAGAAGGTGATGGCGCCGTTCCCGCACATGCGGTTCCCGCAGGGCTGGGCGGCGTACGACGAGGACAACGGCACCGTCGTCGTACTCATCAAGAACCTGCTCGACCACCCGACGGACCCGGACGGCGAGCCGTTCTGGTTCCCGAACTGGACACGGCTCGTCTACGCCGGCGACCACCTGTGGTCCTCGGAGGAGGACATCTACAACCCGCGGCGCGACGCCGCCCGCGTGGTGGGCGCCTGGCTGGCCGCCGGCGGCGTGCTCGCCACCGACGAGATCCCGAGCCCCAAGCACGGGTGACCGCACCGGCGGAGCGACTCAGGCCGACTTGACCGGCAGGTCGCCGACGTTCGCGAACAGCTGGCCGTAGAGGGTCGCGACCGCCATGTCGGTCTTGAGGAGGGGCGTCCAGTGGGCGCCCGCCGCGTCGTAGTCCTGGCGGGTGTGGCCGAGCGCCGTGACCACTCGCTGGATGAGGGCGTCGTCCTCGTTGGCCCAGCCGACCGCCTTCGCGGCCACGGCATAGGTCACCAGCGGCATGCCCACGGGCGCGAGCTTTGGGTCGTCGGCTGCGAACCCGGTCTCCGGGTAGACGGTCTCGAGCGCCGCCTGACGGACCTGCTCCATCTCGGCGATGTCGGCCTCGCTCGCCGTCGCGCCGGAGGGCGGCAGCGGGTGGGCGGTCGCGGACGCGGTGATCGCAGCCAGGTCGTCGGACGTGAAGCCCAGTCCGCGGGCGGTGAGGTCGCTCTTGTACTGCGCCACCCACGCTCCCGCCTGCGCCATGATCGCCTGAATTGCGCGGCCCATCGCCGCGGGGTCCTGAGGCATGCGGCCGCACATTACCCCCGCGAGCTTCGGCCGGGGCCCGTGCCGATCGCGGGGCGCACTCGCTGCGCTCGCAACCAGGAGAACCGATCAGCCCGGCTCGTCCTGCTTCCGAGGGAGGTCCTTGACCTGGGCGAACAGCTGTCCGTACATCGTCGCGATCACGACGTCGTCCTTGATCCGCTCGGTCCAGCCCTCGATCGCGGCCTCCCAGTCGGCAGGGGTGACCCCCAGCGCGGCGGTGACCCGCGCGACGAGGGCCGCGTCGTCGGTCGCCCAGCCGATCGCGGCCGCGGCGGTGGCGTACGCCGGGAAGGAGAGTCCGGCGACCGGGGCGAGCTTCGGGTCGTCGGCCCCCAGCTCCCCCGGATAGCTCTTGAACGTCGCCTTCAGCCCGACCCAGACCGCCGCGACGAACGTGCCGGGGCCCGCCTTCTCCGTCGGCGCGGGGCGGGCCCGGTGCGATGCCTCGACGGCGGCGACGTCCTCGGGGGTGAAACCGAGCCCACGCGCGACCAGCGCCGCGTCGTACTCGGCCAGCCAGCGTGCCGCCTGGGCCCGCAGTGCGAGGAGGGCGCGCTGCTTGGCCAGCGGGTTCTGCATGCGGCCATCACACCAGAGTCGTTGCGGCTCGTTCAGGGTGGCTAATTGGAACGCTGGGGGATCCTGACCGAGAATGGCGTCGTAACCGCGACATCCCGTCCACGGAAGGACCTCGGCGTTGAACGACGACGAAGGCCACCCGATCGCCTCCGGCCTCGCCGCACTCGTGGGCGTGGGCGTGGTGGTCGGGATCCTGGTGAGCGGCGGTGCGCTGGCGGCCAGCTCGATGCTCGGCCTCGGCGGTGGAGACGACGACGGTACGGCGTCGAGCCAGCAGTCGATGTACCTCCCCAAGCCGTCGGACACCGGGCCGGAGGAGACCGGACCTCAGATCACGCTGCAGCCCGGCGAGCAGACCCCGACCGGAACGGCGTCCTCCGAGGCGCCGCCGCAGTTCGCCATCTCGCTGTCGGCAGCCGTGACGGAGGTCGGTCCGATGGAGGAGATCTACCTGACCGGTGTCTACCCGGGGGGTGAGGGCGCCGTGGTGCAGGTCCAGCGGTTCGAGAACGACAAGTGGAAGGACTTCCCGGTGGACGCCAGTGTCAGTGGTGAGACGTTCTCGACCTACGTCCAGACCGCCCAGCACGGCATCAACAAGTTCCGCGTCCGCGACACCAGCGGCCCCGACGTCTCCAACGAGGTCCGAGTGAAGATCCGCTGAGCGAAGGGAAGCGGGTCTTCGACGAGGAGGTTGAGCAAGCCGGGCGAGCGAGGAACGAGCTCGCACCCGGCGGGTCGAAACCTTCCGCAGCCCACGCTGGCACCTGGCCACAGACCTGAGTCGGTGTGCCATCTCCAGCCCGACGCTGCGGTGGTCTCGACAGGCTCGACCAGCGGTGGTGGTGTCCCGTGTGCGCTTCAGCGCGGGATGTAGGCGAAGGTGTCCGGGTTCGGGCCGGTGCGGCCGGCCTCGCCTCGGTCGAGCGCGCTGATCGCCGCGATCTCGTCGGGGGTGAGCTCGAAGTCGAAGAGCGCGAAGTTCTCCTCCATCCGCTCCCGGTGCGTCGTCTTCGGGAAGACGATGTCGCCGCGGTCCAGGTGCCAGCGCAGGGTCACCTGCGAGGCCGTCCTGCCGTGGGCGGCGGCGATCTTGCCGATGGCCTCGTCGTCGAGGACGGCGCCTTGCGCGATCGGGGACCAGGACTCGACCAGGATGCCGTGCCGGTGGCTCGCCTCCCGGGCCGCCTCGTTCGTGAAGTAGGGGTGCAGCTCGATCTGGTTGACAGCTGGTACGACGCCGGTCTCGGCGACGATCCGGTCGAGGTGCTCCGGCTGGAAGTTCGAGACGCCGATCGAGCGGGCCCGCCCGTCCTCGACGAACTCGATGAGGGTCCGCCACGTCGAGACGTAGTCGCCGTCGTACAGCGTCGGCAGCGGCCAGTGGATGAGGAACAGGTCGATCTGCTCGAGCCCGAGCTTGGCCAGGGTCTCGTCGAAGACTCGGCGGGCGTCGTCGGGCCGGTGGTAGCCGTTGTTGAGCTTGCTCGTGATCCAGAGCTCCTCGCGCGAGACGTCCGAGGCCTTCAGCGCCTCACCGACCTCCTGCTCGTTCTGGTACATCTGCGCGGTGTCGATGTGCCGGTAGCCGACCTGGAGCGCCTGGCTCACCACCTCGGCGGTCTGCGCCGGCGGCACCTGGAAGACGCCGAAGCCCAGCTGGGGGATCTCGGTCTGGTTGTTCAGGGTCAGCGTGGGGACGGTCATACCTGTCCTTAACCGACGCGCGCGGCGTTCATTCCGCCTGCAAGGGTGGACCCGTGGCCGCACCGTTGTTGCACTACACGGAGTACGAGTCCCGGCTGGCGGCGTACGCCCTGATCGTCGACGACCGCGACCGTGCGCTGCTCGCGCTCTGGAACGAGAGCGACGAGCCCTTGTGGACGCTGCCCGGTGGCGGCGTCGAGCTGAACGAGACCGTCGAGGAGGGCGCGGTCCGCGAGCTCCGCGAGGAGACCGGCTACGACGTCGAGCTCGGTCGGGTGCTCGGCGTGGCCACGATCGTGATCCCGCCGGAGGAGCGCACCGTCCCCCGAGACGGCTGGTTCCGAGGGATCCGGGTGGTCTTCGAGGCGACGATCGTCGGCGGGGAGCTGCGCCACGAGGTGGACGGCAGCACCGACGAGGCGCGGTGGATCCCGCTGACCGACGTGCCGGACCTGCCCCGGGTGGAGCTGGTGGACGTCGGGCTCCGGCTGCGGGCTGCCGCGGTCTGAGCCGGCGCCCGATGTCCGGTCCGCTCAGGCAGAGGGCACCCAGGCCGAGAGGACGGTCGCCACGTCGGCACGCCGCATCGGCTTGGTCAGGTAGTCGTCCATGCCGGCGGCGAGGCAGCGTCCGCGCTCCTCGTCGCTGGCGGTGGCCGTCATCGCGATGATCGGCGTGTGGCGGGTGGTGCCTTCCAGGCGCCGGATCTCGGCGGTGGCCGCGTAGCCGTCCAGCTCGGGCATCTGCACGTCCATCAGGATCGCGTGGAACCGGGAAGCGATCGCCGCGGCTACGCCCTTGGCGCCGTCCTCGGCGATCTCGACGGCGTATCCGAGGTGGCGCAGGATGCCCGCCGCCACCAGCTGGTTGACCTCGTTGTCGTCCACGACCAGGACCCGTTGCCCGGTGGCCCCCGCCGTTGCGGACTCCACGCGCGGCGTGCGGGCGGGAGCGGCCGCGATCACCTGTTCCAAGGTGCTGCGCAGACGGCTCATGAGGACCGGCTTGGTCAGCGCGGTCGCGATGTCGGCGGAAGCCGCCTCGGCACGGCTGATCTCCGGCCCGGACGTCATGAGGACGAGCCGCGTGCCCGAGATGCTGGGCGTCGCGGAGATGCGACGGGCCAGCTCCAGCCCGTCGAGGTCCGGCATGCACAGGTCGAGGACGGCCAGGTCGTACGGCCTGCCCTCGCCGGCGGCCTCGCCCAGTCGGTCGAGCCCGGCCAGGGCGCCGTCCACCACGTCGACAGCCACGCCCCAGTGGGCGAGCTGGTCGTGGAGGATCGTGCGGTTCGTCGCGTTGTCGTCCACCACCAGCACGCGCAGCGCGGCGAGGGTCACCGCCGACCGGGGCGCGGTCACCACCTCGGGGTCGTGGGCGTTGGTGAGCGGGACCGTGAACCAGAAGGTGCTGCCGGCGCCGGGCTCGCTCTCCACGCCGATCTCGCCGCCCATCGCAGCAACGAGCTGGCGTGAGATGGCGAGTCCGAGCCCGGTGCCGCCGTACCTGCGGGTCGTGGAGGAGTCGGCCTGCGAGAAGGTCTCGAAGATCCGGGTGGCGTCCTCGGCGGCCACGCCGATACCGGTGTCGGACACCTCGAAGCGGACCACCAGCTGATCGGCGTCCCGCTCCGCCAGCCACGCCCGGACGACCACCTCACCCTCGGCGGTGAACTTCACCGCGTTGCCGGCCAGGTTGAACAACACCTGGCGGATCCGGGCCGGGTCGCCGCGCAGCGCAGGTGGGAGGTCCGGAGAGCAGTACGCGAGCAGCTCGAGGTCCTTGGTGCGGGCCGGCTCGCTGACGATCTCGGCGACGCCCTCGACGAGGGCAACGAGGTCGAAGTCGATGTCCTCCAGCTCGAGATGGCCGGACTCGATCTTCGAGAAGTCGAGGATCTCGTTGATGACACCGAGCAGTGCCTGTCCCGCGCCGCGCACCCCCTCGGCGTACTGCCGCTGCAACGGCTCGAGCTCGGTGGTGAGCAGCAGGTCGTTGAGGCCGATCACGCCGTTCATGGGCGTGCGGATCTCGTGGCTCATCGTGGCGAGGAACGTCGACTTCGCCCGGGACGCCTCCAGTGCGGCATCGCGGGCAACTGCGAGGTCCTGGCGGGCCCTGGTCTGGGACTGCAGGAGACGAGCCATCCGGACGAAGGTCACCGCGATCAGGATGAGCATCCCGACGACCCCGTCGGCGGGGCGGACCTCCTCCCCGCGGGCGTAGATGACGACGAGCAGGACCGGGGGGACCAGGAGCGGTAGGAGGGCGAGGCCCAGCTGTCCCAGGGGTGCCCGCACCTGCTCGGGCTCCGCTTCCGCGGGCGTCGGGCGCGGACGCCGCCACGTGGAGGTGGCGATCAGGATGCCGGCGACCATCCAGCCGACGTCGAGGATGACCGCCACCGTGTCCGAGACCAGGAACAGGAGGTAGCCGAGGTCGGAGACGAGCCACAGGGCCACGCCGACCGCGAAGCTGAACCCCAGGACGGCTCGGTGGCGGCGCACCGAGAGGACCCGGAGCACCAGCGCCAGCAGTACGGCGTCGGTCACGGGGTAGCCCGCGAGGACAGCGCGCGTCACCGCCGACATCGACGAGTCGGTGACGATGCCATGGACGGCGACGCTCCAGAGGACCAGCACGCTCACCGCGACCACCGTCAGAGCGTCGATGGCGGCGTCGACGTCCACGCGCCGGGCGTCCTGGCGGTGCTGCACGACGATCACGAGCATCGCCGCGCCCAGCCCGAGGTAGCCCGCGTAGTAGGGGATGTCGGCGAGCGACACGTCGGGCTCGAGCCCGGCCCAGGTGTAGGCGAGCCAGATGAAGTCTCCGAGCGCGGCGGCCGTCAGCCCGGAGCTGATGAGCACCGGGATCAGCTTGCGCCCAGGGGTCCACCACGTCCCCAGCCACGCGATCGCCGGACCGGCGAAGATCGCGGTGAGGTACGTCGCGTCTGCGAACGGGCCGGCCGGCCCCACGAGATGCGCGACCACCAACGCTGCGGTCCCCGTCCACAGGAGCGCGACCACAAGGGGCGCGCGCATTCGACCCACTGGGCCACCTCCTGTCCTACGAAAGGCTAAAGGTCCGGCGAGCCGGTCGAGGGCGAATCCACAAGTCCGGTCTTGACCGGAGCGCGAGGATCGGGACATGGACCGCAGGCCGGCGCTTGCCCTGGCGGCAGTCGCGATGCTGCTCGCGGGCTGCGACGAGCCCGCGACCGACGCCGACCCGGCCGACCCGGCGGCCTCGCCGACTGGTCCGGCCACGAGCGCGCCGGCGCCGGAGCCGGCGCCCTCGGCCGACCCACCGACCCCATCGGGCGAGGACGACCCGCTCGTGGTGATCGCGCACGCCACGCGGCCCCAGCTCAGGCTCACCGCGCAGCAAGCCGCCGACCTGGTCGCCCGCCGCGGCACGCCCGGGGTCGCGCGCAGCGTGCGGGCGGTCGAGCGCGACCCCGCCGCGGTGGGCGTCGTACCCCTGAGCCAGGTCGGGCCGACCGTGGTGGCCGCCACGGTGGACGGCAGCGACCCGGTCCGCGACCACGAGGGCGCGGCCACGGTGGTCGTCAGCGGGGACGTGATGCTCGTACGGGACGTCCCTGACCCGGTCGCCGCACTGGCACCCCTGCGGAGGCTCCTGCGCGGCGCGGACCTCACCGTCGGCAACCTCGAGAGCACGCTGTCGACCGACGGCGAGCCGCAGCAGCCGAACAACGACTCGTTCGGGGGCAGTCCGGCGCTGGTGCCGGTGCTCGAGGACGTCGGGTACGACGCCCTGTCGCTGGCCAACAACCACACCGGCGACTACGGCGAGCGGGCGCTGAGACAGACGGTGAGCACCCTCCGGGGGAGCCGGATCCAGCCGTTCGGGGCGGGTGACGACCTGGCCGAGGCGGCTGACCCGGCCGTGCTGTCGACGCCGGACGGGACGACGTTCGCGTTCCTCGGCTTCAACGCGATCGGCGAGACCGCGCAGGCGACAGCGACGAGCCCGGGAGCGCTGTCGGTCCGGATGCCGCCACGCACCGGCCCGCTGGTCGAGGCCGACCTCACGAGCGTCGAGCGCGCTGTCCGGGCGGCGGAGCGGAAGGTGGACGTCGTGGTGGTGCTCCCGCACTGGGGCACGCAGTACACCCACGTCCCCGAGCCGGTGCAGCGCACGGTGTCCCGCCGGCTGGTCGCTGCCGGCGCCGACCTGGTCGTCGGCGGCCATCCGCACTGGGTGCAGGGGATGGACGCCGTGCACGGCGTGCCGGTCCTGCACTCCCTCGGGAACTTCGTCTTCGACATGGACGACATTCCCGACCCCCGAGGTGGCTTCATGACCGAGACCCTGGAGGGCGTCGTCCTCGAAGCGACGTTCTGGGGGGCCGAGCTCAAGGCGATCCGGCTGCTGCCCTACCGGATGGATGCCGGCTCCTTCGCCCCGCGCCGGGTGGCCGGCGCCGACGTGCTCGCCGACGTGTGGTCGACCAGCACGGGGCCCTACGCGGGGTAGTCCGTGATTCAACGGCCCCCAGACCCCTGATCCAGGGGCCGTTTGTTCACGGACTACCGCGCCAACCAGGCGACCACGACACGGGCTGTCCGCTCGAGCTGGGCCGGATCGACGACCGAGGGCAGGTCCTGCGCGGAGTGGTACTCGGCGTACGACGTGCTGCCGAGCCGGGCACCCGGCATCCCCTCCTGGACGAACGACCAGTGGTCGCTGGACTTCTGGTCGGTGTCGACCAGCGTCGGCACCCCGGCCCTGCGGGCCGCCACGCGAAGCTCGGCTGACAACGCATCCGGCTCGTACGCCGAGCCGACCGGCACCACGTCGCCGACCCCCACCCGGTCCATGGCGACCATGCCGCGCAGGGTCCGGCGCTCGGCCCGGGTGAGCGAGTCGACATACGCCGTCGAACCGAAGTGGTGGTCCGAGTCCGACTCCCCGCGGGGCTCCTCCGAGCCGAACGCCACCAGCACCACCGGAAGCCGGGTGCGGTGGCCGGCCAGTGCCTCGGCCGCCGCCAGCAGCACGCCGATGCCCGAGGCGTTGTCCTCCGCGCCCGGAGACGTCGGCACCGTGTCGAGGTGGGCGCCCACCGCGAGCCACGGCTCCCCGGGGACCACGTCGCCGCGCGTGGCGATCAGGTTGACGGAGGGTCCTGCCTCGACCGGCAGGCCTTCGGTCGGGCCGGCGACCGAGAACCCGGCCGGGGCACGGAACCGCTGCCGCTCCACGGTCCAGCCGAGCTCGCCCAGCCTCGCTTCGACCCACCTCGCGGCGCGGAAGTACGCCGGCGAGGTGCCCGGCCGCGGACCGATCACGCCGGCCAGGTGCTGGACCGCAGCCATCGCGGTTGCGGCGCGGACCTCGTCGGGGTCGGCGCGGGGCACCGGGGCTGCCGTCGGTGTCGTGGTGGGTGTCGTGGTGGGTGTCGTGGTCGGCGACGTGGACGGGGACGTCGTCGAGGTGGGCGTTCCCGACGCGACCGACGGCGCGGCCGAGGGCGGCGCCGGGTCGGGGGAGTCCTCCCCGGTGCAGCCGGTGAGCAGCGCCCCTGCCGCGACCGCGGCCAGCACGCGACTCCTCACCCGCTCGACCGTACTCAGCCGCGGACGGTGCTCGGAAAATTCCTGCCGAGTTCGGGAACACGATGGCGACCGAGTAGCGTTGAGCCGAGTGAGCAAAGTTGAGTCGACTGGACTCAACCCCACAGACGCAAGGAGCAACAACATGGCACGAGCGGTCGGCATCGACCTCGGCACGACCAACAGCGTCGTCGCCGTCCTCGAAGGTGGCGAACCCACCGTCATCGCCAACGCCGAAGGCGCCCGGACCACTCCCTCGGTCGTGGCCTTCGCCAAGAACGGCGAGGTGCTGGTCGGCGAGGTCGCCAAGCGCCAGGCGGTGACCAACATCGACCGGACCATCCGGTCGGTCAAGCGGCACATGGGCACGGACTGGTCGGTCACCATCGACGACAAGACATTCACCCCTCAGCAGATCAGCGCGTTCGTGCTCCAGAAGCTCAAGCGCGACGCGGAGGCCTACCTCGGCGAGACCGTGACCGACGCGGTGATCACCGTGCCGGCGTACTTCTCCGACTCGCAGCGGCAGGCCACCAAGGAGGCCGGCGAGATCGCGGGCCTCACCGTCCAGCGGATCGTCAACGAGCCGACCGCTGCTGCGCTGGCCTACGGCCTCGACAAGGGCGACGGCGACCAGACCATCCTGGTCTTCGACCTCGGTGGCGGCACCTTCGACGTCTCCCTGCTCGAGGTGGGCAAGGACGACGACGGCTTCTCCACGATCGAGGTGAAGGCGACCTCCGGTGACAACCTCCTCGGCGGCGACGACTGGGACTCGCGGATCGTCGACTGGATGGTCAAGAAGTTCAAGGACAACAACGGCCTCGACCTGTCCCAGGACAAGATCGCCAAGCAGCGTCTCCAGGAGTCCGCGGAGAAGGCCAAGATCGAGCTCTCGGCGTCCAGCGAGACCACGGTGCACCTGCCCTACATCACCCACGGTGAGTCCGGGCCCCTGCACTTCGAGGAGAAGCTGACCCGCGCGGAGTTCCAGAAGATGACCTCCGACCTGCTCGACCGCACCCGCGAGCCGTTCAAGGCCGTGCTCAAGGACGGTGGCGTCGCGATCCCCGACATCGACCACGTGGTCCTCGTCGGCGGCTCGACCCGCATGCCCGCGGTGACCGACCTGGTCAAGGAGCTGCTCAACGGCAAGGAGCCCAACAAGGGCGTCAACCCCGACGAGGTCGTCGCGGTCGGTGCCTCGCTGCAGGCCGGCGTGCTCAAGGGTGAGGTCAAGGACGTCCTCCTGCTCGACGTGACCCCGCTGTCGCTGGGCATCGAGACCAAGGGCGGCGTGATGACCACGCTGATCGAGCGCAACACCACCATCCCCGCGAAGCGCTCCGAGATCTTCACGACCGCCGACGACAACCAGCCGTCGGTGGAGATCAAGGTGGCCCAGGGCGAGCGGCCGATGTGGTCGCAGAACCAGCCGCTGGGCAACTTCGAGCTGACCGGCCTCCCGCCGGCTCCGCGCGGTGTGCCGAAGATCGAGGTGACCTTCGACATCGACGCCAACGGCATCGTCCAGGTCCACGCAAAGGACCAGGCCTCCGGCAAGGAGCAGTCGATGACGATCACCGGTGGCTCGGCGCTGGGCAAGGACGAGATCGACCGGATGGTCAAGGAGGCCGAGCAGTACGCCGCCGACGACGCGGCGCGCCGCGAGGCCGTCGAGACCCGCAACCAGGCCGACCAGCTCGTCTACACGACCGAGAAGTTCCTGGCCGACAACACCGACAAGGTTCCCGACGACGTCAAGACCGAGGTCCAGGCCGACGTCGACGCGCTCAAGGCCACGCTGGAGAACGCCGAGGCCTCGGCCGAGGAGATCAGCTCCGGCGTGACCAAGCTGGGCGAGTCGAGCCAGAAGATGGGTGCGGCGATGTACGCCGCGGCCGAGGCCGACTCCGCGGCCGCCGGCGGCAGCACCGGTGCAACCGGTGAGTCCGACGACGACGTGGTCGACGCCGAGATCGTCGACGAGCCCACCGAGGGCGACGACACCCAGGCCGCGGACGACTCCGGCAGCTCCGACGAGGGCGAGAACAAGTGACCGACACGCCCCATGAGGACGTGACCCCGGGGGAGGAGCCCGCGCAGGCGGGCTCCTTCCCGGAGTCGGCTTCTGAGATGGCGAACGAGACCGAGGTCGAGGAGGAGCCGGTGATGGCGCAGCCTTCCGTCGAGGAGGATGACCTCACCGAGCTGCAGATCCAGCTGGCGGAGCGGACTGCCGACCTCCAGCGGGTCCAGGCGGAGTACCTCAACTACAAGCGGCGGGTCGATCGGGACCGCGAGCTCGTGAAGCAGAACGCGACGTACGCCGCGCTCGCTCCTATCACCGACGTGATGGACACCATCGACCGAGCCCGCGAGCACGGCGAGCTGGACGGTGGCTTCAGGGCCGTGGCCGAGCAGCTCGAGCGGATCCTGGCCGGTGTCGGCCTGGTGAAGTTCGGAGCGGTCGGCGACCCGTTCGACCCGATGTTCCACCAGGCGCTGAGCCACATCGGCGAGGACCCGGACGTCACGGTGACCACCTGCAAGGTGATCGCCAAGGCCGGCTACCGGATCGGCGACCGGGTGGTCCGGGCCGCCCAGGTCCTGGTGGTCGACCCGGTGTCGGGTCCGACCGAGCCGGCCGAGGAAGAAGAGCCGGCCGTGCCGTCCGAGACCAGTGCAGCGGACGACGTACCGAACGACGACGACGAGTAGCAGAGGGGAGGTGCGCGCATGGCCACCACGGAGGGGTTCCGGGCCGACTGGGCCCAGAAGGACTTCTACGCCGAGCTCGGCGTGAAGAAGGACGCGACCAACGCCGAGATCAAGAAGGCCTACCGCAAGCTGGCGCGCGCCAACCACCCCGACTCCAACCCGGGCGACGACGCCAAGCACGACAAGTTCAAGACGGTCGCCGAGGCCTACGACGTCATCGGTGACCCCGAGAAGCGCAAGAAGTACGACGAGATGCGCGAGCTCTACGGCTCGGGCGCCCATGGTTGGCAGAGTGGTGGCGGCTTCGGTGGCGGCGGCGGCTTCAACCTCGACGACCTGCTGCGGGACCGCGGCGGCGCCGGCGGTGGCGGCGGTATCGGCGACATGTTCGGCGACCTCTTCGGCGGCTTCGGGCGCGGCCGAACCCAGACCCAGACGCGGCCGCAGAAGGGCGCCGACGCGGAGACCACCGCGACGATCGGCTTCACCGACGCGATCGACGGCGTCACCATCTCGCTGCGGCTGACCTCCGACGCGCCGTGCCCCGACTGCAGTGGTACCGGCGGCAAGCCCGGCACTCGCCCGCACATCTGCCCGGAGTGTGAGGGCGCAGGCTTCATCGTCAACACCGTCGGTGGAGGTGCGTTCTCGCTGAACGAGACCTGCCCCAAGTGCGGCGGTCGGCAGCTCATCTACGACGAGGCGTGCCCGACCTGCCACGGAAGCGGCCACGGCCTCTCCGCGCGCAGCATCCAGGCGCGGATCCCGGCCGGGGTGAAGGACGGCCAGCGGATCCGGCTCAAGGGCAAGGGCTCGGCCGGCGTCAACGGCGGTCCGGCCGGCGACCTCTACGTGACGGTGCAGGTCTCGAAGCACCGGTTGTTCGGACGCAAGGGCGACAACCTCACCCTCGACGTACCGATCTCGTTCGACGAGGCGGCGCTCGGGGCCGAGATCAAGATCCCGACGATGGGCGGGAGCCCGGTCACGGTGAAGGTCCCGGCCGGCACGCCCAACGGCCGGACGTTCCGGATCCGCGGCAAGGGATCGCGCAGGAAGGACGGCACGATGGGCGACCTCCTCGCCACCGTGCAGGTCCAGGTGCCCGGCGCGTTGAACCCCGAGGCGCGGGCCGCCGTCGACGCCTATCGGGCCGCCGGCAACGAAGAGTCGCTGCGCGCCAACCTGTTCGGGGACGCGGGCTCATGACCACCCCACGGAACGACGCGGGGGACGCGCTAGCGCGAGGCGGCCGTCCTTCCGCGGGTTGTGCCGGCGTGACGCACGGAGGCACCTGCTCACGCAGGGCGGAAAAGCCATGAGCAACCGGCAGCCGTTCTTCGGGGCCCCGTCCCCCGACGCTGCCGTCTTCGTGATCAGCGTCGCGGCCGAGCTGACCGGCCTGCACCCGCAGACGCTGCGCACCTACGAGCGGATGGGACTGATCAGGCCCGGCCGCACCGGCGGTGGCGGTCGGCGCTACTCCGCGCGCGACATCGACCTGCTCCGCGAGATCTCGGACCTGACCTCGGCCGGCATCGGCATCGAGGGCGTACGCCGCATCCTCGAGCTGGAGAACCGCCTCGCGGCCCTCTCGTCGCGAAACGAGGAGCTGCTCGCCGAGCTCGAGGCGACCCGCGAGGCACTGCGCCAGGCGGCCTCGGGGCGGCCGCAGCAGTCCTCCGGCACGCGGGTCCCCGCCGTACGCCCACCCGAGCGCGGCCAGTCGGTCGTGGTCTGGCGCCGCGGCCGCTCCTTGTAACCCCCACCATCGCACCGGCCCCAGCCCCCAGGAGACAACACATGAGCCAGTTCGGCGCCGAGAAGTTCACCACCCGCAGCCGCGCGGCGATCGAGGCCGCCCAGCTCGCCGCGACCACCGCGGGCAACACGTCGACCGAGCCCGTGCACCTGCTCGTCGCGCTGCTCCGCGACGCCGAGGGCACCGCCGGGACGCTGGTGAGCAAGGCCGGCGTCGACCCCCGGGTGCTGCTCGGGCAGGCCGAGTCCGTCATGACGGCACTGCCACGGGCCACGGGCAGCACCGTCCAGCAGCCCGGCGCGTCCGCGGCGCTCACCCGCGTGCTCGCCGCTGCGCTCGACCTCGCGCAGTCGATGAAGGACGAGTACGTCGCCTCCGAGCACCTGCTCATCGCCCTCGCCGGTGTCCCAGACAACGGCACAGCCTCGGCGCAGAAGCTGCTCAAGGAGGCAGGGCTCACCGAGTCCGGGCTGCGCGACGGGCTGACCGCGGTGCGAGGCAACCGCCGCGTCACCAGCCAGGACGCCGAGTCGACCTACGAAGCGCTGGAGAAGTACAGCGTCGACCTGACCAGGTCCGCCGAGGAGGGCAGGCTCGACCCGGTCATCGGCCGCGACGCCGAGATCCGCCGGGTCGTCCAGGTGCTGTCCCGGCGTACCAAGAACAACCCCGTGCTCATCGGTGAGCCCGGCGTCGGCAAGACCGCCGTGGTCGAGGGGCTCGCCCAACGGGTGGTCGAGGGCGACGTACCGGACTCGCTCAAGGGCCGCCGCCTGCTCAGCCTTGACCTGGCCGCGATGGTGGCCGGGGCGAAGTATCGCGGCGAGTTCGAGGAGCGGCTCAAGGCCGTGCTCGAGGAGATCAAGGACGCCGGCGGCCAGGTGATCACCTTCATCGACGAGCTGCACACGGTCGTCGGCGCGGGCGCCGGCGGCGACTCCGCGATGGACGCCGGCAACATGCTCAAGCCGATGCTGGCCCGCGGCGAGCTGCACATGATCGGCGCGACCACGCTCGACGAGTACCGCGAGCGGATCGAGAAGGACCCCGCCCTGGAGCGCCGGTTCCAGCAGGTCTTCGTCGGGGAGCCCACCGTCGAGGACACCATCCAGATCCTGCGCGGCATCCAGGAGAAGTACGAAGCGCACCACGGCGTCCGCATCACCGATGCCGCCCTGGTCGCCGCCGCCACGCTGTCAGACCGCTACATCACCGGGCGGCAGCTGCCGGACAAGGCGATCGACCTCATCGACGAGGCCGCGTCCCGGCTACGGATGGAGATCGAGTCCTCCCCGGAGGAGATCGACCAGCTCCGTCGTCAGGTCGACCGGCTGAAGATGGAGGAGTTCGCGCTCGAGAAGGAGACCGACGACGCGTCGGTCGAGCGGCTCGCGGCCCTCCGCGCGGACCTCGCCGACAAGGAGGAGGAGCTGCGCGGCCTCGACGCCCGCTGGGAACGCGAGAAGACCTCGCTCGAGGGCGAGGGCGAGCTGCGCCGCCAGCTCGACCAGCTGCGGATGGAGGCCGACAAGCTGACCCGCGAGGGCAACCTCGAAGCGGCCAGCGAGATCCTCTACGGCCGGATCCCGGCGCTGGAGCAGCAGATCGCGAAGGTCGAGGAGACCGATGGCTCCGAGCCGGAGCCGCTGGTCGGCGAGGAGGTCGGTGCCGAGCAGATCGCCGACGTCGTCGAGGCCTGGACCGGCATCCCCACCGGCCGGCTGCTCGAGGGCGAGACCGCCAAGCTGCTCCGGATGGAGGACGTGATCGGCGAGCGGCTGATCGGCCAGAAGGACGCCGTGCGTGCCGTGAGCGACGCCGTACGCCGTTCCCGTGCCGGCATCGCCGATCCCAACCGGCCGACCGGCTCCTTCCTCTTCCTCGGCCCGACCGGCACCGGCAAGACCGAGCTCGCGAAGTCGCTGGCCGACTTCCTCTTCGACGACGAGCGGGCGATCGTCCGCATCGACATGAGCGAGTACTCCGAGAAGCACTCGGTGTCGCGCCTGGTCGGAGCCCCGCCCGGCTACGTCGGGTACGACGAGGGCGGGCAGCTCACCGAGGCGGTGCGCCGGCGTCCCTACAGCGTGGTGCTGCTCGACGAGGTCGAGAAGGCGCATCCCGAGGTCTTCGACATCCTGCTCCAGGTCCTCGACGACGGCCGCCTGACCGACGGCCAGGGCCGCACCGTCGACTTCCGCAACACGCTGCTGGTCCTGACCAGCAACCTCGGCTCCGGCTACCTGGTCGACCCGACGCTCGACCCGGACAAGAAGAAGGAGTCGGTGCTCGCCACCGTACGCGCGTCGTTCAAGCCGGAGTTCCTCAACCGGCTCGACGAGATCGTGGTCTTCGACGCGCTCACCCAGGACGAGCTCGCCCGCATCGTCGACCTCCAGCTCGCGCTGCTCGAGAAGCGGCTCGCGGTCCGGCGGATCACCATCCAGGTCACCGACGCCGCGCGGGCGTGGCTCGCCGAGACCGGCTACGACCCGGCGTACGGCGCCCGGCCACTGCGCCGGCTCATCCAGTCGGCGATCGGCGACCCGCTCTCGCGAATGCTGATCGGCGGCGAGGTCACCGACGGCGGCTCGGTCGTGGTCGACCGGGGCGAGGACGGACTGGCCCTCCGGGTCGGCTGAGTTTCGCCGAGTCACGCCCCAGTCGTCAGACTGGGGCCATGAGCGAGCCGAAGTCTGTGCGCCCGCCCCAGGCCACGGTGGCCGGGTGGCTGGTCATGGGCGGGTCCGTCGTCGTCGTGCTGATGGCGCTCGGCCAGGGTGCCGTGCTGCACTCGCTCGACACCCGGGAGGCGGTCGAGGAGTACCTGTCCAGCCCGCCCGGAGACCAGCTCGGCCTCGGCGTGCAGGGCATGCTGACGCTGCTGCGGGTCGTGTGGACCGTCACTGCGGTCTCGGCCGCGGCGGCCGCGGTCCTCGGCTGGTACGCGCTGCACCGCTCCAAGGGCGCCCGGCTCGGGCTGTCCGCGCTGGCGGTGCCGCTCTTCCTCACCAGCTTCTTCTTCGTCGGGTTGCCCGGCGCCAGCGTCTTCCCGGCCATGGTGACCGCGGCGATCGTGATGCTGTGGTTCCAGCCGGCCCGCGACTGGTACGACGGCATCACACGCGAAGCGCCCACGCCGCCCCGCCCGCTGCCGGCGCCGCCGACCGCGCCGCCGCCCACGCCGACAGGCCGCGACCCGCTGCTCGACCTCCCGCCGCCGACGGCGCCGCCGATGCACCCCACGCCGTACGCCGTCCAGCCGAGTGGTTCCGTCGTCGCCCCGGCCCGTCGACCGGCGTCGGTGACGTGGGCCTGCGTGCTGGCGTGGCTGTCCACGGCCGCGGTGTTCGGGTTGCTGGGCCTGGTGCTGGTCGTGATGCTCGCGTCGCCCGACGCGCTGCTCGACGCCGCGCATCGCGAGAACCCCGATCTCGCCAACCAGGGAATGACGGACGCCGACCTGAAGACGAGCACCTACGTGGCGTGCGCCGTGGTCATGGCGTGGTCAGCCGGGGCCGCAGCGCTCGCACTGCTCGCGTGGCGCCGGGTCCGGTGGGCGGCCACGGGGCTCGCCGTCTCGGCCGGGCTGGCGAGCCTCCTCTGCCTCCTCAGCGTCGTCGGCTCGCTCCTGGTGATGCTGGTGCCGCTGGTCGCGTGCGCGGTCACGCTGGCGTTGCTGCTTCGCCCGGAGTCGACGGCCTGGTTCCGCGCGCGCCGCCCGGCCTGACCGGCTCGTGGCCTGTCCTATGCGGTGAGGTCGGCCCTGGCGAGCCGGGCTGCGCCGTCCTCGATGACCTCGTGCTTCTTGCAGAACGCGAAGCGCACCAGGTCACGGCCACCGCCGGGATCGGCCTGGTCGTCGTAGAAGACCTGGGTCGGGATCGCCACGACCCCTGCCCGCTCGGGCAGCGCCCGGCAGAACGCCAGCCCGTCGGGCCAGCCGAGGTCGCGCACCGACACGGTGGCGAAGTAGGTGCCCTGGGGTACGTACGCCGTCAGCCCGGCCGTGCGGAGCCCGTCGACCAGCAGGTCACGCCGCTCCTGGAGGTCGCGCGCCAGCTCGAGAGGGAACTCCTGCTCCTCGTCGAGCGCCAGGGCCACCGCCGGCTGGAGCGGCGACCCGGACGTGAAGGTGAGCCACTGCTTCGCGGCCAGGACCGCGCCCACGAGCTCGGCAGGGCCGGTCGCCCAACCGACCTTCCACCCGGTGAACGAGTACGACTTGCCGGCGCTCGACAGCGTCAGCGTCCGCTCGGACATGCCGGGCAGCGTGGCGATCGGCACGTGCTCGGTCCCGTCGAAGGTCAGGTGCTCGTAGACCTCGTCGGTGATGACCACCAGGTCGTGCTCGACAGCCACGTCCGCGACGGCCTGCAGCTCCTCGCGGTCGAGCACGGTCCCGGTCGGGTTGTGCGGGCTGTTGAGCAGGACGAACCGGGTCTTCGGCGTCACCGCCGCCCGCAGCGCGTCGACGTCGAGCCGGAAGTCCGGTGCCCGCAGCGTCACCGGACGGCGTACGCCTCCGGCCATCTGGATCACCGCGACGTACGAGTCGTAGTACGGCTCCAGCACCACCACCTCGTCTCCCGGATTGACGAGCCCCAGCAGCGACGCCGCGATCGCCTCGGTGCACCCGGTCGTCACGACGACCTGCCGGTCCGGGTCGAGCTCGAGGCCGTAGTGCCGCTGCTGGTGCCGCGCGATCGCCTGCCGCAGCTCGGGCCGGCCGGGACCGGGCGCGTACTGGTTGGCGCCGTGCTCCAGCGCCCGCACCGCCGCCGCGATGACCTCGGGCGGCCCGTCCTGGTCGGGGAACCCCTGCCCGAGGTTGACCGAGCCGGTCCGCACCGCCAGCGCCGACATCTCGGTGAAGATCGTGGGCGCGATGCCCTGCAGCCGGGTCGCGAGGGGAGTCACGACCTCACGTTACTGACGATTCGTCTGCGGACTGACGTGCGTTCCCCCGCTCGCGAGCCCAGACGAATCGGGGTGTTGGATGGCTCCGTGACCGCAGACCCCACGCTGGCCGCCGATGTCGACGCCGCGTGCCGGCTCTCCGGCACCTTCACGCTCCGGTCGGGGCAGGTGTCGCACGAGTACTTCGACAAGTACCTCTTCGAGACCTCGCCGGTGCTGCTGGGGCGGGTGGCGGAGGCGATGGTCGGGCTGGTCCCCGAGAGCACCGAGCTGCTCGGCGGCCTGGAGATGGGCGGGATCCCGATCGCGACCGTGCTGAGCAGCCGGACCGGGCTGCCGGCGCTGTTCGTGCGCAAGAAGGCCAAGGAGTACGGCACCTGCAAGCTCGCCGAGGGGCCGGACGTGGCCGGGCGGCGGATCACGCTGGTCGAGGACGTCGTCACGACCGGCGGGGCGGTGCGGGACGCGACGAACGCCCTGCGCGACGCCGGGGCGACGGTGGAGGTCGTGGTCTGCGCCATCGACCGCAGCCCGGAGGGCGAGAACCCGCTCGCCGACGTCGGGCTCGAGCTGCGCCCGGTGCTCACCAAGGCAGACCTCGACGCCGCACGCGCGGCCGGCTAGCGCGGGCGAGGGATGTCGCGCCGTCGTGCACTCCGCACCGCGGGCGTCGTCCTCGTGCTCGCCGGGCTGGTCGTCCTCGGCGTCGTCGGGTGGCAGCTGTGGGGTACGACGTACATCTCGCACCGCCGCCAGGCCGAGACCGTGGACCGGCTCCAGGAGGCTTGGCGCGACGGGGCCGCCGAGGTGAAGACCGACCACGGCACCGCGACCGCGGTGGTGCGGATCCCGGCGCTCGGCGACGACTACGAGGTTCCGCTGCTGGAGGGGACGTCGGACGACGTGCTCGCGACCGGGTTCGGGCACTTCCCGGAGACCGCCGGTCCGGGCGACAACGGCAACTTCGCGGTCGCCGCCCACCGGATCACCCACGGCGAGCCGCTGAGACAGATGCCGGACCTTGACCCCGGCGACCAGGTCCTGGTCGAGACCGCCGACGAGGTCTACGTCTACGAGCTCGACACCGGCGGCGACGACCTGGAGGTGTCGTTCACCGCCGACTGGGTGCTGCAGCCGCAGCCGGTCAACCCGGACGCGGACGGCGTCGGCCCGGTCACGGCTCCCCAGCTGCTCACGCTCACCACGTGCGCCGACCTGTTCCACTCCGACGAGCGGTTGGTGGCGTTCGGCCACCTGGTCGAGACCCGGCCCCGCTGAGCCGGCTCAGGACTGGGACGGTGCGGGGTCCTCGGTGGCCGGCTCGCGCTCCTTGGCGTTCCGCTCGGCCTCGCGCTGGCGCCGGTGGCGGTACCACTCGATGGCGATCGGGATCGCCGTCAGCAGGAGGATGGCGAGGATCGCGTAGTCGATGTTCTCGCGCAGCCACGGGACCCGCCGGCCGAGGTTGTAGCCGAGCAGCGTGATGCTCAGCACCCACAGCAGGGCGCCCACGAAGCTCCACACCCAGAACCGGCGGCGCTCCATCCGGCTGACGCCCGCGACCACCGTGATGTAGGTCCGGACGAACGGCACGAACCGTCCGATGACCAGGGCCTTGTTGCCGTGCTTGTCGAAGAAGGCCTGGGTGTTGTCGAAGTACTTCTTCTTCAGGATCCGGCCGTCCCGGCGGTAGAGCGGCGGTCCGACCGCCCGGCCTATCTCGTAGCCGGCCACGTTGCCGAGCACCGCCGCGATCGTGAGCAGCGTGAGCGTGATGACCAGCTCGACCAGCCTGGGGCCCGGGAAGACGTCGATGCCGTGGGACGGGGTGGCGATGAAGATGCCCAGCGAGAGCAGCAGGGTGTCGCCCGGCAGGAAGGGGAAGAACAGTCCGCACTCGACGAAGACCATCGCCAGGCTGATCCAGAGGAACGCGGCGCCGAAGCGATCGAGGAGGTAGGTCGGATCGGTCCAGTCGACGCCGAGGATGAGCGCATGCATGACATCGGCCGCCAACACGCTCACGCCGAAACGGTACCTGCCGGTGGTGCACGCGAGCCGACACTGGCGTAGACATCCCCAAGGGTGTCTAGGGTCGCGTCGTGCAGCCAGGGCAGGACGACGACGAGCGGGCGCCGTACGACCCGATGCCGCACGGTCCGGCCGAGGTCGGGCTCGGCCCGTGGGAAGGCCCTTATCCCGAGGGCGACCAGTACGACGCGACGCTGCTGGCCGAGGGCGACCGACGCAACGTCGTGGACCGGTACCGCTACTGGACGATGGCCGCGATCGTCGCCGATCTGGACGCCCGTCGCCACGACTTCCACGTCGCGATCGAGAACTGGCAGCACGACTTCAACATCGGCACGATCGTCCGCACCGCGAACGCGTTCCTCGCCCGCGAGGTGCACATCGTCGGCAACCGGCGCTGGAACCGGCGGGGCGCGATGGTCACCGACCGCTATCAGCACGTCGTCCACCACGAGGACGTGCCTTCGCTCGCGGCGCACCTGCACGACCAGCCGGGTGGGCCGGTCGCCCTGTGGGGCATCGACAACCTGCCCGGATCGCTGCACCTCGAGACGACCGAGGTGCCACGCCGGGTGTGCTTCCTGTTCGGACAGGAGGGTCCCGGGCTGTCCGCGCCGGCCCGCGAAGCCTGTGACGCCACCTTCTCGATCGCCCAGTTCGGCTCGACGCGGTCCATCAACGCCTCGGCCGCGGCCGCGATCGCGATGCACGCGTGGGTGTGCGCGCACGTATTTCCGGGGCCCCCAGGAAGTTCTTCGTCCTGAGCGCGAAGCGCCCCTCCCGAAGAACTTCTTGGGGAGAGTGGACCTGTCCGGCGATGACGCCTGGCGCGGGTGACGGCTCGCCAGCGCAATAGGCTGACGTCATGCCGATCGCCACCCATGAGAAGTACGCCGAGATGCTCGACGCGGCCCAGAAGGGCAACTACGCCTACCCGGCCATCAACGTGTCGTCCTCGCAGACCCTCAATGCCGCGCTCCAGGGGTTCGCGGACGCCGGCTCCGACGGGATCGTCCAGGTCTCGACGGGCGGCGCGGAGTACCTGTCCGGACCCAGCGTGAAGAACATGGTGACCGGCTCGGTCGCGTTCGCGGCGTACGCCCACGAGGTGGCCAGGAGCTACCCGGTCAACATCGCGCTGCACACCGACCACTGCCCCAAGGACAAGCTCGACGGCTTCGTCCGGCCGCTACTCGACATCTCCGTGGAGCGGGTGGCGCGCGGTGAGCAGCCGCTGTTCCAGTCGCACATGTGGGACGGCTCGGCGGTCCCGCTCGACGAGAACCTCCAGATCGCCGAGGAGCTGCTCGCGACCTGCCGCAGGGCGAACATCGTCCTGGAGATCGAGGTCGGTGTGGTCGGCGGTGAGGAGGACGGCGTCGAGGGCGCGATCGACGACAAGCTCTACAGCACGCCCGACGACGCCATCGCGACCGTCAAGGCGCTCGGCACCGGGGAGGACGGCCGCTATCTCACCGCGCTCACCTTCGGCAACGTGCACGGCGTCTACAAGCCGGGCAACGTCAAGCTCCGCCCGGAGATCCTCAAGAACGCCCAGGAGGCGGTCATCAAGGAGCTCGGCCTGCCCGAGGGCTCCCGGCCGTTCGACCTGGTCTTCCACGGTGGCTCCGGGTCGACGCCGGAGGAGATCAGTGCGGCGGTCGACTTCGGCGTGGTCAAGATGAACGTCGACACCGACACCCAGTACGCCTTCACCAGGCCGGTCGCCGCGCACATGTTCGGCAACTACGACGGCGTCCTGAAGGTCGACGGCGAGGTCGGGAACAAGAAGGCCTACGACCCTCGGGCGTGGGGCAAGGCGGCCGAGGCCGGCATGGCGGCGCGGGTCGTCGAGGCCTGCAAGAACCTGCGGGCGGCGGGCCAGGCGATCGGCTGAACCCCGGCGTCGATGGATACCCCCCGGGGTGTCATGATCGGGGTGTGAGTCCGCCGTCGCGTCGAGCTGTGCCGACCAATTCGGCGGTTCTCCTGCGGAGACCCCCGGGGGGATGTAAACATCGCTTCGTGGCGTCCCCATGCCGCCACACCTTCTCGGGGGCCGTTGCCGCATGCCTTGTGGTTGCGTCGGCGGTGATCGGAGGGGTGCCCGCGGCGACAGCAGTCCTAGCGACGAACTCAGAACGCGTCGCCGTTGACTCCTGCCCGATCACCTGGCCCGCACTGCACGCCGGCCCGCCGTCGGGTGGCCTCGACGGCAATGTCTCGGTCCTGGTCGGTGGGAGCCTGCACGTCACCGGCGCCGCGGCCGGTGCCGAGGGGACGGTCGTCACGATCGGCGACACCGTCTTCGCTCGCGACGTCCCCGGGTCCTACGAGGTCGGCGTCACCCCGCTCGGTTCGCAGATCACGCCCTACCCCGGCAGCGACATGCTCGCGGTCGGCGGCAACCTCACCACCGCACCGGGCACCCACGTCGACGTGGGCCAGGGGCTGGGCGGTGACGTCGTGGTCGGTGGGGCGGTGCCCGTGGGCACCGACGTGGATCCCCACGGTGGCCACCTCGACCAGGCCGTCACCAGCGCCGTCGCGCCCTACCTCGACCTCGTGGGTCAGCTCGCCACCAAGTCCAGCGGGTACTCCAGCCTCCCGGCCACCGGGGTGGTCGAGATCACCGACGACGCGATCACCCTGACCGGCGACGGACAATCTCCCCTGCAGGTCTTCACCGTCGACGGTGCCGCCCTGGGTGCGCGGGACCACCACAACCTCGGACGCTCGCTCCAGCTGCTCAACGTGCCGCAGGACGCGACCGTGGTCGTGAACCTCGCCGGCCCCGCCGTCGACCTCGACGTCGACTCGCTGCTGTCGCCGGAGGGACTCGTCGTCGACCCGCAGACCGACGGCTACTTCGCCAGTCTGGCCACCCACCTGCTCTGGAACGTCACCTCTGCCACCACGGTCAACGTCGGCGGAGCCGCCCAGCTCCCCGGCTCGCTGCTGGTCCCGACCGCGCCGAGCACCACCACCCTGTCGGGCCTCGGCACGAATGGCCGGATCCTGGTGGCCGGTGACCTGGTGCACACGGGCACGGGTGAGCTGCACGCCTACCCGTTCCTTCCCGACGAGCAGCTCCGCTGCGCCCCGGACCTGGTGCACGTCACCACCCTGACCCTCGACGTCGTCCTCGTGGACCCGGACGACGTCGTCGCACCGGACCGGTTCTTCCACGGCGAGTTCGAATGCACCAAGGCCCAGGAGGACGTCACCCCGGACGACAACACGTGGCGGCTGCGCGCGGGCGCGGGCACCAGGGTGCTGTCCGACGAGATCCCGGCCGGTGCGGTGTGCACGGTCACCGAGCGGCTCGACGAGCAGCCAGCACCGCTCCGCGTGTGGGCCGAAGCCGTGGTCCAGCCCGACGTGGTGATCGCGGCGAAGCGTCAGGTCCTCGGCTTCACGATCACCAACCGGGTGAAGGACCTCCCGCCGGCGCCGCCGACGCAGCCCTCCACGCCCACCCCCACTCCGACGGCCACGCCCACGCCCACGGAGCCGGTCCCCGAGCCGCCCGCTCCGCCGACGCCGTCGTCGTCACCCACCCCGTCGACGATCGTCGAGCCCACCGACCATCCGGAGCTCCCTGGCTCGCCGACGGCGCAGCCCACGACCGCGCCGACGACGTCACCCTCGCCGACCGCCGACGCCGAGGTGCCGAACGCCGACCCACCGCGCCGCGGTGGTTCGTCCGGCCCGATGACCGTGACCGCGCCGTTCACGCTCCGCGGCGCCTTCGTGTGGGGACCGATGCTGCTGCTCAGCCTGCTGACACTGGTGGTGCGGATCCGGCGTCGGCCGAAGCGGCTGCACTAGACGAACCACCCGGCGCACCGGCGTACCCCTCGTGGCGCGGTCGCTCGAAGAGCAGCGAGGCGCCCAGGCCCAGCACCAGCACCGCGGCCGGGAGCAGCATCGAGGTCGCCATCGCCTGGCTGAAACCGTCGGCGAACGCCGTCGGCAGCCTGCCGCCGGTCGAGCTCGTGCCCTGGAACGCCGGCAGCCCCTCGGCCGCGAGCCGCGCATCGATCAGCACGGCGATGGCGGCGGAGCCGAGCACGGCGCCCACCTGGCGGGTTGCGTTGTAGACGCCGGCGCCGGCGCCGGCCTGCTGGATCGGGAGGTTGCGGGTCGCGGTCGCTGAGTTGGGGGCCCAGATGAACGCGTTGCCGATGCCGAGCAACACCATCGGGCCGATCAGCGCCAGGATGGACACGTCGGGCGTCATCTCGTAGGAGAGCCATACCAGCGAGCCGATCGTGGCGGCGAACCCGAAACCGGTGATGAGCCGCGGGTGGACGCGGTCGGTGAGGTTGCCGACCGGGCGGGCCAGCAGGATCGTCATGATCGCCATCGGGACCAGCAGCAACGCCGACCTGGTGGGACTGAGGCCGCGGACGACCTGGGCCCACAGCAGGAGGGGGATCGCCATCGCGGTGATCGCGAAGCCCATCACCGAGATGTTGACGTTGGCCAGTGAGAAGTTTCGGTCGCGGAACAGGCCGAGCGGCACCAGCGGCTCCTGCCGGTTGCGCGCCTGCCACAGGACGAACAGGACGAGGAGTCCGAGGCCGACGACGATCATCGCCCAGATGGTCGTGGACCAGTGGTACTGGTGGCCCTCCTGGATCCCGAAGACCAACAGGAACATGCCGGCGCCGCTGAGGGCGACCCCGACCCAGTCGAACGAGTGGGTATGGGTCTCAAGCGACGGCACCAGCCTCGCCGCGAGGAACAGGCCGAAGATCCCGACGGGCACGTTGATGAAGAAGATCCACTCCCAGCCGAGAGCGTCGACCAGCACGCCCCCCAGGATCGGGCCGACCAGCGTGGCGACGCCCGCGGTGGCCCCCCACAGGGCCATCGCCTTGCCCCGGCGTACGGCCGGGAAGATGCGGGTGATGATCGCCATCGTCTGCGGCGTGATCATCGAGGCGCCCAGCCCCTGGACCACCCGGGCCACGATCAGCATCTCGACCGACTCCGTCAGCCCGCACCACAGGGACGCGAGGGTGAAGACCGTGAGCCCCGTCATGTAGAGCTTCTTGGGGCCGAACCGGTCACCCAGCCGGCCAGTGATCAGCACCGGCACGGCGTAGGCGAGCAGGTAGGCGCTGGTCACCCAGACCACGTCGTTCACGTCAGCCTGGAGGTCGCTGATGATCGCCGGGGTCGCGACCGAGACGATCGTCGAGTCGACCAGGATCATGAAGAAGCCGAGGCAGAGGGCGAACAGCGCCGGCCACGGGTCCTTCTCCTCGACGTCGGGCGCAGCGGGGGAAGGCTGGGTCATGACTCAAGCAAACACCCGGACGAGGACAATGCATTCCGTGACCCACCAGGACCTGATGGCCGGCCCCCCGCCCACCCACCTCCCCGTCGACCCGGCCCAGGCCGATCTCGACGCCGGCACCGCGCCGGTCGACGCCGTACGCCGGCACCCGGCCTCGCCGGCGGCCTGGGCCGCCCTGGCGGCCGCCGAGATCGCCGCCGAGGGCGACTCGGTCACCGTCTACGCGTACGCCCGGGTCGGCTACCACCGCTCGCTGGACCTGCTGCGCCGCAACGGCTGGAAGGGCCAGGGCCCCGTCCCGTGGGAGCACGAGCCCAACCGTGGCTTCCTCACCTGCCTGGGCCTCCTCGCCCTGGCCGCGAAGGCGATCGGCGAGTCCGACGAGTGGGACCGCTGCTCGGCGTTCCTCCGCGACTCGAGCCCGGCGGCCTACGACGCACTTCTCGCCGGCGCCGAATAGCGCCGCGCGCACATGAGCTAGGCGGGCGGCGGGGTCAGCAGGGACCGCACGCGCTCAGCGCCGAGGGCGACGAAGAGCGTCGGCAGGCGGGGGCCGCGGTCGGCGTCGACCAGCAGGTTGTAGAGCAGCTTGAAGAACGCCTTCTGGTCGGCCTTGACCTCGTCGGTGGGCGGATCGTCGAGGCCCAGGCCGCGGGCGAGCTTGGGTACGCCGTAGACCAGGGCGGTCGTGGGCTCCAGCTCCAGCGAGTCCGGCAGGCGGTCGAGGAGCTGGGCCAGCCAGAGGTGCTCGTCCTCGCTCAGCGCGGCGAGACGCTCGGCGTCCGGAGTCTCGCGGACCGTGGTGCGGTCGCCGTACTCGCGCATCCAGTTCCACGCCCGGCTGAGCCGCGGCTCGAGGTCCTCGGTGGGGGCGCCGACGATGCGACTGATCTGGGCCTCGTCGCCGTTGGTGATGTCGGCGACGGAGGAGAGCTGGCGGAACGGCTCGATCGTGGTCGGGGTGGGGAGGACCCCTGCCGTCGAGGTCGCGACGGCGCGCTCGTGGGCGAGCACCTGGGCGTCGCGCCTGCCGGGGTCGGCGGCCTTGCGGCCCAGCGCGTCCCACTCGTCGTAGAGGCGCACGACCTCGGCGCCGAAGTCGATGTTGAACGTCTGCCTGGGGTTCCGGCGCACGTAGAGCCAGCGCAGGATCGGCGCCTCGAGGATGCGCAGCGCGTCCTCGGCGGTCGGCGCACCTCCCGCGGACGACGACATCTTCTGGACTCCCGCGAAGCCCACGAACCCGTAGCCGAACCAGGCCGGCCGGGGCATCCCGAAGATGGTCTCGACGAGCTCGTGCCCGACGGTGAACGACGACCCGGGCGTCGCGTGGTCCATCCCGGCCGGCTCGAAGTCGACGTGCTCGAAGGCCCACCGCATCGGCCAGTCGACCTTCCAGACCAGCTTCCCCTCGAACTCGGACGAGAGCACCGTCGTCCCGGCGTAGCCGTTGAAGTCGCACGTGTACGACAGCAAGGTCGTCTCGTCGTCGTACGACGTGAGCGTCACCGTGTCGCGGCCGCAGTCGCGGCAGTAGGGCTTGTAAGGGAACCGCGCCAGGTCGCCGGTGCCGACAGGCTCGTCGTCCTCGGACGCCACCGAGTCGGCCAGCGCCTCGGCTTCCTGCTCGTTCTCGGGCTCGGCGGGTACGGCGGACTTGGTGCGGTGCCGGGCCAGGACGGCCTCGATCGAGTCGCGCGCGGCGACGGCCTGCAGCACCGCGTCCTTGTAGTGGCCGGCCTCGTAGCGCTCGGTCTGGGAGATCTCGTCGATGTCGACGCCCATGGCGTGCAGGGCGTCGCGGACCGGCTGCTTGAAGTGCTCGGCCCACGAGTCGTGGCACCCTTCGGGGTCGGGAACCTTCGAGAGCGGTCGTCCGATGTGCTCGCTCCACGACTCGTCGACGCCGACGGGGACCTTGCGGAACCGGTCGTAGTCGTCCCACACGTGCAGGTGCCGAGCAGGGAGGCCGCGGCGCCGGAGCTCCTCGGCCACGAAGTGCACGGTGAGGAGCTCGCGCAGGTTGCCCAGGTGCACCCGGCCCGAGGGGCTGATGCCCGAGGAGACCGTGATCAGAGCCGCGCCTTCACCGGCGTGCCGCACCGCGTCGTCGGCGGCGCGCGTCACCCAGTCGTGGGGCTCACCGGCGTTCTTGGGCACCCGGAGACGCTACCGGCCCGTCGTGAGCGCAGCGAGCGCGCCTCGGCCTCGGCGACCATGGCGACTGCGAAGCTCGCGAGGGTGAACAACCAGCGAGCGCGCCCCGAAGCTCGCGGGGGTATCAAGCAGGTACGACGAGTGAGTAGGCCGCGGGCTCGACCCGCCACGAGCGGTGCCGCTCGGGTCCGTAGATCTCGCCGTCGGCGCTGCACCAGAACTCCTCGCCGGACACCGACACCGTCGAGCCGCGCAGGTAGCTGACGTCGTGACGCTCCGGGTGCCGACCGGTGAGCAGCTTCGCCGCGTACCCGAACCGGGCCACCGGCCCGATCGCTCGCGAGACCATCACGTCGAC
This sequence comes from uncultured Actinomycetota bacterium, assembly GCA_963825455.1. Lineage (GTDB taxonomy): Bacteria > Actinomycetota > Actinomycetes > Propionibacteriales > Nocardioidaceae > Nocardioides. The sequence continues at coordinate 203,370 of CAWGTG010000008.1, forward strand.
CTTGCCGTCGCTCGGGTCGGCGTACGGCGTCAGCTCGGTGCCGCCACCGACGTTGGCGCCGTTGCCGACGGCGACCATGAGGATTGGCTGGTCGAGGTCGACGACCACCTCGCCGTCCACCTCGACCCGGACCCGGATGGACGGTGGCCGCATCGCTGCGGAGACCGCGCCGATCGGGTAGCCGACCTTGCCGAGGTTGACCTTGCCGAAGCCGATGGCGTTCAGCCGGTCCTTCCATTTCGCGCCGTGACGGCCGGCCTGCGCCCCGATCCCGGCGTGCACGTTGTTGACGACGATCTCGCCGACCTCGTCGACCACCAGGTCCATCGCACGCGGGATCCCGGACACCAGGACCTGCGCCGCCTCCTCGACCTCGAGCGGGATCTCGTTGGTCCGGGCGAAGTCGTTGCCGGTCCCGAGCGGCAGGATCCCGAGCACGGCGTTCTTCAGGTCGTTGCGCCGGTAGAGCGTCGTGACCACGGCGTGCAGGCTGCCGTCGCCCCCAGCGACGATGATCCGGCGGGAGCCGGCGCGGTGCAGCGCGCTGTTCAGCTCGCCCGGGTTTGACGTGGCCTGCACCTCCACCGAGGTGTGGGAGCGGAGGACCTTCAGCGCCTTCTGCAGCGACTCCTCGTCGGCACTGCCGGCGTCGCTGTTGGTGATCACGAGGAGAGGATCCATCGCCGGTGACCCTATCCTTTGCCCCGTCACGACTGAGTGGCCCGCACCCCACCCGAAGGAGCCGTTCTCGGATGCCAGCGATCGCCATCATCGGCGCCCAGTGGGGCGACGAGGGCAAGGGCAAGGCGACCGACGTCCTCGGAAGCCGGGTCGACTACGTCGTCAAGTTCAACGGCGGCAACAACGCCGGCCACACCGTCGTCATCGGCCAAGGGGAGACGCAGCAGAAGTACGCGCTGCACCTGCTGCCCAGCGGCATCCTCACGCCCGGCTGCATCCCGGTGATCGGGAACGGCGTCGTGGTCGATCTCGGCGTCCTCTTCGAGGAGATCGACGGGCTGGAGAAGCGCGGCGTCGACACCTCGCTGCTCAGGGTCTCGGCCAGCGCCCACGTCATCGCCAGCTACAACAAGACCCTCGACAAGGTGACCGAGCGCTTCCTCGGCACGCGGCGGCTGGGGACCACCGGCCGCGGGATCGGCCCGACGTACGCCGACAAGATGAACCGGATCGGGATCCGGATCCAGGACCTCTTCGACGAGAAGATCCTGCAGGCCAAGGTCGAGGGCGTCCTCGAGCTGAAGAACCAGGTCCTCACCAAGATCTACAACCGTCGCGCTCCCTCGGTCGAGGAGGTCGTCGACGAGCTGGCGTCGTACGCCGACCGGCTGGCGCCGTACGTCGTCGACAGCGGTCTGCTGCTCAACCAGGCGCTCGACCGCGGCGAGACGGTGCTGCTCGAGGCGGGCCAGGCCACGCTGCTCGACGTCGACCACGGCACGTACCCGTTCGTGACGTCGTCCTCGGCGACCGCCGGGGGTGCCTGCACCGGCTCGGGCATCCCGCCGACCCGGCTGGACCGCGTGATCGGGATCGTGAAGGCCTACACGACCCGCGTCGGTGAGGGACCGTTCCCGACCGAGCTGGACGACGACTTCGGAGAGCACCTGCGCAAGGTCGGGATGGAGTACGGCACGACCACCGGACGGCCGCGCCGCTGCGGCTGGTACGACACCGTGATCGCCCGCTACGCGGCTCGCGTCAACGGCGTCACCGACTTCGTGCTCACCAAGCTCGACGTGCTCACCGGTCTCGAGCAGGTCCCGGTGTGCGTGGCCTACGACGTCGACGGCACCCGCCACGACGAGATGCCGGTCAACCAGTCCGACTTCCACCACGCGGTGCCGATCTACGAAAACCTCCCCGGCTGGTGGGAGGACATCTCCGAGGCCCGCACCATCGAGGACCTGCCGGCCAACGCCCGCGCCTACGTCGAGCGGGTGGAGCAGCTGTCCGGTGCCCGGATCTCCGCGGTCGGCGTCGGGCCGGCCCGAGACGCGACGATCGTGGTCCACGACCTGTTGTAGTCACCGTTCGATACCCCCGGGGGCGTCAGGGTGACCATGTCAACTAGTCCACGTGGGTCATCTTCGGCACGGGTCGGCCATTTTGGCGTCTAAGGATTAGTGGTTGTCGGCGTCAACGGCTACGTTCCCCGCGGTCGGCTCGGATCGTCAGGGTCAACCAGGAGTGTCCGGACACCATGCCGGCGCATCCGCCGACGAGCCGTCCGGCTCAATTACTCACGGGAGAACCCACCAATGAAGAAGCTCATCGCTGTTTCCGCGGGCGCGGTCGTCATCGCGCTGGTCGGAGCTACCACCGGCGCGGTTGCCGGCAGCCTCGTCAGCTCGGCCGACATCAAGGACGGCACCATCAAGTCCAAGGACCTGACGCCCAACCTGGAAGAGAAGATCGCCAAGCACGCGGCCGACGGCAAGAACGGCGCCAACGGCAAGGACGCGACGTTCGGTGCGGTCTACCGCGTCGCCAACTACACCGCAGGTGGCGGCGGTCGTGCGACCGTGGCCTGCGCAGACACCGAGGTCGAGAGCATGAAGTACACCGCCATCGCTGGTGGCGCTCGCACCGAGGTTCCCGGGGCCGGGACCAACACCGAGGCGATCGTGTCCTCGTTCCCGGGCCGCATGGACTGGACGCAGGGTCAGGGCGGTCTGCCCAAGCCCAATCGTCTCGACGGCTGGGTCGTCTACTTCGACGGCGGCGCTGCACCGACCGGCGCTGCTGGTCACGCGCTCGAGATCTGGGCGCTGTGCGTCCCGACGACCAGCATCACCAAGCAGGTCACGAACTACTGATCCGCCCCCTCCGATCGAGTGCCCCGGTCCGCCATGTGCGGGTCGGGGCACTCGGCATTTCAGGAGCATCTAGATTGGCCGACGTGGCGACCTCCCTGAGCCCGAAGCAGGCGATCGACCGGCTCCGTGCGGCGTTCTCGGGACCACCTGGCCATCGCACGCTGCATGCGAAGGGCCGCTTCTACACCGGCACCTTCACCGCGACCCCCGAGGCCACCGCACTGTGCCGGGCCGGCCACTTCGACGGGCAGCCGCACGAGGTGACCGTCCGCTGGTCGAACGCCGCCGGCAACGCCAAGCGCTCGGACACCAAGCCGGACATCCGCGGCATGGCGGTGAAGTTCCGGCTCCCTGACGGGTCGGCGACCGACCTGCTGGGCCAGACCTCGCCGCGGTTCCCGACCGACGATCCAGAGGTCTTCGTGGCGTTGACCGAGGCGACCGAGAAGCCGCTGACGCTGCCACTGTTCCTGGCCCTCCACCCGGGCGTGCTGCCGAGTGTCGTGGCCAGCGCCCGGGCCAGGGCGGTCAGCCCACCCGCCAGCTACGCCGAAGTGACCTTCTACCCGATCCACGCCTACGGCTGGCTCGACGCCGAGGGCGGGCGCACCTGGGTGCGCTACATCTTCCGGGCCGTCGCCACCAGGGCCGACCGGCTGGACGAAGGCTTCTCCGGCAGGGACAGGCTCGGGGAGGAGATGGCCGCCCGGCTCGAGCGCGGCCCGGTCACCCACGAGGTGTGGGTCCAGGTCGCGGGGGAAGGTCACGACCCACACCGTGCTTCGTCGTACTGGTCAGGGGCCCGCGAGCTGCTCGCCGGCCGGATCGTGGTGACCGCACCGGTCGACGACCCCGAGGGCGGCCCGATGAGCAGCACGCCGACCGTCTTCGACCCGGCCCGCGTCGTCGACGGCATCGAGCTCTCGGACGACCCGATCCTTCGCTATCGGCCCGGCGCCTACTCCGAGTCCGTCGCCCGACGCACGACGACCACCTCCTGATCCGTGAAGACACTCGTCATCGGCACCGGCGGTCGTGAGCACGCCCTCGCCCGCACCCTCGCGCGCGACGCGGGCGTGACCGAGGTGCACGCGGCGCCCGGCAACCCGGGGATGTCCGCGGTCGCGACGCTGCACGACGTCGACCCGCTGGACGGTCCCGCCGTTGCTGCTCTCGCCGCCTCGCTCGGCATCGACCTGGTCGTGGTCGGCCCGGAGGCCCCGCTCGTGGCCGGCGTGGCCGACGCGGTGCGGACCGCCGGGATCGCGGCGTTCGGACCATCCGCGGAGGCGGCCCGGCTCGAAGGGTCCAAGGCGTTCGCGAAGGAGGTCATGGACGCCGCCGGGGTCCCGACCGCCCGGGCCTTCGTCTGCACCACCGCCGAGGAGGTCGCTGCCGCCCTGGACGACCTCGGCGCGCCGTACGTCGTGAAGGACGACGGTCTGGCCGCGGGGAAGGGCGTCGTGGTCACCGACTCGCGCGACGACGCGGTGGCGCACGCCGCGGCCTGCGCACGGGTCGTCATCGAGGAGTACCTCGACGGCCCCGAGGTCTCGCTGTTCGCGGTCAGTGACGGAACCACCGTCTACCCGCTGCAGCCGGCCCAGGACTTCAAGCGGATCTTCGACGGCGACGAGGGGCCGAACACCGGCGGGATGGGGGCGTACACGCCGCTCTCGTGGGCGCCGTCCGGGCTGGTCGAAGAGGTGCTCGCCACGGTGCTGCAGCCGACCGTCGACGAGCTGGCCCGCCGGGGGTCGCCGTTCTCCGGGCTGCTGTACGCCGGTCTTGCTCTCACCTCTCGGGGCGTGCGTGTGATCGAGTTCAACGTCCGGTTCGGCGACCCCGAGACCCAGCCCCTTCTGACGCTCCTCGAGTCACCGCTCGGCGAGCTGCTCATGGCTGCGGCGACCGGTGACCTCGCGTCGGTGCCGCCCCCGGTCTTCAGCGATGGCGCCGCGATCGCCGTGGTCATGGCCAGTCGCGGCTACCCGGCCTCGTCGTCCTCGGGCGATGCCATCACCGGTGTCGAGGTCGCCAACTCGCTGTCCGGCGTACACGTCGTCCACGCCGGTACGGCGCTGTCCGACGGCGAGCTGGTCACCGCGGGCGGCCGGGTGCTCGCCGTCGTGGGGACCGGCCCGGACCTCGACGTCGCTCGCGCCGCGGCGTACGCCGGAGTCGCGGAGATCTCCTTCGACGGTGCCCAGCACCGCACCGACATCGCAGCAGGCCCGTGACCCTCTCGCCCGACCCGCTTGCCAGGCGGCCGCGCGCTTAGCAGACCGACACCCGCCGTCAAGGATCCTTGCGCGCCCGCCGCGCGCGGCGGCCTGCGGCCGTCCTTGACTGCGGGTCCCGGTCGGTCTGCTGACTCGGCGCGAAACGGCGGGCTCCGCCCGCCGCCGCGTGCGCGGCCGCCAGGCTCAGGAGTCACAGCAAGCCCACCACCACCACTCCTGCAGCAACCCCTGCACTTCCAGGGCGAGATCTCGCCTTGGAAGTGCAGGAGTACAGGAGTGGTGGCAGTGTGGCCGTTGATGTTGGTGGTGCCCGCGCATGCCGAGGCGTGGCGAAGCCCGCCGTTGATGCGGTCACCCGATCGCGAGAGGCTCGCAGTCAAGGACGCCGAAGGCGCCGCGCAGCGGACGCGCGCAGCGCGGTCCTTGACGGCGACGCGATGGGTAGGCGCGCGGGCACAGCCAGCTCAATGCGGGAGAATGTCTCCGTGACCGTCCCGAACGTCCTCGCAACGAGGTACGCCGGCGCCGACCTGGCCGAGATCTGGTCGCCCCAGCACAAGATCGTGCTCGAGCGGCGGCTGTGGATCGCGGTGCTCAAGGCGCAGCGCGACCTCGGCGTCGCTGTACCGGACGGCGTGGTGGAGGCCTACGAGGACGTCGTCGACAAGGTCGACCTCGACTCGATCGCGGCCCGGGAGAGGGTCACCCGGCACGACGTGAAGGCGCGGATCGAGGAGTTCAGCGCGCTCGCCGGACACGAGCACATTCACAAGGGCATGACCAGCCGCGACCTCACCGAGAACGTCGAGCAGCTGCAGGTCCGCCAGTCCCTCGAGCTCCTGCGCGACCGGACGGTCGCGGCGCTGGCCCGGCTGGCCAGGCTGGCCGCCGAGCACCAGGAGCTGGTGATGGCCGGCCGCAGCCACAACGTCGCCGCGCAGGCGACCACGCTCGGCAAGCGGTTCGCGACCGTTGCGGACGAGCTCATGCTGGGGCTGCAGCGCGTCGAGGAGCTGCTCGCGCGCTACCCGCTGCGCGGCATCAAGGGCCCGATGGGCACCAGCCAGGACATGCTCGACCTGCTGGACGGCGACGCTTCCAAGCTGGAGGAGCTCGAGCGCCGGGTCGCCGAGCACCTCGGCTTCGACCACGTCCTCACCAGCGTCGGCCAGGTCTACCCGCGCTCGCTCGACTTCGACGTCGTGTCCGCACTGGTTCAGCTGGTCGCGGCGCCGTCCAACCTCGCCACGACGATCCGGCTGATGGCCGGGCACGAGCTGGTCACCGAGGGGTTCGCCGAGGGTCAGGTCGGCTCCTCGGCGATGCCGCACAAGATGAACACCCGCTCGACCGAGCGCATCAACGGTCTGGCTGTCGTGCTCCGCGGTCACCTGTCGATGGTCAGCGAGCTGGCCGGCGACCAGTGGAACGAGGGCGACGTGTCGGACTCCGTCGTACGCCGGGTCGCCCTGCCGGACGCGTTCTTCGCGGCGGACGGGCTGTTCCAGACCTTCCTCACCGTGCTCGACGAGTTCGGTGCGTTCCCGGCGGTCATCCAGCGCGAGCTCGACCGCTACCTGCCGTTCCTGGCCACCACGAAGGTGTTGATGGCCGCGGTCCGCAATGGCGTCGGCCGGGAGGCCGCGCACGAGGCGATCAAGGAAGCCGCGGTCGGTGTCGCCCTCGACATGCGCAAGGGGGCCGCCGACAACGACGTGCTCGCCCGGCTGGCCGCGGACCCACGGCTCGGGCTCACGGCAGAGCAGCTCGACAGCCTGGTCGCCGAGCCGATCACATTCACCGGTGCCGCCGTCGCGCAGACCCAGGAGGTCGTGCGCCGGGTCGCCGAGGTGACCGCCCGCTACCCGGAGGCGGCGGTCTATGCCCCCGGCGCGATTCTGTAGAACCCGTCTGCAACGGTCCGGCCACATCCGGACATGTGAGTGACGTGGCCCTCTCCCTCGACGAGCGTGAGCGAGCGTTCCGGGACCTGTACGCCGCCCACTTCGACGCGGTCCTCGGTTATGCGCTGAGGCGCGTGAACCGACCGGAGGACGCGGGTGACGTCACCGCCGACACGTTCCTCGTCGCGTGGCGGAGGCTGGCGCACGCGCCGCGGGGTCCCGATCTGCGCCCGTGGCTGTACGGCGTCGCGCGTCGGGTGCTCGCGAACCATCGTCGAGGGGAGGGGCGCCGCACCGCCCTGGGTGACCGGCTTCGCCGCGAGCTGAGCACCTACGTCCCGGACGTCAGCGACGACGTGGTCCAGCGCGAGGACGTCACCGCCGCGATGGGCCGGCTGAGCGCCCGCGACCAGGAGGTGCTCGAGCTCCACCTCTGGGAGGGGCTCGAGTCGCGCGAGATCGCCGAGGTGCTGGGGCTGACCACCACCGTCGTACGCCCCCGGCTGTCCCGAGCCCGGACCAGGCTGCGCGAGCTCCTCGGCAACGACGGGTGCAATGACTGGGAACCACCCGGACATGTCCACTCCGACAGACCGATAGAGCTCATCCGGAAGGAGCGGTGATGATTCCAAAGCTGACCGACGACGCGATCTCGAAGCTGCCGCTCGAGGCCGGGCGGGCCGAGCTCCTGGAGGAGATCATGACCACCGTCGCACCCGACCGTCAGACCGAGCCGACCCCGAACCGGACCCCGCGCCGCTCCCGCTGGCTGGTGCCGGTGGCCGTGGCGGCCGCGGTCGCCACCGTGGCCAGCGCGCCGCTCTGGTGGGGTGGTGGCGACGAGAAGCAGCAGAGACCGGAGGTCTCCTTCCGGGCGGCGCCGGACTCGCCCGGCACGGGCTACCGCGCGGTGGTCACCGCACCGGGCTGGGAGGCGGACTACGTCAGCGAGGACAAGAAGTACGGCGGCGAGGTCCAGTTCGTCAACGGCGACCAGTCGCTCGCCATCACGTGGTACCCCGAGGAGACCTACCAGGAATACCTCGTGGACCGGCAGCACATCGTCGAGTCGCCGGTCACCGACGACCTGCCGTCGATGGCCACGCCGACCACATATGTTTCCGGGTCGGCAGCGGGGACGCCGGCTGGAGCCTCCGACGGGACCGCGACGACCGAGGGCGACCCGGTGACGGTGCTCGGGATGGCCGGCCACCTCTGGGCCTACAGCAGCCAGGACCACACCGTCATGCGCGAGCCGGACCGAGGTCACTGGATGGAGTTCCGCGGCGACGGCATGGACCGGGCGGCCTTCGAGGAGCTTCTCACCCACCTCAAGCTGGTCTCGCTGGAGGAGTTCGAGTCGGCGCTCCCGTCGTCGTTCGTCACCGCCGCCGACCGGCCGGCGGCGGTCCAGAAGATCCTCGACGGCATCGAGGGGGTCACCGGCGTGACCGTGCCGGCCGGCACCACGTTGGACACGCGCTCCGACGAGCAGGACCCTTACCAGCTCGGCGCGGACATCGCCGGGCAGTACTCCTGCGCCTGGATCGCCGAGTTCATCGACGCCAAGGGCGCCAACGACCAGGCACGTTCGGACGAGGCCGCGAGGGTCATGGGGACCTCGCGTCAGTGGCCGGTGCTGCAGGAGATGGACGCCGAGGGCGACTACCCCGAGATGGTCTGGCAGTACGCCGACACGATCGGCGCCGGCGAGCTTCCCGGGAACGACAAGGACGGCGACGTCACGGCGGACGAGGCCCTGGCGCACGTGGCCGAAGGTCTCGGCTGCTGAAGCAGCACTAGTGACTCGGGGCTAGGGAGTCTCGGCGCGCAGCTGCTCGACCCGGTCGAGCAGCTGCGCCTCCTCCTCTTCGGTGAGGGGCACCGCGAGCTCGTGCAGGTGGTCGCGCAGCTCGGCGACCTCGATCTCGCGGTGCTCGGTCGGCTGTCCGGCCCGCCGCACCGTGACGGTCCGGTGGGTGAGCGAGACGTGGGTGCCGTCGACGTGCTTGGTCAGCATCAGCATGTGTCGGAAGTGGCTGGCCGGGAACGTGCTCGTGTAGTGGTGGCCGGAGACCAGGTCCGGCGGCTGTACCTGCAGCTCGTCGTGGGTGTGCATCAGCTCCCACTGCTCGTCGCGCCACCGGCTCAGCTCCCAGGCACGCACGACACCCGCGCGGACCTCTCGCAGCCGGTAGGACCAGCCCCGGAAGTCGTCGGTGGCGCCGTCGACCAGCGGCAGCGGCCGGAGCAGGCTCATCCCGAAGCCGGGGTCGGCGAGCAGCCGTTCCTCGTCGAGGTCGATCACCACGACGCAGTGCGTGCGGGCGGTGGCCTCCGGCGGACCGACCCGGCCCAGGCGGCGGGTGACGGCGTACCCGAGCCTCTCGAGAACGGCGGCGAAAAGCGTGCCGTGCTCGAAGCAGTAGCCGCCGCGGCCCCGGCCGACGAACTTGCCCTGCACCTGCTCGAGTCCCACCCCCGGGTGCTGGTCGAGCAGCACGTCGACGTTGTCGAAGGTGAACGTGCGGACATGCGCCTCGTGCAGGGCGTCGAGGGCCGCCCGCGACGGCGGGAGCGGGTCCTGGCCGACCCGGGCGAGGTAGCCGTCGAGGTCGAGCCGGGCGACCTGCCAGAGATCGAGCTGCGGTTCGGTCATGCCTCATTGTGGTTGCCCCACTGCGCGGACCGCCACGCCGATCAGGCTTCGGGGCGTCGGGATACCTTGAGTCCATGACCACCCCACGAAACCGGTTGGCGGGGGCGCTGCGCGCGGAGGCCCCACGCTTCCGCGGGGACCCCGGAGAAGCATGAGTCACGCCTTCCGGACCGACGGCGCCGACCCGGCCGGCCGGCCGGAGATGGTCGACTGGGACCTCGCGGTCCGCATCGGTGGCCGGCTGGCGGGCGACGGGCCGATCGTGGGCCGCGACGAGGCCGCCGCGATCGTGGAGGAGCTCCGCGCGGGCGCGGACCGCTCGACCGGGCTGGTGCGCGAGTTCACCGGGCTCACGGCGCGTGACCACGCGGCTCCCGTCCTGATCGTCGACCGGGCCAGCTGGGTGCAGGCGAACGCCGACGCGTTCGCGACGCTGCTGTCACCGATCGTCGACAAGCTCACCGAGAAGAAGCCGCCGACCGGGATCACCGCCGCGATCGGGTCCCGGGTGACCGGCGCCGAGGTCGGCAGCGTGCTCGGCTTCCTGGCGTCGAAGGTGCTCGGCCAGTTCGACCCGTTCCACGAGCCCGACGGCCGGTTGCTGCTCGTGGCGCCGAACATCGTGCACGTCGAGCGCGAGCTCGAGGCCGACCCGCACGACTTCCGGCTCTGGGTCTGCCTGCACGAGGAGACCCATCGCGTGCAGTTCACCGCGGTCCCCTGGATGCGCGAGCACATGTTCGGGCAGATCCAGAAGTTCGCCGAGACCATGGAGCCGTCCGGGCTGCTGGAGGACGGCCTCAGCCGGGTCATCGAAGGGCTCAAGAACGCCCGCGCCGGCGGCTCGTCCGGGGGCAGCCTCCTCGATGTGGTCGGTACGCCGGAGCAGAAGGAGCTGCTCGACGGCCTGACCGGCGTGATGTCGTTGCTCGAGGGCCACGCGGACGTCGTCATGGACGGCGTCGGCCCGACGGTCATCCCGTCGGTCGCCAAGATCCGCGCCAAGTTCAACGAGCGCCGCAAGGGGGTCGGCGTACTCGACCGGCTCCTGCGCCGGGTGCTCGGCCTCGACGCCAAGATGGCCCAGTACCGCGACGGCGCCGCCTTCGTCCGTGCCGTCGTCGACAGGGCCGGGATGCCCGCCTTCAACGTGGTCTGGGAGCAGCCCGACCACCTGCCCACCCGCGCCGAGATCGCCGACCCCGACGCCTGGATGGCGCGCGTGCTTCGGAGCTGACCGGTGAGCCTCCATCCCTCCGTCGCGACGGTCCGGGTCGCCGTACGCCGGACCCTGGCCGCGCTCGTGGCCGAGCAGCCCGGCCGGGGGCTGCCGCCGGACACCGCGGTTCTGGTCGCGTGCTCCGGCGGACCTGACTCGCTGGCGCTGCTCTCCGCGACGGTCTTCGAGGGTCACAAGCTGGGCCTGCGGGTGATCGGGGTGACGGTCGACCACGCCCTCCAGGAGGAGTCGGCCGCCCACGCCGAGCACGTGGTCGCGCAGATGGCCGAGCTGGGCTGCGACGAGACCGCCACCGCCCGGGTCGACGTGCAGGGCGGCGGTCGCGGGCCGGAGGCGGCAGCGCGCGAGGCGCGGTACGCCGTCCTCGACCAGCTGGTCCAGCACTTCGGCGCGATCGGGGTGCTCCTCGGCCACACGCTCAACGACCAGGCCGAGACGGTCCTGCTCGGCCTGGCCCGCGGCTCCGGCGGCCGGTCGCTGGCCGGCATGCGCCGCAGCTTCGACCACTACCGCCGGCCGCTGCTCGACGTGACCCGCACCGACACCGTGACTGCGTGCCAGGTCGAGGGGATCGAGTACTGGAACGACCCGCACAACATCGACCCGACCTACTCCCGGGTCCGGGTCAGGCGCAAGGTGCTCCCGGTGCTCGAGGACGAGCTCGGCCCCGGCGTGGCCGGCGCCCTGGCCCGCACCGCCGACCAGCTCCGCCCGGACATGGAGCTCCTCGACCAGCTCGCGCACACGGCGTACGCCGAGCTGCGTGAGCCGGCCGGGCTCGAGGTCAAGGCGCTCCTCGACCTGCCGCTCGCGACCCGCCACCGGGTGCTCCGGCTGGCCGCGCTCGAGGCGGGGGCGATCGGCTCCGAGCTGTTCCACGTCCACGTCCTGGCCCTGGCCCAGCTGCTGTCGTCGCGCGGCGCAGGCAGCGAGGCCCAGCTGCCCGGCCACGTGACGGCGTACCTCTCCTCGGGCGATGAGGACCGTCGGCTGCGGTTCCGCCCGACGGCTGTGCAAGGCTGACGACATGCACGCTGCCGACGTCGAGTCCGACCTCGTCGAGGTTCTCTACACCGAGGCCCAGATCCAGGAACGGCTCGGAGAGCTGGCCCGCGAGATCGAGGCCGACTACGCGGGCAAGGACCTGCTCATCGTCGGCATCCTGCGCGGCGCCGTGATGGTGATGGCCGACCTGGCGAGGTCGTTCTCGCGACACGTCGAGATGGACTGGATGGCGATCTCGTCGTACGGCTCGGGCACCAAGTCCAGCGGCGTCGTGCGGATCCTCAAGGACCTCGACACCGACATCACCGGCCGCGACGTGATCATCGTCGACGAGATCATCGACACCGGGCTGACCCTGTCGTGGCTGACGTCCAACCTCGGCTCCCGCGACCCCGCCAGCGTCGAGATCTGCACCCTGCTCCGCAAGCCGGAGGCGCTCACCATGCCGGTCGACGTGAAGTACATCGGCTGGGACATCCCGAACGAGTTCGTCGTCGGCTACGGCCTCGACTACCGCGAGCGCTACCGCAACCTGCGCGACATCGGCACCCTCGCGCCGCATGTGTACGGCGGCTGAGCAGTCTCGGCCCATCGACCGATCCAGCGCAATTGCGCTGATCTGGTCCCGTTTCACGCGTGAAACAAGACCGAACCGGCGCAATTGCGCTGAACAGGTCGCAGCGACCCGCTGAGCGCGGCCTGAGGATCCGTCCTCTGTCAGCGAACGGAGCGCCTTCGGGTCGCCCGATGCGAGGGCACCTGAGACACTTGACGTTGCGGCGTTATGTACCGTCGTTGATTCCCCCGTGCCCGTAGCTGAGAGAAGTCCGTGAAGCGCATCTTCAAGGGTCCACTGATCTGGATCGTCGTCGCGGTCGTCGGCGTGCTCATCGCCATGCAGTTCCTGATCAGCTCCGGCGGCGGGGACGAGATCGGCGCGTCGCAGATGAACAAGTACATCGCCTCGGGCGAGGTCAAGGACATCACCTTCGTCGACGGCGACCAGGTCATCAAGGCGACCCTTGACGACAGCGTCGACCGCGAGGGCGGCCGCGAGGTGACGACGAAGTACCTCACCGGCACCCAGGACGACATCTACCGATCTGCGATCCGCCAGTACAACGACGACCAGATCGAGAAGGTCACCGTCGACGTCTCGCGGCCGGGCCTGCTCAGCTCGTTCATCTTCAGCTTCCTGCCGATCATCCTGCTCGTAGTGCTGTTCCTCTGGCTGATGAACTCGATGCAGGGCGGCGGCGGCCGCGGGGTCATGCAGTTCGCCAAGTCCAAGGCGAAGCTGATCTCCAAGGACATGCCGAAGACGACCTTCGCCGACGTCGCCGGCTGCGACGAGGCGGTCGAGGAGCTCGGCGAGATCAAGGAGTTCCTCCAGGAGCCGGCCAAGTTCCAGGCCGTGGGCGCCAAGATCCCCAAGGGCGTGCTGCTGTACGGCGCGCCCGGTACCGGCAAGACGCTGCTCGCCCGCGCGGTGGCCGGCGAGGCCGGCGTGCCGTTCTACTCGATCTCCGGCTCCGACTTCGTCGAGATGTTCGTCGGCGTCGGCGCCTCCCGGGTCCGCGACCTGTTCGAGCAGGCCAAGGAGAACGCGCCGGCGATCGTCTTCATCGACGAGATCGACGCGGTCGGCCGGCACCGCGGCACCGGCATGGGCGGCGGCCACGACGAGCGCGAGCAGACCCTCAACCAGCTCCTGGTCGAGATGGACGGCTTCGACGTGCGCGGCGGCGTGATCCTGATCGCGGCCACCAACCGGCCCGACGTGCTCGACCCGGCGCTGCTCCGCCCGGGCCGCTTCGACCGGCAGATCCAGGTGGACGCGCCCGACCTGGCCGGCCGCGAGCAGATCCTCACGGTGCACAGCAAGGGCAAGCCGCTGGCCGCGGATGTCAACCTGACGGCTGTGGCGCGTCGTACGCCCGGCTTCAGCGGCGCCGACCTGGCCAACGTGCTCAACGAGGCCGCGCTGCTCACCGCGCGGACCAACCAGAAGACGATCACGATGCTGACCCTCGACGAGGCCATCGACCGCGTGATCGCCGGCCCGCAGCGACGCACCCGCCTGATGAGCGAGAAGGAGAAGCTCATCACCGCCTACCACGAGGGCGGCCACGCCCTGGTCGCGGCGGCGCTGCCCGGCAACGACCCGGTGCACAAGGTGACGATCCTGCCGCGCGGGCGGGCGCTCGGCTACACGATGGTGCTGCCGGACTCCGACAAGTACTCCCAGCCGCGCTCGCAGATGCTCGACCAGCTCGCGTACATGCTGGGCGGCCGGGCGGCCGAGGAGATGGTCTTCCACGACCCGACCACGGGCGCCGGCAACGACATCGAGAAGGCCACCGCCGTGGCGCGGGCGATGGTCACTCAATACGGCATGACCGAGCGGCTGGGTGCCATCAAGCTGGGCGACGGCAACGCCGAGCCGTTCCTGGGTCGCGACATCGGACACGCCCGCAACTACTCCGAGGAAGTGGCCGGGATCGTCGACGAGGAGACGAAGAAGCTCCTCGCGACCGCTCACCAGGAGGCCTTCGACATCCTCGAGGAGAACCGCGACGTCCTCGACTCGCTGGTCCTCGAGCTGCTCGACAAGGAGACGCTCGACAAGGAGCAGATCGCTCGGGTCTTCGAGCCGCTGCGGCGTCGTCCCGAGCGTCCGGCCTGGACCGGCTCGCCCGACCGGCGTCCGTCCACGGTCCCTGCGGTGGAGATCCCCGAGGAGATCCGGGCGCGCGCCGCCGTCAACGGCTTCGCCCCCGGGTCGAACGGCTCCTCGCCCGACTCCGACTCGGAGGAGGGTGGCGTGGTGGTCACCCCGCCGGGCCCCGGTGGCGACGTTCACGGCGACCCCTCGCTCGGCGGCACCGAGACGCCCACCCCGCCGGCCCCCGGCTCCGCCGGACCAACGTGACCGACGAGCTCCGTGTGCCGGTCGACGTGCCGGCGTTCGACCACGAGCGCGCCGAGGCCGCCGTCCGCGAGCTGCTCATCGCGATCGGCGAGGACCCGGAGCGCGACGGGCTCCGCGACACGCCATCCCGGGTGGCTCGCGCCTACGAGGAGCTGACCGGCGGCCTCCGCCAGGCGCCCGAGGACGTGCTGACCACGGTCTTCGACATCGGCCACGACGAGATGGTGCTGGTCCGCGACATCGAGCTCTGGTCGATGTGCGAGCACCACCTGGTGCCGTTCACCGGCGTCGCCCACGTCGGCTACATCCCGTCCGAGACCGGCAGGATCACCGGCCTGTCCAAGCTGGCCCGGCTGGTGGACGTCTACGCCAAGCGGCCGCAGGTCCAGGAGCGGCTGACGACCCAGGTCGCCGACGCGCTCATGGAGCTGCTCGAGGCCCGGGGCGTCATCGTCGTGATCGAGGCCGAGCACCTGTGCATGACCATGCGGGGCGTCAAGAAGGCCGGCGCCCGCACCATCACCTCCGCCGTCCGCGGCCAGTTCCGCACCAACGCCACGACCCGCGCCGAAGCGATGGCGCTGATCCACCGCAACGGCTGACCCGTCACAAGCTGACCCATCTCCCCGCTGACCCGTCAGAAGCTTTCTGGCGACCGGGTCAGCGTTGTTCCGTGTCAGTTTCTGACGGGTCGGCGATGTCCCGTTCGTCCAAGACCTCAGTTGGGACGATGCGGTTGGCTGGTGGCATGGCGACCATGTACGACGCGATCGGGGGCGACGAGGCCGTCCTGGCCGTGGCACACGCCTGGCACGAACGGGTCCTGGCTGATCCCGTGGTCAGCCATGCGTTCCATCACGGCTTCCGGGAAGACCACACCGAGCGGCTGGCGGCGTACTGGGCCGAGGTGCTGGGCGGGCCGACGACGTACTCCCAGACGATGGCCGACGAGTCGCACGTCGTCCGGCTGCACACCGGGAACGGGCCGCACGACGAGATGGACCGGCGGGCCGTCGACTGCTTCGCCGCCGCGCTCGAGGACGCGGGCGTGCCCGAGGCGCATCACGAGGCGCTGGTGGCGTGGTTCCGCGACGCCAACCAGCACGTCAACCACCACTTCGCCTCGCCCGGCGCCGTGCCGGACGGGTTGCCGATGCCGGTCGTGGGCGGGTCATTTCCCGTCGAGTGACGCCTCACGGTTGTTTGATCCGGCCTGGGACAACGCTCGTACGTCACTCGACGAGAAACGGACGCAACCTAGAACTCGTAACCCAGCTCCGCGATCGGGGCGGCGAACAGGTCCGCGACCCGCTGCCGTGACGCGTCGTCGTAGTACGAGCGGTACGACGGACCGCGGGGCCGTGAGCCGCGCTTGGCGTGGGGGAGGTCGGGGGTGCCGGGCAGGCCCAGCTCGGACCAGACGGTGGCCAGGTCGGCGTCCAGGGACTCGTAGCGCAGCACCCGGTCGACGGCGACCTCGCCCTTGATGCGGTAGATCCGCTGGTTCTTGGTCGCGAACGTCGCGACCGCCTCGGAGTCGACGTACTCACCGAAGGACTGCACGGCCGAGCCGGGCTCGGCGTCGCGGTTTCGCCAGTGGTACAGCGAGACCACGGCGTCCCAGGGGTTCCGCTCGATCGCGAAGGAGAGGTAGGACTCGAACTTCTTCCGCCCCAGCATCTTGCGCACCATCGAGACCGGCATGTGGTTGAACGCCTTGCGCTCCAGGTTCGGCGGCGACTCGTAGTGCTGCGGGCCGCGGCCGCCGTTGGCGCGGCGGAGCGCCTCGTCGTCATCGGTGACCGGGGTGATCACGTCGTCGTCGCCGCATACCCGGGACAGCGAGATCTCGACGCTGGTCCCGGCCGTCTTGCGGGTCTTCAGGAAGACGAAGCCGTGCTCGTGGGAGACGATCACAGGCAAACCGTAGGCTGCCGATGAAATGAGTGAGCACAGGGTCGTGGTCGTGACCGGCTCCATGCGCAGCGGGACCAGCTCGCTCGCCGGGAGCCTGAAACACCTCGGCTGGCACGTCCCGCAGCCGGAGGTGCCCGCGTCCGAGCGCAACGCCAAGGGCCACTTCGAGCCGCGGTGGGTGATCGAGTTCCACAAGCGCCTCATGCGCCGCGCCCTGGTGCGGCCGAGCGACGGCAGCCCGCGGGCCGAGGAGCGGGTGGCGGCCGTGCTCGACGACGGCACGGTCGAGGCCGAGCTCCGCGACTGGCTCGGCGCCCAGGCGGAGCCGAACGTCGTCATCAAGGACCCGCACGCCGCCTGGTTGCTGCCGCTGTGGCGTCGGGCCGCCGAGCAGACCGGTCGCGACGTCCGGATCCTCACCGCGCTGCGCCACCCGGCCGCTGTGGTCGGCTCGCAGGACCGCACGTGGGGCGAGGGCCGGCGTACCGACGCCGAGCGCCGGGTCAAGGAGACCTCCAACACCGCGGCCTGGCTCAACGTCGCCCTGGTCACCGAGGCGGGGTCACGCGGTGCCCGGCGGGCGTTCATCCGGTACGACGACCTGCTGGCCGACTGGCGTACCGCCCTGAAGCAGGTCTCCGACCAGCTCGACCTCGGTCTGCCGCTCGACGAGGACCGCGGGCTCGACGCCTTCCTCGACCCCGGGATGCGCCGCTCGCAGCTGACCTGGGACGACATCGTGCTTCCGGACTGGCTGCGCGACCTGGCCGAGGACGCCTGGCAGCAGCTGGGCGGGCTCGTCGTGGACCCGGAGGACCGGGCCGCCCGCACCCGCATGGACGAGCTCCGGTCGGCGTACGACGCGCACTACGCCGAAGCGGTCGCGGTGTCGCTCGACGAGGCCCGGCACCGCGAGCGCCGGGGCTCGGCGGCCGGGGCGGCCAAGCTCCGGGGCCGGCTCAAGGACGAACGGAAGCGCCGCCGGCAGGCCGAGGGCAGGCTGGAGGCGGGCGGCAGCGGCACCCTGGGCCGGCTGTTCCGGGGTCGCGGCCGGTGATGGCCTCGGACGGTCAGCGCGTCCTGTTCGTGCACGTCCAGAAGACCGGTGGCCAGAGCGTCGAGCACCTCCTGCGCCGGCACGTGCCCGACGTCCGCAAGGTGACGGGGCTGCCGGGCGCCAAGCATGCGACGTACGCCGCCGCCCTGCGCGCCCATCCCGAGCTGGCCGGCTACTGGTCGTTCGGCTTCGTCCGCAACCCCTGGGCGCGGCTGTGGTCGTGGTACCAGATGATCGAGCGCCGGCAGGCCACGGCCGAGCGCGGCAACGCGTGGGTGGCGCAGCGGATCGAGCGCAACGACTTCTGGTCCGGGGTCCTCGAGCACTGCCCCGACTTCGAGAGCTTCGTCATGGAGGGCACGGAGCGGTTCAACCGGCTGCGGCGGCCCCAGCTCGACTACCTCCGCGACGGCGACCGGCAGGTCGACTTCATCGGCCGTACGGAGAGCCTCGCCGAGGGCGTCACGACGGTCGGCGAACGGCTCGGCTTCGACCCGGAGCTCGACCAGCGCAACGCCGGCGGCGGCGGTGACTTCCGGCGCCACTTCAGCCCCGCGATGCGCCAGCGGGTGGCCGAGCTTTTCGAGACCGACGTGCGTGCCTTCGGCTATGCCTTCGACTGAGCCGGCGGACGAACGGCCCGCCGTCCTGGTCGAGCTCGACCGACGGATCGGCCACCTGCCGAGCCCTCGGGTCGCGCTCCTCGTCGATGGCAAGGTGCGCCCCGCCGTCGCGGCCATCGAGGCCTGGCGCCCGGGCTGCGTCGTGCAGTTCCGTGTCGAGGAGGACTCCCCGCGGCTGCATGTCCGCCTGGCCGCGCAGGGCCGCTACGACGCGGTGGTCGACCTGGTGCCCCGCGGCGGGGAATGGCGCTTGGGTCGGTTGCTGCCGCACGTCCGGCCGGGCGGCGTCTGGGTGCGGCGTACCGGTGCCGCGCCGGACGCCGTCGAGGCCGTCACCGCTGAGGACGACGCGGACGCGATCGTGGGCGACGCGGAGGCGGCAGACCTGCTCGCGCTCGATCCCGGCCGCGGCACGGTGCTCGAGGTGCTGCCGGGCGAGGCGTGGCAGGTCCGCGGGCGGCTGCGCACCAGCGGCCCGATGCCGGCCAACCCCACGCCCGAGCGGTACGACGCGCCGCGGATGTTCCTGCGCGAGTACCGAGACGTGGTCTGCCTGCCGCGCCAGGTCGTCGTCGGCGGCAACGTCGTGCTGCCGGAGAGCTTCACCACCGTCGAGGAGCACCGCCAGCGCAACGTCGCGCTCGACAAGCTGAACCCCGACTTCGCCCGCTCGCCCGTCCCGGCCGCCGACCCGGTGCCCTTGCCGGGCCACTGGTTCCACCTCGACAACCACCTCGGGTGGCACTTCGGCCACGCCCTGACCGAGCAGGTCTCACACCTGTGGGGCTGGCAGCGCGTGCGCGCCGAAGACCCGTCGGTCCGTGCGCTCGTCTTCGCCGACTCCGGCGAGCTGACGCCCTGGCAGCGCGACCTGCTCGCGGCCGGCGGCGTCCCACCGGACGCCGTGCACGTCGCCACGGCCGCGGTCCGCGTGGAGCGGCTGGTCGGGTGCACGCCGATGTTCAGCCGCCCGGCGTACGTCCATCCCGCCATGCGGGAGACCTACGACACGATCAGCGCCGCGCTGTCGGCGCGGGCCGGTGAGGGACTCCGGCCGCGCCGAGTCTTCTTCGGCCGCCGCGGTACCAAGCGGGCCTGCGTCAACGCGGCCGAGCTCGAGGCCGAGTTCACGGCCGCCGGGTTCGAGATCGTGTACCCGGAGGATCTCCCGCTGCCCGACCAGGTCGAGCTGGTCCGGCGGGCCGAGGTGCTCGCGGGATACGCCGGGAGCGCGATGTTCCAGGTCGCCCTGGCCGGCGAGCCGAAGCACGTGGTCCTGGTGGTCTCCGAGTCCTACCCGGCACACAACGAGTACCTGATGTCGATGCTGCTAGGCCACCGGCTCGACGTCGTCGTGTGCGAGCCACTGGTGCCGCGCGTCGACGGGCGGTTCACGCGTGAGAGCTTCCACTCCGACTTCGTCTACCGCCCGGAGCGCGAGGGCGTCTTCCTCCGTGCCGCGCTGACAGGACACTAGGGTTCCTGCGGTGCGGATCATCCTCCACGCGGGACTGCACAAGTCCGGCACGACGTCGCTCCAGGCGAGCTGGAACGCGGCGTACGCCGACCATCCCGACGTCTGGTACCCGCGCCGCGGGGACGGCCGGCCGCCGGGCCACCACGACCTGGTCCGTCCGCTGCTGACGGCGTTCACCGAGGGCGGGGACGTCGATCTGGTCGCGGCCGGCGTCGCGTGGTCGTTGCGTGCGAAGCGCGGGGAGTCACTGGACGACGTCATCGCTGCCGCACGGGAGCGCGGCGCCGGGACGCTGCTGATCTCCAGCGAGGACCTCGACCGCGCGCGCCAGCCGGACCGGGAGGCTCTCGGCAAGGTGCTGGGCGCCGACGACGTCACGCTCGTCCTGACCGCGACCCGGCCGGCACATCGCTGGTGCTCGGGCTGGCAGACGCTGGTCAAGCACGGCCTCGCGGAGTACCCGCGCGATGCGGAGCCACTCCTCCTCGACTTCGCCGCCCTGCGACCGGGGCGGATCGCCGAGCTGCTCGACCTGGTCCCGGCAGGCCGTCGCGTCGTTCGGCTCGTACGGAGCTCGCCACCCGAGCCCGGCCTCGCCGCGGACCTCGCCAAGGCGCTCGACCTCCCGGACCACGAGCGGGCCGCCGGGCGTCCGCTCCAGAACATCTCGCTCGGGACCGACACGGAGGTCGTGCTGCGGATCAACCGCGCCGACCTGGCGCTGGGCACCAGCAAGGCCGGCAAGCGGCTCCTGGCCGAGCTGCGCGGCGACGGCTTCAGCTACCGCGACGACGCCGGGCTGGCAGAGCGCTACGCCCTGACCGAAGCGCATGCCGAGGGTGCGGCGGCCGAGGCGGCGTGGCTGGCCTCTCCCGGGCCCGGCGTCGAGGTGCTCGACCCATACGGCCTGCTGACGGACTGGGCCGACCCGACCGTGCCGGAGTGGTACGCCGAGATCAGCCGCCGCGAGGCCGTGGTGCCCGCGCTGGAGCCACGGGAGGACCGCGAGACGCAGCTGTGGCGGGTCCGTCAGGAGCGGGCGGCCTACCAGCGCCGGCTGCAGCGCGTGCAGGGCCGCCCGTGACCGCCCTCCCGGTGGTCATGGGCGTCGTCAACGTCACCCCGGACTCGTTCAGCGACGGCGGGCTGTACGCCGACGCGGCCAGCGCCATCGCGCACGGGCGGCAGCTGCTGGCCGACGGCGCCGACATCCTCGACGTGGGCGGCGAGTCGACCCGGCCGGGCGCCACCCGGCCGCTGGTCGAGGAGGAGCTGGACCGGGTGATCCCCGTGATCACCGCACTCGCAGAGGGTGGCGCGACGGTCTCGGTGGACACGATGCGCCACCAGGTCGCCGCCGCGGCGCTGGCCGCGGGCGCGAGCATCGTCAACGACGTCTCCGGCGGCCTGGCCGACCCGGAGATCCTGCGCGTCGTGGCGGACTCCGGGGCGACGTACGTCGCGATGCACTGGCGCGCGCACGCCGACCACATGACCGACTTCGCGTCGTACGACAACCCCGGCGGTGTGGTCGTCGCGGTGCGAGACGAGCTGGCCGAGCGGGTCGAGGCGGCGCTCGCCGCCGGGATCGCGCCAGATCGGCTGGTCCTCGACCCCGGACTGGGCTTCGCCAAGCACGGCGACCACAACTGGCAGCTGCTGGCCGGCCTCCGGCCGATCAGGGCGCTCGGGTACCCGCTGCTGGTCGGCGCGAGCCGCAAGTCGTTCCTCGGCACCCTGCTCGCCGACGCGGACGGCAACCCCCGCCCGGTGGACGGTCGCGAGGACGCCACCACCGCGCTGAGCGTGGTGCTCGCATGGGAGGGGGTGTGGGGGCTGCGCGTGCACGACGTACGCTCCACTCGCGACGCCCTGCGAGTGCTCCATGCACTCGACACCGCTCGGGAGGAGGGCTGATGGCCATGGATGAGCTCGCCCTGACCGGGCTGGAGTGCTGGGGCCACCACGGCGTCTTCGAGCACGAACGCCGAGAGGGCCAGCGGTTCGTCATCGACCTCGTGCTCGGCGTCGACACCGAGCCCGCGGCGGCCTCCGACGACTTGTCAGAGGCCGTCGACTACGGAAGTCTCGCGTCGTCGGTGAAAGCCGCCGTCGAGAAGGATCCGGTCGACCTGATCGAGACGCTCGCCCACCGCATCGCGGAGGTCTGCCTCTTGGACTCCCGTGTTGAATGGGTGCGCGTCACGGTCCACAAGCCGGATGCACCCATCGACGCGACGTTCTCGGACGTCGCGCTGACGATCGCCCGGCCGAAACCCCAGGAGGGCCGCCCGTGACCGAGACCCCCAACCCGAACATCATCGACGCCGACACGCTGACGGGCGAGATGCGCCCGATCCGCCGGGCGGTGCTCTCGTTGGGTTCCAACCTGGGCGAGCGGATGGACAACCTCCAGGGCGCGGTGCGGGCGCTGGCGGACACCCCCGACGTGTGGTTGACCTCGGTCTCTCCGGTCTACGAGACCGAGCCGGTCGACGCACCCGACGGCTCCGACATGTTCCTCAACGCGGTGGTGCTCGCCGACACCACGCTCGCGGCCACCCGGCTGCTGGACCGTGCGCTTGCGATCGAGGACGCCTTCGACCGCGAGCGCAGCGAGGTCAAGAACGCGCCGCGCACCCTCGACGTCGACCTGATCGTGGTGGGTGACCGGCGCAACGACGACGACCAGCTGCGGCTGCCACACCCGCGCGCCGCCGAGCGGGCCTTCGTGCTCCGCCCCTGGCTCGACGTCGACCCGCAGGCGGAGTTCCCCGACAAGGGCCCGGTGGCCGACCTGCTGTCCGCGGTCGGCGAGAGCGGGATCGCCCGCCGCGACGACCTGGTCCTCGAGCTGGAGTGATCACCCCACGAAAGCGCACGAAGGGGGCGCTCCGCGCGGGAGACGCACGCTTCCGCGGGGACCCCGAAAAGCGTTGAGCAGAGACCCTCTCGGCACCGACCCCGACGACGACCGGGACGAGCCCCCGGAGCCCGAGGGGACGCTTCAGCTGCTGTCGTACGCCGTGGTGACGGCGTGGGCGGTGGCCGGGCTGGTGCTGGGCTGGCTGTGGCACCCCGTGGCCGAGCGGATGACCGGCATGGCCCCCCTCGTCTCGTGGTTCCAGCCCGCCGCGTTGTGGCTGGTCGCGGTGGTCATCGGGATCACGTGGTGGCAGACCTACCGGGCCGTCCAGGTCCGCCGGGAGCGGCTGGAGCCGCACCAGGCGGTGAACCGGCTGGTGCTCGGCCGCGCGGGTGCGCTGGTGGGTGCGCTGGTCGCCGGAGGGTACGCCGGCTACGCCGTCAGCTGGATCGGCGATCCCGCCGAGCTGGCCGGCCAGCGGATCCTGAGATGCGCCGTGGCGGTCGTCGCGGGGGTCGTGACGGTGATCGGAGCGCTGCTCCTCGAGCGAGCGTGTCGCGTCCGTAAGCCCCCCAACAGCCCCTAGGGCATCGAATGCCCGACTCGGCCTGCTGCGCGGCGTGCCGTGGGCCCTTGGCGGCGTTGCCGTCGCTCGATGATGGGCCTGCAGCGTCGTCGCTCCGGCGCCTTGCCAAGCGCTCCACGGACACGCCGCTCGCGGCGACCGATCCGGGCATTCGATGCCCTAGCCTGCTAGGCATGGCTTCCCCATCTGCAACACAGGCAACACGGAGACGTCAGCGGTCCATCCGCGTGACGGCCGCCGTGTGCCTGATCGTGCTCGCTGCGCTGGTCGTCGCCGGTGCAGCCCTGAGCGGCTCGTGGCTCCTGGTCACCATCGCCGCAGGGCTCGGTGTCGCCCTCGGCGCCGCGGCCACCCGGATCACTCACACCGAGCTGGTCGAGTCCAGGGTCGAGGCCGCGCGCGATCGCGCCGTCCAGGCCGCGGCGTACAACGAGCTCACCGAGGAGCGCACCACCGAGCACGCGTCGTACGTCGCGGACGTGCGCACCCGGCTGTCCGAGAAGGAGCAGGCCCTCGACGAGCTCGAGCTGGCCCTGTCCCTCTCCCAGCGTCGCGCGGCGACCTCCACCCGCAAGCGCAACGCTGAGGGCCGGCGCGCCGCCGGTCTCCAGGTCCAGCTCAGCGGCGCCGAGGAGCGGGCGGCGATGGCCCAGCTCCGCGTCGTCGAGCTCGAGCAGGAAGTGCTGGCCCTGCGCGCCGAGCTCGACACCGTCACCGCTGCCTGGCACGCCGCAGAGAACCTCCGCAAGCACGCCTGATCGTCTACCCCCGCGAGCTTCGGCCCGGGCCCACGACGGACTGCTCGCTCCGCTCGCGAGCTTCGCCGTCCGTCGTGGCCGCCGGGCCGATCGCGGGGCGCGCTCACTGCGCTCGCAAAGACCGGGTCGCTTCGCTCCCCCCGCTCCCATTGCGCTCGACCCGCTCGGGTTCGCGGGGGTGGAGAGCGCTACGGCAGGATGATCGGTTGTGATCCCCGAGGAGAGCCGGTTCGAGCCGGACCCCGAGGAGCTGGTCGAGGATCGCCGAGGGGCTGCCGGTGGGCTGGTGGGTCGGCACGCCGGACCCTGACGACCTCGGCGACCTGCGCCGGCTCACCGAGCTGCTGCGCGCGCACGAGCGCGAGGGACGGGGCTGGGCGGCGTCAGGCAAGGAGGACGTCCTCGTCGAGGTTTCCGACCACGGGCTGCGGACGCGGGAGAACGTCGTCGTCCGCGACGAGGCTGGCCTGATCCGGGCGTGGGGGAGCGTGCACGACCGCGCGACCGGCCGGATGTTGTTCCTGCACGTGGTCGAGCGCGGGCTGTCCGAGACGGTCGGCCGGGCCTGCTCCGACCTGCTGGTCGAGTGGGCGGCCGGCCAGGCCCGCGAGGTCGGCGCGGCCCGCGGCCTGCCCGTGCAGCAGATCGACACCGGCGCCTTCGCGGGCGACGAGCGCCAGCGCCGTTGGCTGGCCGGGGCCGGCTTCACCCACGTGCGCACCTGGTGGCAGATGATGCGACCGGTCACTCCCGATGAGGTTGCGCTGGTCGACGACCCGGCGCACTGGGAGCGGGACGGGGTCGTGGTCAGGCTCGCGGAGGGCGACTCGGACCTGCGCGCCGTCCACGACGTGCTCGAGGCGGCGTTCACCGACCACTTCAACTCCAAGCCGGAGACCTTCGACGAGTTCCTGTTCCGCCTTCGCCAGGACCCCGGGCACCGCTGGGACCACTGGTGGCTGGCCGAGGTCGACGGACTCCCCGCGGGTGCGCTCGTCGGGACCGAGTCCGGCGCCGGGTCGTACGTCGCCTACATCGGCGTCATCGGGCTGGCCCGCGGCCGCGGTGTCGCCAAGGGCCTGCTGCGTACCGTGATCGCGGACGCCGCCGTGCGAGGCCGCGACCACGTAGGCCTGGAGGTGGACGCCGACTCCCCGACCGGCGCGGACCGGCTCTACCGCGGCCTCGGCTGGGAGACGTCGTACGTCACCGAGTCGTGGCACCGCGACGTACCCGTCCCGTGATCGCCTGCACGTGGTGGGGCCACTCGACCGCCACCGTCGAGCTGGGCGACACCCGGGTGGCCACCGACCCGCTGCTCACCGACCGGCTGCTGCACCTGTTGCGGACCACGCCGAGCCCCGGGCCGGCCGCCGTGCAGGCCGACCTGGTGCTGGTGTCGCACCTGCATCACGACCACTGCCACCGGCCGTCGCTCGCCCGCTACGCACCGGACGTGCCGATCCTCGCTCCTCGCGGCGCCGAGCGGCTGCTGGCCCGGCTGGCCGGGGACCGGTTGCTGCTGGTCGAGCCCGGCGATGTGGTCGAGCGCGCCGGCGTTCGGATCGAGGTGCTGGCGGCGACCCACGACGGACGTCGGCACCCGATGTCGCGGGAGCACCCGCCGGCGCTGGGATTCCGGTTCGGCAACGACGCCGGGTCGTGCTGGTACCCCGGCGACACCGAGCTCCGCGACGACATGACCGACGTCGACCCGGTCGACCTGGCGTTGGTGCCGGTGGGCGGGTGGGGGCCGACACTCGAGGAGGGCCATCTCGACCCCGAGCAGGCCGCGCAGGCGGTCCTACGAGTGGGTGCCCAGTGGGCGGTGCCTGTGCACTGGGGCACGTTCTGGCCCGCCGGACTGGAGTACGTCGCCCGCGCCAACCATGAGCGGATGTTCACGACACCGGGACCACGCTTCGCCCAGGCGCTGGCCGGCTCGGGCGTCGAGCGCCGTTGTGCTGGCGCCCGGGGAGCGCGCCGAGCGGGAGTTACCCCTAGAGGGGCGCTAGGCGGCCGGCTCGACCAGCGACGCGCGCAGCGCCTTGTGGATCCCGTTCGGCGTGAGCACGCCGACGAACTGCGCGCCGTCCCGCACCCCGACGACGCCCTTGTCGCTGCGCAGGATCACGGTCAGCGCCTCCTCGAGGGTCGCCGTGACGTCGACGGTGTCAGCGAGGTCGCCGGTGTTGACCCCGTCGATCGGCTCGAGGTGGCCCGGGTCGATCTGGGTGACCGTCAGCCGGCGCAGTCCCTTGGTCGCGCCGACGAAGTCCTCCACGAACTCGTCGGCGGGGTGGCCGAGGAGCTCGGCGGGGGTGCCGTACTGCGCCAGCCGGCCACCGGTCGCGAACACCGCGACCCGGTCGCCCATCCGGACCGCCTCGTCGATGTCGTGGGTGACCATCACGACGGTCTTGCCCAGCTCGGACTGCAGCCGCAGGAACTCGTCCTGTAGCCGGACCCGCACCACCGGGTCGACGGCGCCGAACGGCTCGTCCATGAGCAGCACCGGCGGGTTCGCGGCCAGCGCCCGGGCCACGCCGACCCGTTGCTGCTGGCCGCCGGAGAGCTGGTGCGGATAGCGGTCGCCGTACGACGCCGGGTCGAGGCCGACCAGGTCGAGGAGCTCGTTGGCCCGCTGTCGGGCGACCGACTTGGACTCGCCGTACAGCAGCGGGACGGTCATCACGTTGGTGACGATCTTCTGGTGCGGGAACAGCCCGATCTGCTGGATGACGTAGCCGATCCCGCGACGCAGCGTCACCGGGTCGGTGCGGGTCACGTCCACGCCGTCGATCTCGATGGTGCCGGTGGTCGGCTCGATCAGCCGGTTGATCATCTTCAGCGTCGTGGACTTGCCGCATCCGGAGGGGCCGACGAGGACGACGAGCTCGCCCGCGGCGACCTCGAGGTCGAGCTCCTGGACGGCGACGGTCCCGTCGGGGTAGGTCTTGCCGACGCCGGCGAGACGGATCATGGTTTGTCCGGTTCCCGCATCGGTAACCTCCATGCGGTGACCCTACTGGCGGTGGCCGTAGCAGCACCGGCCGCAGCCGACGGGCCCAACTGCTACAGCCGGCTCACCAACGAGTGGATCTGCCGCCAGTACGTCGAGGACTTCCGTCCCGAGATCCAGCACGCGACGATCGAGCACCTCCAGATCACGGCAATCTCGGTGGTGCTCGGCCTGCTGATCGCGTTCCCGCTGGCCTTGGTCGCCCGACGCTTCGTGCGGCTGGAGTCGACGGTGCTCGGTGTCTCGACGGGGATCTACACGATCCCGTCCCTTGCCCTGTTGCCGCTGATGGTGCCTTTCACCGGGCTGTCGAAGACGACCGTCGTGATCGCGCTGGCGCTCTACGCGCTGACGATCCTGGTGCGTGCAATTCTCGAGGGGCTCCGCGGCGTACCCGACGAGGTCGTCGAGTCCGCCCGCGGGCTGGGGTACGGCGCGGGCCGGCTTCTCCTCCGCGTCGAGCTGCCGCTGGCGATACCGGTGATCATGGCCGGGCTGCGGGTCGCGACCGTCTCGACGGTCGCGCTGACCACGATCGGCTCGCTGGTGGCCTACGGCGGACTCGGCAACCTGATCAAGGACGGCGTCAACTCCAACTTCCGCGCCGAGCTGTTCACCGCATCCGTGCTCTGCGTCGTGCTCGCGGTCGTGCTCGACGTCGTCATCGTGCTCGCACAGCGACTGCTGACCCCGTGGAGCCGGGGAGTGCGCGCATGACCGCCTTCCAGGACACCTGGGACTACCTCACGACCTGGTCCAACTGGACCGGCGACCGCGGCATGCTGCACCTGATGGAGCAGCAGCTGCTCCTCACGATCACCGCACTGCTGATGGCCATGGTCCTGGGTCTGCCGCTCGCTCTGTGGCTGGGCCACATCGGCAAGGGCGGATTCCTGGCCATCAACATCACCAACATCGGACGGGCGATCCCGACGTTCGCTCTCCTGGCCCTCTTCGTGACTGCCGACTTCCCCGGCGTCCGCGAGTTCGGGCCCTACGGCCGCGCCGGGCTGGCGACGCTGCTCGCGCTTGCGCTGTTCGCACTGCCGCCGATCATCACCAACTCCTACGTCGCGGTGCGCGAGGTGCCCGCCGACGTCAAACAGGCGGCCGACGGGATGGGGATGACCGGCAGCCAGAAGTTCTTCCGGGTCGAGCTCCCGCTCGCGCTGCCGCTGATCGCCAGCGGCGTACGCCTCGCGCTGGTGCAGGTGTGGGCGACCGCGACCATCGCGGCCCTGGTGGCCGGGCCCGGGCTGGGCCGGGTGATCACCGACGGGTTCTTCCGCACCAACTACGGCAAGGGCATCGCCGGGGCGGTCGTCGTGGGCCTCGTCGCGCTGGTCCTGGAGCTGTTGGCGGCGGGGCTGCAGCGGCTGGTGGCGCCCTCCCGTAACGGATCGTCACCCAACCGTGACTCAGCAATGTCGGTGGCGCCCTCTACGGTGGCCAAAGACACCGGCTGACCTCGGAGCAGCCGGCGCACAGCACCGTCAACGCAGCATCCGGACACGCGTGGCCATCCGGCCACGGGACACAGAAGGAACATCATGTCGATCAGACGATCTCTAGCCGCGGTGCTCTCCGTCGGCACTCTCTTCCTCGCCACGGCGTGTGCCGGTGACGACCTCAGCTCGGGCTCCGACGACGCCGACGAGAGCTCGTCACCGTCAGCCACCACGTCCGAGTCCGAGTCCACCAGCACCAGCGCCGGCGGGCCGCTCACCCTGGCCGGGCAGAACTTCCCCGAGGCCACCCTCGTCGCCGCGATGTACTCGCAGCTCCTGGAGAACGCCGGCTACGAAGTGACGACCAAGCTGGTCGACACGCGCGACGGCTACATGGCCGACTTCCCCGGCGGCGTCGACATCGTGCCCGAATACGTCGGCGGCATCGTCAACTTCCTCAACGGCGCGAAGAACGGCGACAACGCCTCGCCGTTCGAGGCCGGCGACGGCCAGCAGCTCGCCGACGACGGCAAGGCGCTGCTCGACGAAGCCGGCATCACCCTGCTCGACCTGTCCGCGGCGACCGACACCAACGCGTTCATGGTCACCCAGCAGTACTCCGACGACAACGGCGCCACCAAGCTCTCCGACCTCGAGGGCAAGAGCGTCAAGCTCGCGGCGGCGGCAGACTGCGAGGGCCGGCTCGACTGCGAGGGCGGGCTCAGCGACCAGTACGGCATCGACGTGACCGAGGTGCTCCCGCTCGGCTACGCCAGTGACCAGACCTACCAGTCGGTGCTCAACGGCGAGTCCGAGCTGGGCGAGACCAGCACCACCGACGGCACCCTGGAGTCCCAGGGCCTGGTCCTGCTCGAGGACGACAAGCAGATCCAGCCGGCGCAGAACCTCGTGCCGGCGGTCTCCGCCGAGTTCCTCACCGCGCACCCGGATGTCGCCGACATCCTCAACCCGCTGATGGCCGCGCTCACCACGGAGAACCTCACCGAGCTCAACGGCCGGATCGCGGTCGACCGCGAGAAGCCCGAGGACGTCGCAGCCGACTTCCTCACCGAGAACGGGCTCCTCTAACACCCTCGTGAGCTTCGGCCCCGGGACCATCGCGACGCTCGCTGCGCTCGCAGGCTTCGCAGTCGCGATGGCCGCCGGGGCCGATCACGAGGCGCGCTCGCTCCGCTCGCAGGTCGCTGCGCTCCTCCATCGAAATGGCTAGCAGGTAGTCAGCGTTCGTTGTCCCGGAGCAGCAACGCCTGGGGCGCAACCGTGCTCCTCTAACACCCTCGTGAGCTTCGGCCCCGGGACCATCGCGACGCTCGCTGCGCTCGCAGGCTTCGCAGTCGCGATGGCCGCCGGGGCCGATCACGAGGCGCGCTCGCTCCGCTCGCAGGTCGCTGCGCTCCTCCATCGAAATGGCTAGCAGGTAGTCAGCGTTCGTTGTCCCGGAGTCGCAGCCGACTTCCTCACCGAAAACGGGCTCCTCTAACACCCTCGTGAGCTTCGGCCCCGGGACCGTCGCGACGCTCGCTGCGCTCGCAGGCTTCGCAGTCGCGATGGCCGCCGGGGCCGATCACGAGGCGCGCTCGCTCCGCTCGCAGGTCGCTGCGCTCCTCCATCGAGATGGCTAGCAGGTAGTCAGCGTTCGTTGTCCCGGAGCAGCAACGCCTGGGGCGCAACCGTGCTGAGGTCCAGCACCGGTACGTCGAGGCGCCGGCCGTCGGGGGTGTCGACGCGATCAAGCGGCCGGCCGAGGTCGCGGGCGTGGGCCACGACCGCGGCGGCGTCCTCACGGCGACCCTGCTCGACCAGCCAGCCGACCAGCCGGTCGACCGGCAGCAGCCCCGAGTGCGTGAGCGAACGCGAGCCCCAGATGGAGAGGACACCGGTGCGGAGCAGCTGCCACCACTCGTCGTCGCAGCCCGGGATCTCCGCGAAGTAGCGGTGCAGGTCGCCGGCCAGCACCCGGTCGCGGAAGACCGAGGTGACCTTCGGGGCGGCGTACTCCTCGACGCTGCGCAACGAGGTCAGCTTGGTCTCCCAGCGGTCGCGCAGGTCCTGCGTCGAGGAGCGCTGCTGGGTGATCGAGGTGCCGTCCGACCGGATCCGCCAGTGGTAGACGACCTCAGGGACGATCCCGAACCGCCGGGCGCGCAGGTAGGCCAGCGTGGTGGTCGGCTGGTCCTCGTAGCGGACCCCCTCGGGCCAGGACAGCCCGGTGTCGCGCCAGAAGTCGGTGCGGAACAGCTTGTTCCACGCGAACACGTCGCCGAGGATCTCCGGCAGGTCGTCGATGACGAGGTCCATCCGCTGCCGGTGCAGCCGCTTCATCCAGGGCGGCTCGACCAGCTGGTCGTCCTCCCAGCGGGCCACCGAGCCGGTCACGAAGTCCGAGCCGGTGCGGCTCAGCTGGCGCAGCATCGCCGCGTAGGACCCCGGCGGCACCACGTCGTCGGAGTCGGCGAACGCGAGCAGGTCGCCGGTCACGTGGCGCAGACCCTCGTTGCGGGCTGCCCCGAGTCCCCGGTTCTCGGTGTGCACCACGCGCACCCGCGGGTCACGCGCGGCGTACGACTCCGCGATCTCGCCGACGCCGTCCGGCGAGCCGTCGTCCACGACGGTGACCTCCAGCCCGGTCCGACCCAGGGAGTCGGACTGGGCGAGCACGGAGTCCAGGCAGGCGGGCAGGTACGCCGCCACGTCGTACGCCGGCACGACCACGCTCAGCAGCGACGGTCGGCGCCTCGCGAACATGGGCGCCACGGTAGCCACCGATAGAGTCGGCCCCCGTGACCGAGCTCAGCCTGACCGACGCGTCGACGTACCCGCGCAAGGTCCTTTTCGTCGCCGGAGCCGGCCGCAGCGGCACCAGCACCATGGCCGGGCTGATGCGGATCATGGGCCTGCACGTGCCGCAGCCGGAGGTCGTCGCCGACGAGACCAACCCCAAGGGTTTCGGCGAGTCGCGCTGGGTGGTCGACCACCACGACCGGCTGCTCAAGGAGGCGTTGGTCCAGGTCAGCGACTCCCGGCCGGAGGCGTGGTTCGAGACCGGCCGGGTCGCCACCCGCGAGCACGAGCGCATCGCCACTGCCGACTGGCTGGAGAGCCACTTCCAGGTCAGCTCCGAGCTGGTGGTGAAGGACCCGCGCCTGGGCTGGTTCCTCGGCCTGTGGCGGGTCGCCGCCGTCCGCACCGGCGCCACCCCGGTGTTCGCGACGATGCTGCGCGCCCCGAGCGAGGTGGTCGGCAGCAAGCAGACCTACTACGCCAACCGGCTCGGCTCGGCGCACCTGGCCGCGAGCTGGCTGAACATGATGCTGCACACCGAGCGCGGCACCCGCGACTCGGTCGCGGACGGCGGCCGGGTGTTCGTGCGCTACGGCGACCTCCTCGACGACTGGGTCAAGTCGTCGATGCACGTCGCCGAGACGCTCCAGCTCCAGCACGTGCTGCACGCCGACAGCGAGCAGATCCGCGAGGGCCATCGGTTCGTCGACCCCGGGCTGCGCCGGATGAGCCAGACCCTCGAGGACCTCGGCCTCCCGAAGGGGGTGCACGAGCTCACCGCTGCCACGTGGGACGAGCTCAACAAGCTGGCCGACCCCGGTGGTGACACCCCGGCGGTGCACGAGGCTCTCGACCAGCTCAGGGAGGCGTACGTCGACCTCTACGAGGAGGCCGCCGCGATCTCGCGCTCCTCGGTGGTGGCGGCCGAGCAGCGGCTCAAGCGGCAGAAGGACCCCGGTACGGCGGTCGAGCTCCACGGCGCGAGCCGGATCCCGCACGGCGTGCGGGCCGCCATCCCGCCGTCGGTCCGCCGCGGGCTGCGCAAGATGGCCGGGCGGGAGCGCCCCGAGACGCCATGAGCGACGCCGGCCTGACGAACCTCGAGGGTCACACCGACTTCGACATGACGTGGCCCTGGACGAGGCCGGGCGGCCTCCGCCCCGGCGCCACGGCCGTGCTGCGGGTGAAGGACGAGGCCCGGAGCCTGCCGTGGGTGCTGCCGCCACTGCTGCGCGCCTGCGACCACGTCCTGGTCGTCGACAACGGCTCCACCGACGGCACGCCGGAGGTGACCGCCGAGACGGCGGCGAGGGCCGGCCACGCGGACAAGCTGAGCCAGGCGGCGTACCCCTTCAGCGTCGCGCGCGCCGGTGCCGAGCACCTCGCCCAGCCGGAGCGGTCCGTGCACTCGCTGGCCTATTTCTACAACTGGTGCTTCGCGCAGGTGCAGACCCGCTACTCGTGGAAGTGGGACGGCGACATGGTCCTCACCACGGAGGGCGAGGTGTCGATCGGCGACCTCGGCTGGCAGGTCGGCGACGTCCAGTCGATCGTCCGGGTGCCGCGGCACGGGCTCTATCTCGAGAGTGACTCCAAGGGCTATCTCGACCTGGGGCTCCGCAACGCCGAGGAGTGGGGCTTCCCCATCGGGCCCGACTTCGTCTTCACCAAGGCCTACGAGTGGGAGATCCGTACGACGCCCGAGAGGGTCCGCTCGATCGGCCTCCCCCACGGCCTGTGCGTCGAGCTGAAGTACCTCGACGGCGACGAGTTCGCGCACTGGACCGACCCGGCGTCGTTCGCGACCAGCTACCGGAACAAGCGCAAGCGCCGCGAGTGGACGGTCTACAACGCGCTGCTGGAGGGCACGGTGCTGCCGGGCGTGCACGAGATCACCGCACCGGCCGGGGTGCACATCGTCGACCACGTCACCCAGGAGTGGCTGCCGCGTGCGTCTCGGCCGCTGGAGGTCGGGCTGCCCGAGCTGGCCCCGGTCTCCGCCGCCCAGCAGGCGCTGAGCCGTCGAGAGCACGGGTGACCCCGCCTGTGTCGAACACCGTTCGACACAGGCGCCCGGGTACAGTGCTGCGGTCGCCGGGCTGCGCTGTTCGGAGAACGCCGAGTCCAGAATCTGGTGTGTAGGTGAGTGAGTTGAACACGTCGTCCGGGCAGGAGCCCGCGGTCCTGGTCACCGGGGGCGCCGGCTTCATCGGCTGCTCGCTCGCGCCGCAGCTGCTCGAGCTCGGGCTGCCCGTCGTGGCGGTCGACAACCTGCTCGCGCAGGTCCATCCCGACCGGGCCCGCCCCGCGGCGCTGCCCGAGGGCGTGGAGCTGGTCGTCGGCGATGTTGCCGACGCTGCGCTCTGGGACGGCATCCTCGACCGGTTCCGCCCCGAGCTGGTGGTCCACCTCGCGGCAGAGACCGGGACCGCCCAGTCGCTGACCGAGTCCACCCGTCACGCCACCACCAACGTGGTCGGCACCACCGCGATGCTCGACGCGTTCGTCCGTCACGACGCCCTGCCCCGCCACGTCGTGCTCACCTCGAGCCGCGCGGTATACGGCGAGGGTCCGTGGCAGGCTGCCGACGGCAGAGTGTTCGAGCCGGCGCCCCGCTCCCACGCCCAGCTCACCGCGGCGCAGTGGGCGCACGTCGACGCCTCCGGGCAGCAGGCCACGCCTCTCCCGGCCGACGCGGCGTCCACGCACCCGAACCCGTCGAGCGTCTACGGCTCGACGAAGCTCGCGCAGGAGCTGGTGCTCCGCAACTGGTCGGCCGGCTTCTCGGTCCCGCTGTCGGTGTTCCGGCTGCAGAACGTCTACGGCCCCGGCCAGTCGCCGCACAACCCCTACACGGGCATCATCACGCTCTTCCACCGGCTCGCCTCGCGCGGCGAGACGCTGGACGTCTACGAGGACGGCGAGATCAACCGCGACTTCGTCTACATCGACGACGTCGTCTCCGCGCTGGTGGCCGGGATCGAGCGCCCGCCGGCCGACCATCGCATCCTCGACGTCGGCAACGGCGTGCGCACCACGATCCTCGACGCCGCCCGCATGATCGCGGCGCACCACGGCGCTCCTGAGCCGCAGATCTCCGGGAAGTTCCGCGACGGCGACGTGCGCTCGGCCTGGGCCGACGTGGCCGCGACCCGCGAGGCGCTGGGCTGGACGCCGTCCTGGACGTTCCACGACGGCAGCGCGGCGGTGTCCGACTGGCTGAAGCGTGGCGGGTTCCTTGGCTGAGCACGAGTTCGAGACGCCGGACCGCGCGGGCACCTACACGGCCTTCGCCTGGGTCCGCGCCGACGTCGACCCCTGGCTGCCGGCGATCGCACGGCTGCTCGAGGCCCCCGACTGCGAGCGGGTCCTGGTGGCGGCCGGGCCCACGCGGTCGCTCGACCGGTTGCCGGACGACGACCGGCTGGAGGTCGTCGCGGCCGGCTCCTTCGGCGACACGGTCGGCTCGCTTCCCGAGGCGGTGCGCGGTCCGGTGCTGCTGATGACCTCACCGGTGCTGGTTCCCGCGGTGGGGCTCGGCACGGCGCTGGAGGCGCTGGGCGGCGACGCCCGAGTGGTCTCGGTCTCGTTCCTGAGCAACGCCGCCGGGCACCTGAGCTTTCCTCAGAAGAACAAGCCCACCCAGTACTCCCTCGAGGGCCACGACGAGACCACGCTGACCCGACTCCTGCGCAGCAGCGAGCCGCGCCTGGACCCGGCACCGATAGCCGCTCCGGCCGGGGCCGCGACGCTGGTCAGCCGCGACTGCCTGGTCATGACCAAGGGTCCTGACGACGTCTTCGCCGGCAGTCCTGAGGCCGCCGTGGTCGAGATGGTGATGCGCGCGGAGCGCCGCGGGCTCCGGGCCGTGCTCGACCCCTCGACCTACGTCACGCGGCTCTGGGAGGGCGAGCACTGGGGCATCCCGGTGCTGAACGACGAGGCGGTCCGCCGCCGGCTGGGCGCGCTGCACCCAGCGGTCCTCAAGCTGCACGACGTCCAGAGGCGACGCCCGGACTCCCCGCTCGGGCTGACCATGGCGACCGCCCGGGCCAAGGTGCGCGGTCTGCGCATCCTCATCGACGCCAGCTGCCTCGGGCCGATCGAGAACGGCACCCAGGTGCAGACCCTTGCCCTGGTCGAGGCGCTCGCGCGGCGCGACGACGTCAAGTGGATCGGGGTCGGCCTGCCGGGGGGCGTGCCCCGCTACGCCGAGCGGGTGCTCGGCCATCCATCGGTCCGGGTCATCAAGACGACCGGGCTGAAGTTCCCCGAGGGCCTGCGGGCCGACGTGCTGCACCGGCCGTTCCAGCCCGGCGGTGGGCTGCCCTGGATGAACTGGCGCCGCTCGGCCGACCGGGTGCTGGTCACGCTGCAGGACCTGATTGCCTACAGCGTCGGCGCCTATCACGACCGGCCCAAGAACTGGATGTCCTACCGCCGCGGTATCCAGCAGTCCGTGGCCAGGTCGGACGGGCTGATCGTGATCTCCCACGACGTCGCCGGAGACCTGCGCCGGGAGCGTCTGCCGATCGTGGCCGAGCGCACCTACGTCGTCGAGAACGGCACCGATCACCTCGCCGGCGACGAGACGGACGTCTTCCCGGCCGAGCTGCTCGCCCGAGGGTGGGCTGCCCGAGACTTCATGGTGGTGCTGGGCGCCAACTACTCCCACAAGAACCGCGACCTCGCGATCCGGGTCCACAGCGTGCTCCGCGAGAAGAACCCCTCTCTGGGACTGGTGCTGGCCGGCGTGGCCGTCGCGGAGGGTTCGAGCAGGGTGCTCGAGGCCATCGAGCTCCGCGACGCCTCCGGTGTGGTGACCCTTCCCGATGTCACGTCCGAGGAGCGGAACTGGCTCCTCCGGCACGCCTCCATCTGTCTCTACCCGACCTCCAACGAGGGGTTCGGCCTGGTGCCGTTCGAGGCGGCCCGCTTCGGTACGCCGACCGTCTTCACCCGGGTCGGACCGCTGGCCGAGGTGCTGGACGGCGTACCCGTGGTCTCTTCCAGCTGGGACCCCGACGAGCTGGCGGCCTGTTGCCAGCGCCTCCTCGACGACCCGCAGTTGGCCACCGAGCAGGTGGCTGCCACCCTGAAGTGCGGGAGTCGCTACACCTGGGACGAGACCGCCGCCCGGCTCGTCCGCGCCTACCGAGAGCTGCTCGCGCAGCCGGTCCGATGACTGCCACCACGCCCCGAACCGAGGAACGACATGGCTGAACACAAGAAGACCCCGACGGAGCCGACCGAGCCCAGCAGCGCGGCGCCCGACCCGCTCGAGGCGCAGCCGGTCAAGAACACCGCCGACCTCGACGACATCTCGCTGGCCCAGGCGCTGCTGGACGTCGATGTCGCGAATGCGCGCGTCATCGACCTCACCAAGCGGCTCACCACGCTCTCCAAGGAGCTGCGGCAGGCCTCCAACGACCTCCAGAAGGCCAAGCTGCGCAACCGCAAGATCGCCGCCGAGCTCGACGAGATCAAGGGCTCCCGCGCGTACCGCTCGGCCAGTGCCGCCCAGCGCGTGCTGGGTGCGGCCCGGTCGAGGCTGGGTCGGTGACCGACTCCGTGGCAGCCGCGATGAGTGGACCCCGCGTCCTGCTGGCCATCACCGCCTACAACGGTGAGGCGTTCATCGCGCGCACCCTCGACTCCGCGCTGCACGTCGACCAGGGCGACGCCCAGCTCGACGTCCTGGTGCTCGACGACTGCAGCCCGGCACCTGGCTTCAGCCACCGGCTCGCCGAGATGTGCGAGCAGCGCGGCATCCTCTACTACCGCAGCCCGCGCAACCTCGGCATCCCGCGCAACGTCTCGCTGGCGATGCTCACCGCCGTCCAGCAGGGCTACGACTACGTCATCATCAGCAACAGCGACGTGATCTACCCCCGCAACTTCCTCACCCAGCTGCTGGGGGCGGTCGCCCACGACGGCGTCGGATCGGTGACAGCCTGGTCGAACAACGTCTCCATGTACTCCATGCCGAACGCCGACCCCGACCGGTTCCTGGCCGACCAGGATCGCGTCGACTGGCTCAGCGACACCCTCGCCGACCACTACGCCGACGCCGCCATGGACATCCCGGCCGGCATCTCGTTCGCGATGATCGTCCCGACCTCGGTGGTCGAGGACGTCGGCGTGATGGACCCGGTCTTCGGCCGCGGCTACTGCGAGGAGACCGACTGGTCCCTGCGCAGCATGGCTGCGGGCTACCGGGTCGCGCTCGCGCCCGGCTGCTTCGTCTACCACGCGGGCCGCGGGTCCAACCTCGAGGCCGGGCTGGTCGCGCGCGAGCACACCTCGGTGCCCGAGAACGAAGACATCATCGACATGCGCTACCCGCTCTTCCGCGGTCAGGTGAAGGCATTCGCGGCATCGGGCATCCTCGCCCAGGCCCGGCTGCACGGCGTCGCGGCGTTCATGCGCCGGGCCGGCGCCGAGGTCGGCTACACCATCGACGCAGGTTGGCTGCCGCCGTCACCGACCGACGATGACGTGGTGCGCTGCACCATCGCTCCGGACGGGCTCGGCGCCGGCATCTCGATGGAGTACCTCGGCTTCCGTCACGTGGTCGACGACCTCGACGCGTTCGCCGTCGCGGAGTCTCTCAAGGAGTTCTTCGGAGGGCGCGCACCCTCCGCCGTCAACCTGCGCGACCGTGGCGCGCTGAGCAGCTCGCTCCAGGCGGAGTTCGCGGGGCTGTCCCAGCGCAACGGCAACTACCCGTCACGTGTCTGACCACGTGGTGCCCTGCCAAGGAGTCTCTGTCCGATGATGCGTCTGTCCCTGTCCGGAACGCGTGCCCGGCACGGCGTGACCTCTCCACCTCTGCCTCGCCCGTATGTCGGTGAGGAGCTGGTCAGCCTGCTGACCGATGCCGGCCCGCTGTGGATCCCCCAGTCGGACGGCGTGATGAGGCCGTTCCTCGAGGAGCAGGGGACGTGGGAGCCCGAGGAGGGCACCCTGCTCCGCCAGTTCTTCCGGCCCGGGCTCCGGTTCCTCGACGTCGGGGCCAACGTGGGCTACTTCTCGCTGCTGGTGGCCCAGGAGTGCAAGGGCGCGAAGATCCACGCTTTCGAGCCGCACCCGCTGACCAGCGCGATCCTCGAGCTCAACGCCTGGGCCTCCGGCGCCGACATCACACCGCATGCCATGGCCCTCTCCTCCGGTGACCGGCTGCTGGCCCTGAGCACGGCGGAGTCCAACCTCGGCGACACCAGGTCCCGCGCGGACTCACGCGGCAGCATGCTCGCCCCGGCGGCCCCGCTCGACGACGCCCTGCCCGGTGCGGTGTTCGACCTCGTGAAGATCGACGTCCAGGGCTTCGAGCTCGAAGCGGTGGCCGGGATGGTCGGGATGCTGCGACGCAGCCCGGGCGTCGTCGTGGTCGCCGAGTTCTGGCCGAGCGCGCTGCGCGAGCGCGACGTCGACCCGGTGCAGGTCCTGAAGGGCTACCGCAGCCTCCAACTCGCGATCCGCACCCACGTCGGGAACGACCTGGCGGTGCTGAACCCCGTCGAGATCGTGCGCGTCTGCGACTCGGCGGGAGCCAACGGCCAGGTCAACCTGGTCCTCACCCCCGCCTGAGGTCCGGGTCAGGGCATCGCCTTGACGATCGCGGGTTCCAGATAGGGGATGAGCGACTTCGTGTAGGTGATGGTCAGGTGGTTCTCGTCGCGGTACGGGATGGCGCCACCGACGACCGCGGGGCAGGACTTCTTGGTGCAGATGTACTTGTTCACGTTCACGCTGAATACGTGCGGGCCCTTGAGCTGCCGTGCCGCGTCGGCAAGATAGTCGCGGTGGATCCACTTGCTCGGCTTCCCGGAGCAGGCGGGCCACCTCTTCAGGTGCTTGGCCACACAGTCGGCCACCAGGTGCGCCGGGTCGCCCGGAGCCGGGGTGTCCCGGATCACGAGTGCGTTCGACCCGTTGTCGACGAGCATCTGCAGTGTCGGCACGTACAGGGCTGCCGAGCTGTTCGGAGACTGGTCGGTGCCGAGGATCGTCAGGTCGTAGTTGCCGGCCAGGATCGCGGGCGTCTCGATGTTGCGGAAGTCCCCGCAGTAGTCGGGAGCCGGGGTCAGTGACACGTAGCAGTAGGCGAGGATGTAGCTGTCGACCTGCCAGTGCTTCTTCTTGGCGATCTGGTCCAAGGCGTCCAGCCAGTGGCCGGCGTGCGAGTTGCCGACCAGGGCGATCCGCTTCTTCGGGTTGGTGGTGTCGCCTCGGTGGCACACGAGCGGCTGGCTGGGGTACGGCGGGATCATCAGGCACTTGGAGATGCCGTCGGAGATGTCGTTCTTGACGAACTCCGGTGTGGTGACGAGCTTCGTGCTCTTGGGGCACTTGTGCTTGGGGTCGAGCGCGCCGGCACCGAAGCACTCCTTGCCCGCGGCCTGCTTCACCTTGGCCGCGGTCTCCGCGATCTGACGGTCCACGTGCACGTCCATCGCGTAGCTCGCGCCGGCCACGAGGGCGGTGATGACCAGCGCCATCGCCAAGACGCGGCGCAGCCGCGCCTTGAGCCAGCGTGAACCGCGCACGGGACCCTCCAGGAAGTTGGTGCTGAGCCAAGCCAGCAGGACGGCGAGAGCGAGGAGCACCATCTTTTCGTACCACGTCGTGTCGCGGGCCAAAACGTAAGGAGCGAGGACGATCACCGGCCAGTGCCAGAGGTACAGCGCGTACGAGCAGTCGCCGATCAGCTGCACCGGTGCGGAGTGGCTCAACCACTGTGGGTTGGCGCGGCTGGCCGGATCGGAGGCCAGGATGACCGCAGCGGTCGCGAGCGTGGGCAGTGCGGCGGCGTACCCGGGGAACGGCGTCTGCTGGTCGATCACGAGGTACGCCGTGACGATGCCGGCGACCCCGAGCCACAGGACCAGCAGCCGCTGAGAGGTGGACAGTCGCTTGCTCAGCGCTGGGTAGACCGCCGCGAGGACGGAGCCGATGGCGAGCTCCCACATCCGCGTCCAGGTCGAGAAGTAGGCCTCGGCGGACTGGCCGCTGGTCTGCGAGACGCCCCAGGCGAAGGACGCGACCATGACGACCGCGAAGCCGGAGCCGAGCACGACCCGGCGCGGCCGCCGCAGCTTTGCAGCGACGAAGGTGAGCAGCCCGACGACCAGCGGCCACATGAGGTAGTACTGCTCCTCGACCGACAGCGACCAGAAGTGCTGGAACGGCGAGACGGCGCGCTGCGCGTCGAGATAGTTCGTCGCCTCACTGATCAGCTGCCAGTTCTGGACGTACAGCATCGAGGTCGCCGCCTCGCGCGCGAGGTCCTTCCACTGCGACGTGGGCACCCAGAGGAGGATCCCGCCCAGCGTCGCGAGGATGACCACGCCGACCGGGGGCAGCAGGCGCAGCGCACGCCGGCTCCAGAACCGGGCGAAGTCCTTGGGCCGCTGCGGTGGCGCGCTGACGAGGTGGCTGGTGATGAGGAAACCGGAGATCACGAAGAAGACGTCCACCCCGACGAACCCGCCCGGGAGCAGGCCCGGGAACAAGTGGTAGACGAGCACGCCCAGCACGGCGACGGCACGGAGCGCCTGGATGTCGGGGCGCTTCTGCTTGGTGACGTCGTCGACTCCGGTGTCGACGTCCGTGGCGTCCCCTGCTGCCGCCGGGACGACCTCGACCGACTCGACAGGCTCTGCGGCGTCCGGATCGGTGGTGGCCGCGTCCTCGCCGCTGGTGGCGACGGGGCCACCGGGGAGGACCTGAGACACCCCGGGAGTCTAGGTCTGCGGTCGGGCCGCACCCGAATCGAGCGGGGCAAAACGCCGGTCCGGGCACGGCCTCACGATGCGGGTGGGACGGTCTCCCGCTGGTACCGTCAGGTGATCGGGGCACCCTTCCCCATGCCCTCTTCCCGCCTGCAGCCAAGGACCTTCTTCATGTCACAGACGGACACAGCCAGCGACATGGCCTCGCGCGAGAAGCCGCTCCCGTTCGGTCGGGAGCCGCGGATCGGCGTGCTGGTCGTCGCCTACAACGCCGCCTCGACCCTGGCCAAGACCCTCGACCGCATCCCCGAGGAGTTCCGGTCGCAGATCTCCGAGGTCTTCGTCTGTGACGACGCCAGCCCCGACCGGACCTTCCTGGTCGGCCTCGGCTACCAGGAGACCCAGCGCGACCTCCCGGTGAGTGTGATCCGGCACGAGAACAACCTCGGCTACGGCGGCAACCAGAAGGCCGGCTACAAGCTCGCCGCGGAGCACGACCTCGACATCATCGTGATGCTGCACGCGGACGGCCAGTACGCCCCGGAGTTCCTCCCTGCCATGGTCGAGCCGCTGGTCCGTGGCGACGCGGACGCGGTCTTCGGCTCGCGCATGCTCGAGAAGGGCGCCGCCCGCCGCGGCGGCATGCCGGCGTACAAGTTCGTCGGCAACAAGATCCTCACCCGGGTGGAGAACAAGCTCCTCGGCTCGAACCTCTCCGAGTTCCACTCCGGCTACCGCGCCTACAACGTCCACACGCTCTCCGAGCTGGACCTCTCGGCGACGTCGAACGGCTTCAACTTCGACACCCAGATCATCATCGCGCTGCACAGCCACGGGAAGAAGATCGTCGAGATCCCGATCCCGACGTTCTACGGCGACGAGATCTGCTACGTGAACGGCATGCAGTACGCCGCCGACGTCGTTGCGGACGTCGCGGTCTACCGGCTCGCCAAGATGGGCTTCACCCCGGGCGAGCTGGCCCAGGTCGGTGACGAGTACGACCTCAAGGAGTCCGAGGGCTCCTCCCACACGGTGATCCTCGGGATGGCGGACAGCTTCCAGCCGTCGAAGGTCCTCGACGTCGGCTGCTCCGGCGGCCTGCTGAGCGAGCTGCTGCGCGACCGTGGCCACCACGTGACCGGCGTCGACTACCTCGAGATCCCGGGTGTGGAGAAGCGCGTCGACGAGTTCGTCCAGGCCGACCTCGAGCAGGGGCTGCCCGAGGAGGTCGGCACCGGCTAC
Organism: uncultured Actinomycetota bacterium; assembly: GCA_963825455.1. Taxonomy (GTDB): domain Bacteria; phylum Actinomycetota; class Actinomycetes; order Propionibacteriales; family Nocardioidaceae; genus Nocardioides. The sequence goes on from CAWGTG010000008.1 coordinate 245,725, forward strand.
GACTTCGCCGTCGCCGCCGACGTGCTCGAGCACCTGCGCAACTCCGACCAGCTGCTCCGCCAGATGGGCAGCAAGGTCAAGGAGGGCGGCCGGATCATCATCTCGGTGCCCAACTTCGGCCACTGGTACCCGCGGGCGCGCACCGTGCTCGGCATCTTCGACTATGACCAGCGCGGCATCCTCGACAAGACCCACGTCCGCTTCTTCACCCGCCGCAGCCTGCTGCGGATGATCAAGAAGAACGGCTTCACGGTGAAGCGCATGGAGTTCACCGGCCTCCCGGTGGACGTCGTCTCCGGCAAGCGCTCGCTGGTGAAGCGGCTGGTCCTTGCCGTCGACGCGATGCTCGTGAAGCTTCGGCCCACGCTGTTTGCCTACCAGTTCGTGGTCGAGGTCGAGCCGGTTCCGCCGCCGCGCTCTTCGGTGTGGGCCCGCAAGAAGGGCTGACGATCGCCGCCGGCGCGGTCGAACCCGCGCCCGGCATCGACGCTGGGGCCGCACCGCGCGCGCGTCCGGTCCCGTGGGTCGCGTTCGGGGGCGTGGCAGTGCTCGGTCTGGCTGCCGCAGTGTGGTCGACGCGAGGGTTCTTCCTCTTCAATGACGACTACCTCTTCCTCGGCCAGGCCGACCGCACTCCGTTCGGTTTCGACTATCTGACCGAGGGGCTCTTCCAGCACTTCTCACCGGTCTCCCGGCTGCTCGACGCCGTGGCGATGGGGGTCCTGCCAGGACACGGCTGGGTGGCCCGGGCCGTTGTGCTCGTCCTTTACGCGGCGTACGTCGGTTCAGTGCTGGTCCTGTCCGTGGTGCTCGTCGGCCGGACCCGGCTGGGGCTGCTGACCGCCGCGAGCCTGGTCACCTCCCTGGCGGTGCTCCCTCTGGCCAACTGGTGGACTGCCGCGCTCAACATCCTCCCCGCTCTGGCCGGCAGCGCCCTGTGCCTGGCCGGTGCCGTCGCCCTCGCTCGGGGCCGTTCTTGGTGGTGGGGTGTGCTGGCCATCGGCGGCTACCTGGTCGCCGTCCTGGACTACGAGACCGCGGTGCTCACCCCCGGCTACGCCCTGTTGTGGGTGGTGATGTTCCCCGGACCCGAGGGTCGGGTGCCGCTCGGCACTCTCTGGCGCCGCACGGGTTGGCTGTGGGTCGCTCTCGGCGTCATCGGCGTCCTGACCCTGGTCAACTTTCGGGTCAACTACTACGTGGACACGCCCGGAGCTTCGCTCAGCGAGTACGCCGAGGCGATGGCGCGGTCGCTCGGCCAGGTGCAGCTCCCTCTGGTCCTCGGCTTCTCCGACCTCGACCACCGCCTGTTCAGCTGGTGCGGGATCGCCCTTGCTGTTCTCGGTGTCCTCGCCCTGCTGTTCCGGGCGTTGCGCCGGCCAGCGATGTGGAAGGGGCTCGCGTTCGCGCTGGCCGGCTGGCTGCTGCCCAGCGCCGCACTCGTCCTCAATCGGGTCGGGGTCGTCGGCCAGCCGATCGTGAAGTTGCCGTACTACTACGGCCTGTCGACGATGCTGCTCGTCATCGGGATCGCGGCCGCGCTCGCCTCCGCGGCGGATCCGGCCCAGCCGGCCCCCGGCCGTTCGCGGATCTGGCTGCCGGCGGTCGGGGTCATCGTCGTCGCCCTGGCGTGGGCACACTCCGTCGGCCCCAGCACGCAGATCGTGTGGGTGGCCGGGAAGAAGCTGTTCGGCGACAGGCCGCCGGCCAGCGACCGTTTCGTGACTGGGCTCCGGGACTCCGCCGCAGATCTCGAGCCTGACGCCACGGTGCTCAACGGCGACGTACCCGAGGCGCTGGTCTGGCCCGAGTTCGCGCCCTACAACAGGTTGGACCGGGTCGCCGCCGTCAGCGGCATCGATCTCGACTTCGACCGGCCGGACCGTCCGGCGTACGTCGCCACGACCCGAGGCCGGCTGGTGCCTGTCGACCTCGAGTGGCGGCAGGAGCTCGACGTCCATGACGGCGCCGAGCCCGGGTTGCAGATGCCCGACACGACCCGGCTCAGCCCCTCCGGCGAGGGCGCGTGTTTCGAGGCCACCCGGGCATCCGGGATCGAGTGGATACTGCCCCACCCGGTGCGGGGCGACCGCCTGGTCCTGCGTACCGAGGTGAGCGTCAACGTGGACACGCCGTACCGCCTCTACACCGCCTCGGGGAGCGGCGACTACAGCCCGGCCAACAACGACGACAAGGCGTGGGACGGGTCTCGGAGCACGTGGCTGGACACGGTCTCGGAGCACCGGGTCGACAAGCTTGTGATCGGCGGGCTGGAGCCCGGCAGCCATGTCTGCCTGGCGTCGCTCTCGATCGGCGAGGCGGTGACGCGGTGACCCCGACCGGGAAGCAGCTGCCGCGCTGGCCGTTCGTCGCCGTCGCCGCGGCGGCCTCCGCGTTGCTGGTCGGGCTGTCGTGGCGGGTGTTCCTGTTCTGGGACGACTTCGTCTTCCTCGGCCAGGCACAGGACGCCGACCTGAACCGTGCCTACCTGACCTTGCCGCTCTTCAACCACTTCTCCCCGGTCACCCGGGTGGTCAACTGGCTGGCCGCCGGGCACGTGGCCGCGCATCCGTGGCTGGTGCCCGTCACGGTGTGCACGCTCGTGGCCGCCGTCGTTTTCACCTCGGTCTGGTGGCTGGTCGCGGTCTTTGGCCGGACCTGGCCGGCGTTGGTCGGCAGCGTGCTGCTTGCCCCGTCGCTGACCTTGGTACAGCTGGGCAACTGGTGGACCGCGGCCGGCAACATCCTGCCCGCGCTGGTCGGCTTCGGTGCCGCGTTCGGTTCGTTCGTGCTCGTGGTGCGCGGCGGCTCTCGGTGGTGGGCCGTGCCTTGTCTCGTCGGTGCCGGGGTCGGCGTGCTCGACTACGAGCTGCCGATGCTGCTCTTCGGCTACCTCGGGCTCTGGCTGCTGCTCTTCCGGGGCCGGGTCACCGACGAGACCTTGCTCCAGGTGCTGCGGCGCACCTGGTGGCTGTGCCTGGGCCTGGTCGCCATCTGTGGCGCGGCGATCCTGAACTACCGGGTCAACTACTACGAGGACGTGGAGCGCCCGACCGTCGTCGACCTGGGCCACGCCATGGTCCGTTCGCTGGTCCGCACGCTCGTGCCGACCCTGGTCGGCTTCCACGACCCGCGGACCGAGTGGTTCTCCACACTCAGCCTCGTCGTCGGGTGGGTCGTGCTCATCGCTGTCGTCGGCTGGCTGCTGCTCACCCGTCGGCAGGCGTGGCGGGGGCTGCTGTTCGCGGGGGCCGGCTGGGCGCTGCCGACGCTGGCGCTCGCCCTCAACAGGGTGTCGATCTTCGGGGTGACCGTCGTCGACAACATCATCTACTTCTACCTGCCGACGGCACTGTTCCTGATCGGGCTGCTGGAGGCCCACCGCGGTCCCCCGCGCCGCCCAGTGGGCGACGGAGCCCGCCGCCAGGGCCCCGATCGGAGTGCGGCCAGGTTCGCCGTACCGACGCTGGCGCTCGTCGTCGTCGCGGCCTACGCCTACTCCGTCGGTCCGACCCAGCGCTACCAGCTGCCCGAGGGCACCAGCTCCGACTTCGTCGAGCAAGCCCGCGACTCCGCCGCGGCCCTTCAGGGCGAGGGCGCGTTCAGCGTGGTCAACAGCGACGTTCCCGAGATCGTGGTCCCGGAGATGTTCGCGCCGTTCAACCGGGCAGACGTCGTGCTCGGCCTCACTGTGCCCGAGCGACTCTCCTTCGACATCCCGCAGGAGCCGTACTACCGGGTGGGCGACTCCGGCGCGCTGGAGCCGGTCACCCTGGAGTGGGGGGCCGAGGTCCAGCCGTCCGAGTCCACCGTGCCACAGCAGCTGAGGCTCACCAACGCAACCGGTCGCACGTTGGAGGCCGACGAGCTGTGCTTCCGCACCACTGCCGACACCCAGCTCGCGTGGAGCCTCCCGGAACCGGTGGAGGGCGCCGACCTCGTGCTGCGCGCCCTGGCACATGCCCAGCGGCAGTCGCCGGTCCTTGCCGCGGTCTCCACCGCGGCGGACGCTGGATTCGACCGGGCCAACGTGGACCAGCACCTGTGGGGGCCGCACCGACGCGGCTCGCTGGACACCGTGGCCGGCGACGCCGTCACGAGGGTGAAGTACGTCGGCTTCGATGCCGGCGTGCGCGTCTGCGTGTCGTCGCTGGCCGTCGGGCACGTCTCGGCCGCGCCGTAAACCCCCGCTGGGTGTCGTCCAGGTCACGCCGCAACAGGTGTCCGGGTGGGAAACTTCCCCGTACCGTTGTCGTTGAGCTGAGAAGCAAGTAGTCCGGTACCCACACCGGCCTCTTCCGGGAGCCAGCATCCGGGAGAGCGTCGGAGGGATTGGAACGAAAGAGGTTCATCAGATGGCTCGCATGAGGGTCGGTGTGGTCGGCGCGGGTCGCGTCGGCGCCGTCCTGAGTGCTGCGCTCCGCGCAGCAGGTCATGAGGTCGTGGCCGCCGCGGGCGAGTCCGACGCCTCGCGCCGGCGGATGGCCGAGCTGCTTCCCGGGGTCCCGCGGCTCAAGCCGACCGACGCGGCGCGCGCCTGTGACCTGCTGCTCCTCGCCGTGCCCGACGACATGCTGAGCAACGTCGTCAGGATGCTCGCCGACAGCGGCGCGCTGCACGAGGGCCAGCACGTCGTCCACACCTCCGGCCGGCACGGCCTCGCGGTCCTCGAGCCGGCACGCAGGGTCGGAGCCCGGCTGGCCGCGATGCACCCGGCGATGACGTTCACCGGCACGTCGGTCGACCTGGATCGACTCCCCGGAACGGTCTACGGTCTCACCGCCGAGGACTCCGAGCGCGGCTTCGTGGAGTCGCTGGTCGCCGACCTCGGCGGCACGCCGATGTGGGTGCCGGAGGAGATGCGCACCCTTTACCACGCGGGCCTCGCGCACGGCGCCAACCACCTGGTCACGCTGGTCACCGAGGCGATGGAGATCCTCTCGGCGGCCGGTGCCGCTGACCCGGCGGGCACCCTTCGCCCGCTGCTCGCTGCTGCGCTCGACAACGCCCTCGAGCAGGGCGACGCCGCACTGACCGGTCCGATCGTGCGTGGCGACCTCGGCACCGTCCGGGCCCACCTTGAGGACATCACCGCCAACGCGCCGCAGACCCTGGGGTCGTACGTCGCGCTGGCCCGCGCCACCCTCGACCGCGCCGTGACGGACGGCCGCGTCGTGCCGATCCGCGCCGCGCGGATCCGCGACCTGCTCGACGCCGCGGTCGCTGGACGGGACCTCCGGAAGGCCCTGTGACGCGACCTCCGGACCTCGCGCACACCCGCGAGGAGCTCGACGTGCTGCTCTCCGATGCCCGCGGCACCGGCCGGCAGATCGGTTTCGTGCCGACGATGGGGGCGTTGCACGACGGGCACGCGAGCCTGCTGCGCGTCGCCCGCGAGCAGGTTGTCGACGGCCCGGTGGTCGCGTCTGTCTTCGTGAACCCGCTTCAGTTCGGACCCACCGAGGACCTCGCCCGCTACCCTCGCACCCTCGACGCCGACCTCGAGGTCTGCGAGCGCGAGGGCGTCGACGTGGTCTTCGCACCCGCCCTCGAGGAGGTCTACCCCGGCTGGCCGACCCAGCCGCAGGTGACCGTGGAGCCCGGCCCGCTGGCCAGCATGCTGGAGGGCCGGACGCGACCCGGCCACTTCCGCGGCGTACTGACCGTGGTGGCCAAGCTGTTCGGCCTGGTCCGCCCGGACCTCGCCGTCTTCGGCCAGAAGGACTACCAGCAGCTGGTGCTGGTGCGCCGCATGGTCGAGGACCTCTGCCTGAGGGTCGAGATCGTCGGTGGCGAGACCCAGCGCGAGCCCGACGGCCTGGCGCTGTCGAGCCGCAACCGCTACCTCGACACCGACCAGCGCCTGGAGGCGGTCGCCCTCAGCCGGGCGCTGCGTGCCGCGCAGGTGGACGGGGAGCGTGGGGTCGACGCGGCCCTGGGCGCGGCCCGCGCGGCGCTCCGCGCCACCCACGGAGTCGACCTCGACTACCTCGTGATCACCGACCCCGAACTCGGCGAGCTGCCGCGCGACGTACCTGCGGGCACCGAGGCCCGCATCCTCGTCGCCGCCAAGGTCGGCAGCACCCGCCTGATCGACAACCTCCCCCTCACGATCGGAGCCGGCTAGCCATGTTGCGCACGATGATGAAGAGCAAGATCCACCGCGCCACTGTGACCCAGGCCGACCTGCACTACGTCGGCTCGGTGACCGTCGACGAGGACCTGCTCGACGCGGCCGACCTGCTGCCTGGCGAGCTCGTGCACATCGTCGACGTCACCAACGGCGCGCGGCTCGAGACCTACACGATCGCCGGCGAACGCGGCAGCGGCGTGATCGGCATCAACGGCGCCGCGGCCCGGCTGGTGCACCCCGGTGACGTCGTGATCCTGATCGGCTACGGCCAGATGGACACCGCCGAGGCCAGGGACCTGGAGCCGCACGTGGTCTTCGTCGATGCCGACAACAGGATCCGCGGCGTCGGGTCCGACCCGGCCGAGACGTTCGGCGGTCCTGGGCTCGTGCGGGGCGACGTGACCCTGGCTCGCTAGATTCATCGAGTGGAGCTCACCAGATGACAGGGCCAGTACGCCGGCTCCCGGGTCGCCTCACCGCACCCGACCCCGGCTGGACGACGACCGCCGACGTCGTCGTCATCGGCTCCGGCATCGCCGGCCTCACGGCTGCGCTCCGGCTCCGGGACTCTCTGCCGTCGGGTGGCGACAAAGTGCTGGTCGTCACCAAGGACGTCCTGGCCGCCGGCTCGACGCAGTGGGCCCAGGGCGGCATCGCCGCCGCACTGGGTCCGGAGGACACACCCGAGCAGCACGAGTTCGACACCCTCGTGGCCGGGGCCGGTGCCTGCGACCTCGATGCGGTGCGGGTCCTCGTCCAGGAGGGTCCCGAGGCAGTCCGCGAGCTGATCGCGCTCGGCACGAACTTCGACCACAGCCCCGACGGCGAGCTGTCGCTGACCCGGGAGGGTGGCCACCACCGCGACCGGATCGCGCACGCCGGCGGCGACGCCACCGGTGCGGAGATCCAGCGGGCGCTGATCGCCGCCGTCGAGCGCGCGCCCGAGATCGAGGTGATCCAGCACGCCCTGGCCGTCGACCTGCTGCTCGCCGAGGACGGGGGCGTCGCGGGGGTGACGCTGCACGTGATCGGCGAGGGTGTCCGCGACGGCGTCGGCGCGGTCCATTGCCGGGCCGTCGTGCTCGCCTCCGGCGGTCTCGGCCAGGTGTTCTCCCAGACCACCAACCCCGCGGTGTCGACCGGCGACGGCATGGCACTCGCCCTGCGGGCCGGCGCCACCCTGCGCGACCTGGAGTTCGTCCAGTTCCACCCGACGGTCATGTACCTCGGCCCCGACTCGCGGGGCCAGCAGCCCCTGATCTCCGAGGCCGTCCGCGGCGAGGGCGCCTTCCTCGTCGACTTCGAGGGTGACCGGTTCATGCAGGGCGTCCACGAGCTCGCCGACCTGGCCCCGCGCGACGTGGTCGCCAAAGCGATCATGCGCCGCATGCTCGAGACCGGGCACCCGCACATGTGGCTCGATGCCCGGCACCTCGGCGGACAGTTCTGGGAGCGCCGGTTCCCGACCATCCTTGCCACCGCCCGCTCGCACGGTGTCGACCCCGTCACCGACCTGATCCCGGTCGCGCCCGCCTGCCACTACGCCAGCGGGGGAGTCCGCACCGACCTGTGGGGCCGCTCCGACCTGGCCGGTCTCTACGCGACCGGCGAGGCGGCGTGCTCCGGCGTGCACGGCGCCAACCGGTTGGCCTCCAACTCGCTGCTCGAGGGGCTCGTCTTCTCGCGCCGGATCGCCGACGTGCTGCCGGGCGAGCTGCGCGACCGGGCCGATCCAGCCACGGACCGGCGTACCGCCGGCCTGGTGCCCGGCGGCCTGCGCCGCGAGCTGCAGGAGACGATGACGGCCGAGGTCGGCGTACTCCGCAATGCCAACGGGCTGGCCGAGGCCACCGCCGAGCTCGACAAGCTGGCCGGCGCGGTCTCCGAGGTCGTCGACCTCGAGTCGTGGGAGACGACGAACCTGGTCACCATCAGCACGGCAATGGCGGACGCGGCCGCGCTTCGAGAAGAGACGCGCGGCTCGCACTGGCGTGAGGACTTCCCCGAGCGCGACGACGAGCGGTTCGCCGGCCACTACGACGTCGTGATGCACGACGGCGAGACCGAGCTGGTCTTCGCCCGCAGCCCGGCCACGGACACCCTGTGATTTCCCCACGCAAGCGCCCGGATGGAGCGCTCCGCGCGGGAGGCCCGGCCGCTTCCGCGGGGACCCCGAAAAGCATGACCCTTCACGACGAGCTCGTCGGGGCGGGCCTCGACCCGGGCGAGGTCCAGGCCGCGATCGACCGGGCGCTGGCCGAGGACGTGCCCACCGAGGATGTCACCAGCGTCGCCACCATCGCCGCCGATGCCCGCGGAGAGGGCGTGTTTGCGGCCCGAGAACCCGGCACCGTCGCGGGGCTCGGCATCGCGGCCCTGGTCTTCGAGACCGTCCTGGGCGACGCCGTCGAGGTCAGCGACCGGGTGCCCGACGGCTCCCGTGTCGGGGCTGGTGACGTCGTCATGCGGGTGGCCGGCCCGACCCGCGGCCTGCTCACGGCCGAGCGTACCGCCCTCAACTTCGCCTGCCACCTCTCCGGGGTGGCCACCGCCACCGCCGCCTGGGTGGACGCGCTCGAGGGCACCAGCGCCCGCGTGCTCGACACCCGCAAGACGCTGCCCGGGTGGCGCGCGCTGCAGAAGTACGCCGTGCGCTGTGGTGGCGGCCTCAACCACCGGATGAGCCTCTCCGACCGGGCGATGGTCAAGGACAACCACGTGGTGGCCGCGGGCGGTGTGGTGCCGGCGTACGAGGCGGTGCGAGCCGCCTACCCCGACCTCCGCGTCGAGGTGGAGGTCACCGACCTCGACCAGCTCCGGCAGCTGCTCGACGCGGGCTGCGAGGAGATCCTGCTCGACAACATGCCCACAGAGGTCATGGCCGAGGCGGTCCGCATCTCCGGCGGCCGGGCGCGGCTGGAAGCCTCCGGCGGCCTCACCTTCGACCGCGCGCGCGAGGTGGCGGCGACCGGCGTCGACTTCATCTCCGTCGGTGCGCTGACCCACTCGGTGCAGGTCTTCGACATCGGCCTGGACCTCACGGAGGGGTAGGGACGTCCTGATGCCACTCCTCGCCGCCGACATCGGCAACAGCCACACCGTCCTCGGGCTGCTCGACCACGGCGAGGTCACCGCCGACTGGCGAGTGTCCACCGACGACCGCCGGTCGGCCGACGAGTGGGCCGTGCTGATGCGCGGGCTGCTCGGCGACTCGATCGACGAGCTGGACGGCATCGCGGTCTGCGCCACCGTCCCGGCGGTGCTGCACGAGTGGCGCGAGATGCTGTCGCGGCACTTTCCCGACGTGCCTGCTGTCGTCGTCGAGCCCGGGGTTCGCACCGGCATCCCGGTCCTCACGGACAACCCGCGCGAAGTCGGTTCCGACCGGATCGTCAACGCACTCGCCGCGGCCACCGAGTACGGCGGCCCCGCGATCGTCGTCGACTTCGGAGGCACCGCGACCACTTTCGACGTGGTCAGCGCGGCCGGTCAGTACGTCGGCGGCGCGATCGCGCCCGGCATCGAGATCTCGCTCGAGGCGCTGGGCCGGCGCGGCGCCCAGCTGCGCAAGGTCGAGCTGGCCCGTCCGCGCACCGTGATCGCCAGGAACACCGTCGAGGCGCTGCAGTCCGGAATGGTCTTCGGCGTCGCCGCTCAGGTCGACGGGATGGTCGCCCGGATGATCGAGGAGCTCGGGGTGGATCCCGCCGATGTCCGGGTCATCGCCACCGGCTATCTGGCGGATCTGGTCGTTGACGAGTGTCGCTGTTTCACCGACACCGCCCCCTGGCTGACGCTGCGCGGGCTGGAGCTGGTCTTCGAGCGAAACAGATAGCGGGAGTGGTCGGCAGGCTCAGACAATTCACCTCCGGAATGTCAAAGCATTCCTGACCATTCGTAATTAACTGTCGGCCCTCATCGGCCGGTCGTGCGATTGTGCGCGTACTAATGCCGCGCATTGGATGATCGATAACTGGCGAATTGATATCGACATATGCCATCATTCGCAGCGCAGTATTTTCGGCAATTCCGGTAATGGCCATTTCTGACAATCGACCCATAGAAGGACTGACCAACCATGGCGCAGAAGGTGCACATCGTCCTCGAGGACGACCTCGACGGCAGTGACGCCACTCAGACCGTTACGTTCGGTCTCGACGGCACGTCCTACGAGATCGACCTGAACGACAAGAACGCCGGCGCGCTCCGCGACGCGCTGGCCACCTACGTCGGCCACGGCCGCAAGGTCACCGGCACTCGCCGCGGCCGGCGTTCCTCGGCCTCCTCCAACAGCGCGCACAGCGCGAAGGAGATCCGCGACTGGGCCCGGTCCAACGGCCACAAGGTCCCCGAGCGCGGCCGCATCCCCTCCACCGTCCGCGAGGCGTTCGACGCCGCGCACTGATACCGGCTTCCAACCTGCGTGGCGACCGCGCGCGTAGCAGACCGACACCCGCCGTCAAGGATCGCTGCGCGCCCGCAGCGCGGCGGCCTTCGGCCGTCCTTGACTGCGGGTCCCGATCGGTCTGCTGATCCGGCGCGACAACGGCGGGCTCCGCCCGCCGCCGCATGCGCGGCCGCCCCAGGCTCAGGAGTCACAGCAAACCCACCACCACCACTCCAGCAGCAACCCCTGCACTTCCAGGGCGAGATCTCGCCTTGGAAGTGCGGGAGTCGGCACAGCAGTGGTGGGAGTGTGGCCGCTGATGTTGGTGGTGCCCGCGCCTGCCGACGGCGTGGCGAAGCCCGCCGTTGGATGCGCCGTCTCACCCGATCGCGAGAGGCTCGCAGTCAAGGACGCCGAAGGCGCCGCGCAGCGGACGCGCGCAGCGCGGTCCTTGACGGCGAGACGCGATCGGGTAGGCGCGCGGGCACCGCGCAAGCGGGGAGTCGTGCGTGGAAGCGGATGTTCGCTGATAGCGGATGCAGCGTGTGTGCGTGGCGGGAACGCGTAGGCTGGTTGCGGGGTTGTCCCGAGCGACCCCACAGGAGCTTTCAAGGAGAGACGCATGTTCGAGCGGTTCACGGACCGAGCCCGCCGGGTGGTCGTGCTGGCCCAGGAAGAGGCCCGCATGCTCTCCCACAACTACATCGGGACCGAGCACATCCTGCTCGGCCTCATCCACGAGGGCGAGGGCGTGGCCGCCAAGGCCCTCGAGAGCCTCGACATCTCCCTCGAGGCCGTTCGCGCCCAGGTCGAGGAGATCATCGGCCAGGGCCAGCAGGCACCGAGCGGGCACATCCCGTTCACTCCGCGCGCCAAGAAGGTGCTGGAGCTGTCGCTGCGCGAGGCGCTGCAGCTCGGCCACTCCTACATCGGTACCGAGCACATCCTGCTCGGGCTGATCCGCGAGGGTGAGGGCGTCGCCGCCCAGGTGCTGCAGAAGCTCGGCGCCGACCTCAACCGGGTCCGCCAGCAGGTCATCCAGCTGCTCTCCGGCTTCCAGGGCAAGGAATCCACGGCATCCGCGGCGGCGGCCGCGGGCGGTGGAGACGCGCCGTCGTCCTCGCTGGTCCTCGACCAGTTCGGGCGCAACCTGACCCAGGACGCTCGCGAGGGCAAGCTCGACCCGGTCATCGGGCGTGAGCAGGAGATCGAGCGGGTCATGCAGATCCTGTCCCGCCGTACGAAGAACAACCCGGTGCTGATCGGCGAGCCCGGCGTCGGCAAGACGACGATCGTCGAGGGCCTGGCTCAGGACATCGTCAAGGGCAACGTGCCCGAGACGCTCAAGGACAAGCAGATCTACACCCTCGACCTCGGGGCTCTGGTCGCCGGCTCCCGCTACCGCGGTGACTTCGAGGAGCGGCTCAAGAAGGTGCTCAAGGAGATCCGCACCCGCGGCGACATCGTGCTGTTCATCGACGAGATCCACACCCTCGTCGGCGCCGGCGCGGCTGAGGGCGCGATCGACGCGGCGAGCATCCTCAAGCCGATGCTGGCCCGCGGAGAGCTGCAGACCATCGGCGCGACCACGCTCGACGAGTACCGCAAGTACCTCGAGAAGGACGCGGCTCTCGAGCGCCGGTTCCAGCCGATCCAGGTGGCGGAGCCGTCGATCGCGCACACGATCGAGATGCTCAAGGGGCTGCGCGACCGCTACGAGGCGCACCACCGCGTGACCATCACCGACGAGGCGCTGGTCTCGGCGGCGACGCTGGCCGACCGCTACATCTCCGACCGGTTCCTGCCCGACAAGGCCATCGACCTGATCGACGAGGCCGGCTCGCGGCTGCGGATCCGCCGGATGACGGCCCCGGCCGACCTGCGGGAGTACGACGACAAGATCGGCGACGTCCGCCAGCGCAAGGAGGCGGCGATCGACGGGCAGGACTTCGAGGCCGCGGCCCGCCTGCGCGACGAGGAGAAGCAGCTGATCCTCAAGAAGTCCGAGCGCGAGAAGCAGTGGCGCGCAGGCGACATGGACGAGGTCGCCGAGGTCGACGAGGAGCTGATCGCCGAGGTGCTCGCCGTGGCGACCGGCATCCCGATCGTGAAGCTGTCCGAGGAGGAGTCGACGCGGCTGCTCAAGATGGAGGACGAGCTGCACAAGCGGGTCATCGGTCAGGAGGAGGCCGTCAAGGCTCTCTCCCGGGCGATCCGGCGTACCCGTGCCGGACTGAAGGACCCCAAGCGTCCCGGTGGCTCGTTCATCTTCGCCGGCCCCTCCGGTGTCGGTAAGACGTGGCTGTCGAAGTCGCTGGCCGAGTTCCTGTTCGGTGACGAGGACGCCCTGATCCAGCTCGACATGAGCGAGTACGGCGAGAAGCACACCGTCTCGCGGCTGTTCGGCTCACCTCCCGGCTACGTCGGCTACGAAGAGGGCGGCCAGCTCACCGAGAAGGTGCGTCGCAAGCCGTTCTCCGTGGTGCTCTTCGACGAGGTCGAGAAGGCCCACCCCGACATCTTCAACAGCCTGTTGCAGATCCTGGAGGAAGGTCGCCTGACCGACTCGCAGGGCCGGGTGGTCGACTTCAAGAACACCGTCATCATCATGACCACCAACCTCGGCACCAAGGACATCGCCAAGGGAATCAACCTCGGCTTCCAGCAGTCCGGTGACTCGGCCGGCTCCTACGAGCGCATGAAGAACAAGGTTCAGGACGAGCTCAAGCAGCACTTCCGTCCCGAGTTCCTCAACCGCGTCGACGAGATCATCGTGTTCCCGCCGCTGTCGCAGGAGCAGATCGTCCACATGGTCGACAACATGATCGCGTCGGTCGAGCTGCGGATGCGCGACCGCGACATGCGGATCGAGCTCACCCAGGCGGCCAAGAACCTGCTGGCCGAGCGGGGCTTCGACCCCGTCCTGGGCGCCCGCCCGCTACGTCGCACCGTCCAGCGCGAGATCGAGGACATCCTCGCCGAGAAGATGCTCTACGGCGAGGTCGGCCCCGGTCAGATCGTGCTGGTGGACGTCGAGGGCGAGGGTCCGACCGCGACCTTCACGTTCTCGGGCCAGAAGGTCGGCGAGCTGCCCGACCTGCCGCCGTTCGAGACGGCTGGCGTCGAGGTCGGGGAGTCGCTCGGTGGCACCACCGAGGACGAGCCCGGACCGATCGACGTGCCGAAGTCGGAGACCAGCGAGTAGCGCTCAGCCGCGCTGGTCCGCCTGCACCGCCTTGCGGAGCTGGTGGCGGAACGACTTGAAGGTCAGCGGCGAGTAGTAGGGCAGCAGTGTCTGCAGCATCTCGATGACGACGGTGTCGGCATCGACGACAGCCTGGATGATGCTCTCGGGAGTCACGGAGTTGTACCAGAGGAAGCGTCCGTGGCGGAACAGCGGCCGCAGCGCCGGGAGTGCGCAGAGCGTGAACGACTCGCCGAGCACCAGGGTGTGGCCCTTGTAGGTCATGCTGCGCGGCGAGGACGTCCACGAGTGGTCGAAAACCAGGTTCGGGTAGCCCGCCCAGTCGTACGCCGAGTCGGGTGCGGTGCGGACGGTGACCTTCCCGGCGGGCTGCGCGGTGGGAAGCGTCTCCGGGGTGGTGCCGCCTGTCAGCGTGGTGAACAGCCCGACCCGGGTCTCGGTGCCGTAGGTGTAGCGCTGCCGCTTGGCCAGGGCGGGGTCGAGCACGCGTGCGAGGCGGGTCGCGTAGACAGCGCCGGCGACCGTGGTCCAGTGCGGGTCCGTCTTCCAGTACATCTGCCGGTGGTCGCGCTCGAGGCGCTGGCGGAGGGGAAGGTAGGACGGGTCGTCGAACTCGTCCAGGAGGTTGTCCTGCTGGGCGAGCCCCTTGGCGTCGCAGTGGCCGTGCGGTAGCGATGCCAGCCGGCTACCGAGCACGTTGGTCTTGCTCGGTGCGACCGTCCAGATCACCCGGCGGCCCGAGTCCCGGATCACCTTCGCCAGCTGCTGCAGGTCGCGCATCCGGCGGATGATCTTGGCGCCGTAGTGGCAGGCGAGGTCGAAGTCCGGCCCCCAGTACAGCTCGCCGTTGGCGCCCGACACGACGACCGGTGCCGCCTCGTGGACGACGGCGTCGATGCCGAAGAACGGCTGGCCGCCGGTGAGCGGGTCGTCGCCGTCGAGGGCCTGAGCATGGGTGGGCAGCAGCAGTGCGACGGCGGCCAGCGCGAGGACCCCGCGGCGCCGGAACCTGATGCCGAGGCTCACTTCAGTGCGCGCTTGAGCTCGACCTGGAAGTTCCTGGTGGCCAGAATCGTGCCCGGCACGTACAGCTGGACGACCTCCATGACCACGGTGTCGGCCTTCCTGATGGCCTTGACCAGATCCTGCAGCGCGACGTGCGCGAACCACATCCAGCGGCCGTGCCGGAACAGGGGGCGCAGGCTCTCCAGACCGAACATCGAGAACGAGTCACCGATGACCAACGTGTTGCCCGGCCACGTCTTGCGGGCCGGCTTGGTGTCCCACGAATGGTCGAAGCTCAGCTCGGGGTAGCCGCTCCACGGAGTGTCGCTGGGCTCCGGCTTGACCCGGACCTTCGTAGCCGGGAAGGCCCGCTCCAGGGTCTCGGGCGTCATGATGCCGCGCAGAAGGTTGAGGGAGCCGACGCCGGTCTCGGTGCCGTAGCGGCTGCGCTGGATCTTGGCCAGCCTGGGGCTGAGGACCTGCGCCACCTCCTTGGCGTAGATCGCGCCTCCGACCGTGGACCAGTGCGGGTCGGTCTTCCAGTAGACCTCGTGCTTGCTTGTGGCGAGAGGATCGACCATCGGTAGGTAGCCGGGAGCGTCGTAGGTGCGTAGCAGCTTGGTCTGCTCGGCGAGACCCTGCCTGTCACAGCTCCCGTGAGGGAACTTCTCCGGCTTCGCGTAGCGGGCCAGAGGTCCCGTCTTGTTGGGGGCCATCGTCCAGACGACGCGGCGACCAGACTTGCGGATGATGTTCGCGACTCTGGCGACCTGGTCGGCCGCCTGCTTGAGCATGGGTCCGCCGAAGGAGCACGCCAGGTCGAAGTCGGAGCCGAAGTAGAGCCAGCCCTTCCGTCCCGTGATGGCCACGGGTGCGTTGTTGTGCGAGCGACCGTCGATGCCGGTGAACCGGCTGCTGACCGACGCGGGCACCCGGTCGAGCACCCGAACGTCGGGGATGACGCGCTCGTGGTGGCCCACCGCGGCGCCGTCGGCCGCCGCCAGCGGCACGGTGACCGCCGCGAGGAGGGTCGCGGCGAGCAGGGATCGGCGACGGGACACTAGGGGACTCTCGACATCAGGGGACTGAGGGGAATTGCTCATTCAACCGTAGCGGCTGGGCATGGCTGCGGGTGGGCGAATCCGGGCAGGGCGAACCGGCCTGGTGCGACCGCCTCGACCAGGCCGTCGGCGACCAACGAGGCCAGGCACCGCTCTCGCTGAGCCGCGTCCGGCCAGGCCGCGTACAGCTCGCTCCGCTGCACCGGTCCGTCGCTGTCCCGCAAGGCCGCCATCAGCCGGCCACGGCACTGCCGGTCCGTCCTCGCCCACGGCTGCGTCCGACGCGGCGGGCCGTCGTACGCCGGGTGTCCGGCAGCCCGCCACGCGCACTGGTCGGCCACCGGGCAGTCGGCGCAATGCGGCTTCGCGGCGACGCACACGAGCGCTCCGAGCTCCATCACCGCAACCGCCCACGTGGCGGCCGTCGCCTCGTCCTCGGGTAGCACCGAGGACGCCAGGTGGCGCTCGGCCGAGGACACCGAGGCGTCCGGGAACTCGTCGCCGCGCAGGGTGCGCGCCAGGACCCGCCGCACGTTGGTGTCGAGGACGACGTGCCGGCGGCCGAAGGCGAAGGACGCGACCGCCGCGGCGGTGTAGTCACCGACGCCCGGGAGGGCGAGCAGCTCCTCGTAGGCGTCCGGGACCTCGCCTCCGTGGCGTTCGACGATCGCGACCGCGGCGGCGTGCAGCCGCAGCGCGCGGCGCGGGTAGCCGAGCCGGCCCCAGGCTCGGACCGCCTCGCCGGTCGGCTCGGCAGCCAGCTCGGCCGGGGTCGGCCACCGCGCCAGCCACGCGTCGTGCACCGGCAGCACGCGGGCCACCGGTGTCTGCTGCAGCATCACCTCGGACACGAGGACCGACCAGGGGGACGCGTCCGGCCGTCGCCACGGCAGGTCGCGCGCGTGGTCGGCGTACCACCGGAGGATCGGCGGGTGCAGCGTGCTGGTGGTCATCGCAGCCCCGACGCTAGTCCCGTCACCGGCCGATGCGGCGTGGGTACCCCGTCGGGCGGTCGGAGCGCTCTACCGTGCGGGTCATGGCTGCGAGCACGCGCGGTTCCCTGCCACCAGGGGTCTACTGGCGTCGACGGCTCGCGGTGCTCACGGTCGCGCTGGTCGTCTTCCTCGGCGTCGGCAAGGTGCTCGACCACGGCAGCGACGGCTCGTCCGACGACAAGGCCGAGCAGGCCGGCGCCTCGACCCTGACCAGTCCGACCGCCACCGTGCCGGCCACCGAACCGACCACAAAGGGCGGGAAGGGGAAGGGCAAGGGGCACGGCAAGGGTGGGAAGGGCAACCGGACTCCGACTCCGACTCCGACCCCCACGCCGACACCGACCCCGGTGCTCCCCGACCCGTCGGGTCCGTGCGCGGACAACGACGTCTACATCACCCCGAGCATCGCCGCCCCGGTCGGCGGCGCCGACATCACGGTCATGCTCAACCTGCAGACCAGGGTCACCGAGGCCTGCACGTGGCAGGTCTCACCGGACACCGTGACGATGAACATCGTCTCCGGGCGCGACAAGATCTGGCGGAGCAAGCAGTGCCCGGACGCCATCCCGGTGCAGGACGTCGTGGTGAGGCTCGCGTCGGTGACGCAGGTGCCCGTCGTCTGGAACTCGCGGCGCTCCGACGAGGACTGCTCCGACCGCACCGCCTGGGCACTGCCCGGGTTCTACCACGCGCTGGCGGCGGCGCTCGGGGGCGAGAAGACCGACGTGCAGTTCGAGCTTGTCGCACCGGCGCCGACCACCGTGACGCAGACCGCCGACCCGAAGGGCGGTCAGGCTTCGGGGGGCTCGGGACACTAGGCTGACGAGGTGACAAGCACCTCCGAGAACCGCCCGTGGGGCTCGTGGCACGTCCTCGACGAGGGGCCCGGTTTCAAGGTCAAGAGGATCGTCGTCAATCCACACGCGCGGCTGTCGTACCAGACCCACGAGCAGAGGGCCGAGCACTGGGTGGTCGTGGCCGGGAAGGCCACCTGTGTCGTGGACGGCGAGACGATCGTGGCCGGCCCGGGTGACTGCGTCGACGTGGCCCTGGGACAGGCACACCGCATCGCCAACCAGGACGACGAGACCCTGGTGATCATCGAGGTCCAGCGGGGTGCCTACACGGGCGAGGACGACATCATCCGCCTCGAGGACGACTACGGCCGCAGCGAGAGCTGACCCGCCGATTCACAGCACCTTGAACGTGGCGATGCAGGACTTGTCGCCGACCGGCCCGGTGATCGTCACCTGGTTGCCGTTGATGACACCGTCGCACGCGCCGGCGTTGCCGTTCGCCCAGCCGTTGAACGTCGACAGCAGCCCGGGTGTGGCGGTGAGCGTGACCGAGCTCCCGGCGTTGTTGAACACGCACGAGCCGGAGGCGCCCGGGGCGGTACAGGTGACGTCCGTGCCGGTCGCTGTTACGGAACCACTGGACAGGGGCGCGTTGGAGACCCCCCAGCGCAGCGTCCAGATCGGCGTGAACGCGGCCTGGCAGACCCTGGAGGTCCCGACGCCCGTGAAGGTGATCGAGTTGCCGGGCCCGTCGGCGTACCCGGTGCAGCCGCTCCAGCCTGCGAACCGGTAGAGGAAGTTCGGCTTCGGGGTGAAGGTCACGTTGCCGTGGCCGGGCTCGAAGCCGCAAAGGGTCCCGCGGCAGGAGCCACCGCTGATGCTGCTGGTGCTGACCGAGCCGCCGTTGGTGCTGTCGACGCGCACCACGGCGGGGGTGAGCATGTAGTTCTTGGTTCCGCGGCAGTTGTTGTACTCCGAGCGTTCCTTGACCTTCTTCTGGGCGTCCGCGCAGGAGATGACGTGGTAGACCGACGGGTTCATGGCGATCGGGACGGGCAGGGTCGCCTTGACCTCTTCGCTCTGCTTCGGCTCGAGCCGGGGGACCCGGACCGTGCCGACCATGGTGTCGATGCCGTCGGCCGTGGCGTCGATCGACATGTAGATCCGCGCCTGGTTCGCGTCTGCGGGCTTGCGGCCCTTGTTGCGCACGTCGAAGGTGATGGTGACCTCGCCTCCGGTGATGGTCGCGACCATGGAGGTGAGGGCGAGATCGGCCCGGTTCTTGTGCTTCTTGCGTTGGGCCGCCTCAGCAGGACTCATCGCCCCCGCAGTGAGGGCGGCCACGAGCGCCAGAACGGTGAGAACTCGCACGGTACGACGGTACCCGCGGGGTGGGGCCGGGTGTTGCCGAAGGGGCACATTCGAGGCAACGCGCCAACGGCTCAGACGTAGCGCTCCAGGATCGTCGACTCGGCCAGGCGGGAGAGGCCCTCGCGGACGCTGCGGGCGCGCAGCTCGCCGACGCCCTCGACCACCTGGAGGTCCTCCACCCCGGCCGACAGAAGCTTCTGGAGCGTGCCGAAGTGGTCGACCAGGCGGTCGACCACCGCCACGGGCAGGCGCGGCACCTTGGCGAGCAACCGGTAGCCACGGGGAGCGACCGCACCGTCGAGGTGCTCCACGCTGCCGAGGCCGAGCACCCTCGCGCTCGACGCGGGGTCGACCAGCTCGGTGGCGGTCAGCGCCTCCAGGCGCTGGAGCAGCACCTCGGGCTGCTTGCCGCGACGGCCACCGGGCACGTAGTCGCGGATCACCAGCTCGCGCTCCATGTCGACACCTGTGATCAGCTCCTCGAGCTGGAGCGCGAGAAGCCGCCCGTCCGTGCCGAGCTCGAGGACGTAGTCCTCGATCTCGCGGGCGATCCGGGTGACCATCTCGAGCCGCTGGGCCACGACCGCGACGTCACGAACCGTGACCAGGTCTTCGATCTCGAGCGCGGACAGGGTGCTGGAGACCTCGTCGAGCCGGAGCTTGTAGCGCTCCAGCGTCGCGAGCGCCTGGTTGGCTCGCGAGAGGATCTGGCCGCCCTCCTCCAGCACGTGCCGGGTCTCCCCGACGTACGCCGCGATGATCTGCATCGACTGCGACACCGAGATCACCGGGAACCCGGTCTGCTTGGCGACCCGGTCGGCGGTCCGGTGCCGGGTGCCGGTCTCCTCCGACGGGATCGTGTGGTCGGGCATGAGGTGCACGGCAGCCTTGAGGATGCGGGAGATGTCCCGGTCGATGATGATCGCGCCGTCCATCTTGGCGAGCTCGCGCAGCCCGGTGGCCGTGAACGGCACGTCGAGGTCGAAGCCGCCGGTGGCGATCGATTCCACGGTGCGGTCGCTGCCAAGCACGATCAGCGCACCGGTCCGGCCGCGCAGGATCCGCTCCAGCCCGTCGCGAAGAGAGGTCCCGGGGGCGATCGCCTGCAGGGTCGCGCGCAGCCGCAACGTCTCGTCGGACCGTTCCGGCACGGCGCACCTCCTCCCTGCTCGTGGTGCAGCGCAAGCCTAGTGTCGCTGACGGGACCCTAGTGCGGCCTGGAACTAACGGTCGTCAGTCGTCTGCGGTGCGAAGTCGAGATTCTCCGGACGGGGTGACTTGGAGCAGCCGCAGGGCGGAGGCCACGTCTGGGATATCGAGGACACGCATCCCGTCGACGCGCAGCGAAGCTGCGCAACGCCGACCCGGCGGTACTGCTGCCCGCGCCCGAAGGGCCCGCGTCTGCCGTAGCGCCGTGTCGGCGCACTTGGAGCGCGACTGTAGGTGGCTGAGCAATGTCACCAGGGTCTGGGTTCCCGTGGCAGCGCGTCCGGCCTCGCGTCAGTCGTCTGCGGCGCGAAGTCGAGATTCTCCGGACGGGGTGACTTGGAGCAGCCGCAGGGCGGAGGCCACGTCTGGGACATCGAGGACACGCATCCCGTCGACGATCCACGACTCCGGCGAGCGTGGCCCGGGCTTGCTGCGGTCGCTCGGGACCACCGCGACGCGGAAGCCGAGCCGCGCGGCCTCGGCCAGCCGCTGCGGGAGGTCGCGGACCCGGCGCAGCTCGCCGGCCAGGCCGAGCTCACCCATCGCGACCACTCCTGACGGCGGGGCGACGCCGAGCGTGGCCGAGCCGATCGCGACGGCGACGGCGAGGTCGCTGGCGGGCTCGTGCAGCCTCGCGCCTCCGACCGTCGATGCGAAGACGTCGTAGGAGTGGAGCCGGATCTTGCAGTGCTGCTGGAGCACGGCGAGGACCATCGCGACCCTCGAGGAGTCGAGCCCCGACGTCGTGCGCCGCGGCCGCTCGAGCGGTGACGGCGTGACGAGCGCCTGGACCTCTGCGAGCAGCGGCCGCCGGCCCTCCATGGTCACCGCGACGCAGGTGCCGGGCACCTGGCCGGTCTGGTGCTCGACGAAGAGCCCGGTCGGATCGGTGACCGCGGTGATGCCCTCGGGGCCGAGGTCGAAGCAGCCGACCTCGTCGACCGGGCCGAAGCGGTTCTTCATCGCGCGGACCATCCGGAACCGGGAGTTGCGGTCGCCCTCGAAGTGGAGCACCACGTCGACGAGGTGCTCGAGCACCCTTGGTCCGGCGATCGCGCCGTCCTTGGTGACGTGGCCCACGAGCACGGTGGTGATGTTGCGGGTCTTGGCGACCCGGATCAGCGCGGCCGCGACCTCCTTGACCTGGGTGACGCCGCCGGGCACGCCCTCGAGACCCGAGGCCCCGATGGTCTGGACGGAGTCGACTACCAGCAGGGTCGGCCGGACCTCCTCGATGTGGGTGAGGATCGCGCCGAGGTCGGTCTCGGCGGCGAGGTAGAGCTCGTCATGGACACCGTTGGTGCGGTCGGCGCGGAGCCGGACCTGGGAGGCGGACTCCTCACCGGTGACGTAGAGGACGCGCCGCCGGACCCGCGCGGTCTGGGCCGCGACCTCGAGCAAGAGGGTGCTCTTGCCCACGCCCGGCTCGCCGGCCAGCAGGATCGCTGCGCCTGGCACCAGCCCGCCGCCAAGGACCCGGTCGAGCTCGGGCACCCCGCAGGTGTGGGACCTCGACTCCTCGACCGAGACCCGGGCGATCGGCACTGCCGGGGTGGTCACCGGGCTCGCGGAGGCGCGCATCGTCGGAGCGGCCGCCTCGGCCACCGAGCCCCAGGCCTGGCACTCGCCGCAGCGGCCCACCCACTTGGCGGCCTCCCAGCCGCACTCGGTGCATCGGTAGGCAGGACGGGTGGTGGACTTGGGCACGGCAGCAAACTAGGCGGCACCGCCGACAGCCCGCGGGAGCCGCTCCGTGGCCATCCGCCGGAGCAGCCGGCAGAGGGACCACACCCGTGCGGGTGAGCCTCGCGTTATCCTCTCTTGGAACGATCCAGAGCACGTCGGTTGCCAGCTCCAGGAGGGGACGTGTCGAGCACCGTGAGCCGCCCGCCCGTGACCCCACCGACCCTGGCCGACGTCGCCGAGCGGGCAGGAGTCTCGCGCCAGACCGTCTCCAACGCCGTCAACAACCCCGACCTGCTCCGCGAGGACACCCTGCACCGGGTCCAGGAGGCGATCTCCGAGCTCGGCTACCTCCCCAACCGCGCCGCCCGCAACCTCCGGACCCGCGCCTCGCACCTGATCGGCCTGCCCATCAAGGCGGCCGAGGAGGGCACCGCCAACGCCGCGATGGACCGCTTCGTCCACTCGCTGGTCGACTCCTCGCGCGAGGCCGGCTACCACGTGCTGCTGTTCTCCGGCACCCGCACCGGCAAGGCCGAGGACGAGCTCCCGGCGTACGACGACCTGCTGCGCTCGACCGCGGTGGACGCGTTCGTCGTGACCGACACCTACCTCGGCAACCCGCAGGCGGCCTGGCTCAACGAGCGGCGCGCGCCGTTCGTCGCCTTCGGCCGGCCGTGGAACGACCCCGCGGCCCGGCACCCCTGGGTCGACGTCGACGGCGCGGCCGGAGGTGACATGGCGACCTCGCACCTGATCGAGCGCGGCCACCACCGCATCGCCTGGATCGGCTGGCGCAAGGACTCGCTGCTGGGTGAGGACCGGCGAGCGGGCTGGTCGCGGGCGATGCGCTCGCGCGACATCCCGACCACGGGGCTGGCCTCGCGGGTCGAGGACACCATCGCGTCCGGGCGCGAGGCGAGCGCCGTCCTCCTCGACGAGGCGCAGCCCACGGCGTTCGTGTGCGCCTCCGACACCCTCGCCATGGGCGTGCTGCACACGCTGGCCGACCGCGGGCTGCGCGCCGGCGCGGACATCGCGGTCACCGGCTTCGACGACTCCCAGGTCGCCCAGACCGTCCCGCCCGGCCTGACGTCGGTGCGCCTGCCGCTCGAGGAGGTCGCCGTCGAGGTGGTCAAGGCACTCGAGGGGCTGCTCGGCGCCCTGCCGTCCGTCAGCCCCGGCGTCCTGCTCACACCGACCCTGGTCGTCCGCGGCAGCAGCTGAGCCCTAGGGTCGCTCTCTGTGACGACTGACCGCTGACCGCGGGACGGGAGACTCGTCGTGTTGGTGCTGATGGTGGTGGCCGCCGGCCTGCTGTGGCTGACCGTCGCGACGCATGCCACGCGGCTGGGCTTCTCGGACCTGACCCGGCGTGCGGCCCTCGTCATCGCCTACTTGCTGTTCCAGGTCATCACCGTCGCCATCGTCGAGCTGGGCAGCCTCGGGGACCACCTCGACGACACCACGGTCACGGTTGCCTGGCTGGTGGTCGTGCTGGTCGAGATGGGCCTCTGCTGGCGCACCGTCGCGCGCGTCGTGCGGCGGGCGCGGGGCCGGCACGCGGCAAGCAGGGTTCGGCCCGGCCTCGACCAGCTCGTCGTGGGCGCCGTCCTGGCGTCCTTCTTCGGGGCCCTGCTGGTGATGGCGTTCCTCTACCGGCCGATCAACACCGACTCCCACGTCTACCACCTCGCCCGGGTGGAGCACTGGGCCCAGGCGGGGTCGGTGTGGCCGTTCGCGGCGCACTACCTGGCCCTGGTGGAGCTCGCGCCACTCTCGGCGTACCACTTCCTGACGCTGAAGCTGGTGACCGGCACGGACCGGTGGGACGGCTACATCGAGCTGGGCGCCGCGGTGGTCTGCGTCCTCGGCGCTTCCGAGCTCGCGCGCCGGCTGGGTCTCTCCGGCCGCGGCCAGGCCTTCACCGCGCTGCTCACGGCGACCCTGCCGAACCTGCTCCTGGAGGCGACCAGCACGACCAACAACCTGTTCGGCGCGTCGATCGCGGTGGGAGCCCTGGTCGTGCTGACCTCCGGCCTGGGTGCGGGCGGCTGGATCAGCCGCGGCCTCGCGCTCGGTGCCGTGGTCGGGCTGGCGGAGCTGGCCAAGGGCACCCTCGTGGTGATGGTGGGACCGGCGGCCGTCGTGCTGGTCGTCGTCGCGGTCGCCCGGCTCTGGCGCGAGCGGGGTCACCGGGTCGTGCTCCGGCAGTCCGCCGGTGCGGTGGTGGCCGGTGCAGCCGCAGCGGTCGCCGTGGCCGGCCCCTTCCTGGGTCGCAACCTGGAGCTGTTCGGCGGCCTCGGCGGCCCGGTCACCAGGTCCACGGTGGTCGCCGACCCCAGCCCCGCCGGAGCCGCCGGCAACGTCGTCAGGAGCGTCTCGGCGCAGTTCCTCGTCGGTGGTGAGCACGGCCCGCTCCACACCTTCAGCTCGGCGGTCACCGGCGTCCTCGAGCGGTTGTACGACGCCGTGGGGCCGGCCGACAGCGCGGACTACGTCTTCGAACCGGACGTCCGCCCCTTCGACCGCGACGCGGACTGGTCGATCACCAGCCGTTTCGAGGATGTCGGCGCCAACCCGTGGCACGTGCTGTTGTTGCTGCTCGCGCTGGTCGCCCTGACGGTCTGCGTCCTGATCGGACGGAAGTCGGCACGGCTGCCGTTCGCCCTGGCGCTCGCGCTGTGCCTCGGGTTCCTCGGCTTCGCGATCAGCGGCCGGTGGAGCATCTACGCGAGCAGGTACTACCTGCCCCTGCTGGTGCTCTGGTGTCCGCTCATCGCCGTCGCGTTCAGCCAGCTGGGCACGCGACTGCCCGCCAGGATCGCGACCCGGGTGGTGGCGGCTCTCCTCGTGGTGGCGGCGCTGCCGCTGCTGCTGGACAACTACACCCGTCCCCTGATCCACGCCGACTGGCGAACCGGCACCCCGCTCGAGGACTACTTCGCCCGCGCAGGTGCCGACGACGGCGATGCCGCACGCGCACTGGCGAAGAACTACTCGGACCTGACTGCGGCGATCGCGGATGCCCCCTGCGACAGGGTGGGACTGGCCACCCGCGTCTTCCTCGAGTACCCGCTCTGGGTCGGCCTGGAGCAACAGGGCTGGGACGGCACGTTGTATGACGTCAACGTCAGCAACGTGACCCGGAAGTACGAACCGCGCGACTTCGAGCCGTGCGCGGTCATCGTCGACACGTCGACCGTGGTTCCGGGGGTCGAGCCGCCACCCGACAGCTTTGCTGGCCTGAGCCCGACGCAGTACGGACCGCTGACGTTGTACCTGGCTCCGGCGACGTAGCTGTGTGCGTGGCGCCCACCTCAGAACTCCCTTGACCAGAGGTTGACGGCGTAGTCGACCTCGGTCCCTTCGTGCTCGGCCAGGATCGCCTCGGCGGTGTCGCTGTCGAACTCGATGCGTACGACGGACTCCAGGTCGGCACGTGAGGAGAACCGCCACCCCATGTCCACCGGGGTCCGGGTCCAGCCGCGCGTCGACCAGAACCGCTCCACGGCCGCCGGGTCCGAGCTCTTCGGGTAGCCGCGCCGGAACCACGCGCCGAACGTCGACCGGGTCGGGTCGTTGTCGACGACCAGGGCAACCCCGCCGCGACGTACGACCCGGTCGAGCTCGGCCAGGCCCGGCTCGCAACCCGGCCCGAAGAAGTACGCCCATCGCGCGTGCACGACGTCGATGGATGCGTCGCGCAGCGGCAGCGCCTGCGCGAGACCCTGGTGCACCGTGACTTGGGACATGGCCCGGGTGCGCCGCCGGGCGATCGCGACGAGGTCGGGGTGCGGCTCGACACCGGTGACGGTCGCCGCGTCCTCGGCGAACCGCCCCAGGTGGAAGCCGGTCCCGCACCCGACGTCCAGGACGTCGCGGCCGGACCAGCCTCCTTCGCCAGTGCGCGCAAGCATCGCCGCCCACAGGCGACCGTCGGGGTCGACGGCACGGTTCTCGACCTCGTAGGTCGCGGTGTGGTTCCAGATGTTGGGGCTCGGACGAGCCCCCTCCGGCAGGGGTCCGGTCAGATCCGGACCAGGCCGTGCGGCGTCTGCACCTGCACGGCGATGATGCCGGGGGTGCCGTTGGGCGCGGCCCACTCGACCTTCACGTCCTCGAGCGGGGCCTCGACGGTCTCGCCGAGCCATTCGCTCACGCGCTGCGGGTCGCCGGCGATCTCGAGGCAGGCCAGGGAGAAGTTCTCGTCGGCACCGAAGCTCGGGTGCAGCTGGGACGGGCTCTCCCACTGGATGAAGAACGGCAGCTGCGGGTCGGCGATCAGGCCGTTGACGCCGATCTGCTTCCAGCGCAGCTCGGTGCCGTCGGGACGGTGCCGGTTGCCGACCACGGCCTCGCGACCGAGCCGGTGCTCGGCCACGGCGATGTCGTCGACCGCGACGACCCAACCGAGCCAGCCGCCGCCGAGCGCGGAGCGCGCGCGGACCGCCTGGCCGAACGGCGCCTTGTCGGATGCCGGATGGTCGAGGACCTCGACCACCTCGAGGTAGGTGTGGTCGGCCAGCGGCAGAACCATGTTCCTGGTGCCGAACCGCGGGTGCACGCCACCGTCGACGAAGCTGGTGCCCAGCAGACCGCCGATGCGCTCTGCCGTCGCAGCCAGGCCATGGGGTCCGGCGGCGAACGAGAGGTGGTCGAGGCGCATGCAGAGATTGTGAACGCCGAGTCGCGCGACGACCAAAGCGGGGTCGGGATCTCTTGATGTCGAGACGCTTCTCGCGGCCGTCAGGTCGCGGTCAGGTTCCGATCAGGTACGCGGGTCGGCGGGGTGGATCGCCAGCGCCGACCGCGACCGCAGGTGAGCCTCGCAATGGCCGACCAGCTCGTCGTACGCCGCCTTGCCCATCAGCTCGGTGAGCTCGGCCGCGCTGCTCACGTAGAGCGGCTCCGGCGCGTCGTGCGCCTCGGTGTTGCCGGTGCAGTACCAGTCGAGGTCGTGGCCGCCCGGCCCCCACCCGCGGCGGTCGTACTCACTGATCGAGACCTCGGTGTAGCTGCTGCCGTCCGGGCGCTTGACGTTGCGGAAGGTACGACGGATCGGCAGCTGCCAGCAGACGTCCGGCTTGGTCTCGAGGGGGTTCTTCTCCAGCACGTAGGCGAGCGCGTGCAGTGCGCAACCGGCACCCAGGTGGAAGTCGTTGCGGTTGTGGAAGATGCACGCCGACTGGCCGTCGTACTCGACGACCATCGTCTTGCGCTCGCCCTCGTCGTCCAGGTCGATCCAGTCGTCCTTCTTGACCTTCTTCTTTCCTTGGGGACGGAACTGCCACAGCGTCTCGTCCAGCATCCCGACGTAGTCGGCGACCCGCTTCTCGTCGTCCTTGTCCGCGAAGTGCGCGCCGAGGGCACAGCAGCCCACGTCGGGAGACTCCTTGTAGATGCCCTGGCAGCCCTGGCCGAAGATGCAGTGGTAGCTCGACGTGAGCCAAGTCAGGTCGCAGCGCATCACCTCCGACTCGTCGTCGGGGTTCACGAACTCGACGAAGGCACGGGGGAAGACAAGGTCGACCTCGGGCACGGCATCAGACTAGGCGTCCGATGGTCCGCGGGTACCTTGGACCCATGTCTTTCCGGGGTCCCCGCCGAAGCTTGCGCTCAACGCGCGAAGCGCCCCTGCCGCAAGGTTCGGTGGGGTGAATGCGCGTGGGCGTCCTGGACATCGGTTCCAACACCGGACACCTGCTCGTTGTGGACGCCCACGGCGGTGCCGCACCGCTGCCGGCGTACAAGTTCAAGCAGCCGCTCCGGCTGGCCGAGCACCTCGACGAGGCCGGCGACGTATCCCAGACCGGGATCGATGCGCTGACGGCCTTCACCGCCGAGGCGCTGCGCGTGGCCGAGGACAAGGGGTGCGAGGACATCCTCGGCTTCGCGACCTCCGCGGTGCGCGACGCCGGCAACAGCGAGGAGGTCCTCGAGCACGTCCAGGAGCGCACCGGCGTCATGATCGACGTCCTCGCCGGCGAGGACGAGGCGCGGCTGACGTTCCTGGCCGTACGCCGCTGGTTCGGCTGGTCGGCCGGCCGGCTCGCGGTCTTCGACATCGGCGGCGGCTCGCTCGAGATCGCGGGAGGAGCGGACGAGGCACCCGACGTTGCCTGGTCACTGCCGCTGGGCGCCGCCCGGCTGGCCCGCGCCCACTTCCGCGACGGCACCGCGGACGAGGCGACCGTGCACGCGCTGCGCCGTGAGATCCGCGCCGAGATCGCCCACGACGCAGGCCACCTGCTCCGAGGCGGCCCACCCGACCGGGCGGCCGCGACGTCGAAGACGTTCCGCTCGCTGGCCCGCATCTGCGGCGCCGCTCCCTCGACCGAGGGCAACCTGGTTCCGCGAACGCTGCCGCTCGACGAGCTGCGCGAATGGATCCCCAAGCTGGTGGCGATGGCGCCTGATGAGCTCGCCGCGCTGCCCGGGGTCTCGCCCAGCCGGGCCCACCAGATCCTCCCGGGCGCCCTGGTCGCCGAGGGCTGCATGGACATCTTCGACCTCACCGAGCTCGAGGTCTGTCCCTGGGCGCTGCGCGAGGGCGTGATCCTCGAGCGCCTGGACCAGCTGTCGGTGCTCGGCCGTTGAGCACCCCACGGCGTTCTTCGCCTCCCCCGCTTCGCTCCTCCAGCGAACAACGCCGCGGGGACCCCGCAAAGACATGACCCGGATCGGCCTCTCCACCTCCTCGGTCTATCCCGAGTCGTCCGCGCACGCTTTCGGGTACGCCGCCAGCCTCGGCTACGACGCCGTCGAGGTGATGGTGATCGATGCGCTGAGCCAGTCCATCTCGGCCGTGAAGCAGCTCTCCGAGCACCACGACATCCCGGTCTCGGCGATCCACTCGCCGTGCCTGCTGTTCACCCAGCGCGTCTGGGGCACCGAGCCCTGGGGCAAGCTCGAGCGCTCCGCGGAGATGGCGAAGGCCGTCGGGGCAGAGGTGGTCGTCGTACACCCGCCGTTCCGGTGGCAGAAGGAGTACGCCCGCGACTTCGTCAACGGCATCGCCGCGCTGGAGGAGTCGTCCGGGATCGCGTTCGCGGTGGAGAACATGTATCCCTGGCGTGCGTCGTCGAAGCGCGGCATGGAGATGTACATGCCCGGGTGGGACCCGTCCGCCGAGCCGTACGCCAACACGACCATCGACCTCTCCCACGCCGCGATCGCGCAGGACGACCCGATCGAGATGGCCGACCGGCTCGGCTCCCGGCTTCGGCACATCCACCTCACCGATGGCACCGGCTCGGCCAAGGACGAGCACCTGGTCCCCGGCCGCGGCGCGGTCGGCGCTGCCGACTTCCTGCGCCACGTCGCGCGCACAGGATTCGGCGGCGAGATCGTCGTCGAGATCAACACCCGCAAGGCCTCCTCGCGCGAGGAGCGGGAGAAGGACCTGCGCGAGTCGCTGGACTTCGCGCGAGAGCACTTTTCGAGGCCGCGCGGACCGAGCCTGCGAGGGACGGGCGAGGGCCGAGAAGGTTGACGCGTCTCGAAACACAGCGTCGACGCCTTAACCGACCAGCCCGGCCTCGTACGCGACGACGACGAGCTGCGCCCGGTCGCGCGCTCCCAGCTTGGTGAACAGTCGCGAGACGTGGGTCTTGGCGGTCAGGGGCGACAGCACCAGGTGCTCGGCGATCTCGTGGTTCGTCATGCCCCGGCCGATCAGGGTGAGGACCTCGCGCTCCCGTGGCGTGAGCTCGGGCAGCGGGACGGCAGCGGGCGCCGCGGGTGGCTCGCCCGAGTCGTCGGCGGGCGAGGCCGCGACGAAGGCCTCGATCAGTCGGCGGGTCACGGCGGGCGCAAGCAGGCCCTGGCCGTCCGCGACGAGTCGTACGGCGTCGATGAGCGCCACCGGGCCGACGTCCTTGAGCAGGAAGCCCGACGCGCCTGCGCGGAGCGCGCCGAAGACGTACTCGTCCAGCTCGAAGGTGGTGAGCACGAGCACCTTCGTGCCGGACAGTGCCGGGTCCGCCACGATGCGCGTGGTGGCCTCGAGGCCGTCGAGCCGGGGCATCCGGATGTCCATGAGCACGACGTCGGGCCGGGTCTCCACGGCGAGGGCGACCGCGTCCGCACCGTCGACCGCCTCGCCCACGACCTCGATGTCGTCCTCGGAGTCGAGCAGTGCGCGGAACCCGGCGCGGACCAGCGCCTGATCGTCGGCCACCACCACCCGGATCGTCACGGCGTCCCCGTCGGCACACCGGTCGGCAGGGTCGCCACGACGCGCCAGCCGCCGCCCGCCTGCGGACCGGCCTCCAGGGTCCCGCCCGCGGCCTGTGCTCGCTCGCGCATGCCACGTACACCCTGGCCGGCCCCGAGTGGTGCACCCGACGCGGCCTCGCCGCCGTCGTCGTCGACCTCGATCACCAGGGCGTCGTCGCCGCGCGTCACCCGGACGCGGGCGTGCGAGCCGCCGGCGTGCCGGACCACGTTGGTGAGGGCCTCCTGCACGATCCGGTAGCCGGTGGAGGTGACCGACGCAGGCAGGGTGGCGGTCGCCGGGTCCACGTCGAGGTCGACCTCGATGCCGGCGGTGCGCAGGCTCTCGCCCAGCTCGTCGAGCTCACGCAGGCTCTGCGCCGGTCGGACCGGTGCCCCATCGTTCTCGGTCCCATCCTCGCGGAGCATCCCGAGCGTCGACCGCAGGTCGGAGAGCGCCTCGCCGCTGACCTTCTCGATGTCCTTGAGGGTCCGGCGGGCCTGCTCCGGGTCTCGGTCGAGGAGATGGGCGCCGACCCCCGCCTGCACGTTGATCGCCACCATCGCGTGGGCCACGACGTCGTGCACGTCGCGGGCGATCCGGAGCCGCTCCTCGCCGACCCGGCGCCGGGCCTCCTCGTCGCGGGTGCGCTCCGCCGTCTCGGCCCGGTCCAGCAGGGCCGTGAGGTAGGCGCGACGGTCTCGGACCGCAACGCCGATCAGCAGCGGTGCGGCCACGAAGGCGAGGTTCTTCGGGATCTCGGCGTCAAGCAGGGTGCGATGGTCGCTGTAGAGGAGGACGGCTGCGAGCACGGCCGGCACCATCACCGACGCTGCCAGCGCCAGCCGGCGGCGGTCGGCGACCAGCGCCAGGCTGTAGCCGCAGAGCATGCTGGAGAACGGTGCGGTGTTGTGCACGTCGACGACCGCCAGCACGCCGAACAGCAGGGCCATGCAGGCGAACATCGCCGGGCCGGGGTGCCGGTGCCGCGCGAGCGTCGGCAGCACGGCCACGATGCAGAACGCGATCCCGAGCGGGGTGGTCTCCGTCCGGTTGTCTGTCCGGACGGCCATCTCGATCACCATGGCGACGGCCAAGGCGGCAGCGATCCCGAGATCCAGGAATCGCTGCCGCCCCATGGCTCGACCGTAGGCGGGCGGTCGGGACGATGTCACTCGCGAATGCCCAGTGACGTGTACAGCCGGTCGTGGAGCCGGCGCAGCGGCATCGGCGCCCACCAGTTGTACTTCCCGAGCAGCCCCATCAGCGACGGCACCAGCAGCGACCGGACCACGAACGCGTCGACGAGTACGCCGAAGGCCGTCGCCACCCCGATCTGCTGGATGAACGAGATCGAGCTGGTGCTGAACGCGCCGATCGCCACCGCCAGCAGGATCGCCGCGGCCGTGACGACCGCACCGGTCCGCTGGACCCCGACGGCGACCGACTCGCGCTCGCCGACGCCGCTGTCGCGCACCTCCTTGATCCTGCCCAGCAGGAACACGCCGTAGTCGGTCGACAGGGCGAAGATCAGCGTGGCCGTGACCAGGAAGTCGGTTGGTTCGATGCCTCCGTTGGGTGTGTAGCCGAGCAGGCCGGTGAGCCGTCCGTCCTGGTAGACGAAGGTCAGCACGCCCAGGCTGGCAGCGACGGTCAGCGCGTTCATGATCACCGCCTTGATCGGCAGCACCACCGAGCCGGTCATCAGCCACAGGACCAGCAGCGTGAGCGCGACCAGGAGGCCGAGCGCGAGCGCGAGCCGGCTGCCGATGGCGGACTGCTGGTCCACGAACTCGGCCGCAGGACCGGCGACCAGCGCGCTGACTCCGGGCCCGGCGTCAATGGCCCGGGTCTCGTCGACCAGCCGCTGGGCGGTGTCCCCTTCCGGCTCGCCCGCCGCGGCCACGTCGAGCTGCCACGTCGTGTCGTCGAGCTGGACCGGGGTGCCGGGGGTGCCGACACCGGGCAGGGCGTTGACCTCATCGGCGTACGCCGCGACCTCGGCCGGGCCGGCGTCCTCGCTCGTGGTGATGGCGATGGTCACCGGGCTGGCGCCGGTGCCGCCGAACGCCGTCTCGACCGTGTCGGCGACGGTCCGCGAGCTCTGGTCGGTGGGGATCACCGAGCTGTCGATGGGCGTCCACTCGGCGCGGGTCGCCGGTGCCGCGAGGGCGAGCATCACGACACCGGTCGCGATCGCGACCGCTCCGGGGCGGCGCATCACGGCGTGCGAGAGGCGGTACCAGCGGCCGTGCTCGGGGCCACGGCGCGGCTGCTTGCGCGCGAGCTTGGCGCCCCACAGGCCGAACATCACGGGGGAGATGACCAGTGAGGCGATGGCGGCGACGACGGCGACCGTGGCGCCGGCCAGGCCCATGGACTTGATGAACCCCAGCGGGAACACCGTGAGCGCGGCCAGGGCCACGGCGACCGTGCTGGCCGAGAAAGCGACGGTGCGTCCGGCCGTACGCATCGTGGTGAGGACCGCACCGGCGGTCGGGCCCTGCTTGTCCAGCTCCTCGCGATAGCGCGTGAGCAGGAACAGGGTGTAGTCGATGGCCAGGCCGATGCCGAGGCCCATGACGAGGTTGAGCGCGAAGATGCTCAGGCCGTAGACCTGGTTGACGCCGGTCAGGACCAGGAACGTGCCGAGCACGGTCGTGACGCCGACGACGAGCGGGATCAGGGCGGCGCGACCGCGGAAGAAGATCAGCGACAGGACCACCAGCAGCGGGAAGGCGAGCAACTCGGCGCGACCGAGGTCTTCGGTGACGGTGCTGCCGAGCTGGAGGCCGACCACCGCCGAGCCGCCGACGGTGACGTCGTCCCGGCCGTCGAACGTGTCGAGCAACGCCTCGGCGACCGCCTCGTCGTCAGCGTCGGCGGCCACGGTGCCGAGCACCAGGGCCTGCGTGCCGTCCTGCGACACCAGCGTGCCGGGATCGCCGCGAGTGGACGTCGGGGACGTCACCCGGGCCACGCCGGGCTCGGCCGCGACGGCGTCGGTGACCTCCTGCACCCGACCGGAGTCGGCGGGCAGCCCGTCCGGGGTGTCGACCACGATCACGATGCCGGCTCCCGGCTCGGTGCCGGTCGCGGCCTCGATCGTGTCGATGGCCCGCACGGAGTCCGCGTCGTCGCTGGCGAAGCCCCCCGAGGAGTCCAGGGAACCGGCGAGGGGTCCGCCGAAGAAGCCTGCGACGAGCACGAACAGGAACACCGCGAGCAGGCTGCGACGCGGGTGGGCGCTGAGGAAACGGGACACGCGACCGGACCGGTGGGGTGCGGTCGGGTCGTGGTCGGGAGTCGGTGTCGGGCGGGGAGACAGGGTCTGGTTCGTCATGCCCTCAACTCTTGGCCGTGAGCGCCTCTCGGTCGTCGTGCTGGGGGAGGCAGTTGCGGTCTCGGCCGCGGGCGGCGTACTCCCGGGGAGGTACTCCTCGCGCCGTACGGTGTGGTCGTGGCATCCCCCACCCGACGCGGCCGCAGGCCCGGCTCGCCCGACACGCGGGCGGCGATCCTGGCCGAGGCGCGGGCGCTCTTCGCTGCGAAGGGGTACGCCGGCACGTCGGTCCGCGCGGTTGCCACCGCCGCCGGGGTGGATGCGGCGCTGGTGCACCACTACTTCGGGACCAAGGACGACCTGTTCCTGGCCGCGCTCCAGGCTCCGATCGACCCCCGCGAGGTGCTGCTGCCCATCGCCGAGGGCGGTATCGACGGCGCGGGCGAGCGGCTGCTGCGCACGTTCCTGTCCGTCTGGGACGACGAGGCGACCCGGCTGCCGCTGCTCACCCTGGTCCGGAGCGTCTTCGACCCGGAGCGCCAGCCCCTGGTCCGGGACGGCTTCATGCGCATGGTCCTGGGGCCGATCGGCCGGGCGCTCGGCGTCGACGACGTGGAGCTGCGCATGTCACTGGTCGGTTCGCAGCTGATGGGCATCGTGCTGGCGCGCTACGTCGTCGAGGTCGAGCCGCTGGCGTCGGCCTCCCACGACCAGCTCGTGGCGGCGTACGCCCCGACGCTCCAGCGGTACCTGGACGGCCAGCTCACCTAGGTGATGAATTTGCGCGCCGCCAACTCGTGAGGCATAATTCATCATATGGTGAATAACGTCATCGAGGTACGCGGACTCACCGTGGTCCGGGACCGACCGGTCCTCGACGGGCTCGACGTGACCATCG
Source organism: uncultured Actinomycetota bacterium (assembly GCA_963825455.1). Taxonomy (GTDB): domain Bacteria; phylum Actinomycetota; class Actinomycetes; order Propionibacteriales; family Nocardioidaceae; genus Nocardioides. The sequence goes on from CAWGTG010000008.1 coordinate 279,970, forward strand.
GGTCCGGCGTGACCGGCCTGCTCGGTCCGAGCGGCTGCGGCAAGTCCACGCTGCTGCGCTCGATCGTCGGCGTGCAGCAGGTTGCGGGCGGCGACGTGCGCGTGCTCGGCGAGCCCGCCGGCAGCGCGCCGCTGCGCCGGCGGATCGGCTACGTCACCCAGGAGCCCAGCGTGTACGACGACCTCACCGTCGCCGAGAACCTGCGCTTCTTCGCCCGCGTGCTCGGCTGCGCAGACTCCGAGGTGGACAAGGCCATCGACGCGGTCGACCTCCGCTCGCACGCGGGCGCGCAGGTGGGCCGGCTCAGCGGCGGCCAGCGCTCGCGGGCCAGCCTCGCGGTCGCGCTGCTGGACAGCCCGGACCTGCTGGTCCTCGACGAGCCAACGGTGGGCCTCGACCCGGTGCTGCGCCGCGACCTCTGGCTCCTCTTCCACCGGCTCGCCGACGACGGGCGCCGCGGTCCTGGTCTCCAGCCACGTCATGGACGAGGCCGAGCGGTGCGACCAGCTGCTGCTGATGCGCGAAGGGGCGATCCTCGCCCACGACACCCCCGCCGCGATCAAGGAGCGCGCCGGCACCGACGACATCGAGTCGGCCTTCCTCAAGCTCGTCGAGGAGGTGGCGGCATGATCACCCCACGAAACCCTGCGTCGGGCGCTTCGCGCCGCGGGGGCACGCTTTCGCGGGGACCCCGAAAAGCATTGACACCGCGCATCACTCTCGCGGTCGCCGGCCGGGTGCTGACGCAGATCCGCCGCGACCATCGCACCGCGGCGATGCTGCTGGTGCTGCCCTGCCTGCTGATCTCGCTCATGTGGTGGATGTTCGAGGACTCGCTCGGCGACCCCTTCGACAGGTTCGGGCCGGCGCTGCTCGCGATGTTCCCCTTCATCGTGATGTTCCTCGTGACCAGCGTGACCACGCTGCGCGAGCGCTCCAGCGGGACCCTCGAGCGGCTGCTCGCGATGCCGATGGGCAAGCTGGACTTCCTGCTCGGGTACGCCGTCGCGTTCGGCGTCGTCGCCGCTGTGCAGGCGCTCCTCGCTGTCGGTGTGAGCGTCGGCCTGCTCGGCCTCGACATCCAGGGCTCGGTCGTGCTGCTCGGCCTGGTCGCGGTAGCGGACGCCGTACTCGGCTCGGCGCTCGGCCTGTTCGTCAGCGCGTTTGCCCAGACCGAGTTCCAGGCCGTGCAGTTCCTGCCGGCGCTCGTCTTCCCGCAGATCCTCCTCTGCGGCCTGTTCGTGTCCCGCGAGACGCTTCCCGGGGTCCTGGAGGCGGTGAGCGACGTGCTCCCGCTGTCCTACGCCGTCGACGCCATGACCCACCTGACGCGCGGCACGTCGACGTCGGACGTCTGGGTGGACCTGCTGGTCGTGGCCGCGTTCGCGGTCGGCGCGCTCGGTCTCGGCGCGGCGACCCTGCGGCGCCGTACGCCCTGAGGACGGATAGTCCCTGACGTTCTTGCCGAAGACACGCCGCCGGCTGACACGAACGTCAGGGACTATCCGGACACAGGCGCCGATGGCAACGGGTCGTAGCCTGTGTCCATGGCGTTGATGAGCCGACCGCTGCTGCTTCTCAGCCGCAGCGAGCTGGTCAAGAACCTGGTCAGCACGATGCCGGTCTCGGCGGGGATCGTGCGCAGCTACGTCCCGGGGGAGACGACCGAGTCGGTGGTCGAGGCGTCGGCGCGTGAGGTCGACGAGGGGATCCGGGCCACCCTCGACTTCCTCGGTGAGGACACCCTCGACTCCGACCAGGCGGACGCCACCGTCGCGGCGTACCTCGAGGTGCTGGAAGCGCTCTCCGCGCGCGGGCTGACCCGCATGGTCGAGGTGTCGGTGAAGCTGTCGGCGATCGGGCAGGCGCTGCCCGACAACGGCCACAAGGTCGCGCTCGAGAACGCCCGCACCATCTGCCGGGCCGCGCGCAACGCCGGCACGACCGTGACCCTCGACATGGAGGACCACACCACCACCGACTCGACGCTGGCGATCCTGCGCGACCTGCGCAAGGACTTCCCCGAGACCGGAGCGGTGCTGCAGGCCTACCTGCATCGCACCGAGGCGGACTGCCGGGCGCTGGCCTACGAGGGGTCGCGGGTGCGGCTGTGCAAGGGCGCCTACAGCGAGCCCGAGGAGGTCGCCTTCCAGGCCGACGTCGACGTGGACCGGTCGTACGTCCGGTGCCTCAAGGTGCTGCTGGCCGGCCAGGGCTACCCGATGATCGCCACGCACGATCCGCGGCTCGTGGAGATCGCCTCCACTCTCGCGTCGCGCTACGGCCGCGACCAGGGGTCCTACGAGTTCCAGATGCTCTACGGCATCCGGCCCGAGGAGCAGCGCCGGCTGGTGCGGGCGGGGGAGCGGGTGCGGGTCTACATCCCCTACGGCGAGGAGTGGTACGGCTACCTGATGCGACGGCTCGCGGAGCGTCCGCAGAACCTGTCATTCTTCCTGCGATCTCTGATCTCCAAGAAGTGACGCCTCCGAAATGAGCACACCGTGAAGCAGACCGCCATCCTCGGCGCCGGAGTCATGGGCGAGACCCTGCTCTCGGGTCTGGTCCGCGCCGGCCGCCGGGTCGACCAGCTCCTGGTCGGCGAGAAGCGGCCCGAGCGCGCCCGCGAGCTCGAGGAGCGGTACGGCGTCGCGGTCGTCGGCAACGTCGAGGCCGCCACCAAGGCGGACACGGTCGCCATCGTTGTGAAGCCCCAGGACATGGCAGATCTGCTCGACGAGATCGGCCCTTCGTTGCGCGCCGGTCAGCTGCTCGTCTCGCTGGCGGCCGGCATCACGACGGCGTTCATCGAGTCGCGGGTGCCGGAGGGTGTCGCGGTCGTACGCGTCATGCCCAACACCCCTGCGCTCGTCGACGAGGGCATGGCCGCCGTGTCCCCGGGCTCGCACTGCGACGAGTCGCACCTCGCCGAGGCGGAGGAGCTGATGGCCTCGGTCGGCAAGGTGCTCCGCATCCCGGAGCGCCAGCAGGACGCCGTCACCGCGATCTCCGGCTCGGGGCCGGCGTACATCTTCTTCGTCGTCGAGTCGATGATCGAGGCCGGCGTCCACCTCGGCCTTCCCCGCACCACCGCGTCCGAGCTGGTGATCCAGACGCTCGTCGGCTCGGCCAAGATGCTCCGCGAGACCGGCACCCACCCGACCGTGCTGCGCGAGCAGGTGACCTCGCCGGGCGGCACCACGGCGTCGGCGCTGCGTGAGCTCGAGATCCACAAGGTGCGTGCGGCGTTCCTGGCCGCGATGGAGGCCGCGCGCGACCGGTCCCGCGAGCTGGCCGCCGGCGACTAGGACGTATCGCCTCCGCCCTGGGACGGACGACACTGCCTCCTGGCGCCAGCAGACTGGTGGCATGGATGCGGGCCTGCCGATGGTGTGGGGCGCGAGCCCCGAGGAGGCCGGACGGCCTTACCCGGCCGACGACCTGGTGCCCCACGCCCTGCTGCTGACGCGCGCGATCTCGGTGCGCGCGCCTGCTGACCTGACGTGGCGCTGGCTCTGCCAGGTCGCCGTCGCGCCGTACTCCTACGACTGGATCGACAACCGAGGCCGTCAGTCGCCCGAGGTCCTGACACCCGGAGCCGACGACCTCGAGGTCGGCCAGACCATGGCCGTCGTCTTCCGGCTCACGTCCTACGACGACGGTCACCAGTGGACGGCGGTCACCTCGCCCCGCGGCCGGCGGCTGTTCGGCCCGGTCGCCATGACGTACGCCGCAGAGCCCGACGGGCCCGACTCACGCATCGTCTGTCGCCTGGCCGTGCCCGCCCGCGGCCCGCTCGCCCGCGCCCGCGCGCACGCGCTGGCCTGGGGTGACCTCGTGATGATGCGGCGTCAGTTCCTCAACCTGAAGGCGCTGGCCGAGCGGGACACTAGCTGTTGGCGTACGACTGCCAGTCACGCAGCCGCTCGGCGATGAGCCGGACCCGGTCCTCGACGCTGCCTGAATCGAGAATGGTCCAGTCCGCCGCGTCGGCACGCAGGTAGACCCCGGACGTCCGGGCGTTCAGTCCCGGGTCCCGTTCCGAGCGCGTCGTCCAGTAGCCGCCGGCGCGGCCGTCGGACTCGAGCTTGATCTCACCGGTCCCCTCGAGCCGGGGTGCGTCGGGGTGCCGCGGGCGCTCGCCGTTCCAGAAGTAGAAGACGCCGGCCGGGTCGGTCCTCTCCTTCGACGCCTCGCTCCAGTAGCGCGCCGAAAGGGTGCCGTCCTCCTGCCAGGAGCGCCCGCTCACCTCGAGCCCTCCGCTCCTGTCGCGGGATACCCGGAGCAGGCTGATGGCCGAGGGCTCGTCCTCCGTGCGCGCGGTCAGGGAGTACTGCCACCAGAGGCCCTCGATGCGCGCGAGCCGGCCCTCGGCCTCGATCGCGTTGCGGACCTTCTGGTTGACCGTCTTGAGCTCAGTGGGGGTCAGCGCGTCGGCGTACCGCACGCAGGTCAGACCGAGAAGGTCGGTCGGGAGCTTCGCGCCGTTCGCGTGCAGGATGAACGTGCGGCGCATCCCCAGTGCGCCACCGAAGAGCCCGGCCTCGAACACCACGTTGTCCCGCGGCGACGCCTGGCCGGGGACCTCCGTGCCCGGATTGCCCGGCGTGGCGGTCGTCCAGTCGTCCTGGGCGAAGATGAACGCCGCGAAGTCCACCTCACTCGTGAGCTCGACCAGGCGATCCAGCGTCGAGGTCCCGGGGTTGAACACCGTGGTCCACGGCTCGACGTCGGCGACCGTCGCCAGCCCGGTGGTGAGCGACTTCAGCAGCTTGGTCTGCTTGCCCGAGGAACCGAGGAAGATGCGGGGCTTGTTCATCGCCGGTCATCCTAGGGATCAGACTGAGCGGCGTGGAGACCTACCGGACGTCCGACGAGCGCTTCGCCGACCTGCCGGGCTTCCCGTGGCCGCCGTCGTACGCCGAGGTGCAGGACGGCGACGGAGGCACGCTGCGGGTGGCGTACGTCGATGTCGGTCCCGCAGACGGACCCGTGGCGCTGCTGCTGCACGGCGAGCCGTCGTGGTCCTTCCTGTACCGGCACGTGATCCCGGTCCTCACCGACGCCGGCATCCGGTGCGTGGCTCCGGACATGGTCGGGTTCGGGCGGTCGGACAAGCCGCTCGCCCTGGAGGACCACACCTTCGCCCGCCATGTCGAGTGGATGCGGGAGCTGGTCCTGGTCCACCTGGACCTGCACGAGGTGACCCTGTTCGGCCAGGACTGGGGCGGCCTGCTCGGGCTGCGGCTGGTGGCCGAGCACCCCGACCGGTTCGCGCGCGTGGTCGCGGCGAACACCGGCCTCCCGACGGGCGACTTCAACATGCCGGAGATCTGGTGGATGTTCCGCAACGCGGTCGAGACGGCCGAGGTGCTCGACATCGGCCGGCTGGTCGCGGCCGGCTGCGTGCGCGGGATGACCGACGAGGTCCGCGCGGCGTACGACGCGCCGTTCCCGACCGAGGAGAGCAAGGTCGGCGTCCGGGCGATGCCCGCCCTCGTGCCGACCCGGCCCGACGACCCGGCCGCGCCCGCCAACAGACTCGCCTGGGCGGCCCTGGGGGAGTGGGACCGACCGTTCCTCACCGCATTCAGCGACTCCGACCCGATCACCGGAGGCATGGACGTGATCCTCCAGCAGCACGTCCCCGGCGCGCGCGGCCTCGACCACCCCACCATCACGAACGCCGGCCACTTCCTCCAGGAGGACGCCGGCGAGGAGCTCGGCCGGGTGATCGCTGAGTTCATGGGCGCATGAGGGAGCCGGACCGGCACGCGGCACGTCCATCTGGTGTGCGCCGCCTCGCGCTCGTCGCCCTGATGCCGCTGGCCCTTCTCGCCGGCGCCTGCGGCGACGAGCGCCTCACGCCGGCCGCTCCGGGCGACCCGCCTCGGTGGACGCAGGCCGCCGAGCCGCCGTTGTCTGCGCGGCACGGGCCCCTGCTGGCCTGGACCGGCGCCGAGGTGCTGGTTCTCGGCGGTCACACCGGTCCGGCGTGCCCGCCCAACGCCTCTTGCGTCCACCTCGACGACGTCGCGCGGGACGGCGCGGCGTACGACCCCGCCGCCGACCGCTGGCGCCCGCTGTCGGACCCGCCCCTCGACCTGGACCGGTACGCCGGTCACGTCGTCGTGGACGGCCGGCTCGTCGTGGGGGACGACCACGTCTGGTGGTCCTACGACCCTCAGGGCGACGCGTGGACCCGGCTCCCGGATCCGGGCGGGAGAGTCGGGTGGCCGGAAGCCGCCGCCGACGGACGCGTCTACACCCACGTACGCAACCGGGTGCAGGTGCTCGACCTGGCCGCGGGGACGTGGAGCGAGCTGCCACCGGACCCGGTGACCCCTCCGCTCACCGACGGCACGGTCTTCGCCACCGACGCGGGGGTGGTGCTGAGCGGCGTGAACTACGACGAGCCCGCGCCGGATGAGCCGACGCTCACCCAGGCCGACCTCTGGGACGGCACCGCGTGGCGCCGGTTGCCGCGCACCGGGATGATCGGTCCGCTGTACCACTGGACCGGCCGGCGCCTGGTCGGCGCCGAGATCGGTGGTGCCGACGGTGGACAGGTCAACGGGTGGGACCGCTGGTATCCGTTCGCTGGTGCGCTCGACCCGCGCACGGGGGAGTGGTCGAAGCTGCCCGGTGTCCCGCGATACGACGACCTCGACCAGCGTGCCTGGCGGGTCGAGGCCGCCGCCGGACCGCTGGTCGTGACTGCCGGTCTCGTCTACGACGACGATCACGGCAGCTGGTCGGCGCTGGGCCGGCCACGTTCGACCATCCAGCAGGACGTCACCGGGGTCTGGGCCGGCGGCCGCCTGGTCGTCTTGGGCGGCTCTGACCGTGACTTCGACCCGGTGCGCGAGGCTTGGGTCTGGACGCCCTGACGCCGTCCAGCTCTGGGTCACAACCCGATCGCTGTCGTGGCGGCCGCCAGCACCGGCGCGGTCACCTCCCGGCAGCGGGTGGCGCCGGACGCGAAGACCTGGGTCACGTGCACGGGGTCGGCGACGAGGTCGGCGTACCGCTTCTGGATCGGGTCCAGCGTGGCCACGACCGCGTCCGTGACCGCTCGCTTGAGGGCGCCGTAGGTGTCGATCCCGGCGGCTGAGCCCCCGCACGCCTCCAGGATGTCCAGGAGGTTGGTGACGCCGGGCTTCTCAGGCGAACGGCGCACGGCGTCCGGACCGGTCTCGGAGTCCGTGACAGCCCGCGCGACCTTGCGGCGTACGACGTCGGGCGGGTCGAGCAGGTAGACCGAGCCGGCCGCGTCCGCGGACTTCGACATCTTGCGGTCAGGGTGCAGCAGGTCCATCACGCGGGCGGTGCCGTCGGAGGCGGTGACCACCTCGGGCACGGTGAAGACCGGGCCGTAGCGGCGGTTGAACCGCAGTGCCAGGTCGCGGGTCAGCTCGACGTGCTGACGCTGATCGGCTCCGACGGGGACCTGTTCGGGCCGGTACAGCAGGATGTCGGCCGCCATGAGGGCTGGATAGGTGAACAGGGACACGCGAGTCGAGTCGACGCCCCGGCCTGAGGGGGGTCGGGTGGACGCCACGGCCTGCTGCGCGCCGCCCTGCACGCGCGCTGGCGGCGTTGTCGTCGGTCGCCGGGACTCCATCCCGTCTCCCTCCTCCGCCTTGCCATCACACGCGCAGGACGACGCTCGCGACGACCGTGGGTCCACCCGACCCCCCTTCTCCTTGAACTGGATCATCCGGTTCAGCTCGCCGGTGGTGGCGACGCACTCGAGCAGGTACGCGAGCTGCGCGTGCGCCGGCACGTGGCTCTGCCGGAACAGCGTGGCCCGGTCGAGACCGACCGCGAGGAACAGCGTGGCCGTCTCGTCGGCGTACGAGCGCAGCAGGCGGGGGTCGTGCTCGGTGGTCATCGCGTGCAGGTCGGAGACGCCGTAGAAGGCGTCCTCCTGGCGGCGCGACATGGGGAGCAGCGCGCCGAGGTAGCTGCCGAGCGTGAGTCGGCCGGACGGGGTGAGCAGGGAGAGCGTGCGGGTCATGTGGAGCTCCTGGTGCGAGAGCCCACGGACGTCAGTGACCGCAGATGCAGATCGGCCGCCCGTGGGCGGCCGGTGAGAGGGGTGTGCTGAGTCGGTGGGCCGCCGTCAGGCGGGCCACCACAGGAGACCGGAGGTCATCAGCACGCCTCCACGATAGCGTCCGAACATGGAGTGCGCGGGTCCGAGCACGGTCGTCTTCGATCCGACGCTCACCGACTACGACTTCGGTCCGGCCCACCCGATGTCCCCGATCCGGGTCGACCTGACCATGCAGCTGGCGCACGAGCTCGGCGTCACCACCGGTGGGTCGCTGCGCGTCGTCCCCGCGCCGGTCGCCACGCTCGACCAGATCGCGACCGTCCACGACGCCGCCCTGATCGAGGCAGTGCAGCGGGCCGGCAACACCGGTGCCGCGGAGCCCCAGGTCGGCCTCGGCAGCGACGACAACCCCGTCTTCCTCGGGATGCACGAGGCCGCAGCGCATGTCGTCGGGGCCAGCCTCGAGGCGTTCCGCCAGGTCTGGTCGGGGGAGTCGCTGCACAGCGCCAACATCACCGGCGGCCTGCACCACGCCATGCCCGGCCACGTCAGCGGCTTCTGCGTCTACAACGACGTCGCGGTCGGGATCCGCTGGCTGCTGGACCAGGGGGCCGAGCGGGTGGCCTATGTCGACGTCGACGTCCACCACGGCGACGGCGTCGAGGCGATCTTCTGGGACGACCCCCGGGTGCTCACGATCTCGCTGCACGAGACCGGCCAGATCCTCTTCCCCGGCACGGGGTTCAGCGGTGACGTCGGTGGCGAGGGCGCCGAGGGCAGCGCGGTCAACGTGGCATTGCCACCCGGCACCGGGGACGCCGGCTGGCTGCGCGCCTTCCACGCCGTGGTGCCCGACCTGGTCCGCGAGTTCGCCCCCGACGTCCTGGTCACCCAGCACGGCTGCGACTCGCACGCCGAGGACCCGCTCGCACACCTGATGCTGAGCGTGGACGGCCAGCGTGCGGCGTACGTCGCTCTGCACGAGCTGGCGCACGAGGTCGCCGGCGGCCGCTGGGTGGCCACCGGGGGCGGCGGCTACGCCCTGGTCGACGTGGTCCCGCGCGCGTGGAGCCATCTGCTGGGCGTCGTGTCGGGCGCGCCCGTGGACACGTCGACGCCCACGCCGGAGGCCTGGCGCGCCTACGTGCGGGAGAAGCTGCACGTCACGGCCCCCCGCGGGATGGGCGATGGCGTGACCCCCGAGTTCCGCGACTGGCGCGAGGGCTACGACCCCGACTCCTGGCTGGACCGCGAGATCAACGCCACCCGGACGGCGGTCTTCCCACTTCACGGCCTGGACCCCCTGCCGTGACGAAACTGGCCCTGCTGTCGAGGAGTTCCATGCGGGCAGGGGCAGTTTCACCGGGTACCCGGTGAAACGCCTCAGGAGCGCGGTCTGGACCAGTTCGACGGGGACGGGATGGGGCCCTCGGCGCAAGCGGACACGCCAGACCACTCGCAGCACTTTTCCCAACCACTTCCCCACGAGTCACAACTGCCCCTATTCTCCCTTTAGAGCGGCATGTGGCTCGTCGGTGGGGAAGCCGATGACGTGCCGCGCAGAAAGAACGGTGCACGATGGCTGGTTCTGGGGACATGTCGGACGCGAAGTTTCTGACCGTGGCCGAGGTCGCGGGCATGATGCGCGTCTCGAAGATGACTGTCTATCGCCTGGTCCACAACGGTGAACTGCCAGCCGTGCGCGTCGGCCGCTCGTTCCGTGTGGTCGAAGAGGACGTCAACGAGTACCTGCGCAAGAGCTTCTACAGCGCGGGCTGAATACCCCCGCGAGCTTCGGCCCGGCCTGTTTACCCCCCGCGAGCTTCGGCCCCGGCCCGCGACGGACTGCTCGCTGGCGCTCGCAGCTCCGCCGTCCATCGCGGGCACGGGGCCGATCGCGGGGGCGCTGCTCGCTCCGCTCGCAAAACTCGCTCCGCTCGCCGACACACACGTCACAGACGACCGGCAACTCCCATTGCTCGCACGCGCAGTCGCCATGGCCACCGGAGCCGATCACGAGGTGCGCTCGCTTCGCGAGCGTGGGCCGCGACGACGACGCTGTCGTAGACCTCACTCTGCCGCAGTTCGGCGCGTTGCCGTCCGGCGGTTACGCTTGCCCGGTCCTGCGGGCCTTCCCGCGGGGCGCTGACGCGGTTCCCGACGGTTCCGGGTCAGCCTTCCGTCGAAAGGTCTGTTCGTGGGTTCGGTCATCAAGAAGCGGCGCAAGCGCATGGCGAAGAAGAAGCACCGCAAGCTGCTCAAGAAGACGCGCGTCCAGCGTCGCAAGCTCGGCAAGTAACCGCCGACCCACCCTCAACGGTCAGGTCCTCCATGGCTTCCGGCGAGCGAGTCGTCCTCGTGACGGGGGTCTCGCGAGACCTCGGACGCCGTTCGGCGCGCGCGCTCGCCGCCGACCCGACCGTGGACCGCGTCATCGGCGTCGACGTCGTTCCCCCTCGGGGTGACGTCGGCGACGTCTCGTTCGTTCGCGCCGACATCCGCAACCCGGTGATCGCCAAGGTGATCGCGAAGGAGAACGTCGACACGGTCGTGCACATGAGCGTCATCTCGACACCCGGCAGCGCCGGCGGCCGCGGGACGATGAAGGAGCTCAACGTCATCGGCACGATGCAGCTCCTGGCTGCCTGCCAGAAGGCGCCGAGCGTCCAGCACCTCGTCGTGAAGTCCACGACCACGATGTACGGCGCCAGCAACCGCGACCCCGCGATGTTCACCGAGGACATGGAGCCGCGCCGTGGCGCCCGCTCCGGCTACGCCAAGGACGTCGCGGAGATCGAGGGCTATGTGCGCGGCTTCGCCCGCCGCCGCCCCGACGTCCGGGTGACGACGCTGCGCTGCGCCAACGTGATCGGTCCCCACGTGGTCAGCCCACTCACGTCGTACTTCCGGCTGCCGGTGATCCCGACCGTGCTCGGTTTCGACGCCCGGCTGCAGTTCCTGCACGAGCAGGACCTCATGGACGTGCTGATCCACGCCGTCCGGAACGACCTCCCGGGCACGTTCAACGTCGCCGGTGACGGCATCCTGATGCTCTCCCAGGCGCTGCGCCGGCTGAAGCGCCCCTCGGTTCCCATGCCCGGCTTCGCGGTCGGTGGCGTCGGGTCGGTGCTCCGCAGTGCCCGGTTGGCGGACTTCTCTCCGGAACAGCTCAGCTTCCTCACCTACGGTCGCGGGGTGGACACCACCCGGATGCGCGAGCAGCTCGGCTTCGAGCCCGCGTTCACGACCGCCGAGGCGTTCGCCGACTTCGCCGCGGGGCTGATGCCCACCGGCGGGCGGATCGAGAAGGCCCTCACCGCGGCGCTCGATCATCTGCCACCCGCCGAGGAGACCCCGGCGCTCCACCCGGTGGGAGATGGTCCCCGTGGGTGACGCCGAGATCATCCCGATCGGCACCCGGGGCCGGCCCGGGCGCGGACAGGGCAGCGGCAGGCCGTCCGCGGCCTCGCGCAACCTGGCCGGCGGCACCCGCAAGTCGGCCCAGGCGAAGGACCATGCCGCGGAGCGGCCGACGGACGCCGCCGAGGCCACCGAGACCATCGAGACCCCCGAAGCCACGGCGACTCCCGAAGCCACGGTGACCCCCTCCGCCGAGGAGACCCGTGCACCTGCATCCACCGGGGAGCGACTGCCCACCGGTGGCATACCGGCCGGCGACTGGCTCGCGGCGTTCCAGCAGGCTGCCCGCGACCTGTTCGGCGACCAGTGGGAGCCCCAGCTGGCCCGGTTCCTGGCCTTCCTGCGCCGCCGGGTGACCGGTGACTACGTCGTCGACGAGTACGGCTTCGACCAGGAGATCACCGAGCGGTTCTTCATGACCGCGCTGCGCCCGATAGCGCAGAAGTGGTTCCGCATCGAGGTGCGCGGCATCGAGAACATCCCCTCCGAGGGTGGCGCACTGGTGGTGTCCAACCACTCCGGCACCATCCCGGTCGATGGCCTGATGACGATGGTCTCGATCCACGACCACACCGGCCGGTTCCTGCGACCGCTCGGCGCCGACCTGGTCTTCAAGTCACCCCTCGTAAGCACCCTGGCCCGCAAGGGCGGCACGACGCTCGCCTGCAACGAGGACGCCGAGCGCCTGCTGCGCGGCGGCGAGCTCGTCGGCGTGTGGCCCGAGGGGTTCAAGGGCATCGGCAAGCCGTACGCCGAGCGCTACAAGCTGCAGCGGTTCGGACGGGGCGGCTTCGTCTCGGCCGCGCTGCGCACCCAGGTGCCGATCATCCCGCTGTCGGTGGTCGGCGCCGAGGAGATCTACCCGCTGGTGGCCAATCTGCCGTCGCTGGCCAGGGTGCTCGGGCTGCCGTACCTCCCCATCACGCCCCTGTTCCCGTGGCTGGGGCCGCTCGGCATGGTGCCGCTGCCTTCCAAGTGGCTCCTGGAGTTCGGGGAGCCCATCCGCACCGACGAGTTCGACCCCGGCACCGCCGAGGACCCGATGCTGGTCTTCAACGTCACCGACGAGGTGCGCGAGACCATCCAGTCGACGCTCTACTCGCTCCTGATGCAGCGGCAGTCCGTCTTCCGCTGACCGCAGCCGCGCCTGCGGATGCGATCGATGGTGGTTGAGCAGCGAGCGCGACCGAGCGTGTCGAAACCTCCGCAGCGAAGGCTGGGAGGTGATTGCGAGGCGCTCGGCTAGTTGCCGGTGAGCCCGTTCAGCAGGCCGTTCACGCCCGCCACGACGCCGGTCACGACCTGGTTGACGGTGTCGGTCACCGGCGTGAGGTCGACCTTGCCGCCCTTGCCCTTGCCGCCCTTGCCGCCGCCGTTCCCGCCGTTCTCGTCATCACCGGTGCCCGTCTCGGTGCCACCGGTCGGGAGCAGTCCGCCGAGGTCGGTCGTGGCGTCGCTGGCCGCGTCGGTCGGGATCTCGATCGGCGTCTCGGGCGGGTTCATGCCGCTCGGAGGTCCGTCGCCCTTGAGGCCGTTCTGCGGCTGCGAGGCGCCCGTGGGGTCAGAGCCGGGGACGTCGGTGCCGGGCAGCTGGCCGCCGGCCACGTTGTTCCCGGCGTCGGTGAGCGTCTCGGCCGCACCGGCCACCAGCTGGGGCGGGACCTCGAGGAGCCCGTCGCCGCAGCCGGGGCAGAGGTTTACGGCCTTGGCGTCGATCGAGTAGACCGTCTGCGCCGCGTTCACCAGCGCAGCGTGGGCAGCCGCCCACCCGCCGGTGTTGGCGCCGCCGTCCGACGGGATCAGGTCCTCGATCCCTGCGAGGGCGGTCATGCTGTCCTCGGCGTTGCTGTGGATGTGCCCGATCGAGCCCTGGTTGCCGTTGGACTCGTAGTCGTCGAGCAGCGAGTTGCTGCCGTCGGTGAACTGGTCTGTGAAGTCGTTGATGGTGTGGGTGACCAGCTGCGGGTCGGGCGAGTCCTTCCCGGCGAGCTTGCCGACCTCGTCGAGGCGCGTGGACGCGTTGCCGAGAACGGTCTCGCCCTTGGCGTCGTCGCCGACGCTGAACCCGGCCTGGGTGTTCTCGATCGCCCGCTTGACGGGGTACAGCGCGTCACCCGGGATCGCACCCTGTGATGCGACCGCCATCGACGTGGAGGCGCCGATGATCGCCACCGCGCCGAGCGCGATGCCGACCCGGCGCTCGCGGCGGGTGCGGTTGGGCTTGATGGTGAGCCGCGCGACGTCGTCGCGCTCACGGGCGGCGGCCGGAACCGGGGTCAGCTCTGCTGCTGCGGCGAGCATGAGCCGCTCGCGCAGGTCTGCCACGAACTCCGGGCGAGCCTGTGACTCGGGCACCGAACGGAGCGCGCCGACGAGCTCCAGCAGGTCGGTTGTGGCGCGGTCGACGTCATCTCGTCGTCCGCCCTCGACCAAGGAGTCGAATTGTTCGGCACGTCGTCGTGCCGGGAACAGGGTGGTCATTGGTGCTGTCCTGTCATGTGGTTGCCGATGCCATCCCCGTGATGCGACATCGACGTACAGCACAACGACCTGCCTGCAGGCGGGGTTACGCGCGCCAGATCAACAGCCTGGTAACGAGACTCCATCACGATCTGCGTGATCATTGGCCGATCACCGGATCCCCTCCGGCATCAGCTTGGCGAGGTTGCGGACTCCGCGGAGCTGGAGCTGCTTCACCGCGCCCTCGCTGCGGCCCAGGACGGCGGCCGTCTCAGCGATGCTCATGCCCTGCAGGAAGCGCATGATCAGGCAGTCCTTCTGCTCGCTCGGCAGCTCGGTGAGGGCCTTGAGCAGCAGCTCGTTGGTGAGGCTGGCGAGCACTGCGTGCTCGGGGCCCTCGGTCGAGTCGTCGTGGAGTCCCATGTCCTCCGTGGCGAGCTCGAGGCGGGTCCGGCCGGCCTTGAAGTGGTCGGTGGCGAGGTTGCGGGCGATGGTCATCAGCCAGGCGCCGAAGTCCTTGCCCTGCCAGCGGAAGTTCTGCATGTTCCGCAACGCGCGGAAGAAGGTCTCGGAGGTGAGGTCCTCTGCGAGCGTGCCCGAGCGGGTCCGGTAGAAGAGGAACCGGTAGACCGAGCCCTGGTAGTGGTCGTAGAGCATCCCGAACGCGTCGCTGTCGCCCGTGCGGGCGAGCTCGACCAGCGCGATCAGCCGGGTGCGCTCCTCCTCGGTCTCCTCGGAGGAGGCGGCCTGGTCGGCGTCCCCGAAACCGGTGTTGCCCGGGGTCGGGGGCCGGCCCGACGCCCCGAGCTCGTCTTTCGCGACGGCCTCGCTCAGGAGCCAGCCGAGGGGGTGCGCTGCACCGGGCGGCGTACGGCGGGAAGGGCCGGCGAGGACGACGGCGAGCCGCGGCTCACCGAGGTTGCCGAAGAGGGCGCACGCGACCGCCTCGCGTAGGGCGTCAAGCCCACGTGCGACGTCGTGACCCGGTCCGGGCACAAGGACCCCTCCCTCGCCATCCCCAGATTGGGTACCCACACTAGAGGCGCAGGTCACACCACGGGAAGAAATGGTTGCCCAGGACACACTGGACTGGTCTACATACGACCGAGCCGCTGGAGTCGGGCTAGGGCGCGTCTCCCAATCCCTGGCGGCGCCGGACGCCGCCCAGATCACGCGCTGGCGACGTTGCCGACCCTTCGAAGACGCCCAGTCTGCGCGCGTGTCGGCGCCTTGCCAGCCCGCACCTGGACGACGCCGGCATCCACCACGAACTGGGAGACGCGCCCTAGCGGCGCCGACCGCGTAGCGAGACCCCTGCGGCGACGGCACCGGTCACGGCGCCCGCCACGGCGCCCACGAGCAGCCCCGCCCGCGCGGCCTTGCGGCCGGTCCGGTAGTCGTGGATCCTCCAGCCCTGCTCGCGGGCGTGCGCGCGCAGCTTGGCGTCCGGGTTGACCGCGCAGGCCTCACCGACCATGGAGAGCATCGGCAGGTCGTTGTAGGAGTCGGAGTACGCCGAGCAGCGGCTCAGGTCGAGCGACTCCCGTGCCGCCAGCGCCCTGATCGCCTCCGCCTTGGCGGGGCCGTGCAGCATGTCGCCGACCAACCGGCCCGTGTAGACGCCGTCCACGTGCTCCGCGACGGTGCCCATCGCGCCGGTCAGGCCGAGCCGCCGGGCGATGATCTGCGCGATCTCGACGGGCGCGGCAGTGACCAGCCAGACCCGCTGTCCCTGGTCGAGGTGGAGCTGCGCCAGCGCGCGGGTGCCCGGCCAGATCCGGTGGGCCATCGCCTCCTCGAAGATCTCCTCACCGAGATCCTGGAGCTCCTTGACGGTGTGGCCGGAGATGAAGCCCAGGGCCGAGTTGCGGGCCTCCGCGACGTGCTCGGGATCCTCCACGCCCACCACTCTGAAGTAGGCCTGCTTCCACGCGGCGCCGAGGATGTCTCGCGTCGTGAAGAACTCGCGACGGTGCAGCCCGCGCGCGAGGTGGAAGATGCTGGCACCCTGCATCACGGTGTTGTCGACGTCGAAGAACGCCGCCGCCGTCGGGTCCAGGGGATGGTCGAGCGCGGTCTCGACCTCGGCCGCAGCTGCGGCCGCCTCACCGGCGAGCGTTGACCGCTGCTGGAGGTTTCGCGGCCGGTCGGAGGGCACCACGGTTCGACCCTAGCCACATCGGCTGTGTGGAAGTATCCGTCCATGGCTGCCGGACCCGCGACCGATGTCGCGGACCTCCTCGTGCAGGCCGCGGCCGAGGACCCCGACCGGCTCGCGATCGTCGAGTCCGGCGGTCGGCGGGTCACCTGGGGCGAGCTCGACGACGAGGTGGGCCGGATCGCCACCGGTCTCGGGGCGGCCGGCATCGTCGCCGGACACCGGGTCATGGTGGTGCTCGGCAACCGGATCGAGTTCGTGTCCACCTACCTCGCCGTGCTGCGGACCCAGGCGGTCGCCGTACCGGTGAACCCCACGTCGCAGTCCGGTGAGCTGGCTCGGATGATCGCGGACTCGGGTTCCCGAATGGTCTTCGCCGACGTCGACACGGTGACCGCCGCGCGCGAGGCGGTCCGGGCCCTCGAGCAGGCGCAGTCGACCGAGTACCCCGCGGGCTCGATCGAGGGCGACCTGATGGCGCGGCTCGTGATCCCCCGCATCGTCGTGGTCGGTGGCACGCTCCAGCCGGGCGAGCGCTCGTACGACCACCTGCGGGCCGACGTCGCGCGCCCTGTCCCGCAGCTGCAGGACCCCGAGAAGCTGGCCGCCCTCCTCTACACGAGCGGTACGTCGGGCCGACCGCGCGCCGCCATGCTGACCCACCGCGCGCTCCTCGCAAACATCGGCCAGGTCGCCGCGGTCGAGCCGCCGATGATCCACGGGGACGACGTGGTGCTCGGCGTGCTGCCGCTGTTCCACGTCTACGGCCTCAACGCGGTGCTCGGCGTCGTGATGAGGCACCGCGCCAAGCTGGTGCTGACCGGCCGGTTCGAGCCGCAGGGCACCCTCGACCTGATCGAGGACGAGGCGTGCAGCGTCGTCCCGGTCGCCCCTCCCGTCTTCGCCTACTGGCGCGACGTCGACGGGCTCAAGGAGCGGCTCGGCCCGGTGCGGCTGATCCTGTCCGGCTCCGCGCCGCTGTCGCCGGAGCTGGGTGCGGAGTTCAGCGAGCTCGCGGACATCCCCATCCACCAGGGCTACGGCCTCACCGAGGCCTCGCCGGTGGTGACCAGCACGCTGTGCAGCAAGGAGCTCCAGCCCGGCTCGGTCGGCGCCGCGCTGCCGGGCATCGACATCCGGCTGGTCGACGAGACCGGCCAGCCGCCCGAGGGCGAGGACCCGGGCGAGATCCAGATCCGGGGCGCGAACCTGTTCAGCGGCTACTGGCCCGACGGCGCCCAGGGTCCCGACGACGACGGTTGGTGGTCCACCGGCGACGTCGGCTTCCTCGACGCGACCGGTGACCTGTTCCTGGTCGACCGGCTCAAGGAGCTGGTGATCGTCTCCGGGTTCAACGTCTATCCCGTCGAGGTGGAGGACGTGATCCGCGAGGTTCCGGGTGTCACCGAGGCCGCGGTGATCGGCGTCGAGGACCCCGAGACCGGCGAGGCCGTGGTGGCCTACGTCGTCGCGCCGGGTGCCGAGGCAGCCGCGCTCGCGGCCGCCGTACGGTCGCACTGCGAGGAGCGACTGGCCCGGTTCAAGCAGCCCAGCCGGGTCGAGGTCGTCTCCGAGCTCCCCGTCGGCGTCACCGGCAAGGTACAGAAGGGCCGGCTGCGCGGCATGGAGCGTCGCCGCGCGCTCGGCCTGCTCGAGTAGATGACCGGTCGCGTCACCCTCTACTCCAAGCCGGGCTGTCACCTCTGCGACGACGCCCGCGCGGTGATCGAGCGCGTCTGCGCCGACCTGGGGGAGTCCTACGACGAGCTCTCGATCCTCGACGACCCGACGCTGCTGGAGCGGTACGCCGAGGAGATCCCGGTGACGCTCGTCGACGGGAAGCAGCACGACTTCTGGCGCGTGGACGAGGGGCGGCTGCGGGCCGCTCTGGCCCCTCCTGCCTCAGGGATACCCGGGTAACCGGGGAACCCTGACGATCTCAGGTGAAGCTTCGGCCCAGATCGTCTGGGATACCCGGGTACCCGGGTATCCCAGCAACCCCGGCGGCCTACCGCCGGGTAGACGTGTGAAACACCACGCTCTCCCGGTTTTGTTCTCGCGTTCACAAACTTCTACAGTGGCTGAGCCGACGGCGTGGCGCAGGCCCGGATAGGCCTCCTCCGCCGGCTGGAGAGAAGGTGTAGTGGCCACCACCGAAGGTACGCCGTGTGTCCCGCACTCCGGGCACGCACCTCGCGGCGTTGCCGTCACTAGCTGGACGAACGGGTCGAGCGTCGCTCCGGCGCCTTGCGATGCACGCACCCGAAGCACGGGCCACCCCCGACCTACCTCCAGTGGTGACCACTGGTGAGCGCACGCACGACGGACAGCGCCCGGGACATTCCCGAGGCCACGGTCGCGCGCCTGCCCGTCTACCTCCGTGCGTTGACCACGCTGGTCGAGGAGGGCACCACGACCTGTTCCAGCGAGGAGCTCGCCGCCGCGGCGGGCGTCAACAGCGCCAAGCTCCGCAAGGACCTGTCCTACCTCGGCAGCTACGGCACGCGCGGCGTCGGGTACGACGTCGACTACCTGCGCTACCAGATCGCCCGCGAGATCGGCGTGACCCAGGACTGGCCCGTGGTCATCGTCGGAATCGGCAACCTCGGGCACGCGCTGGCCAATTTCTCCGGCTTCCGCAGCCGCGGTTTCCGGGTGGTGGCACTGCTCGACGCCGATCCGAAGCGCCGGGGCGAGAGCGTCGCCGGGGTCGAGGTCCGCGACTTCGCTGACCTCGACGCGATCGTTCGCGAGCACGGCGTGGCCATCGGGGTGATCGCGACTCCGGCGTCGGCCGCCCAGGACGTCGCCGACCAGATGGTCGAGGCCGGCATCAGCAGCATCCTCAACTTCGCACCCACGGTGATCGCGGTGGCCGACGGCGTGGACGTGCGCAAGGTCGACCTCTCGATCGAGCTGCAGATCCTCGCCTACCACGAGCAGCGCAAGCACGGGGAGGTCACCGCCTCATGAGCGTGCTCGTGGTCGGCGTGTCCCACAACTCCGCCCCGGTGTCCCTGCTGGAGCAGGTCGCCCCCCAGGCCGACGCGGTCCCCAAGCTGATCCAGTCCGTGGCTGCCTGCGAGCACGTCACCGAGGCGACCGTGATCGCGACCTGCAACCGGGTCGAGATCTACGCCGACGTGGACCGGTTCCACGGGTCGGTGGAGGAGCTGTCCCGGCTGCTCATCGAGCGGTCCGGCAAGTCCACCGACGCGATGCTCCCGCACCTCTACGTCCACTACGACGACGGCGCGGTCTCGCACCTGTTCCAGGTCGCGGCCGGGCTCGACTCGATGGCCGTCGGCGAGGGCCAGATCCTCGGCCAGACCCGCGACGCGCTCCGGCTCGGCCAGGAGCTCGGCACGGTCGGCTCGGCCCTCAACGTGCTGTTCCAGCAGGCGCTCCGGGTCGGCAAGCGCTCACGCGCCGAGACCGACATCGACAGCGCTGCACCGACCCTGGTCGGCGCAGCCCTCGACAGGTCCGCCCGCCACGGCGGCGACGTCGCAGGACGCCGGGTCGTCGTGGTCGGCGCCGGTGCGATGGCCGGGCTGGCAACCGCGACCGTCTCGCGACGGGGAGCCGCCGAGGTCGTCGTCGTCAACCGCACCCGCGAGCGCGCAGACCGACTGGCCGCCGAGTACGCCGGGCGGGCGGCTTCGCTCAGCGACCTGCCCGCGGTCCTCGCCGAGGCCGACGTGGTGATCGCCTGTGCGGGCGCCTCCGGGTTGCTGGTCACCCGCGCCCAGGTCGAGGCGGCCCGCACCGACGGGCGGTCGATGGTCTTCGTCGACCTGGCGCTGCCCCACGACGTGGACCCCTCGGTCGTCGAGCTCGACGGCGTCAGTCGGATCGACCTGATCGACCTCGCCCAGGAGCTCGAGGACTCCGACGCCGGCCGCGAGGTCGCCGAGGTACGCCGGATCGTCGCCGAGGAGGTCGCGGCCTTCGTCGCCGTACGCCGCTCCGCGATCGTGACGCCAACCGTCGTGGCGCTCCGCTCGATGGCCACCTCGGTGGTCGACGCCGAGATGGAGCGGCTCGACCACCGGCTCCCCGACCTGAGCCCCGAGGCGCGCGCCGAGGTGCTGCGCGCCGTACGCCGGGTCGCAGACAAGCTGCTCCACGAGCCCACGGTCCGGGTCAGGGAGCTGGCCAACGAGACCGGTGCCGTCTCGTACGCCGCTGCCCTCGCTGAACTGTTCGCGCTGGACCCCGAAGCCGTCGACGCCGTGACCCGTCCGGAGGGGCTGGCATGAACGCCCCCATCAGGATCGGCACCCGCGCCTCCCTCCTCGCCACCACCCAGTCAGAGCTGGTGGCCGCGATGGTCCGCGACCGGCTGGGCCGCGAGACCGCGCTGGTCGAGGTGACCACCGACGGCGACCGCTCCCAGGCCGCGGAGACACCGATCGAGCAGGCCGGCGGCACCGGCATCTTCGTCAGCGCGCTGCGTGACGCCCTGCTCGACGGGCGGGTCGACGTGGCGGTTCACTCGCTCAAGGACCTCCCGACCGCGGCCGCCGACGGGATCGCACTCGCGGCCATACCTCCGCGCGAGGACCCTCGCGACGTGGTCGTGGCCCGCGACGGGCTCACCCTGGGCGGGCTTCCGGCCGGCTCACGGGTCGGAACGGGCTCGCCTAGGCGGGTGGCCCAGCTGCTCGCCCTCGGCCTCGGTTTGGACGTGGTGGGCGTTCGTGGCAACGTCGACACCCGGATCGCGAAGGTCCGCTCCGGGGAGTACGACGCCGTGCTCCTCGCCCGCGCCGGGCTGGCCCGGATCGGCCGGCTCGAGGAGGTCACTGAGGTGCTCGACCCACTGCAGATGCTGCCCGCCCCGGGGCAGGGTGCGCTGGCGGTCGAGTGCCGCGCCGACGACGACCTCCTGACCGCGCTGGCGGCGCTCGACGACCGGGTCTCCAGGGCCACGGTCGAGGCCGAGCGGGCCGTGCTGGCCACCCTCGAGGGCGGCTGCTCCGCGCCGATCGGGGCCATGGCCGAGGTGGCGGAGGGCGAGGACGGCGAGGAGCTGTGGGTACGCGCGGTGGCTCTCTCCACCGACGGTGCGCTGTCGGTGCGGATGTCCGCGACCGGCGACCCGAACGACGCAGCCGGGGTGGGGTCCCGACTGGCCAAGGAGATGCTCGCCGACGGAGCGGGCGATCTCGAAACCGCAGGACCAGAAGCAGACAGGGTGCACGACGCATGACGCGAGGCAAGACCACCACGAACGACCGTCCGGCCGCTTCCACCAGCCGCGGCTGGGTGTCCTTCGTCGGCAGCGGGCCGGGTGACCCCGACCTGCTGACCGTCCGGGCAGTGACCCTGCTCGAACAGGCAGAGGTCATCGTCACCGAGACGCCCGAGCACGTCGACCTGGTCCGCAGGCTGCTGGCGCTGCCGGCCGAGTGCGAGAGCCCGACCTTCGTCGACGGCGGCTTCGGCGAGGACGGCCAGCCGCTCACCCACGCCGCGCGCGCCAAGGTCGTGGTCAGGCACGCCAAGAAGGGGGTGCGGGTGGTCCGGCTGATGGCCGGTGACCCGTTCCTCTACGCCTCGGGCCCCGAGGAGGCGCAGGCCTGTGTCAAGGCCGGCCTGGGCTTCGACATCGTGCCCGGAGTCTCGTCGTTCTCCGCGGTCCCGGCCTACGCCGGCATCCCGCTGACGACCAAGGACAACCGCGAGGTCGCCGTCGTCACCGCGCACGAGAAGGTCGACTGGGCGCCGTACGCCGACGAGCGGACGGTCGTGATCCTCTCCGGGGTCAACATGGTCGGCGACATCGCCAAGGCGCTGGTCGCGGCCGGGCGCGACCCTGAGACCCCGGTCGCGATGACCCGGGTCGGCACGACGACCGAGCAGACCACGGTCACCTCCACGCTGGCCGGGATCGCCGCCGACGCCCGTGCCGCCCGGATGGCTCCGCCGGCGGTCATCGTCGTCGGCAAGGTCGTGGATCTGCGCGAGACGCTGTCGTGGTTCGAGACCAAGCCGCTGTTCGGCTGGCGGGTGCTGGTGCCGCGCACCAAGGACCAGGCCGGCTCGCTGGTCGCGCGGCTGCGCGGCTACGGCGCGGTGCCCGACGAGGTGCCCACGATCTCGGTCGAGCCGCCCCGCAACCCCCTGCAGATGGACAAGGCCGTCCGTGGCCTGGTCGAGGGCCGCTACGAGTGGATCGCGTTCACCTCGGTGAACGCCGTCAAGGCGGTGCGCGAGAAGTTCGAGGAGTACGGCCTCGACGCCCGCGCGTTCTCCGGCCTCAAGATCGCCGCGGTCGGCGACAAGACCGCACAGGCGATCGCGGCCTGGGGACTCCGCGCCGACCTGGTGCCCTCCGGCGAGCAGTCCGCTGCCGGCCTGCTGGCCGACTGGCCCGAGTTCGACGACCTGCTCGACCCGATCAACCGGGTCTTCCTCCCGCGGGCCGACATCGCCACCGAGACGCTGGTCGCCGGTCTGATCGACCTCGGCTGGGAGGTCGACGACGTCACGGCGTACCGCACGGTCCGGGCCACTCCGCCGCCGGCGACCACTCGTGACGCGATCAAGTCCGGCCGGTTCGACGCGGTCGTCTTCACGTCGTCCTCGACGGTGCGCAACCTGGTCGGCATCGCCGGCAAGCCGCACCCGTCGACCGTGATCGCGGTGATCGGGCCGGCGACCGCCAAGACCGCGGAGGAGCACGGCCTGCGGGTCGACGTCCTCGCGCCGAAGCCGGACGTCGACGAGCTCGTCGACGCGCTGGCGGACTTCGGCGCGGCCCGCCGGGCGGCCATGGTCGACGCCGGCGAGCAGGTCACGCGACCGTCCGAGCGCAAGCCGTCTGCGCGGCGGTCGAAGGCGCGATGACCGAGGGCGACGCACCGGAGCTGACCGGACCTAGGGTCCGGCCGCGTCGGCTGCGTCGCACCCCCGGGCTGCGCCGGATGGTCGCCGAGACCCACGTCGAACCCGGCCAGCTGGTGCTGCCGCTGTTCGTCCGCGAAGGCATCAGCGAGCCGGTGCCGATCGCATCGATGCCGGGCGTCGTCCAGCACACCCGTGACACCCTGCTCAAGGCGGTCGCCGAGGCGGCGGACCTCGGGCTGGGTGGCGTGATGCTGTTCGGCATCCCCGAGCACAAGGACGCCGACGGCTCCGGTGCCATCGACCCGGCAGGCATCCTCAACCTCGCCGTCACCGACGTCGTCGGCGCGGTCGGCGACGCGCTCACGGTGATGAGTGACCTGTGTCTCGACGAGTTCACCGACCACGGCCACTGTGGGGTGCTCACCCCGGACGGACGCGTCGACAACGACCGCACCCTTGCGCTGTACGCCGAGATGGCGCAGGCCCAGGCCGACGCCGGCGTCGACATGGTCGGACCCAGCGGGATGATGGACGGCCAGGTGCGGGCGATCCGCGACGCGCTCGACGACGACGGCCACACCGATGTCTCCATCCTGGCCTACTCGGCGAAGTACTCCTCCGCCTTCTTCGGACCCTTCCGCGAGGCGGTCTCGAGCTCGCTGGAGGGCGACCGGCGTACCTACCAGCAGGACCCCGCCAACGCCCTCGAGGGCGTCCGCGAGGCACTGCTCGACGTGGAGCAGGGCGCGGACGTCGTCATGGTGAAGCCGGCGCTCGGCTACCTCGACGTCGTACGCCGGGTCCGTGACGCCGTCGACGTCCCCGTCGCGGCCTACAACGTCTCGGGCGAGTACGCCATGGTCGAGGCCGCCGCAGCTCAGGGCTGGATCGACCGCGAGGCCGCCATCATCGAGACGCTCACCTCGATCCGCCGCGCCGGCGCCGACATCGTGCTGACCTACTGGGCCGTCGAGGCCGCGCGTCTCCTGCGTCGCTGACCGAGGGAGCGGTGGGTGAGCAACGTTTCTCCACGTGGATGACGGTTGCCAAGCCACCGCTGGTCTCGACTGGCCCGGGGGAGCGGTGGGTGAGCAACCTCTGTCCACGGGGATGACGGTTGCCAAGCCACCGCCGCCTGGGGATGACGGTTGCAGAGCCACCGCCCTCCCGGGGTCAGGCAGAACGCCGGTGCTCCACCAGCCCCACCAGGTTGCCCTCGGTGTCGCGGACGAACGCCTGCCACTCGTCGGTGCCGGCCGGGCCGAGGGTGTCGTCGGCGTGGCTGAAGATCACGTGCGGCTCCTCCTCGACGGCCACGCCGTTCCCGCGCAGCCGCTCGATCGTGGCGTCGATGTCGTCAACGGCGAGGTAGAGCATGGCCGAGGGGGCATTGAGCTCGAGCATCAACCGGGTGCCGGCGAGGTCGAAGAAGACCAGGCCGGGTGGGTCGTACGTCGCGGTGGGCGGCACACCGAGCAGGTCGGTGTAGAACGCGGTCGCGCGCTGGAGGTCCGCGGCCCGCTGGGCCACCTGCACGAGTTGCATGCAGCCATCATTGCCGCCGGCGGACCGGCCCGTAAGGCTCAGGCAGCAACTACGGGTTCATGTAGTTGTTGAGGCAGGCCTGGAACGCCTGCGGCTGCAGCAGCTGGCTGAGCCCCTCGAGCGTGCACTGGACCGTCGCCTGCGCCAGGGTCAGCGTCTGGTCGACGGGCGGGATGCTCGTCGACGGGAGCGGCGGGAGAGAGACCTGGGTGCCCGGGACGTGGACGCCACCACCGTTGCCGGTCGTGCCACCGCCGCCGTTGGTGCCGCCGTCCGTGGTCTCGTCGTCCGTGGTCTCGTCGTCCGTGGTGCCCGGGCCGCCATCGGTGGTCGTCTGGTCAACGGTGTCGTCGGTCGAGTGCGGCGGCTTCGTGATGTGCGCGTCGTGCTGGTCCGGCGTGCCGGGCACGTGCAGCGGCGGAGGGGTCTTGGTGATCTCGCCTGCCATCACCGTGCCGTTGGGGATCGACGTGAAGTCGCCCTGGAGGTAGGCATCCATGATGTCGAGCACGAGGTCGACGTAGGACTGGCTGTGGTTGTAGCGGAAGACAGCGTCGCGGCGACCGGCGTCGGTGCCGAGGTCGTCGGAGCCGGAGCAGAGGTAGACGGCGGTGCCGAGCGCCGCGTCGTCGATGTCCTGCGGGTTGCGTACGCCGTCGCCGTCGGCGTCCACGCCCACGACCGACCAGGTCGAGGGGATGAACTGCATCGGCCCGACGGCCCGGTCGTAGGCCGCGTCGTTGTCGAACTGCCCGGCGTCGGTGTCGACGATCTCGGTGGTGCGGTTGGCGCCGTTGAGGGCGACGCCGAAGATGCCCGGCGTCGCGAGCCCGTTGTCGTCGAGCGTGTTGCCGTTGGCCCGGCCGTGGTTGGACTCAACCCGTCCGATCGCGGCGATCAGCTGCCAGCTGAGGTGGCAGTCCGCGTCGGCGGCGTTGATGACCGTCTCCGCGCGCTGGTAGGCGGCGAGAGCGGCAGACGGGATGCCGGAGGCCGAGGCGGTGGCGACGATCTGCTGGGCCTCGGTGTCGCCGACCCCGAGGCCGCTGCCGTCGGAGACACTGGCGGGCGCCTCGATGGCCTGGGCCGGGACGCTGGTGCCGTCGGGGAGGGTCGGGTCGGGCTGCACGCCGGCCGAGGCAAGGGGCGCGTTGACACCGAGGAGGCTCGCGGTCCAGGCGGCCGACAGCAGGGCCATCGGCACCAGCGCCGTCGCCTTGTGCAAGCGGCTGAATCGCTTCGCGGACATTGAGCTCTCTCCCATGAATGCCAAGGCGTCCCCTCCAGACGACTCAAGCATCCAACGAATCGTGTCACAGATAAGTTACGCGCAGGTACCGAACGTTGGGGGCACGGGTCAACGATCCTGCCCCTTCGACTGAACGATCGTGCCCTTCTGACGTGACGTCGAAACGGACAGTTCCGGACCGAGTCCAGACCAGGTGGTGACAGGTCGGTTCGGAGCGTTGGGACCGCTCGGAGACAATGAGACGTGCCCAGAGTCTCCGCCGAGTCCGCCGCGCTGTACCAGCGTGCGCTGGCGGTCACTCCCGGCGGTGTGAACTCCCCCGTGCGGGCGTTCAACGCGGTGGGTGGCACTCCCCGGTTCATCGCCTCCGCCAAGGGCGCCTGGCTCACCGACGTCGACGGCCGCGAGTACGTCGACCTGATCTGCTCGTGGGGGCCGATGCTGCTCGGCCACGCGCACCCCGAGGTCGAGGCGGCGGTGCACGCGGCCGTTGCTCGCGGTACGTCGTACGGCACACCCACCCGGCCCGAGGTCGAGCTGGCCGAGGAGATCGTGGCCCGTACGCCGGTCGAGCGGGTCCGGTTCGTCTCCTCGGGCACCGAGGCGACGATGTCGGCGATCCGGCTGGCCCGCGGCTTCACCGGTCGTGACGTGGTGGTGAAGTTCGCCGGCTGCTACCACGGTCACGTCGACTCGCTGCTGGCCTCGGCCGGCTCGGGCGTCGCGACGTTCGCCCTGCCGGGCACACCCGGCGTACCTGCCTCGTCGACCGAGCTGACGCTCGTGCTGCCCTACAACGACCGGGCCGCGGTCGACAAGGCGTTCGCCGAGCACGGCGACCGGATCGCCTGCCTGATCACCGAGGCCGCCCCCGGCAACATGGGCGTGGTCCCGCCAGACTCTGCTGGACCTGGGGGAGGGTTCAACAGCTTCCTGGCCGAGACCTGCCGCAACCACGGCGCGCTGTTCGTCAGCGACGAGGTGATGACAGGCTTCCGGGTCTCCCGGCTCGGACAATGGGGGCTGGACGGCGCCCAGGAGGGCTGGCGCCCCGACCTGATGACCTTCGGCAAGGTGATGGGCGGCGGCTTCCCGGCAGCGGCGTTCGGCGGCCGCGCCGACGTGATGCACCACCTCGCGCCGGAGGGGCCGGTCTACCAGGCCGGCACCCTGTCCGGTAACCCGGTCGCCACCACCGCCGGTCTGGCCACGCTGCGGCTGGCCACCGACGAGGTCTACGACCACCTGGCCAAGGTGGCCGACGTGATCAAGACCGCGGTGTCGGATGCGCTCTCGACGGCCGGCGTCACTCACTGCGTCCAGGCGACGGGGACGATGTTCTCGGTCTTCTTCGCCGAGGGTCCGATCCGCAACTTCGACGACGCCCAGCACACCGACACGGCGGCGTACGCCGCCTTCTTCCACGCCATGCTCGACAGCGGCGTGCACCTGCCGCCGTCGGCGTACGAAGCGTGGTTCCTCTCGGCCGCCCACGACGACCGCGCCGTGCAGACCGTGCTCGACGCCCTGCCCGAGGCCGCCCGCGCGGCAGCCGCAGCACAGGAGAAGCCGACGCCGTGAGTTCCGACCAGAGCCAGACCCCGGACACCGTCGTCCACCTGCTCCGCCACGGCGAGGTGCACAACCCCGAGGGCGTCCTCTACGGCCGCCGCGACGGCTACCACCTGTCCGAGCTCGGCCTGAAGATGGCCGACAAGGTCGCCTCGGCGATGACCGACCGCGACATCACCCACATCCGTTCCTCCCCGCTGGAGCGCGCTCAGGAGACGGCGGCTCCGATGGGCACGGCGCACGGGCTCGAGATCGTCACCGACGAGCGGGTCATCGAGTCGACCAACATCTTCGAGGGCAAGCGGTTCGCCAACGGCAACAACGTGCTGCTCAAGCCCTCGGCCTGGCGGTACCTCTGGAACCCGTGGAAGCCGTCGTGGGGCGAGCCCTACAAGGAGGTCGTGGCCCGGGTGATGGCCGCGGTCCACGATGCCCGAGTCGCCGCCGCCGGCCACGAGGCGGTGATCGTCTCCCACCAGCTGCCGATCTGGATCACGCGGCTGCAGGTCGAGAAGAGATCGTTCGTCCACGACCCGCGGCGGCGCCAGTGCACGCTCTGCTCGGTCACGTCGTTCCACTTCGTCGGCGACGCGATCACGCAGGTGTCCTACAGCGAACCGGCTGGCGACCTGATCCCGGACAAGGACCGCAGTGCGCCGTTCTCGGCGGGCGACGCGCCCGAGGAGAACTAGTGCGGGGCACTGGCCCGTCTGAGATGGCTGCCCGTCGCCGTCTTCCACTGATCGTGGCCGCGCTCGCTCTGACGGCCGGTACGGCGAGCGCCTGCACCGACGTCAACGGCACCAACGGGAAGGACTACATCGAGGGTGGCGGCGTCGTGGTCGAGATCCCGGAGGCGGACCGCAAGGGTCCGGTCGACGTCTCCGGGGAGACGCTGGCCGGCGATCACCTGGACCTGGCCGACCGGCGTGGCTCGGTCGTCGTGGTCAACGTCTGGTGGTCCGGTTGCGGGCCCTGCACCGTCGAGGCGCCGATGCTCGAGGACGCCGTCGACGAGCTGTCCGGCGACGCCACCATCGTCGGGATCGACATCCGCAACTCCAAGGAGGACGGCCTGGCGTTCGAGCGCGGCCTCGACGTCACCTATCCGTCGATCTACGACCGCGGCAGCGAGCAGCTGTTGAAGTTCCCGACGCCGTTCAACCCCCGCGACATGCCGAGCACCGTGGTGCTGGACCGGCAGGGCCGGGTCGCGGCCCTGGTCCGAGGGCAGCTGCCGTCCAAGCTCACCCTGGTCGAGCTCGTCGACAAGGTGGCGGCCGAGGACGTGCCGAGCGATGGATGAGTGGCTGCGGGAGACGGCGTTCTCGGGCTCGATGCTGGTCGCGGTCCCGGTCGCGGTGCTGGCCGGACTGGTGTCGTTCTTCTCGCCCTGCGTGATCCCGCTGCTGCCGGGCTACCTCTCCTACACGACCGGGCTCTCCGGTGCCGACCTCGCCGACTCCGAGGCCACGCCGCACCGCGGCCGGATGCTGGCCGGCTCGTCGCTCTTCGTGCTCGGCTTCTCCGTCGTCTTCGTCGGTCTCGGCGTGCTCTCGGCCGGCGTGAGCCGATGGTTCTTCGAGTACTCCCGCACCTTCACGATCGTGCTCGGCGTGCTCGCGGTGGTGCTCGGCCTGGTGTTCATGGGGCTGGTGCCGCTGTTCCAGCGCGACGTGCGGATCCACAAGGTGCCGGCGGTGGGCCTCGCGGCCGCGCCCCTGCTCGGCTTCCTCTTCGGCCTCGGCTGGACACCGTGCATCGGGCCCACGCTCGGCGTGATCCTCACCCTTGCGTACAACGGCGAGAGCGTGGCCCGCGGCGGCGTGCTCCTCGCCTTCTACTCAGTCGGACTCGGGGCGCCGTTCATCCTTGCCGCGCTGGCCTGGCGCCGGGCGCTCGGCGGGCTCGCCTTCGTACGTCGTCACCAGCAGTGGGTGACCCGGATCGGCGGCGCGATGCTCGTCGTCGTGGGGCTGCTGCTGCTCACCGGCTGGTGGGACCAGATGGTCCAGTGGCTCCAGATCCACCTGGTCAATGACTTCCAGGTGGGCGTTTGATGTCCACCCCACGAAAGGCCTCGGTGGGCGCGCTCCGCGCGGAGTGCTCTCCCTTCCGCGGGTTATGCCAGCGCAACTCGCCCAAGCTCGAACTCACGCATGGCGGAAAAGCATCATGACCGCCACCGACACCAAGCCCACCGCGCCCGCGCCCGAGCGGCGCTCCGGAGAGCTGACCCTGCGTGAGCTCCTGCGCTGGACCTGGCGCCAGCTGACCTCGATGCGGATCGCGCTGATCCTGCTGCTGATCCTTGCCCTCGCCGCGGTGCCCGGGTCGCTGGTGCCGCAGGAGCGGGTGGACTCGCTGAAGGCGTCGCAGTGGAAGGACGCGCACGAGACCCTGACGCCGATCTACGAGAAGCTCGGGATCTTCAACGTCTACGGCTCGCCGTGGTTCGCGGCCATCTACATCCTGCTGATGGTGTCGCTGGTCGGCTGCATCGTGCCGCGCACCTTCGTCTACGCCCGTGGGCTGCGGGCCCAGCCGCCGGCCGCCCCGCGCAACCTGACCCGCCTGCCCAGCCACGCGTCGTACGGCACGACGGAGTCGCCGGACGTGGTGGTCGAGCGGGCTCGCGCGCTGCTCAAGCGCAAGCGCTACCGGCTGCGCCGTCCGCCCGAGGGGACCCAGTCGGACGGGAGCACGGTGAGCGCCGAGCGGGGCTACCTCCGCGAGCTCGGCAACCTGGTCTTCCACCTCGCGGTGCTGGTGGTGCTGGTCGGCTTCGCGACGGGCACGCTGTTCGGGTTCAAGGGCGGCGTGATCCTGGTGCAGGGCGATCCGTTCGGCAACAGCCTGACGCAGTACGACGACTTCGTGCCCGGCAGCCTCTTCGACCCCGACGGCATGGAGCCGTTCTCCTTCACGGTCGACGACTTCGACGTCGAGTGGCTGCCGTCGGGAATGGCTCGCGGGTTCAGCGCCGACCTGACCTACAGCGAGGCGCCCGGCGAGCCGGAGAAGTCCTACGACCTGCGGGTCAACCACCCGCTCAAGATCGGGGGGACCGAGCTGTTCCTGATCGGACACGGCTACGCACCGGTGGTGACCGTCCGGGACGGCGAGGGGAACATCGCCGCGTCCGGGCCGGTGCCGTTCCTGCCGACGGGGCCGGACCTCTTCTCGTTCGGCGTGGTCAAGGCGCCGTTCGCGAAGCCTGGCCAGATCGGGCTGGAGGGCTTCTTCTACCCGTCGTTCGCGAGCGTGGACGGTACGCCGGTCAACCTCGGCGGCAACGACGTCAACCCGCTGCTCTCGCTCAACGTCTACACGGGCAATCTCGACTCCGGCGCCCCGCAGTCGATCTACACGCTCGACAAGTCACAGACGACCGCGGTCAAGGGCGAGGACGGCAAGCCGCTCCGGCTCAGCCTGGCGCCGGGGGACACCGTCGAGCTGCCGGACGGGCTGGGCAGCGTCACCTTCGACAAGGTCGTGTCCTGGCAGCGGATCCAGATCAGCCAGACACCCGGCAAGAACCTCGCGCTGCTCGGGGTCGTGCTCGCGCTGCTCGGGCTGATGGGGTCGCTGTTCATCCGCTCGCGCCGGGTCTGGCTGCGTGTCACCGAAGGCCCGGACGGCACCCTGGTCGAGATTGCGGCCCTGGACCGCTCCGGAGGCGCCGACACCGACGCCGTACTCTCGGGGCTGGTGGCCGAGCTGCAGGAGGAACGGGCATGACCGATGGCGCGTGGGGCACGCTGAGCAACCAGGCGGTCGCGGCCGCCGCGGTCGTCTACTTCCTCGCCCTGCTGGCGCACGTCGTGGAGTGGTCGTCCCTGCGGCAGGTCGAACGGTCCCGGGTCCTGGTCGCATCCAGCGGTCCCGAGGTCAGCGAGACCTCGGCCGCACCCGAGGTCGAGCAGCAACGGGTCCGCGTCGCCATGTTCGGCCGACTCGCGCTGCTGCTCACCGGACTCGCCGTAGCCGTCCACCTCGGCGCCCTCGTCGCCCGCGGCATGAGCGCGGACCCCAACCGGGTCCCGTGGGGCAACATGTACGAGTTCACGCTCGCGGGCACCTTCGTGGTCGCGGCGTTCTACCTGGTGATGAGCCGGCGCTACGCCCTCGACTGGCTCGGCCCGGTGGTCGTCACCTTCGTGCTGGCCCTCCTGATGGTCGCCGTCGTCTGGCTCTACGACCCGACCGGGCCGCTGCCCGAGGCGCTGGACAGCTACTGGCTGGTGATCCACGTCGTCTCCGCGATCACAGCGACCGGCGCGTTCACGCTCGGTGGGATGACCTCGGTCGCCTACCTGCTGAAGCGGCGCCGCGGCGACGCCCCGGCCACGGGTCTCTGGGCCCGGGTCCCGTCGCTGGAGAAGCTCGACCTGATCTCCTACCGGATCCACGCCTTCGGCTTCCCGATCTGGACGTTCGCGGTCCTGATCACCGGGCCGATCTGGGCCCATCAGGCCTGGTCGTCGTACTGGAACTGGGACCCCAAGGAGGTCTGGGCGTTCATCACCTGGGTCGTCTACGCGGCCTACCTGCACGCGCGTACGACGGCCGGCTGGCGCGGTCGCAACGCCGCGATCCTGGCCCTGGTCGGCACCCTGACGCTGTGGTTCAACTTCATCGGGATCAACTACTTCTCGAGCTCGAGCCAGCACTCGTACGCCGGCTCGGCACCGATCGGCCAGGTCGACCGCTAGACACCTGTTCGTCTGCGACGCCGAGCGGGAAGTGTCCAGATGGACCGCAGACGAATCGCGTCAGTCCTCGTCGTCCGCGGGCGCGTAGCCGTCGGTGGCGTTCCGCTTCTCCTCCGGTTCCTTCTCGAGGTCCTCCTCAACCGTGCCAGCGTCGATGCCCTCCTCGTCAGGGACGGCCTCCACGTCGGAGCGCGGCTCGATGTCATGCGGGTCGTTGGGATCGGGTGGTGGGCGCATGCCGGTGCTGGTCATGATCGTCCGGTGCCCGCGCGCGGGTCGACTCAGTCGTCGAGCCGCCGGAAGGCGAAGTCGCCGGAGTCCTGCCCGTCCGGGTTGGGGCCGTAGATGGCGAGCATCCGCGCGTGCCCGGGCGCGGCGTACGTCGCCTTCGAGCCGGCCGCGACGATGACCGTGTCACCGGGTCCGGCGACGACCGTGTCGCCGTCCGACTCGACGTGAAGCTCACCGTCGAGGACGTAGTTGACCTCGTCGTGCGGGTGCCGGTCGGTCCACTCCGCGCGCGTCAGCTGCCACTCCATGAGGGCGAAGCCGGTCCACGCCGGGCCCGGCTGGTCGATGATGCTGCGGCCGGGCATGTCGTCGTCCACGCTCGGAGTGAGCGGCTCGTGGGGGACCAGTCGGACGGTCACGTGTGCTCCACCTTGCCGGCGTTGTCCTGGTCGAGGAAGCGACCGATCACCATCCGCTGGATCTGGTTGGTGCCCTCGAAGATCTGCATCACCTTGGCCTCGCGCATGTAGCGCTCGACCGGGAAGTCGCGGGTGTAGCCGTAGCCGCCGAAGACCTGGACGGCGTCGGTGGTGACCTTCATGGCGTTGTCGGTGGCGACCATCTTGGCGATGGAGGCCTCGCGGCTGAACGACAGCCCGCGGTCGCGGAGCCGAGCGGCGTGCAGGGTGATGGCCCGGGCGGCCTGGGTGTTGGCCTCCATGTCGGCGAGGATGAAGGCGAGCCCCTGGTGGTCGATGATCCGCTTGCCGAAGGTCTCGCGCTCCTGCGCGTAGACAACTGCCGCGTCCAGCGCCCCCTGTGCGAGCCCGGTGGCGACCGCAGCGATCCCGAGCCGGCCGGAGTCGAGGGCCGAGAAGGCGATCTTGAGCCCCTCGCCCTCCTCGCCGATCAGCCGGTCGGCGGGGATCCGGACGTCGTCGAAGTTCATCGCCGACGTCGTCGAGCCGGTCATCCCCATCTTCTTCTCCGGCGGGTTCGCCGACAGACCCGGCGCGTCCGCGGGCACCAGGAAGCAGGAGATGCCGTTGCGGCCCTCACCCGTGCGCGCCATCACCTTGTAGAAGTCGGCGAAGCCTCCGTGCGTCGTCCAGGCCTTGGTGCCCTTGATCACCCACTCGTCGCCGTCGCGACGAGCGGCGGTCCGCATCGCCGCCGGGTCGGAGCCGGCGTGCGGCTCGGAGAGGCAGTAGGCACCGAGCAGGTCGCCGCCCAGCATGTCGGGCAGCCAGCGCTGCCTCTGCTCCTCGGTGCCGTAGTTGGCCAGGCCGTAGCAGGACAGCGCGTGCACGGAGACGCCGACGCCGACCGAGGACCACACCGCGCCGATCTCCTCGAGCACCTGGAGGTAGACCTCGTACGGCACCCCGCCGCCGCCGTACTCCTCGGGGTAGGGGAGGCCCAGCAACCCGGCCTGGCCGAGCTTGAGGAAGATGTCTCGCGGGAAGGTTCCGTCGGCCTCGGCGGCGACCGACCGCTCGACCAGCTCGTCGGCGCCGATCTGACGGACGAGCTTCACGAGCTCGGCGGTCTCCTCGCTGGGCAGCACGCGGCGGGCGGTCATGCCGCCACAGTAGTTGGATGTCCGAGTATCACCACCCGCCTACTGTGTTGGCCGTGCCCGTGCCCGAGACCGATCCCGAGACCGATCCCGACACCGAGGCCGAGCCCCGCGTGGACGAGGACGACGATGACGACCAGCCGCTGCGGTGGTACGTCATCGCGGCGTTCATGGTCACGGTCGTCGCCGGCTTCGGGCTCGGGGTCCTGCTCACGGCGACCTGGTTCGCCGACTGCCACGAGGGCACGGGCACCGGAACGTCGACGTCGTTCGCGGGTGACTCGACCCGTGCCACCCTGTGCGAGTCGGGCAACGGCGCCGCAGGCCTGCTCGTCCCCGGCGGGTGGATCGTCGGGCTCGCGCTCGCGACCCTGGCGCTCAAGCGCTGGGGCCGGGGCGGGATCGAGGCGGTGCTGCTCGCGGCGCTGTTGCTGACACCGGCCGCGCTGCCGGCTGCGGCGTACGCCGGGCTCGGCCTGTCGGGCATGGACTGCACCGGGGACAAGCGGGAGGCCTACCGCGACTGGGTCGACGACGGCAGCAAAGGGACGCCACCCTACGACTGCCGGAAGTTCTGACCCGAGAGGAAGCGCATGGCTTACGACGCAGTTCTGACCGAGGAGCGCGACGGCGTCCTCGTGATCACCATCAACCGTCCCGAGGCGCGCAACGCGATCAACGGCGACGTGGCCCGCGGCATCGCGGCCGCTCTCGACCGGCTCGACGGCGAGGACGGGCTGTGGGTCGGCGTGCTCACCGGCGGCGGTGGGTTCTTCTCCTCCGGGATGGACCTCAAGGGCTTTCTCTCCGGTGACGTGCCGATGGTCGAGGGCCGAGGACTGGGCGGGCTCACGGAGAAGCCGCCGCGCAAGCCGCTGATCGCCGCCATCGAGGGGCACGCCGTCGCAGGCGGCTTCGAGCTCGTGCTGGCCTGCGACCTGGTGGTGGCGGCCGAGGACGCGAGGCTCGGCGTACCGGAAGTGAAGCGCGCGCTCGTCGCGGGTGCCGGCGCGGCGATCCACCTCCCGCAGCGGATCCCGACCGCGATCGCGATGGAGATGCTCCTGACCGGTGAGCCGATCACCGCTGCCCGGGCCGCCGAGCTCGGCCTGGTCAACCGCGTGGTGCCTTCCGGTGCGGCGCTCGACGCGGCTGTCGCCCTGGCTCGCGAGGTGGCTGCCAACGGTCCGCTGGCCGTTGCGGTCACCAAGCAGATCGCCCGCTCCGCCCCGGACTGGACCTTCGAGGAGCGCTGGCAGAAGCAGGCAGAGCTGATGGGGCCGGTCTTCGTCTCCGAGGACGCGCAGGAGGGCGCGCGGGCGTTCGCCGAGAAGCGCGATCCGGTCTGGAAGGGCCGCTAGTTAGAAGCCAGCCATCCACTCGCGCACGGCGCCCGTGAAGGTCGCTGGCTGCTCGAGGTGCGCGGCGTGCCCGGCGTCGGCGATGAGCCTGAGCCGGGCGCGCGGGATGGCCGCCTCGAAGGCGCGGGCGACCGACAAGGGCGAGCGGACGTCCCGCTCGCCCCACAGCAGGAGCGTCGGCACGTCGATGGTGGGCAGTACGCCGGACAGATCGGCGCCGGCCATCAACGCCAGCGAGCGACGTAGCGTCGCCGGCCGCAGGTCAGCCGCCATCTCGGCCAGCAGCGCCAGGGCTTCCGGAGGCGGTGGTCCGGCGAAGAGGCCGGGCACGCTGGGATCGGGGTCCTCGGCGTCCAGGGCCGCCGTGACGGCCGCGACGCGGCCCTCGACCTCATCGGCCGGGAGCGAGCCGCGCCAACCGGCGTACGTGTCGGCGAGCACCAGCGAACTGACGAGGTCGGGGCGCTGCCGCCAGAGCTCGAGCACGACGGTGCCGCCCCACGAGAAACCGAGCACGTGCGCGGGTCCGACCGTCTCGACCAGCGCCGCCAGTGCCCGGGCCAAGCCGTCCAGGCCGACGTCCTCGGGCGGGTCGGACGAGCGGCCGCATCCGGGCTCGTCCCAGGCGACGACGGTGGCCACCTGGCTCAGGTCGTCGAGCTGGAACCGCCACGACCGGTGGTCCTCGGCCGCGCCGTGGACCAGCACGAGCGGTGGCCCGGTTCCCCGCCGGACGTGGGCCACGTCGAGCCCGCCGAAGCGCAGCGTGAGCACGCCGTCACCGTAACGGCGTCGCGAGGCTTCCAGGGAGCAAGATGAGCCCCGTGGACACCGCGACGACGCTGGTCTTCGTGGTCGTGGTCGGCGCCCGGTTCCTGCTGCCGCTCGCCATCCCGTTCTACCCGCTGCCCGCGATCGTCGCTTGCCTGGTCATCGACGGGGTCGACCAGACGATCTTCCAGGCCTTCGGGTACGACCCGCCGAACTACCAGAGCTACGACAAGGCGATGGACGTCTTCTACCTGTCGATGGCCTATCTCTCCACCCTGCGCAACTGGGAGAGCATGCCGGCGTTCCGCATCGGCTGGTTCCTCTACTTCTACCGGCTGGTCGGGGCGCTGGCATTCGAGCTCACCCACGCCCGGTGGCTGCTGCTGGTCTTCCCCAACGTGTTCGAGTACTTCTTCATCGCCTACGAGACCATTCGCTCGCGCTGGCAGCCTGTGCACCTGCTCGTCGGCTGGTGGCTGAGCGCCGCGGCCGTGATCTGGGTGGTCGTCAAGCTGCCCCAGGAGTACTGGCTGCACGTCGCCAAGCTCGACGTCACCGAGCAGATCGACCGGCACCGCTGGATCATCGGGCTGCTCATCGTGGTCGTGCTGGGACTGGCCCTGGCCTTCCAGAAGCTCGTGCGACCGCGGCTGCGGCCACCAGACTGGTCCTGGAAGTTCCGCCCGGAGGCGCTGCCCGAGGAGATCGACGAGCCGGAGGAGCAGGCGGCGTGGCGGATGCGGTTCGACGCGATCCTCTCGACCGGCACCCTGGAGAAGGTCATGCTCGTCGGCCTGGTCGCGGTGATCTTCTCGCAGATGCTGCCCGACTTCACCGGCTCGACCATGGACGTCTTCATCGGTGTCGCCGCCGTCGTCGTGGTCAACTCCGGCATCACCCTGGCCATGGCGCGTCGCCGCTGGACCATCAAGTCGACAGCGCTCACCTTCGTCGCCCGGCTGGCGATGAACGTCGGTCTGGTGCTGGTCGCCGACCCGCTGCTGGGCCGGCACAACGCCCGGCTCGACGGCTACGACACGATCTTCTTCCTGATGCTGATCTCGCTCATCACCACGCTGCATGACCGCTGGCGACCGGTGCACGAGGTCCGCGAGGTGCTGGCGCAGGGGTTGCCGGCTCCCGAGCTGGAGGTCGAGCGGGACTGAGCCCTCCGAACGAGGGCGTCGCTGTGTCAACCTGAGTGGGCGGTCGGACGACTCTCGGGCGTGACGAACTCCGTTCCGGAGGGATTGCTCTCGATGGGTGAGCGGCTTGCGGCCAGTTGGCGCGATGAGGCGAGGGACCCGACCCGCGCCGAGCTCGTCGACATGCTGTTCCGGCGCCACTATCCAGCACTCCTCCGGCTCGCTGTCGTCATGCTGGGCAACCGGGAGGCGGCGGAGGACGCCGTCCAGGACGCCTTCGTGGCCGTGCACCGACACTGGCCATCCCTCCGCGACCCCGAGGCCGCTGAGGCGTACCTCCGCTCGGCAGTGCTGAACCGCTGCCGGTCGTGGGTGCGTCGTCAGGTCACCCAACGAGCCCCGCGACCCCTCTTGCTCGTCCGCAACGTGCAGGAGAGTCCCGAGGCCTCGGTGGTGGACCGCGACGAGAACCAGCTCGCCATGCGGGCTGCCCTGCCCGAAGCCGGGGTGATGAACGTCCAGACCCCGTCCGGACAAGCGATCTGCGGATTCGATGCCAGCGAGGGGTGGGTCCTCGAACAGGTGCTGCCGACGAACAACGAGTACCTGGCTGGGCTCGAGATCTCCGAGAGCGAGGTGGCGGACCTGCGGCCACCACCGAACTCGGTCTATCTGCAGGGTGACTGGATGGCCCAGGGGGGCGGACACGTCCTCGAGCTGGCGCCCGACGGGAGTTACTACATCGCGGAAGGGTCCGGTGACTTCGTCGACCGCGGCCGCTGGGCTCTGGACGCTGAGTCGGCCCAGCTACGACTCCTCAGCGACAGCACCTCGTCGACCTGCGACCAGGGCGACCGCCTCGTCATGAGCGGGCTGGGGTACGTCTACGTGGATGGGACCGCCTTCATCCGCGCGACGGTGGATGAGAACACCTGCGGCGCAGCCTGGACGCCACCCGTGTGGATCATGGTGCCCGACGTGCACATCTGATCGGGGCATCCCGTGGTGCTCGAGATGGAGCGCGACTGACCGTCGCGGGCGTGGCCCGTCCTCCGACGCGGGGGGCCGGTGGGCGTCCTTCATGGCGGGCTGACGCCGGCTCACGTCCTTCGGTGGAAGGTGTACTTGCCGGTGGGGAGCTTGGTCATGTTGTAGCGGGTGTCGTGGGCTCGGGTGTGGTGCCAGGGGCAGATCATGATGGCGTCGTTGATGTTGGTCTGGCCGCCGTCCGCCCATCCTTTCTTGTGGTGGAGGTGGGTCATGCCGGGTGGGGCGTCGCAGCCCTCGACTTCGCAGCCGCCGGCTTCGATGGTCTTGGCGATGCGTTGGGCTTCGCTGTAGAAGCGTTTCTTGCGGCCGAGGTCGAGGACCTGGGACTCGGTCCCGAGGACGGCGGGGATGATCCCGGCCGCACACGCGAGCCTCCGGGCGGCGCCGGGGGAGATGGTCTCGCCGGTGTCGAGGTGGGCGGCCTTCAGTCCGCCCATCAGGGTCTCCAGCTCCATCAGGACCACGACGGTGGCGTTGAGACCCCCGGTCTTGGGCAGGCGCTTGGCCGGGTAGCCGCGGACGTACTCGGCGAACGCCTGCGCCAGGCGCTCCGGTGTCGGTCGGCGTTCCCCGAGCGGGCCCTTGCTGGCTTGGTGCTTGGGGGCGGCGATGGCGAACAGGACCTTCTTGAGGGCCGCGCCGGTGAGGGTGTCGAGGGTGAACTTCCCGTGGACCTTGCCGTGCCCGTCGTCGTACATGGTCAGCCGGGTCGCGACCTGCGCGGCGCGTTCCTCGGCTTCGAGGAGCTTGGCTTCGTGGGCGTCGGCGGTCGCGGGGTCGATGACGTCGAGGATCCGGCGGCCCAGGATCTTGAGGGCTTTGGCGTCGAAGTGTTGAGCGTGCTCGAGCAGGCGTCGTTCGGCCTGGGTGACGAGGTCGGGGTCGAGGTCGTCGGGCAGGTCGTCCAGGGCGCGGAGGATGATCTCGGCCTGCTCGACCTGGACCCGGCCGGCGGCGAGGGCGGTGCGGATCAGGTCGTGGCGCTCGAGGCCGGCGGCGAGCCGCATCGCAGCGAAGGCCACCGGCCGGCGGGTCCGGGTCTGGTGGGCGTGCCAGTTCGCGGTGGACGTGGCCCCGGTCTCGGCGGCGATGTCGATGCGGTCGGCGTGGGACAGGAGCCGGGCCTTGAGCTCGGCCAGTTGTGCCTCGGCGCCGAGCACGTCATCGAGGGCGGCGGTGGTCTCGGCGGCATCCAGTGACCACACCGCCGCGTCCGCGACTCCGGCGAGCTGATCGCGCACAGCAGCGACCGCCCGAGTGACCGGGTGCGGTTGGTGCGCGATCGCTGACATGGCACCTATTCCAGCACTCGCCACCGACAGTCGCCGGGGGCCGGAATCCCTGTGTGGACAAGGGAATCGGCACTGTTGGCTGTGGACGGAAAGTGGCCATCGCCGACGTTCGTGGGCGAGTCCCAGCGCGGGCTGCGGTGGTCTCGACAGGCTCGACCGGCGGTGGTCCAGCGGGTGCCTTCCTAAAGGACCTCACTACCGCCCCACCGCAGCCGGACCGGCGGAGGCGACCCGATAGCCAGCCCGCCTTTGGCCCTCGGTCGGGCTGTCAACCCGCTTCTGGACCGTAGCGAAGGCGCTGTGCTTGACAGCCCGGCCGAGGGTCAGACACTCGGCTGTCGGGTTGCCGAATCCCACCACCGGCTTGAGCGGCGGACTCCCGGCGTGGCCAGCGGTGGCTTCGCAGGCTCTGCGGCACCCCGGTCACGTGAGCCCTTCGGGCGTCACCAGGCAGAAGGGATGCCCGACCGGATCGGCGTAGACCCGGTACCCGACGGGCTTGTCCGAGCCGTCCAGGAGCGTGCCCCCTGCTCAGAACCTGTCCCTCGGCGTCGTCGAGGTTGTCGACGAGGATGTCGAGGTGCAGCTGCTGGGGCGGGTCACCCGACGTCCAGTCGGGAGCGCGAAACCGACCGGTGCGTTGCAAGGAGAAGGACGGACTGCCCTCACCCGCCGCGAGTGTCACCCAGTCGGCGCTGTCCTCGATGCGCTCGGCCCCGAGCAGTCCCTCGTAGAACGGCGCCAGGGCGCGGGGGTCTGGACAGTCGATCACAATGCCGGCGAGTCGTCCGATCACGATCACGAGTCTCCCCGACCGGCGCGAGCGTGTACTCGTCAGCCGGTGGTGGCCAGGTGCGCTTTCAGCCAGTCGGAGAGGTCGCCGAGGACGAGCTCCTGCTCGGGCTCGTTGAAGACCTCGTGGTAGAGGCCGTCGTACAACTTGAGCGTCTTGTCGGTGGATCCGGCCAGCCGGTCAACGAGTTTCGCGCCTTCCGGGTTGACGAGCTTGTCGTCGGTGCCGCTCAGCACGAGGAGGGGAAGCTTCAGGGACGGGAGCCTCGACGGGAAGCTGTCCATGGTCCGCAGCATCGCGCCGCCGATGCCGGCGGGCAGTGCGCCGCGGAAGTTGAGCGGGTCGTCGTCGTAGGCCTTGACCACGGCGGGGTCGCGCGAGATCGAGGCGG
Organism: uncultured Actinomycetota bacterium; assembly: GCA_963825455.1. Lineage (GTDB taxonomy): Bacteria > Actinomycetota > Actinomycetes > Propionibacteriales > Nocardioidaceae > Nocardioides. The sequence goes on from CAWGTG010000008.1 coordinate 320,616, forward strand.
AGCTGAGCTTCTGTCCGGGCAGGCCGGGGACGAACCTGCCTATCGCCTTGGCGAGCTTGATGAGGACGGGGTTGATGTCGTCGCCGGGCAGCACCGCCGGTGCCGACAGCATCAGCGCGGTGAGCACGTCCTGGTGGTCGAGCGCGTAGTCGAGCGCGATCTCGCCGCCCATGCTGTGGCCGAGGAGGTACGTCGGCCGGCCCTCGACCACCTCCAGCTTGCGCAGCGTCTCGAGGTCGGTCGTGAACTCCGAGAGGTCGCGGGCGAGCAGCCGCTTGCCGCCGGACCGGCCGTGGCCGCGGTGGTCGGGGATCGCGACCCGGAGGCCGAGGCCGACCAGCACGTCGGCGACGTGGCGGTAGCGGCCGGCGTGCTCGGCGATCCCGTGGGTCACCAGGACCAGCCCGGCCGGTTCGCCCGGCGGCTCGTAGAGGTCGTACACGATGTTGGTGCCGCCCAGTCCCGCGAACGACTTCTCGACCGGCTTCGTCATGGCGCACATCATGCCTTCTCGCCCAGCACTGGGGTTCGTACGACCACGGACACCGTGATGGGCGCCTGGCCCGGTACTACGGAGCGGCGGCCTCGGTCTCCTCGCCCAGGTAGGCCTTGCGCACGCCCGCGTCGTTGCGGATCTCGGCCGGCACCCCCTCGGCGATCTTGTGGCCGAAGTCGAGGACGACGACCCGGTCGGCCGTGTCCAGCACCAGCGCGACATCGTGCTCGATGAGCAGCACGCCCATGCCCCACTCGTCCGCGAGGCGGCGGACCAGTCGCCCCAGCTCAGCGCTCTCCGTCTCGTCGAGACCGGCGGCCGGTTCGTCGAGCAGCAGGACCGATGGGTTGCAGGCGACCGCCCGCGCGATCGCGACGAGCCGGCGCTGGCCGTAGGACAGGTCCTCGGCCCGCCGGTCGAGCAGTGGGGCCAGCGACAGCTCCTCGACCGCGGCCACCACGGCAGTCGGCAGTGGCGGGTGCCCCGGGACGACCAGGTCGGACACGTAGGCCAGCCGGTCGCGTGGGTCGGCGGCGGCGAGGAGGTTCTCCCGCACCGTGAGGTCGTCGAACAGCTCGAGTGACTGGAACGAGCGGGAGAGACCCGCGCGGGCCCGACGGTACGGCGCCCAGTGGGTGATGTCCTCGCCGTCCCAGGTGATCGAGCCGGCGGTCAGCCGGTTGTTGCCCGCGACGCAGTCGATCAGCGTGGTCTTGCCGGCGCCGTTCGGACCGAGCAGGCCGACCACCTCGCCCGGACCGACACGCAGCGCGACGTCCTCGAGGGCGGTGAAGCCGCCGAACCGCTGGGTGAGCCCGGAGATCTCGAGGGTGCGTGCGGCGACCTGGGTCCGACGGGACTTCGGTAGCGGCTCGGGCGCAGCCTGTCGTAGCCCCGGGACCCGCTCCCGGAAGCGGCGGGTGAGGGCGTCGAGGCGCTCGGCGACGCCGTTCTGGCTGAGGATCAGCACGACCAGGAGCAGGATTCCGGTGGCGATCGGAAGGTACTGCTGCCAGGTCGAGGAGTCCTCGAGCGCGGCGTTGGTGGGGCCGCCCGACGACGTCAGCGTGACCAGGCCGTTCGAGGCCAGCAGCGAACCCAGCAGCGGGCCCATGACGTAGCCGGCGCTGCCGATCACGGTCAGCACCAGGACGCTGATCGAGGCGCCCGGCTGGAAGACACGGTCGAAGAGGATCGCGCCGTACCCGAACCCGAAGAGCACGCCGCCCAGCCCTGCGATGCCGGCCGAGAGGGTGAAGCCGTACAGCTTCGCCTCGAAGACGTTGACGCCGATCGCCGCGGCGGCTCGTTCGTTGGTGCGTACGGCGAGCAGACGGCGGCCGGTGCGGCCGCGCCGAAGGTTGGCGACCGCGAGCGCCGCCAGGATCAGGAACGCCACACACACCACCGCGTAGTTGCGGGCGTGCCCGATCGGGTCGATCGGCCAGCCGAAGAGCGACAGGTCGGTGGGCTGCACCCGGGCGGGCTCGGTGTAGGCGGTGTTGCTGAAGACCAGCTGGTGCACCGCAAAGCCGAGCCCGAACGTGACGACGGCGAGGTTGACTCCTCGGGTGCGCAGCGCGGGCAGGCCGAACAGGAAGCCGATGGCCGCCGCGACCAGCACGCCGACGACCAGCGCGGGCTCGAACCGCCAGCCGTGGTCCGCGACGAGCTTGGCTGCGGAGAAGGAGCCGATGCCGGCGAGGGCGAACTGCGCGAGCGACAGCTGGCCGGTGTAGCCGCTCAGCACGACGACCGAGAGGCCGACGATCGCGAAGGTGGCGCTGACGACAGTTGGCGCGTACCAGTCGTTCGAAGCGCCGAACGCGATCCACAGCAGCGACGCGGCCGCCACGACCATCACGACGGCCGGCCGGATCCGACCGGTGCCGACGCGGGGAAGGCGATCGGTGATGCTGCCGCGCAGCGGCAGGCCACGACCTCGGATGACCAGGACCACGATGATCACGAGGAACGGGACCGCGTCGGGGACACCGGGGCGGTGCTGGGCGGCGAGATGGTCCGTGCTCAGGTGCTGGGCCAGGAACTGCGCGACGCCCAGGAAGACCCCACCCGCGAGGGCCAGGGGGTAGGACTTGAAGCCGCCCAGCAGGGCGGTGGCGAGCGCGCCGACGATGAGGATGCTGAACGTGATCGGTGAGATGAACCCCGCGGTGGTCGCCGGCATGAGGCCGCCCGCCACCGCTGCCAGCCCGCCGCCGATCGCCCAGGTGACGCTGGCGAGCACGTCGGGGGACCAGCCCAGCGCCGAGGCGGCGCGGGCGTTCTCAGCGGCCGCGGAGATCGCGTGGCCGAAGCGGGTGCGGACGCTGACCAGGGTGAGCAGCAGGGCCACCGCCGCCGCGATCGCGACCAGGTAGAAGCCGTAGCGGCCCACGACGATGTCGCCGGGCAGGTTGAGGGCTTCGGTCGGGACCGGCGACTCGGCGATGACCTGCTTGGCGCCGAACTCGAGGACCACCGCTTGGGACAGCACGGTGAGGACGCCCAGCGTCGCGATCACGCGCGCCAGCGGGCTGGCCGTCCTCAGCGGCCGCATCACCAGCCAGTGCACCGCCACGCCGAGCACGGCGCAGCAGACGATCGCGGCGCCCCAGGAGAGGAACATGCCGTGGCCGTCCACCACCTGGAACCGGTAGGTGAGGTAGGCGCCGACCAGGGCGAAACCGGACTGGGCGAAGTTGATCACGCCCGAACCGCGGTAGATGACCACGAGCCCGAGACCGAGGAGGGCGTAGATGCCGCCGGTCCCGAGGCCGAGGAGTGCGAAGCGGAGGAGGTCGGTCATGTCTTGTCGGAATCACCCGTGAGGTAGTGGGCGGCGATGCCTTCCGGGTCGCCGCGGAGGTCGTCGGCGTCCCCGGAGAGCACGATCCGGCCGCGGCGCAGGACGTGCACCCGGTCCGCGACCGCGAGCGCTTGTCGGACGTGCTGCTCGACGAGGATCACCGCGACCCCGCTGTCCGCGGCGGCACGTACGGCGGCCAGGAGCCGCTCGACCACCATGGGGGCGAGCCCGAGGGAGAGCTCGTCGGCGAGCAGGACCCGCGGCTGGGACGCGAGCACCCGCCCGAGGGCCAGCATCTGTTGCTGGCCACCGGACATCAGCCCGACCTTCTTGCCGAGGTGCTCTTCGAGCTCGGGGAAGAACTCCAGCGCCTGATCTGGCCGGCCGCGGCCGAGCCTGAGGTTCTGCCAGCCGGTCAGCTGCATGAACACGCAGCGCTCCTCGGTGAGGAAGCCAAGTCCCTGCCGGGCGCGCTGGTGCAGCCGACGTCGCCGGCCGTCGCCGTGGAAGGAGACGGTCCCGGAGATCGGCGCGACCTCGCCGGCGAGCGTGAGGAGCGTCGTCGTCTTGCCGGCGCCGTTGGCACCCAACAGGGCCACCACCTCGCCTGCCCTGGCCTCGAGGTCGATGTCGTGGATGGCGGGCGTGCCGCCGTACCCGGCGGTCAACCCGCGGGCTTCCACGACGACCTCACCCTCCCGGGCCGGCGCGGTGGCCGTCCCGGGTGTGGTTGTCGTCGTCACCGGTCTACGAGGCCGGGACGAGCGCCAGCCGCATGTCCTTGTATTCGGAGCCGTCCTGGACCAGCTTGCCGTCCTTGATCTCGAAGGTCAGCTCCGAGTAGTTGAACACCCGGTTCAGCCCCGGTGCCGGGAAGTCCTCGGCGAAGCTGAACGGCGGCGTGAAGCCGTCGGTGTCGACCTGCGTCGTGGCGTCGAGGGTGGCCTTGATGCCGGAAGCGCTGAAGTCGTCGTTGTTCTTGATCAGCGACAGCAGGGTCCGGTAGCCGACCCACGTGTTCGAGAAGTAGAGCGCGGACCAGCCGCCGTTCTCCTCGTCCGCCAGGTCGCCGACGTACTCCTTGCCCTCGTCCCAGATGGGGTCGCCGTCGTCGGGGAAGTTCGACAGCGACTTGGCGCCCTCGACCGACTCGCCACCGCTGCGGGCCACGGCGTCCGTCAGACCACCGGGGACCACGTAGTAGATGGTCTCGCTGCCCAGCGAGGCGCCGGCCGCCGCGATGCCCAGGAACTGCTGAGGGCCGGTGCCGACCACGGCGCAGTCGTAGTCGCTGGCCTCCTGCGCGATCGCGCTGTAGTCGGTCGTCGTCGGGGGCACCTTGATCAGCGTGGACGGGTCGTGGCCCGCGTTGGTCAGGGCCAGGTCGACCAGCTGGCTGATGCTGCCGGCCGACGGCAGGTCGAAGTTGACCGACGCGACCGTGTCGCAGCCGTCCTCCGCGGCCATCTGGCCGAGCCCGGCCAGGCCGAGGACGCCGGAGGTGATCGGGTAGCTGTCCTCGCTGGACAGCTCGGCCGCCGAGATGCCCGGGGGTGCGAACCACGGGATGCCGGCCGCCTCGAGGATCGGCATGACCGCGTCGCCGTTGGCCGTGAAGCCACCCACCATCGCGGAGACGCCCTCGTCCACCGCCTGGCGCGCGCACTCAGCCGCGGCGTTGGGGTCGGCGTTGTCGTTGCAGGTGATCAGCTTGAGCTCGTGGCCACCGAGGCCGCCGCCGTTGTTGATCTGGACGACGGCGCCCTGGGCGATGTCCAGCACGGCCTTGGCGTTGAAGGTGTCCGTGTCGTACGTCGACATGGTCATGACCGTTATCGGGTCGCCCGTGAACTCCACGTCCGGGTCCTGTGATGGCCTGCCGGAGCTCTCCTTCTTGTCGTCGTCCCCGCCACCACCGCAGGCCGCCAGGCCCAGCAGCAGGGTCACGGCACTCGCGGCGGCGAGCCATTGGGTGCGCATACGCACGGCAGTCATTCGGTTCCCTCTCCCCAAAACGTTTCTGCTGTCCCTCGGAGCACCCGCGCGGCGTGAGCGGCCCGTGTGGTCGCCGACACTCTGCCAACTAGAACGTGTTCTCGTCTATGGCTCGCTCGGATGATTGGCCGAGTCGTCACCCTTGGGGTGGGTCGTGCGTGCCGGCGTACAAAGGGGATTGACGGGTACCGGGCGGAGTTCCCTAGGGTGGTGCGGTCGCACTCGCGGCATTCGTCTCTGGGGGTCTCGGGCAGTGATGGTGGTCGGCTGGCTCAGGCGCGTTCGCCTGTGGACACTGCGTCGTACGCCGGACGCGTCCGGCAGGGCCGTTGACCGACGCCTGCCGCTCGCCGGCCTGACCACAGCGCAGCTGTGCGCCCTCTGGCGCAAGAGCCGGGCCGGCCTGCACGCAGCCCCCACTCCCGCGGACCGCGCCCGGGTGGCCGCCGCTCGCGGCGTGCTCCTCGAGGAGCTCGAGCGTCGCGAGCCGGAGGTGATGGCCGACTGGCTCCAGTCGGGCGCCCGCGAGCCCGAGGGTCCCTCGGCCTACCTGGTGCGTTAGCTGGTCGCGGCGGTCCGCGAGACCTGGACATTCGCGGGCGGAGTGGCCCGGACCAACACGGCGGCGACGACGGCCAGCAGTGCGAGCACGTAGAACGCAGTGGTGAAGCCGCCGGTGAGCTCGGCCAGCAGAGTTCCGAGCCACGGCGCAAAGGCCGAGGCTGCCATGACGCCGCCGGACAACATGGCGCTACGGGCTCCGACCGCGCGGGTCCCCCACCGGTCGGCGACGGCCGTGGCTTGGATGAGGGTGAAGATCCCGCGAGCCGTGCCGGCGGCGAACGACGCCGCACAGGCCAGGAGCAGCGAGCCAGCGGACACCGCGAGAGCGAAGGTTGTGACTGCACCGGCGCCCAGAACTCCCATCGTGCGCGGGCGCACGGGCAGCCTGGCCAACAACGGCCCGTAGACGAGTCGCCCAGCGACCTGTCCGGCGCCGCCGATTCCTAGCGCTATGGCGGCCTCTCCGGTGGTCAACCCGCTGTCGGTGAGGAGGGGCACCAGGTTGACAACCACTGCGTAGATGCAGAAGCCGGCCAGGGTGAACGCGACCGCGAGCAACCAGAACTCGCGACGACTCGGGTCGGCTGACGCGTGCGACTCCGTCATCGTCTCGTCTCCGTCAGGTCTGTCGGAGGAGCCGTCGATCGTCCACGGGCGGTTGAGGCCGAACCAATGCAGCGGAATGGTCACGGCAAGCGGGATGGCGAGCAGGAGGTAGGCGCTGCGCCAGGTCCCCTGTGCGAGCAGGAGTGCGGTCAGGGGAGCGAAGACCGTCGAGGCGAAGCCGGCGACGAGCGTGACCGCGGTGAGGGCTCGCACTCGATGTGCCCCGGCCCAGTGGTTGAGAGTCGCGAATGCCGGCGGGTAGAGGGTGGCCGACATCGCCACCCCCGCGAGAACCCATGCTGCCGCGAAGAAGGGCAGGGACGGGGCGACGGCGATGAGGATGACAGACAGGACCCCGAGCAGCGAGCCCCCAGTCATGACGAGCCGTGGACCGTGACGGTCCAGGCGTCGACCCACCCACAGACCTACGACGGCCGCCATGAGCTGGGCAACCGTGAAGACGGCGACCACGTGGGTCAGTGGCCATCCTTCTCGGTCGCGAATGGCGTCTGCCAGCACCGTGAAGGCGTAGAACAGCACGCCCCAGGAGACGATCTCGGTGACGCACAGCACCGTCACCACTCTGCGCAGATCGGTTCTCTCGAGCGGGACGACCTCGGCGTGGGTGCTGGCAGTGGGTGAGGAAGTCACCCGCAACCGGGACCGCAGTCGCCGCCGTCACCGGCTTGCGCCGGCGAACCGATGGTCACCGACTGAGGCCCGGTGGGAGCGCAGCACGCACCTCCGCTGGCTTCGGTGGGCTGGCCGTCGAACTGTCCGGAGCCGCCACATACCCCGGACTCGGGGAGGACGAGTTCGACCCGGGCCGCGGCCTCGTGGTCGCCGGCGACCGCGGCGACGATGCTTCGGGTCTGCTCGAAGCCGGTCAGGGCAAGGAACGACGGCGCGCGACCGTAGGACTTCATCCCCGCGAGGTAGAGGCCCTGCTCCGGTTGGGCCAGCTCGGCCACACCGTGGGGGTAGACCGTTCCGCAGGAGTGCACGTTGGGATCGATGAGGGGCGCGAGCTTGGTCGGCGAGGACAGCACCGGGTCGAGGTCGAGCCGCACCTCGGAGAGCCAGCTGAGGTCGGGACGGAAGCCGGTGACCACGATGACCTCGTCGACACCGGTGACAGTGCGTCCGTCCACACCCACCAGGGTCATCGTCCCCTCGGCGCCGCTCGCGACAGCCTCGGTGCGGAAGGAGGTGACGACCTCGACGTGTCCGGCTGCGACCGCCTGCTGGGCGCGCTTGCCGAGGGCGCCCCTGGCCTCGAGCTGGTCGTTGTCCCCACCGCCGAAGGCGTCGTCGGTGCCGGGCCGCCGGAGCAGCCACGCCACCGTGGTGCCCGGTGCTTCGTCGGCGAGTCCGGTCAGCCCGACGAGCGTGTTCTGGGCGGAAGCGCCTCGGCCGGCGACCGCGACGCGCTTGCCGGCGTAGCGGGCTCGCACCTGCGCATCGCTGAAGTCCGGGATGCCGTAGAAGATGCGCTCAGCATGCTCGGCCTCGCCGAGGGCAGGGAGCCCGTCGGCCCCCAGCGGGTTGGGCACCGTCCAGGTCCCCGACGCGTCAATGACCGCCGAAGCGCTCAGCCGGGTCCGGCGCGAGCCGCTTTCCACGTACACGGTGAACAGGGCGGACTCACGGCCGGAGTCCACGAGCCGGTCGCGGCCCTGCTTCGCCACGCCGACGACGCGGTTGCCGAACCGGACCTCGACAAGGTCGGTCGCGTCGAGTGCGTCGGCCAGCGGCGTGAGGTACTGGTCGACCCAGTCATCGCCGGTCGGATAGCCGTCGGGGTCGGGCGAGGCCCACCCGACGTTGGCCAGGAGCTTCTCGGCGGCGGGGTCGACCAACTCGCGCCACGGCGAGAAGAGTCGGACGTGGCCCCACTCGCGAACCGAGGTGCCGGCCTCGTTCCCCGCCTCGAGGACGAGCGTCGGCAGGCCGCGCGAGTGCGCGTGGGCAGCGGCGGCGAGGCCGATCGGTCCGGCGCCTACGATCACCAGCGGCTCGACCGGGCTGGGCAGGGGTGCGGCAGTCATGCGAGGGTTCCTCCACTTGATCGATGCTCTTCGATGGAGCAATATATCGACCAACGTCGATGAATGCAACCATCGATCCCGATCGATATAAGGTGAACGCATGACCACGACTCAGGTCGACCTCCCGCTCGCGCCGGTCGGAGCGGACGAATGCTGCGAGCCCGACCCGGTCCGCGCGGAGCATCGCGGCCTCGACGCGGCTTCCGCGGCGACGTACGCCGAGTGGTTCGCGACGCTCTCCGACCCGACGCGGGTCCGGCTGCTCCACGCCGTCTCGACGGCGCCCTCCGGCTCGATGCGCGTAGGCGATCTTGCCGTCGAGCTCGGGATCAGCCAGTCGACCTGCTCGCACCACGTGCGGCGGCTCGCCGAGGTCGGGTTCGTTGCTGTCGACAAGGTCGGCACGGCCTCGGTGGTCTCGGTCAACCCCGCGTGCTGCACCGGACTCCCGCACGCCGCGGACGTCGTGATGGGCACTCTCGCCACACCGCCGTGCTGCCCCGAGGACCTTCCGGCCGGAGTGTCGACGCGAGCCATGAACGACGCGGATCTCCCGGTCGTCCGCGGCATCTACGCGGAGGGCATTGCCACCCGCAACGCCACGTTCGAGACCGAGGTGCCCTCGCTGGGCGACCTCGCCACGAAGTGGCTGCCGGGACATCGCTGGGTGGCGGAGATGGATGTCGACGGAGCCTCGCAGGTCGTGGGCTGGACGGCGATCAACCCCGTCTCGAACCGGGCCGCCTACTCCGGCGTGGGTGAGAGCAGCGTCTATGTCACCGAGACCGCTCGTGGTGGTGGAGTCGGGAAGGCACTGCTGTTCCGCCAGGTCAACGAGGCCGACGCCGGCGGTCTCTGGACGCTGCAGACCTCGGTGTTCCCGGAGAACCGCGCCTCGATCGCGCTGCACCACTCGGCCGGCTACCGCACCCTCGCGGTCCGTTCCCGCATCGCCCAGCTCGATGGCGTCTGGCGCGACACGGTGCTGCTCGAACGGCGCCGAGCCGACGAGAGCTGAGCCTCAGGCCCCGCCTGTCTGCGCTGCGTCGTGCGCCGCGGGGACACCCAGCTCGTCGAGCAGGTCGAGGACGCGACGTTCGATCTCGTCGCGAATCGGCCGGACAGCGTCGAGACCCTGGCCGGCGGGGTCCTCGAGAGTCCACTCCTCGTAGCGCTTGCCGGGGAAGATCGGGCACGCGTCACCGCAGCCCATCGAGACGACCACGTCGGCGGCGCGCACGATCTCGTCGGTCCACGGCTTCGGGTACTCCGCCGAGATGTCGATGCCGCGCTCGCCCATGGCCTGGATCGCTGCGGGGTTCACTTCGCGACCCGGCTCCGACCCGCCCGACCAAGCGATAGCCCGGTTCGCGGCGTGGTGCTCGAAGAAGCCGAGCGCCATCTGCGAGCGGCCCGCGTTGTGGACGCACAGGAAGAGGACGACGGGCTTGCCGTCCTGGATGTGTCCCTCGACGCGAGACAGCGCGTCGAGGCGCTGCTTGGCGAACCGCTCCGCCAGCAGGGGAAGGAAGTTGGCGACGCTGGCCGTGTCGGCAAACTGGTCATAGGACGTGTGCAGGAACCGCTCGATCGTCTCGGCGCCGTAGACGCCTTCGAACTCCCTCGCCAACCGGGTCGCTGACCGCTTCAGTGCGACCTGCTGGTCGAGGCTGATGTCGTCACGCCTGAAGTGCTCTTGCATCTGTCTGACTCCTCACGAGGCGTCGGCCAGGCGATCTGCCAGGCCGGTGACGCGTTGATCGAGATCGTCGAAGGCCGCCTCGAACGCGGCGTTGGTCCCGACGCGGACGGGATCCGGAACGGACCAGTGGATGGCTCCAGTGGCGCCGAGCTCCTCATGGGCGCGGTCGCACACCGTGACGACGAGGTCCCCTCGGGCACGGACCGCGTCGAACGACTGCGGCTTGACGCGGGCGGCCAACCTGAGCCCGTGCCGGCGCGCGACCGATCGCGCACCGGCGTCGACGTCGGTGGCCGGATGCGTCCCGGCGGAGGCGACCGGCAGTTGGCTGAGCGTGGCCCACAATGACGCGGCCAGCTGTGACCGGGCGGTGTTGGCCGTGCAGACGAAGACCACCCGTTCGGGGACCGCGGCCGCGGGGGCGAGCAGCAGCCGCGCCGTGTCTCCTAGCAGGTGGACGTACGTGCGTCGACGGTCTCCCTCGGAGGGGACCCTGCGGACCAGTCCGGCCGAGACGAGGACGTTGAGATGGTGGGCGAGCAGGTTGCTGCTCATGCCCAGTCTGGCTGCCAGCTCTGAGGGCGTCGCGTCGCCATTCACCAGACTCTCGGCCACTCTGAGCCGGCCCGGGTCACCGAGCGCCGCGAACACTGCCGCGCGCTGGCTCAGGTCGTTCCGCTCAACGTTCATTGACTCAATATTGACTGAGGTAATGCTGGTCCGTCAAGATCTGCGCGTGACCGACGATCCGCTGCCGACTCTCCCGCTTCGCCGACGTCTGCTTGCCGAGCTCCTCGGCACGGGTCTGTTGGTCGCGGTGGTCGTGGGGTCCGGCATCGCGGCAGCGCAGCTGTCCCCGAAGGACGTCGGAATCCAGTTGCTGGAGAACTCGACAGCAACGGCGTTCGGGCTCGGTGCGCTGATCCTGTTGTTCGGTCCGGTCTCGGGTGCCCACTTCAACCCGGTGGTCTCCCTCGCGGACTGGTTCCTGGGCCGGCGCACCGGCGCGGGGCTGAGCCTGCCCGAAGTCGGTGCGTACGCCGTGGCCCAGATCGCTGGCGGGGTCTTGGGCGCGTTGCTGGCGAACCTGATGTTCGACGTCGATGCCGGCTTGTCGACCAAGCACCGTGCTTCCGGCGGTCACCTCGTCGGCGAGATCGTCGCCACTGCCGTGCTGGTGGCGCTTATCTTCGCTCTCGTGCGAACTGGGCGCGGCGCCGTCGCGGCGCCCGCCGTGGGCGCCTACATCGGGGCGGCGTACTGGTTCACCAGCTCCACGTCGTTCGCCAATCCTGCGGTCACGATCGGCCGGATCTTCTCCGACACGTTCGCCGGCATCGCCCCCGCCTCCGCGCCGGCGTTCATCGCGATGCAACTGATCGGGTTCGGCGTCGGGGTCGCGATCACGCTCGCGCTCTATCCCGACGCCGGCACTAAGGCCGACGACGTCGTCGTACCCCATCGCCCATGACCACTCACCGGTCTTGCGGTCGGCGCAGGACGTGTCCGGACGCCACGACCGTCGTGGCTCCGACGACGATCGCTGCTCCGACCCATTGGCCGCCGCCGAGGCGCTCGCCCACCACGTGGCTCGCCGCGACACCGAAGACCGGGATCAGCGGCAGGAGGCTGCCCGCCGTCGATGCCGGCACACCTCTGAGTCCGCTGACGAACAACCAGAAGGCGAACCCGTAGTAGACGGTTCCCGAGAGACAGGCGAGCGCCCAGGTCGTCGCGTCCGTGGGCAGACCGAGCTCGACGCCGGCCGTGGCAATGACGAAGGCGGTGACCACCACGGCGCACGCCAGGGCGGTGAGCTGCTGGGCCAGCACCACGGTCAACGAGCTGTCGTCGAGCAGCCACCGGCGAGTGAGCACCGAGTAGAGGGCGCACGCCGAGACGGCCGCCAGGCTCAGAATGATCCCTGTGGTTGCTCCGGATGCGCCGGGCCTGTGCACCACCAGCACTACTCCGACCAGCGCGATGGCGACGGCGGTGGCCGTCAGCACGCCGATCCGTTCCCCGAGGACGAGGCGGGCCAACAACAGGATGAGGATGGGCTCGGTCGCCCACAGGAGAACGGACATGCTGGCGGTGATGGTCAGCAGACCCAGCAGTCCCAGGGCGTAGGCGATCCCGGGGTTGAGGATTCCCAACGCGGCCAGCCTCCCCAGTGCGGGTGACCTGGCCGGCGCGAGCCCAAGCACGCCGGTCGCCAGAACCAGAACCAGGCAGCTGGCGGCGAGCTCGATGGCGAGCAGCGTCAGTGGCGGCACTCCTCGATCGAGGACCTGCTTGCTCAGCACCGTGCCGCACCCCCAACAGGCGGTGGCTGCGACGACGAGCAGGACATGACGAGTCGGCGGTGCTGACATGACGGTGACTCCGGTCGGCAGACGGACGGCGGACGCGTGTGCTCGGCTGGCGGTCAGGCGCCAGCGATCAGCCCGTCAGTCTTCGTCGTCGCAGCTGTCGTAGGACGGCAGCCTGAAGCGACCGGCAACCCTCCTCGACCTCATCACGTGCTCAACCTAGCCAATTCAAGAGACGTCAGAGTCACCACGTGCTGCACGGCCGCGTCCACCCACGCCTCGCTCACCGAGGACGAGGACGAGGCGCAGGCCTCGATCCTGGCAGTGCCCGACGTCGTCGGGGCCGTCCGCTCCGAGGGCTCGCTCACGCCGTGAACCGACCGGGCCGAGAATGGGTGGGTGATGCTGACCCATCGCGTTGCGACTCTGGAGGACCTGGCGGCGCTGTCCGCGGTGATGGACGCCGCCATCGGCGAGCTCCAGGCGGGGTACCTGACACCGGAGCAGATCGAGTCGAGCCGGACGATCATGGGCATCGACACGCAGCTGGTGGAGGACGGCACCTACTTCGTCATCGAGTCGGACGGACAGATCGCAGGCTGCGGTGGTTGGAGTCGACGCGCCACGCTGTACGGCGGTGACCAGACTCCGGGGCGCGACCCCGAGCTGCTCGATCCTTCCGTCGACCCGGCGCGAGTGCGCGCGATGTACACCAGTCCCGCGTTCGCGCGACGCGGCGTCGGCCGGTTGATCCTCTCGCTGTGCGAGCAGGCGGCGGCCGCGGAAGGGTTCACGAAGGTCGAGCTCATGGGCACGATGGCCGGTGAGCCCCTCTACACGGCGTGCGGATTCGTGGCCGTGGAGCGCCTCACCGACGACCGCGGCGGTGCGGCCGTACCGCTGGTCAAGATGGCGAAGGACATCACGTAGTTCGCACGTCGTACGTCGCACCGATCTCCATGGCGGCGCCGAGTGCCCGCAGGGCATCCGCCGCCGCTGCGAGCAACGGGTGCTGAGGCAGAGCGAACCGTCGCGCCGCGTCGAGCGCTTCGTGCACCGCGGCGAAGTCCTGCCGGCGCAGCGCCTGCGTGATCACGACACCGCACAGCATCGGAGCCAGGGTGCGCTTCTCCGACTCGGCGCAGCGGTCGAAGACCGGCAGCCAGTCGCCACCGCGATCGTCGACCATGGCCCGGAACGTCTGCCATGCGTCGTCCGGGTACTCCGGCCCGGCCAACGCTGTGGGAGGAGCGGCATCCCCGCGCAGCGCCACCGCGCACAGGAAACCCATGACGAGAGCGGTGTGGTACGACGCGGCGCGGGCGTATCGCGTTCGCTCAGCGCCCACCAGGGTGGCGAGGCGTTCCGGGTCGAGGTTGCCACATGGCAGGAGACCCACTTCGTCCTCGACGTGGGCGAGCACGCGGAACGCGAAGGCCGCAACCGGAGACCACTCCTCCCGCAGCTGCGGCCAAGCCATGAGCAGTTCGCCCACGAGGTCGTAGTCGCCCTGGTCGAGATAGCGGATGACCAGCGCTTCGACGTCGGCCAGGATCGCGTCGTGTGGCCGGCCGGCGTTGGCAGTGGCCGCGCGCCCGAAGTCGGTGACGTAGAACAGAAGGTGGGTGAGCCCGTAGGGATCCTCTCGGGAGCCGACGAGCAGGTCGAACGGATGCGTGAGGACGGTGCCTGACCCGGCATCCGGCATCGTGGGGAACGGCCGACCCCAGACGGTGGTGACCCACCGGCGCTCCGCGAGCACGGTCGCGGGCTGGTCGACCGCATGGGAGAGAACGCGGAGACACTTGTCGGCAGCGAAGTCGTCGAAGGCGTCGTCACGGTGGCCGAGGGTGGAGAGGAGCACGTGCGGCACCGCGCGCCGGAACACCTGGTCGGGGTTGAGAGCCATGTCCGCGAGCGCCCGCGCCGACCGCACCAGCGGTGCGAGCTGCAGGGCCAGGGAGTCGACGCGCTTGCGCAGAGCCCTTGTCCAGCTCGCGCCCTGCGACGCATAGGCGAGCATGGCCGCCTCCGCCACCACCTTCTCCGGGCCGAAGCCGAGCGCCGGACGCTCCGCGTCGGCGTACCCCGTCTCACCGAAGTCGGACACAGCGACCGCCGCGAAGTCCAGCGCCCTGATGACACGTCGCTCCAGATCCGCCGCGGGCCAGACCGCGACCGTTGTCGCGGCCTGGCTCGACGGTGCTGCGGGCGTCGGCTGATCGACGCGGAGCACGTCTATGCGTTCGGCAGATCGACGGCCTCGGCCAGTCCCGCGACACCGCGCAGGCCACCGAAGACGTTCTGGAGGTCGTCGGCGCGGAGGATGCACGCGAGCGTGTTGAACCTTCCGTAGATGACTCCGTGCAGGCCGTCGTCGCGGGTCACCAGCTCCGGGCCGATCTTCGACACGAACTGGCCGACGGCCTCGAAGTTCAGGGAACCCGACTCGAGGAACTGAGCCGAGATCTCCTCATGTGACAGTGGCTTGGGCATGGTCGCCCCCTTCTGTGAGCCGGACGGCGGGCCGCCCGACGGGATGGTGCTGGCGATCGCCAGCCGTCCGTGAAGAGAGCGGACCGCGCGACCCTGATACACGACGAGAGACGGGCGGCCGTCCTCACCCGTAGGGGTGGACCCAAGTGGGTCATAGCAACCATGCGAGGTCACTTCTACGGTGGTGCGTGCCACAGACGTAAGCCGCTCACCGTCGCGACCGTGGGGGATCCGCCACGGTGAGCGGCTCACGTTTGGGTGGCCGCAGCGCTTGTTTGCCTGGGTGGCACGGCCAGCGGGAATGGGGCATGCTGGCCACTTTGTGGCGTCGCCGTCTGGCCGCTGAGCGTGTCCTCGTCCACGGTCCAACGAGCGCCAAGGGCCCCTGCGTACGTGATCCCCCAAGTGGGGGCCCTTGGTTCAGGGGGCAGCTCCGAGCAGCACAATTCCGCGCCCTGCGACTAGTGTCCCGCACTGGAAGTACGGTGCGTAAGTCCGTGCTCCGAGTGCGTGCATCGCCAGGCGTCGGAGCGACGCTCTACTTGTTCGTCCAGCGAGGTTCGGCAACGCCGCGAGGTGCGTGCTCGGGGTGCGGAATTACGTGGCGAACTTTCGGTGCGGGACACTAGCGGGTCAGCAGCGCGCTGACCTGCCTGCGGATGTCCTGCACGATCTCCTCGACACTCCACGCGGCGTTCAAGCTCGCCGCCATGCTGAGGAACATCACGCTGGACACGACGCGCGCCAAGGTCGCGGCGTCAGCTTCTCCGACGCGCTTGTCACGGCGCAGCACAGCCGCGATGGCCTCCTCGGTCTGCGCGGCGATGGCGAGTGCTTCGCCGTGATGGGGTTCCTCGGGGTCGCCGAAGACCATCTCGCGCAAGTAGGTTCGGCCGTTCTCGATCTGGGCGCGATTGCAATGCACGATCGGCCGCACGATGGACAGGACTGCCTCCGGCACGTCGGGGATGGTCTCCGCGGCCGTCCGTCCTTTCTCGAGCGCTGCGGCGTACTGGGCGTTCTGCACCAGCAGCAGGAGCTCGCCCTTGGTCTTGGCGTAGAGGAAAAGCGTCCCGGTGCCGATGTCCGCCTTGTCGGCGATCTGCTGGGTGGTGACCTCGCCGACGCCATGTTCGGCGAACAGCTCGCTGGCCGCGGTGGTGATGCGCTCGAGCTTGGCCTGCTTGTTGCGCTCGCGCCGTCCGATCGGTTGGGAGGCGACAGACATGGCGGGTCCTCCGGAAGCTCGGGCTCTGAGGTGGCTCAGTCATGAGCATATTCACCACTGGGTGGGCTCCCGGTCACTCCTGGTAGTGCGGGAGGATCTCGCCGTCCTTGACGTAGGTCAGTGCTGCGGAGACGTCGTAGGCGTGGACCGCGGAGGCCACGGGGGCGAGCGTCTGCGACAGCTGCTTGACGTCGGTGCCTTCGAAGAACGCGGTCCGGGCGGCCGGGTCGGCGAACCCGAGGACGAGCGAGGCGTGGAAACGCTGGTCGGCCGGATTGTCGTGGGCGACCTCTGGCGTGTTCCACGTCTTCTCGTTCCAGGGCAGGAACGTCTGCGTGCGCAGCTCCTTCAACACACCGGTGCCGATGAGCGCGGGGACCAGCTCGTCCTTGACGACCTTGCGGAACTCGCGGCCGCTGACGCCGTCCCGGCGGCGCAGGTAGACGGCGGTTCGCGCACCGACGTGGTCGGCCTGGCCGGCCGCGTCGTACCAGCGGGAGGTGCCCGGCAGGCCGGCGTACAGAAGGGTGCGCCGGAACACGTTGATCTCGTCCTGGAACGCCAGCTTCGTCTGGGCGCGGCCCTTGAGTGGCGAAAGGGCCGACTGGAAGGTGACCTCCGCGACTCCGTCGACCTTCCGGTCGGCGGGGATCCGGGTCTCGACGCCCAGGGTGGTGGGCCAGAGGCCGGGGTTGTCCTCGGCGAGGTGGAGCTGCCGGTACTCCTGCAGGCCCGGGCTCGCGGCGATGATGCCCGAGTGCGGACCCTTCCAGTGGTCCATCCCCGTCTGGCGGGGCTGGTCGGTGCGCATCCACAGAAGGATGGACGAGCTGAAGTGCTTCCTCACGCCCACCTGCGGGTTCGACGTTGACGTGCTCATGTCTCTACTTCTCTCCTCGTTGCCGGCCGGGCGGATCAGGTGGCCAGGAAGGCGGCGGCGACGGGGGCGAACTTCTCGTGGTACTGGAAGACGCCACCGTGGCCGGAGTCGGGGTAGATGATCAGCTCGCTGCCCTTGATGCGGTGGTACAGGTCCTCGGAGAGGACCGAGGGCACCATCCGGTCGTGGTCGCCGTTCGCGATCAGCGTCGGCTGGGTGAACGTCGACAGGTCCGAGGGAGCGGAACGGCCATAGCTGGCGATCGCCTTCAGCTGGGTCCGGAACGCCCCGAGCCCGATCTCCTGGTCGCGGTCGGCGGTGCGCTCCTGGAGGCGCTTGACGAACGCCTTCCCGGCGAGCTTGCCGGCGGCGTTGCGGTTGAAGAACAGGAACTCCTTGGGGTCCGACCGGGTCAGCGTGGCGCGCAGGATGTCCCAGTAGGTGACGCCGATGACCTTGTCGATGTCCTTGCCTCCGCGCGGGCCGGTCCCGGTCAGCACCAGCCTGCGGACCAGGTCGGGGTGCTTGACGATCAGGTCCTGGGCGATCATGCCGCCCATCGAGAACGAGAAGACGTCGATCTGGTCGAAGCCGAGCGCGGTGATGAACTCGTAGGCGTGGTCCGCGGCCTCCTCGATGGTGTCCGGAACCTTCCCGGTGGACGCACCGACGCCGCGCTGGTCGAAGGTGATGACGTGCCTGTTCTTCGCGATGGGGTCGACGATGCGGGGGTCCCAGTTGTCCAGGGTCGCGGCCAGGTGCACGAAGAAGACGACGGGGACTCCGCCCTTGGGGCCGAGCTCGCGGTAGGCGTAGGTCGTGCCGTCAGTGGTGACAGTGCGGGCCGGCGCCTTCGCGTACGAAGTGACGACGGGCTCGTGGCTCGTGCTCATGCTGGTTCTCCTTGTGGGGTGCGGTCGGTAATCTGAGTTCACTCAATAATGAGGAAACTCAGAATCATTGTCAAGGAGACATCCGCCACTTGGGTCGATTCGGCCCTCCGGGCTCCACCGGCCGGCATGCCATCCCCTCCGCATGTTCAAGGCGGGGACCCGCTGTCGGGCTCGAACCGACGACCTCCGGATCAAAGATCCGCTCTGGCACGCCGACCGGGTGTCGTCGAGCAGCCTTCCAATCGCGTGTTACCGCTCCCGGACGGCGTAGGTCAGGTGGGTCACCCGCTGCGTCGGCTCCGCGCGGACCGGCTCCAGGGCCACGCGGCCCGCGTCCACGCCCTCGAACAGGCGGATTCCGGAGCCGAACAGCACGGGTGAGAGCGCGATCGAGAACTCGTCGATCAGGCCGGCGTTCACGTACTCCAGGATCGTCGCGCCGCCGCCCGCGATGCGGACGTCGCGGTCGCCGGCGGCCTCGCGGGCCTGGTCGAGCGCGGTCTCGATGCCGTCGTTGACGAAGTGGAAGGTGGTCCCGCCCGGCCGCTCCCAGGGGTCACGCTTCTCGTGCGTCACGACGAAGACCGGCGTGTGGAACGGCGCCTCCTCCGGCCACGCCTGCTCGCCGGCGTCGAACATGCGCTTGCCCATCACGCTCGCGCCGGTGCGCTCGAACGTCTCCCGCGCGATGTCGTTGTCGCGCCCTTCCTCGCCGCCCTCGCCGAGCTTCAGGTTCTCCCGGAAGAACCGCTGCGGGAAGACCCACTGCTGCAGCTCCATCCACTGCTGCCCCATCAAGTCGCTCGAGGGACCTCGGGCGCGATGAACCCGTCCAGCGACATCGACACGCTGAAGAACACCTTCCCGGCCATCAGCCCTCCGCTCCCTTCCGAACGATCTCGGTGACGTAGGCAGCCAGGTTGCTCAGGGTCTGCTGGCCGCCCTCGATCGCGTGGTACTTCTCGACCGCCTCGTCGCGCAGCTCCTTGGTGGGGAACACCGTGCGCATCTCGATCCGGGTCGCCGCGCCGTCGGGCGCGAACGTGAGGACCGACTCGAAGGCGTTCGGGTCGCCGCGGGACTCACCGTGCAGCAGCGCGATCCGCTCCGGCGGGGCGATCTCGGTCCAGGAGATCCACTCCTGGTAGTCCGTCCCGTCCGGTCCGTGCATCACGAAGTCCCACTCCCCGCCGACGCGGAACTCGAACGCCCGCGTGGTGGTGGTGAACCCCTCCGGTCCCCACCACCGCGACAGGTGCCGCACCTCGGTGAACGCCTCGAACACCAGCTCCCGTGGGGCGTCGATGACCCGGGAGATCACGATCTCGCGGTCGGCCGTCGCTGACTGCGCCGGCGCGTCCTCGTCCTGTCGCTGTCATCAGCTACTCCTCCTGCCTTGCCTGCTTCGAGGTCCTGCACGTACGCGTCCAGCCGGTCGAAGCTCTCGTTCCAGAACCGCTCGAACCCGCCGGTCCACTCGTGGACCGGTCGCAGCCCGCGGGCGTCAAGGCCGTACAGGCGCTGCTTGCCTGCCTTGCGGTCCCGCACCAGCCCGACCTCCCGGAGCACCCGCAGGTGTTTGGACGCCCCCGGCTGGGTCATCCCCAGCTCCTGGGCCAACTCGGTCACCGGCCGCTCACCCGCCCGCAGCAGCACCAGGATCTCCCGGCGCTGCGGCTCGGCGATCGCGTTGAAGACGTCCGACGTCGTCGCTGCTCGTGCCATGGCGCCATCATATGCCGATATCGGCATGCGTCAAGCCGAGAGGAATCAGGCTCAGACGCTCAGGCGTTCGACTGCCTGGCCCGTGACCTTGGCGATGATGTCGAAGTCCTTGTCGAGGTGGAGCACGGTCAGACCGGCGAGTTCGGCCGTCGCGGCCATCAGGAGGTCCGGGATCGATGGGGCGCGGTGCTGGCCCTTGCCGGCAAGCAGCTGCTGGACCTCGAGCGACCGATCCTCGATCGCGGGCGTCAGGTACTCGACGGGCATGGCTGAGATCGGCGGGCGACGGAAGGCCGCTCGAGCCTGCGCCGCGGTGCGGGCCGAGTAGCCGACCTCGAGCCTGGTCACGGTGGTGATCCTGACGACGCCTCGTTCGATCCGGTTCGCCCACTCCTCGGCTTCGGGACTGTCTCCCAAGCGGACAAGGGCCGACTTGTCGATGAGCCAGTCGGTCATCGCCACGCCGCGTCCATCACCTCCGCGTCGGCGAGGTCAGCGAAGCGCTCGCCGAACGTGCGAAGGTCTTGGGCCGAGACCTGCACGTTCGAGGCCGCCGCGTCGGAGGCCAGCCGGCGGCGGATGTACTCGACGCGAGAGAGGCCCAACCGCGCCGCATGCGCGTCGACAGCCGTCAGAACTGACTCGGGAACGTCACGGATCAACACGTCAGCCATCTCACACGCTCCTTCGATATCTGATGATATCAGTTCGGTAGCCGCCGCCGACTCCGGACTGGGCAGGACATGATGTCGTGGTGGCCATTTCCAGAGAGCGATCTGCAGCGGATCGAGCTCTCGGTGTCGGGAGCGAGTCCCCGAGCACTTGTGGGCTCAACTGAAGGTCGAGGCCGACGTGGCGCCCAGTCACGTGACGATCGTCGAAGTGCGACCGCCCTGGAACGATGCGGGTGACCAGACGCGGTTCCCGATCGCTCGGTTGCGCTACACCTCCTCGACCGGCTTGTGGGCCATCTACGGGCGCGACCGCAACCTCAAGTTCCACGAGTACGACCGGAAACGACCCACGAAGAACATCCAAGCGCTCCTCGACCACATCGCAGACAGCGGCGATCCGATCTTCTGGGGCTAGGAACGTCGAGGTGAGGGCGGCGGTGAGTGCTTACCGGTCAGGGCACACCAGCCGTGACCTGCGGAAGCGTTGAGTAGGCCCTGTCGGGCTCGAACCGACGACCAGCGGATTAAAAGTCCGATGCTCTACCAACTGAGCTAAGGGCCCACAGAACTCAGGAGTCTAGGGTCCCGGTACGACGGCACCGCCGGCCCCTTGGGGCCGGCCCAGGATGTGCCGGAAAGCGAACGTCCCGGCCCCCTTGGGGGCCAGTCCGGGACGTCCTGGACAAAGCGAACGTCCCGGCCCCCTTGGGGGCCAGTCCGGGACGTCCTGGACAAAGCGAACGTCCCGGCCCCCTTGGGGGCCAGTCCGGGACGTCCTGGACAAAGCGAACGTCCCGGCCCCCCTGGGCCGGGACGTCCTGTGGACTTCGTTTCCTGTCACCCCCGGGCTGGCGGTAGGAAGCTGGGTCCGGTGCGGGAGTGAAGACTTCCGCGGGGGTTGGGAGCCGAGGCTCCCATCCGAGCCCGGGGAACCCCGACCCCTTGGGGTCCCCCGGGCAAGGTCTTAGGTGCGGAGGGCGAGGCGGCCGTTCTTGATGCCGTGCTGCGCCCACTGCCCGCCGTGATGGCCTTTGCCGCCGTTGTGGCCCTTGCCGCCGTGATGGCCCTTGCCGCCCTTGCCGCCGCGGTGACCCTTGGCCTTGGCCTCGTAGGCGCCGATGTCAGCGCCGCGCCGGCCGTCGCCGTTGCCGTCCACGCCGACCCGTACGCCGTTGAGGTCCTTCTTCATCGGAGAAGGCCGGCCTGCGTCGACCAGGGGGCTGTTGGCGGCGGGGATGAGGCGCGAGCCCTTGAACTGCGGGTCGATGTACTGGTCGCCGTTCATCAGCTGCAGGCCGGACATCGAGCCGCGCCAGTAGACGTTGTTGCCGCCGGTCATCGAGCCCTCGAGGTAGCCGATCCGGCCGGCGACGTCGAGCACGTTGTTGTAGAGCATGAAGTAAGAGGGAGTGCAGCCGGCGTAGCACGAGAACCCGAGGGAGTTCGCGCCGGTGAGCTTCACCGAGTTGTTCACGGCGACCGTGCCGCGGACCGGGCCGAAGAAGTCGGCGTCACCGCGGGTGATCAGGAACTCGGTGTCTCGCAGGCTCGAGGTGACCTGGTTGTAGGCGTAGGTCGTGTCGGCCGAGCGGTTGTTGCCGAGCTCGGTGAAGGTCCGGTTGTTGTTGGCGGTGTTGTGGTGCACCAAGGAGCCGATGCCGCCGTAGATCTCGACCGCCGAGCCGTCGGTGCCGAAGTCGGCGGACGCAGCCCAGTTGTCGGTGATGGTGTTGTAGGCGACCTCGGTGTTGTCGCCCTGGACGACCACGCCGACCGCGCCGTAGTCGTCGAAGGCGCCCGGGGTGTTGGGAGCCATCCGGTCGTTGTGGTGCAAGTAGTTGCGGACGACCTTGGTGTTCCTGGCGTGCTCTGCCACGTCGATGCCATGGATGTTGTGGGTCGCCTCGACGTTGGTGATGACGTTGCCGGTGCCGTCGGTCCAGATGCCGTTGGAGTTGCAGTAGGCGACGGTGAAGTCGGTCATCGTGATGAAGGAACCGCCGACCTCGAGGCAGTCGCCGGTCACGACCGGCTTGTTGCCCGAGCCGTAGGCGCCGATGGTGATCGGGGCGCCGGCCGAGCCGGACCGCCAGACGGCGAGCTTGCCGGAGAAGGTGGCTCCGCGCTGCAGGAGCACCTGGTCACCCGGGTTGAGCTGCAGCCCCGACGCCCGGCCGAGCGACTGGATGGCGCTGCCGGGCGAGGTGCCGTTGTTCGCGTCGGAGCCGGCGGGCGAGACGTAGTACGTCGTGGCTCCGGCGGCGTGCGCGGTCGACGGGGGGAGTGTCAGCGAGGCGCCGACCGCGGCGACGGCAAGAATCGCGAGTCGGCTGGGGAAGCCGAGCGTGGGGGTGGACATCGGGGGCCATCCAGGGGGTTGTGGTCCGTCGTACGTGGGCCGTCGGGGGAAACGGCCGGGGGTTCACGTCCGGCGGAACCGGTGGGGGTCGGTGACCTCGGGGGTAGGTCACGGCCCTACCTTCGCCATCCGGTAACAACCGATGAAGATGTTCTGTGGATGATCAGTAGATCGGCGTTGTCATAGTCATTTCGGACTAGTCCGATCGGTTGAACGATCTGTGACTGAAGGGGCTCTCTGTGACATTCGGGACGCTTGTGGGTGACCCCGGTATAGACAGTTGCAACAGCCCGACCACCTGCAATCCACAGAACGGTGACAGCAGTCGACGCGTACGCGCGGAGCCGGCGTACGGTCCAGATCCCGGCTCCGACGGGTTCCCTCCTCGGCCGATATTGGTACTGTTTGCGGCAGCAACAGGTGCAACATCCAGCTGGTCTGACGCCGGTGGGGTTTTGGGACCAACGGCGTTTCTGCTTGTGGGGGAGACCCCCCAGGTCGGGAGCGGCGAGTCACCGCATCTATTGCGGGGTCGTCGAGTTGGCGGCCTCACGCCCCGACTAAGGAGTAAGCGAGCAATGGCTCAGGGCACCGTGAAGTGGTTCAACGCCGAGAAGGGTTTCGGCTTCATTGCGCAGGAGGACGGCGGCGACGACGTCTTCGTGCACTACTCGGCGATCCAGTCGCAGGGATACAAGTCCCTGGACGAGAACCAGAAGGTCGAGTTCGACGTCACCCAGGGCCCCAAGGGCCCGCAGGCGGAGAACGTTCGTCCCCTCTGACTTTTGGACCACCGTCGCGAGACCCCACCCGATCGGGTGGGGTCTCGTGCGTTCCAGGCCCGAGGTAGGAGGCACGGCCCTTGTGGGTGGTCTCCCACCACCCGATCGGATCACTGTCTCTCGTGACCCCGACGACTACGCTGGGCGGCAGCAGGGTGCATCCTGGGTCGCTGTCGCACCAAGGTGGGTACGTCTACGTGGAGGGAGGTCTCGGCATGCACGATCAGTTCGACGTGACGCTCGAGGACGCCGACCTTCTGAGCGAAGTAGAGCTCACCACCAACCTCATCATCGCGGCCAGCGAGGCCGACGAGCACATGACGACGGCCGAGATCGACCGGATCCTCGGCGTCACCTGATACCCCGCGCAAGCTTCGGCCAGGACGCGCGACGGACTGCTCGCTGCGCTCGCGGCTTCGCCGTCCGTCACGCGCACCTGGCCGATCGCGCGGGCGCGCTCGCTGCGCTCGCGAAAAGACCAGGTCGCTTCGCTCCCCCGCTCCCATTGGGTGTGGGGACTCAGGTCGTCGTCGGCCTTGTGCTGTATACCCTAGGGGGGTAGGGTAGATCGCATGGAACAAGTGCACGGCTACACCCATCGCAAGGACGACGTCCTCAAGCGGCTGCGCCGGATCGAGGGACAGGCCCGAGGGCTGCAGCGGATGGTCGACGAGGACGCCTACTGCATCGACGTTCTCACCCAGGTCGCCGCGGTCACCAAGGCACTGCAGGCTGTCTCCCTCACCCTGCTCGAGGACCACCTGAACCACTGCGTCGTCGACGCGGCCAAGGCCGGAGACCAGGAGGGCCGCGACAAGGTCACCGAGGCCATCGACGCGATCACGAGGTTGGTGCGCTCATGACCACCACCACGACGTACGCCGTCACCGGCATGACCTGCGGCCATTGCGAGCTCTCGGTCCAGGAAGAGATCGGCGAGCTCGCGGGCGTCTCCGCCGTGCGGGCGGACCACACGACCGGCCAGGTCGTCGTCACCAGCGCCGCCCTCCTCGACGCCACGGCCGTCGCGGCCGCCGTCGAGGAGGCCGGGTACTCGTTGGCATGAACGTCTGGTCTCGTGTCCTGGGGTTCGCCGCCGGCTGTGCGGCGCTGTTCGCCGTGGCCCTCGGAATGGGTCACCTCGTCGGTCCGGTCGCCGCGGAGCCGACCGAGCCGGCGCACGACATGGCCGAGGACTCTGGTGACATGGGCGAGATGACCGAGCACGGCGTGGCTGGGCTGGAGGCGTCGGTCGACGGCTACGCGCTCACGCTGGTCAGGCCACAGCTGGAGGCCGGCCGGCAGCGGCTGGCGTTCACGGTCACCGGACCGGACGGCGACCCGGTCACGTCGTACGACGAGCAGCACGAGCGTGACCTCCACCTGGTCGTCGTACGCCGCGACCTCACCCAGTTCCAGCACGTCCATCCCGAGCTCGACCCCACTGGCGAGTGGAGCACGGACGTCGACCTGACGCCCGGCGCCTGGCGCGTCGTCGCCGACTTCACGCCGTCCGGCAGCGAGCAACAGGTGCTCGGCACCGACCTGATGGTGCCCGGCGAGTTCGCGCCGGAGCCGTTGGGAGCGGACACGCGTGTGGTGGCGGTCGACGGCTACGAGGTGACCCTCGAGCGCACGGCGGCGGCGCACGAGGAGACCGTCCTGACCGCGACAGTGACGAAGGACGGCGTTCCGGTCACGGACCTCGAGCCCTATCTCGGCGCCTACGGCCACCTGGTCGCGCTGCGCGACGGCGACATCGGATACCTGCACGTGCACCCCGAGGAGGGCGGGCCAGGGCCTGAGATCGCGTTCCGCACCACCTTCCCCTCGAGCGGCCGCTACCGGCTGTTCCTCGACTTCCAGCACGGTGCGCGCGGTGCACACGGCTGCCTTCACGGTGACGGTGGCCGATGACCACTGACGCGCTGCACCACGACGTGGAGCTCGACATCACGGGCATGACGTGCGCGTCCTGCGCGAACCGCATCGAGCGCAAGCTCAACAAGCTCGAGGGCGTCACGGCCAGCGTCAACTACGCCACCGAACGGGCCCTGGTCAGCCGACCCGCGACAGTCTCCACCGACGACCTCCTCGCGACCGTTGCGGCGGCCGGGTACGCCGCCAGCCTGCCCGCGGCCGAGCCGGCCGAGGCCGAGTCCGACGTACGGGACCCCGAGCTCGACGGACTCCGCCAGCGCCTGCTGGCATCGGCGCTGCTCAGCCTGCCGGTGGTGTTGATGGCGATGGTCCCGGCGCTCCAGGTGGACGGCTGGCAGTGGCTGTCGCTGACCCTGGCCGCGCCGGTCGTCGTCTGGGGCGCTTGGCCCTTCCACCGGGCCGCGCTGGTCAACCTGCGACACGGCAGCACCACCATGGACACCCTCGTCTCGGTAGGCGTGCTGGCTGCCTTCGGCTGGTCGCTGGTCGCCCTCTTCCATGGCACTGCGGGCGTCATCGGCATGACGCACCCGTTCCGGTTCACCCTCGAGCGGACCAACGGGCTCGACAACATCTACCTCGAGGCCGCGGCCGGGGTCACGACGTTCCTCCTGGCGGGCCGCTGGTTCGAGAAGCGCTCCAAGCGGCGGGCCGGAGCTGCGCTGCGGGCGCTGATGGAGCTCGGCGCCAAGGACGTCACCGTGATCCGCGACGGCATCGAGACGAGGCTCCCCGTCGCCGAGCTGCGGGTCGGGGACGTCTTCGTGGTCCGGCCGGGGGAGAAGGTCGCGACGGACGGTGTCGTCGAGAGCGGTACGTCGGCGGTCGACGCCGCGCTGCTGACCGGCGAGTCGATGCCTGTGGACGTAGGCCCGGGAGTGTCGGTGGCCGGCGCCACGATGAACACCTACGGACGGCTCGTCGTCCGGGCCACTCGGGTGGGCAGCGACACCCATCTGGCCCGGATGGCCCGGATGGTGGAGGAGGCTCAGCACGGCAAGACCCAGGCGCAGCGGCTCGCAGACCGGATCTCGGGGGTCTTCGTCCCGGCGGTGATCGCCCTCTCGGTGGCGACGCTCGGCTTCTGGTTGGGCACCGGCGCCGCGGCGGCGACCGCGTTCACCGCGGCGGTGGCGGTGCTGATCGTCGCGTGCCCGTGCGCCCTGGGCCTGGCCACGCCGACCGCGCTGATGGTCGGCACCGGCCGGGGTGCCCAGCTCGGCATCCTGGTGCGCGGTCCGGAGGTGCTCGAGGCCACGCGGCGCATCGACACCGTGGTGCTCGACAAGACCGGGACGGTGACCACCGGCCAGCTCGCGCTGGTCGACGTCGTCGCGGCCGAGGGAGAGGACGTCGACGCCGTACGCCGGCTGGCCGGTGCGCTCGAGGCCGCCTCCGAACACCCGATCGGCCGGGCGCTGGCCGGCGCCGGGCCGCACGCCGCGGTCGAGGGATTCCGCAACCTCGAGGGGCGCGGAGTCCGCGGCACCGTCGACGGCCACGACGTACTGGTCGGACGCCCCGAGCTCCTCGCCGACGAGGGGTTCGTGGTGCCCGCCGAGCTGGGGGCCGCGGTCGCGAACGCGCGCAGGCTCGGCCGCACCGCCGTGGTCGCCGGTTGGGACGGCCACGCCCGGGGCGTGCTCGAGGTCGCGGACACCGTCAAGGAGACCTCGGTCGACGCGGTGCGGATGCTGCGCGGGCTCGGCCTCGAGCCGGTGCTGCTCACCGGCGACCACGAGCAGGTGGCGCGCGCGGTCGCCGCCGAGGTCGGGATCGACGAGGTCGTGGACGGGGTGCTGCCCGAAGGCAAGGTGGCCGCCGTCCGCGACCTGCAGGCCCGCGGCCGGGTGGTGGCGATGGTGGGTGACGGCGTCAACGACGCCGCGGCGCTGGCCACGGCCGACCTCGGCATCGCGATGGGGACCGGCACCGACGCGGCGATCGCGGCCTCCGACCTGACCCTGGTGCGCGGCGACCTGCGGGTGGCCGCGGACGCGGTCCGGCTGGCCCGGCGCACCCTGGCCACGATCCGGGGCAACCTGTTCTGGGCATTCGCCTACAACGTCGCGGCCCTGCCGATCGCCGCGGCCGGACTGCTGACGCCCATGCTCGCCGGGGCGGCGATGGCCCTGTCCTCGGTGTTCGTCGTGACCAACAGCCTGCGGTTGCGCTCGTTCAGCTGATTCACCCCAACGGGCGAGCGTTCGAGGCGCCCGGCCTGGCTACTGCGGGGCATGCCCAAGCAGCGGTGGTGGCAGCGGCTTCGGCTGGCGCTCGCCCACGCGCTCAGCGTCGTCTGACTCGGCGCCGCTCAGAGGCGGCAGGTCCAGCCGTGGGCGAGTCGCACGGCCAGCGCGAGCAGGTGCCAGTCGCGCCGACACGGCGCTACTGCCGACGCGGGCCCTTCGGGCGCGGGCAGCAGTACCGCCGGGTCGGCGATGACCCGTCTCGGAGCGGACCTCGCTGCGCTCGGCCCGCATCCTCAACAGGTCGCGAACAGCACCGGCCCGGTCGACAGGTCGGAGAGCACCGGGCTGTCGTCGACCGGTTCCAGCTCCATGCGCACCACCGAACCGTCGGCGGTCACCGGTCCGAGCGTGAACCGTTCGCCGAAGTCGCCACCCTGGCCGGGCGCGGGCCCGGCGGCGAGCTTCGCGCGGCTGTCGGCGTTGCGACGCGCCTGGTCCTCGGTCTCGAACGCCATCGCCACCGTCACCTGCCGGTCTGGTTCGACGGCCATCGCGAAGCCGGTCATCGGGTCGACGCGCCCGGCCTGCGCGACCAGCTGGTCCGCGGTGCTCTGGTCGTCCTCGTCGGCCTGGGCCATGGCCAGCGACTTGCACGCGAAGTCGCCGGTGTAGACGGCGGCGGAGAGCGGCTCGGCCACCGCCGACGCGACGTCGCGGAGACCGTCGTCGTCGAGGTCCTCGTCGACGTCGCCGACGGCCTCCCGCAGGTAGGGGCCGCTGTCGCTGGCGAGCAGCAGGTGCCTGTCGGCGTCGAGGGCGAGGTACTGGAACTGTGGGGACAGGCTGCTGCCGTTGCTGGCGGAGATCCGGGCCACGAGCTCCTCGCCACCGTTCCACACCCCGTCGTCCTCATCGGGTCGCGCATACCCCAGTGCCTCGAAGCCGTCACCGAGCTGGTCGACGTCGAGGCGATCCGGCAGACCGGCGACGAGCACGGAGCCCGTGTCACTCTGGGCGAGGAGCTCCCAGTCGACGTCGGCGGGCGAGAAGCCGAAGGCCTGTTGCAGCGCCGTGGCCGAGTCGACCATCGCCGAGCCGGAGGTGAGGTCGGCGTCGAAGCCGTCGGACAGGAACTGCTCGACGTCCTGGGCCGACGATCGGTCGTCGAGGTCGGCGCCGAGCTCGCGGCGTACGCCGGCCCAGTCCGTCCACGAGTAGCGCGCCGTGTCGGAGGGTGCGTAGGCGAGGGCCCGCTCCAGGTCGGTGCGGTGCCGGTCCTGCCACCAGCGCACCCCGGCGACAGCAGCGGCGGCGAGGAGGACGAGGACCAGGGCTGCGCCTCCGACCACGGTCAGCCGGCGTCTCCACGGCTGTGCCAAACCGGGTCTCCTCCTCGACAAGTTGGTGTGAGACGAGTGTTCCACGCCCGAGGCCGCGTAACGCTTGGCGTGCTCAGGGTGCGTGCATCGCAAGGCGGTGGAGTGCGGGCAGGCTGGGCGCCTTCCAAGCGACGCCAACAAAGCGGTGCGTGCCATGGGTGCGCGAAGCGCACGCGGCCTCGGGCGTGGAACACTTTTGTCATGTCCCCGCCGACTGGACGTGCGCGCGAGGTCGTCTCGGCCGGGGCGGTGGTGCTGGGACCCGGCGCAACGGTGCTTCTCGTGCACCGGCCGAAGTACGACGACTGGTCCTTCCCCAAGGGCAAGCTCGACCGCGGCGAGCATGCGACCGCGGCCGCGGTGCGCGAGGTCGAGGAGGAGACCGGCGTCCGGGTCCGGCTCGGGGTGCCGCTGCGCAGCCAGCGCTACCCGATCCGGGTCGGCACCAAGCTGGTCCAATACTGGGTCGGCCGCGCGGTGGGCGACGGCGACGTCGGCGGCTACGAGCCGAACGCCGAGATCGACGAGGTCGCCTGGTTCCCGATCGACAAGGCGCGGCGCCGGCTGACCTACGAGTTCGACATCGACACCCTCGACGAGGCGCTCGCGCACGCGCAGAAGACGCGGACCCTGGTGATCCTGCGACACAGCCAGGCCCGCTCGCGGAAGGCCTGGCGCGCCGACGACCGGGAGCGCCCGCTGCTGGCCACCGGCAAGCACCAGGCGGATCGGCTCCTGCCGGTGCTCTCGGCGTACGACGTGCGCCGGCTTGTCAGCTCGTCCAGCACCCGGTGCGTCCAGACCCTCGAGCCGTACGCCGCGGCCACCGGGCGCAAGCTGCGCACCCAGGACCAGCTCAGCGAGGAGGACGCCAGCCCGAAGGCCGTCCGCGGCGTACTCGCCGCGCTGACGGACGGGCTGTACGAGCGGCCGGCCTCGGCGGGCGGGCTGGTCGTCTGCACGCACCGACCCGTGCTGCCGATGGTCTTCGACGCCGTCGGGCTCGAGGATCCCGGGCTCGCGACCGGCGAGCTGATCGTCCTGCACCTGCGCAAGGGCCGGATCCGGGCGGCCGAGCGACACCGGGTCGGCTGAACCACGTCCTGAGACTCGGCGCGCCGTCGTTCACGTGATTGTCGTCTCACGCCTGCGCGAGCGCCATGAGACGGACCGGCCCCGTTCACGTGCCGTTCACCCACGCCCACAGGACCAGACACCTCTCCTCCCTACGTTCACGTCGTAAGTCCCAAAAAGACTCAGGAGATACGTGTGAAGACGATGTCCATCCGCCGCGCGATCGTCCCCGGCATTGCCGCGCTTGCGCTGGTTCTGTCCGGCTGCGGCGCGAGCAACGACAGCGGCAGCGACGACAGCGGTGATGACGGTGGCAGCAGCGACGGCGGCAGCCTCAGCGGCACGCTGAACGGCGGCGGCTCCTCGGCGCAGGAGGCAGCCCAAGGCGTCTGGCGGGCAGGCTTCCAGGGCGAGAACTCGGGGGCCACCATCAACTACGACCCGGTGGGTTCCGGCACCGGTCGCGAGAACTTCATCAGCGGCGCCTTCGCCTTCGCCGGGTCCGACTCGGCGCTCAGCACCGACGAGGGCGAGCTCGACGCGGCCAACGAGCGGTGCGGGGGCGATGTGATCGAGGTCCCGGCCTACATCAGCCCGATCGCGGTCATCTTCAACCTGCCCGGCGTTGACGAGCTTAACCTCAAGCCCGAGACGATCGCCCAGATCTTCGACGGCAAGATCACCACGTGGAACGACGATGCGATCGCCGCCGACAACCCGAACGCGGATCTTCCGGACACGGCGATCACCCCGGTGCACCGCTCGGACGACTCCGGCACGACCGGCAACTTCACCGACTACCTCTCCAAGGCCGCCGACGGTGCTTGGTCCTACGATCCGGACGGCGTCTGGCCGATCCAGGGTGGCGAGGCCGCCGAGGGCACCTCGGGC
The DNA here is from genome assembly GCA_963825455.1 of uncultured Actinomycetota bacterium. Taxonomy (GTDB): domain Bacteria; phylum Actinomycetota; class Actinomycetes; order Propionibacteriales; family Nocardioidaceae; genus Nocardioides. The sequence continues at coordinate 351,662 of CAWGTG010000008.1, forward strand.
CTCGTGGCCGCGGTCAAGGCCGGCGAGGGCGCGATCGGCTACGCCGACGAGAGCCAGGCCGGCGGGCTGAGCCTCGTCGCGATCGGCGTGGGTGAGGAGTTCAACGCGCCGTCGGCCGAAGGTGCCGCGCAGGTGGTGGCCGCTTCGCCGCGGGTCGAGGGTCGGGGTGCCAACGACATGGCCGTCGAGGTGGATCGCACATCGACCGAGTCGGGTGCCTACCCGCTGCTCTTGGCGTCCTACCTGATCGCCTGCCCCAGTTACGACGACGCGAGCGAAGGCGCCCTGGTCAAGGGCTTCCTCTCCTACATCGTGTCGGAGGACGGACAGCAGGCGGCCGCCGACCAGGCGGGCTCCGCGCCGCTCGACTCGGAGATGGCCGACGAGGCCGCCGGAATCATCGACGCGATCAAGTAGGGCAAGCACAGGTCTCAGGAGATCCGTGATGCGGCGGGTCGGACACCGGTCCGCTCGCCGCAGCACGGTCCCTGACCCGGACCACACCCGAGCAGGAGCAGAGTGACCACCACCACCGAGGCTGAGCAGCAGGCCAGCCCCCCGACCCAGCGCGGCGACCGCGTCTTCGCGGGCCTCGCCCGCGGTGCCGGACTGGTCATCCTGGCGGCCCTGGCGGCCGTGTTCATCTTCCTCGCTGTCGAGGGCATCCCCGGCATCAACAAGCCGGCGTCCAACTACGCGCCGCTCGACAGCTTCTTCCCGTACGTCGGCCGCCTGCTCTACGGCACGATCTTCGCCGCGCTCATCGCGCTGGTCATCGCCGTTCCGTTCGCGCTCGGGATCGCACTCTTCATCTCGCACTACGCGCCCAAGGCGCTGGCCGTTCCCGTGGCCTACGTGATCGACCTCCTGGCCGCCGTGCCCTCGGTCGTCTTCGGCCTCTGGGGAGCGCGGACCCTGGCGCCGCAGCTGGTGACCGTCCAGAAGTGGCTCGATGACAACCTCGGCTTCATCCCCTTCTTCAAGGGCCCGGCCTCGGTGACCGGCAAGACCGTGCTGACCGCCGGCGTGGTGCTGGCGATCATGATCCTGCCGATCATCACCGCGATCTGCCGGGAGATCTTCGCCCAGACGCCCCGGCTCCACGAGGAGGCCGCGCTGGCCCTGGGCGCCACCAAGTGGGAGATGATCCGCTACGCGGTCTTCCCCTACGCACGCTCCGGCATGGTCTCCGCGGTCATGCTCGGACTGGGTCGGGCCCTGGGCGAGACGATGGCCGTGGCGATGGTGCTCTCGGCCAGCCCGGTGGTCACCCTCAACATGATCTCCAACACCAACCCGGCGACCATCGCGTCCAACATCGCGTCGAGCTTCGCGGAGGCGACACCGGCCAAGCTAAGCGTGCTGATCGCGACCGGCCTGGTGCTGTTCGCCTTCACCTTCGCGGTCAACTTCGCCGCGCGCGCCGTCGTCGCCAGGTCCGAGCGGAAGTTCACCCGATGACCGCGACCGAGACCGCCGCCGACCAGCGGACCCACCTGCCCCTGACCGCGCCGCGACTCCCCAACTGGGGGCCCGCCCTCGCCGGAGCGGTCGCCCTCGGCGCGGCCGGACTGCTGGCGCTGCTGCTGGGCTGGGGGATCCCGGCGTTCCTCGTGGTGGCCGCGGTGCTGTTCGTGGCCGGCCTGCCTCTGTGGGCGGCCACGATGGAGGGAAGCCGCGGAGCGGTCGACCGGCTGATGACGTCGCTGGTGTGGACGGCTTTCGGCGTCGCCGTAGTCCCGCTGATATGGCTGATCTGGACGGTCCTCGACAACGGGCTGCCCGAGATCAACGTGGACTTCCTGACCTTCGACATGCGCAACGTCGTGGGCGACGCGCAGGGCGGCATCTACCACGCGATCATCGGCACCTTGCTGGTGACGCTGGCCGCCGCGATCATCTCGGTCCCGGTGGGGCTCTTCTGCGCGATCTACCTCGTGGAGTACGGCAAGGGGACACGGCTCGCCCGCTGGATCACGTTCCTCGTCGACGTGATGACCGGCATCCCGTCGATCGTGGCCGGCCTCTTCGCGCTGGCGGTCTTCGTGCTGATCTTCGGTCCGCAGATCCGGCTGGGCTTCGGTGGCTCGGTGGCTCTGTCGTTGCTGATGATCCCGATCGTGGTGCGCTCCACCGAGGAGATGCTGCGCCTGGTCCCCGACGACTTGCGTGAGGCGTCGTACGCCCTGGGTGTCCCGAAGTGGCGCACGATCATGAAGGTCGTGCTGCCCACCTCGCTCGGCGGCATCATCACCGGGGTCATGCTCGCCATCGCCCGCGTGATCGGCGAGACCGCTCCCCTGCTGGTGATCGCCGGCAAGACCGACTCGGTGAACTTCAACCTCTTCGGCGAGCGGATGACCACGCTGCCCGTCTACATCTACTACTCCTTCACCCAGCCCGGCACGGTCGCGTTCGACGCAGCGCCGGGGACCGACCCGCCCGGTATCGCGCGCGCCTGGGGCGCCGCGCTCGCTCTCATCGTCATCGTGATGGCGCTCAACCTGATCGCGCGCCTCATCGGCCGGATCTTCGCAGTCAAGAAGGGCTGACCAACCAATGGCCAAGAGCATCGACGTCTCCGACCTCGACATCTACTACGGCGACTTCCTCGCCGTCCAGGGCGTCAACATGACCATCAAGGCGCGGTCGGTGACCGCGTTCATCGGCCCGTCCGGCTGCGGCAAGTCGACGATGCTGCGGTCTCTGAACCGGATGCACGAGGTGATCCCGGGGGCCAGGGTCGAAGGCAAGATCATGGTCGACGGGCAGTCCCTCTACGACCCGACGATCGACCCGGTCGCCGTACGCCGCCAGATCGGCATGGTCTTCCAGCGCCCGAACCCGTTCCCCACGATGTCCATCTACGACAACGTGCTGGCCGGCAACCGGCTCAACTCCAAGCGGATGAAGAAGAGCGAGTCCGACTCCATCGTCGAGAAGTCGCTGCGCAGCGCCAACCTCTGGACCGAGGTCAAGGACCGGCTCAACAAGCCCGGCATGGGCCTCTCCGGTGGCCAGCAGCAGCGGCTCTGCATCGCCCGCGCGATCGCGGTCGAGCCGCAGGTGCTGCTCATGGACGAGCCGTGCTCCGCGCTCGACCCGATCTCGACCTCCGCCATCGAGGACCTGATCCACGAGCTCAAGACCGACTACACGATCGTCATCGTGACCCACAACATGCAGCAGGCGGCGCGGGTCTCCGACGACACCGGCTTCTTCAACCTCAAGGCGGCCGGGCAGCCCGGGCACCTCGTGGAGTTCAACAGCACCAAGAAGATGTTCAGCAACCCGGACATCGACTCCACCGAGGCCTACATCTCGGGTCGCTTCGGCTGATCAAGAGACGACCCTGGCGGGCTATGGGCACGGGCTGGTCCCGTCCCTAGGCTGCTAGTCCACCTACCCCAGGTGTCCCTGATGCGCACGCGTCGTCTCGTCCTGACCACCCTCACCGCTGTGCCACTCGCGCTCGGCGCGCTGGCGGCCCTGCCGGCGCCGGCGGCCAACGCCGCCGACACCGACATGGCAATCAACGAGATCGAGTCCAGCGACGGGATCGTTGACGACTGGGTGGAGCTGAAGAACACCGGACTCGGCCCGGTCGACATCAGCGGCTGGATCGTCAAGGACGTCGGTGACACCAACAACGTCACCGTCCCGCCGGGCACCATCGTGCCGGCAGGCGGCTACTACGCCGTGGACATGGCCGGGCTCGGGAACGGCGACACGGTCCGGGTCTTCGCCTCCGACGGGGTCACCCTCGTCGACAGCCAGGTCTACCCCGCGAGCGCCCTCACCACGACGCTGTCCGCGTGCCCCGAGGGCAGCACGACCTTCGCGGACGTGGAGGTCGGGACCAAGGGGCTGCCCAACGTCTGCGCGCCCGGCAACAGCTGGTTCGGAGGCAACGCGGTCACCGCCGTCGACGCAGCCAACGCCTTCGGCGGCGGCGACGTGAGCGGCCTCGCCTACGAGGGCAGCGGCAGCGCGGCGCCCGGCACGCTCTGGGCCGTCCAGAACGGCACCGGCTCCCTCTTCAAGGTCGCCAACTCGGGCGGCACCTGGGCGCCGACGGCCACCTTCGACCTCAACTACACCAACGGCATCGGCAGGCCCGACGCGGAAGGCGTGACAATCACGGACGCCGGCGCGGCCGGCGGTGTGTACGTCGCCACCGAGCGCGACGGTGACAACAACGGCATCAGCAGGCCGGCGATCCTGCGCTACGCCCCCACGGGAGCCGGCGGGGCGCTCACCGCGACCAACGACTGGAACCTGACCGCCGACCTGCCCGGCCTCGGCGCCAACTTCGGCCCCGAGGCGGTGGCCTGGGTTCCCGACAGCTACCTGACCGCCAAGGGGTTCAAGAAGACCGGCGGGACGACGTACAACCCTGCGGACTACCCCAACCACGGCACCGGACTGTTCTTCGTCGGTGTCGAGCAGACCGGTCAGATGATCGGCTACGCGCTCAACCACATCAACAACACCTTCACGAGGATCGCGACCGTCGAGAGAGTCATGTCGACGGTGACCGAACTGGTCTACGACCCGGAGCGCAGCGAGCTCTGGGCCGAGTGCGACAACAACTGCGGTGGCCGGACCTCGCACCTCTACGTCGAGACGGCGCCTGGCCCCGACCAAGGCAACTTCGTGGTCGACGTGCAGCGCGAGCGGCCGACGGGGATGGCCAACCTCAACAACGAGGGCTTCGCGGTCTCCTCGCGCACCGAGTGCGTGGGTGGGGTCAAGCCGGTCTTCTGGGCCGACGACGGCAACACCGGCGGTAACACCCTCCGGGCCGGCACGCTGAACTGCACCGTGGGCACCGGTCCGACGATCGGCGGGGCGCCGAGCTCGAGCAAGCTCAAGACGGCCTCGGGTTGGTACGGCGCACCGGTCACGGTGACATTCACCTGCACGGCCGGAAGCTCGCCGATCAGCGGCGGCTGCCCGGCCCCGGTCACCGTGTCGACCTCTGGCGCCAACCAGTCGGTGAGCCGGACGATCCACAACGGCGACTTCGCCGCCGCGACGGCGACTGTCTCCGACCTCGACATCGACCTCGTCAAGCCGACGGTGAAGGTCAAGGGCGTCAAGAAGGGCAAGACCTACCCGCACCTGATGAAGCCGAAGTGCAAGGCCTCAGATGCGCTCTCCGGCCTGGCCGGCAAGTGCAAGGTCAAGCAGAAGAAGAAGGGCAGCAAGGTCAAGGTGACGGCCACCGTGACGGACAACGCGGGCAACGTCACCACCGTCAAGCTGACCTACAAGGTGAAGAAGAACCAGTAACGGCGGTCGGTGGCGATAGTCCCTGACGAACTGGCCACCGACACGCCGTACGGCGGGCCACAACGTCAGGGACTATCCCCAGACCGGGGAGCTGTGGACAGCCAATTTCGGCACGTCTTCAGCGGGGCAGGACTCCGGTCATGCAGACCTGGGGGACTGAGCACGGCGTCGTGGTGCCGGTTGCCAGGAGCTCACTGTCGCGGGCCGATGTGAGAGGCGCCCTCCAGCAGTGTGGAGAGTTCCGGCCCAGCAGCCACGGTTTGTACGTGCCGAGGCACGTCGACCTGTCTCCCGAGCAGCGGGTCGCCGAGGCGGGTGTGTTGGTGGTCGCGCCGGCAGCGGTCACGGGCTGGGGAGCGATGGCGTGGCTCCGGTCGCGCTGGTTCGACGGACTGGAAGGCGACGGCCAGACACCGCGACCCGTTCCGATCGCGCAGCCGCGGCGGCTGGTGAGGCCGCAGCCGATCGTCCGTCTGTGCGAGGAGCGGTTCGACCATCGTGAGGTCAAGGTTGATGACGGTCTGCGCATCACCAGCGCTGTGCGCTCGACCTGCTTCGAGATGCGGTACGCGAGACATCTCCGAGCCGCGGTGATCATCCTCAGCATGGCCACCTACAACGACCACGTCTCCATCGACGAGGCGGAGGCCTGGGCGATGCTCCACCCCAGCTACACCGGCATCGACCAGTGCCGCCGGGCGGTACCCCTCGCTGACGAGAACGCCTGGTCGCCGGCCGAGGTGGAGATGGTGCTCGACTGGACGGACCTCGTGGGCTTCCGGCCCCTCATGAATCGACCGATCTTCGACCTCGAGGGTCGACACATCGGGACACCCGATGCCATCGATCCACGAACAGGCGTCCTCGGGGAGTACGACGGACCACTGCACCTCACCGGTGCTCGGCGAGCCGTCGACCTCAAGCGCCAGGCGGACTTCGAGCGGCATGGGCTCTTCCCGGTGACGATGGTCACCGCGGACCGGCGCGACCAGTCGGCGTGGCAGGAGCGAGTGCGCGCGGCGTACGCCCGGGCCGAACGTACGCCGGCCGCCGAGCGTCAGTGGACGCTCGAGCCACCGCCCTGGTGGGTGCCCACCTGGACCGTCGACCAGCGTCGTTCGCTCAGCGAACAGGAGCGCATCCGGTTCCTGGCGCTGCGGAAGGCGGGATAGTCCCTGACGTTCTGGCCCCGACAGCGGCGTGTCGTTGGCCATTTCGTCAGGGACTATCGGCCCACTCTCGGGCCGTTACGCCACCATTACGGCCCTCCGGTGTGCTGGTCCGCACCCCAGTCGCACCACCCGGAGGGACACCATGCACCGCACGCTCGTGGCCATCGTCGCCACCGCCGCCCTGCTGACCAGCCTGCTGGCTGGCCTGGTCGCGACCAGCCCGACGGCCCAGGCCACCAACGGCGCCGCCGGGCTCAACGAGGTCGAGTCGCTGTCCCGCGTCGGTGAGCAGGACTGGGTCGAGATCGTCAACGTCTCCGGGGGAGGCCTCAGCATCGGGGGCTGGAAGGTGAGGGACCTGGCCGGCAACTCGTTCACCGTGCCCCCCGCCACCGCCCTGCATCCCGACGGTCGCTACGTGTTGGACATGGGCTCCGCCCTGGGCAGCGAGGACATGGTCATCCTGATCGACAGCTCCGGCACCCAGGTCGACTGGTTCCACTGGTTCGAGCCCGCCGCGGGCACCTGGTCGCGCTGCGTCGAGGGGATGGGCAGCTTCCTGGACTCAGCCCCGTCCAAGGGAACGGCCAACCCCTGCCGCGGCCCCGACATCACTGCGTCGGTCAGCTCCACGGGGCCGCTGACCGCCAACGGCTGGTACCCCGGGCCGGTCACCGTCACCTACACCTGCAAGGCCGGCAACGCGCCCATCTCCGTGTGCTCGTTGCCGCAATCGCTCTACTCGACCGGCGCCGACCAGGACGTCGTGGGCTCGGTCTTCGACACCAACGGCGCTTCGGACAAGATCAGGGTGACGGGGATCAACATCGACCGCCAGGGGCCGGCGCTCGCGATCAAGGGCGTGACGAAGGGCAAGTGGTACGACACCAAGCAGACCCCGAAGGTCAAGGCCGCGGACCCGCACTCGGGCCTGGCCAAGACGAAGGTGCTGCAGAAGGCCAAGCACTTCCCTGAAGGCACCAAGTACTACGTCCGAGCGTGGGCCTGGGACAAGGCCGGCAACAAGACGTTCGAGCACATGAGCTACCGGGTCAGGCCACAGCAGGGTTGAGCCCTCAGGGCAGCCGGAAGACGTAGCGGCAGATGACGTAGACCAGGGCGGCGGCGGAGCCCGCCATCGGGAACGTGAGGACCCAGGCGGTGACGATCGAGCGGGCGACGCCCCAACGTACGGCGGAGAACCGCTTGGTGGCGCCGGCGCCCATGATCGCCGAGGTGATCGTGTGGGTGGTCGAGATCGGCGCGTGGAAGACGAACGCCGTCGTGTAGAGCACGATCGTGCCGGCGGTCTCGGCGGAGAAGCCGCGGGCCGGGTCGAGGTGGATGATCCGCCGGCCCAGGGTGCGCATGATCCGCCAGCCGCCGGAGTAGGTGCCGAGCGAGATCGCACCTGCCGCGGAGAGCACGATCCACAGGGGCAGGCTCTCGTCCGAGGCCGAGTAGTAGCCGGCGGTGGTGACGGCCAGGAAGATCACGCCCATCGTCTTCTGGGCGTCCTGGAGGCCGTGACCGAGAGCGAGGCCGGCCGCCGAGAGCGTCTGCATCATCCGGAAGCCCCGGAACACCTTGTGCGGGTTCCGGCGCCGGAAGATCCACATGATCGCCAGCATGATGCCGAACGCGAGCGAGAAGCCGACGATCGGCGAGGCGATCATCGGGATGACCACCTTCTCCAGGATGGTCGACCACTCGATGGTCACGCCGCCCGCCAGCCCCGCGCCCACCAGGCCACCGATCAGCGCGTGCGACGACGACGACGGCAGGCCGTAGTACCAGGTGATGAGGTTCCACGTGATGGCGCCCAGCAGCCCGGACAGCACGATGACCAGGCCGTGGTTCTGTGAGACCCCGTCGATGGTCAGCACGCCCTGGACGGTCTTGGCGACCTCCTGGCCGAGCAGCGCGCCGACGAAGTTCATGACCGCGGCCAGGATCAGGGCGATTCGCGGGGTCAGTGCCCGGGTGGACACCGACGTCGCGATGGCGTTGGCGGCGTCGTGGAAACCGTTGGTGTAGTCGAAGGTCAGCGCAACGACGACCACCGCGATGACGATCGCGAGCTCCATGTGGGGTTAGTGCCCCGTCCCGGCGGTGCTCGCCCTCTTCGCGCGCCCGGAGCACGCACCTCGCGGCGTTGCCCTCACTAGCTGGACGACCGAGTAGAGCGTCGCTCCGGCATCTTGCGATGCACGCACTCCAAGCACGCCAAGCGCACGACCACCGCCGGGACGGGGCACTTCAGCTCTCCTTGACGGCGATCTGCTCGACCGTGTGGGCCACGCTCTCGAAGGCGTCGATCGCGCGCTCCAGGGCCTCCACGACGTCCTTCAGCTTGAGCACCTCGATCGTCTTGAACTCGCCCGAGAACAGCTTCGCCAGCATCCGCCGATGGTTCTTGTCGCCGGTGTTCTCGAGGCGGTTGATCTCGATCCAGTACTCCTCGAGCTTCGATGGCGTCTGCAGCCCCGGCATCGCGGTCGCGGTCAGCTCGGCGCACCGCTGGAGCACCTCGACCTGCTGCGACAGCTCGGCCGGGAGCACCTTCACCTCGTAGAGCAGGATCAGGTCGACGACCTCGTCCATCATGTCCATGACGTCGTCGAGGCCAGAGCCGAGCCGGTAGATGTCTTCGCGGTCGAACGGCGTCACGAACGTCGAGTTCACCCGCTTGAACAGCGCGTGCGTCGTCTCGTCGGCCTCGTGCTCGGCCTGGCGCATGCGGGCGGCGACGTCCTCGTGGACCGCGGTCTCGCTGAGCATCTCGGCGAGCAGCCCGGCGCCGATGACGAGGTGCTGCGCCTGATCGCTGAAGAGGTCGTAGAACGCCGTGTCGACCGGGCGGAAACGCAATGCCACTGACTTCTCCTGGCGAGACGGCGGGTGTCCACTTCGGGGCCGGTGTCGGACCGCCGAACAGACTAGGGGGTGCCCCGCCGCCACGCGCAAGTCAGGGTCAGTTCATCCGCCCGTACGGCGCCGGCGGTGGCGCTCGATCAAGGCCTCCTGATATTGCGTCGCACCGTGGTTGTGCACCCAGTCGCCGTCGTTGCGCAGCTCCCACGCCGACGTGTCCGGTCGGAATGCCAGGTCGAGCAGCTCACCGACCTCGGCGACCAGCGGGGCCTCGGGCAGCCGGACCAGCACCTCGACCCGACGGTCGAGGTTGCGGTGCATCATGTCTGCCGAGCCGATCCACGCCTCCGGCTCGCCGCCGTTGTCGAACCAGTAGACCCGGCTGTGCTCCAGGAACCGCCCCAGGATCGAGCGCACCTCGATGGACTCGGACAGCCCGGGCACTCCGGGCCGGAGCCCACAGATCGCTCGCGTCACCAGCTGGACCGGGATGCCTTCCTGGGAGGCCAAGTAGAGAGCGTCGATGACGCCCTCGTCGACCAGCGAGTTCATCTTCATCCGGATCCGCGCGGGACGGCCGCCGCGGTGGTGCTCGATCTCGCGGTGGATCCGGTCGACCAGGCCGGTCCGCACCGCGTCGGGCGCCACCAGCAGCTGGTCGTAGGACGGGTTACGGGCGAAGCCGGACAGGTTGTTGAACAGGTGTGCGACGTCCTCGCCGATCAGCTCGTCGGTGGTGAGCAGGCCGAGGTCCTCGTAGATGCGCGCGGTCTTGCCGTTGTAGTTGCCGGTGCCGATGTGGGTGTAGCGGTGGATCCCGTCCGGCTCGTCGCGCACCACCAGGGCCAGCTTGCAGTGCGTCTTGAGCCCGACCTGGCCGTAGACCACGTGGGCGCCGGCCTGCTCGAGCTTCCGGGCCCATCGGATGTTGGCCTCCTCGTCGAAGCGGGCCTTGATCTCGACCAGGACCAGCACCTGCTTGCCGGCCTCGGCCGCGTCGATGAGGGCGTCGATGATCGGGGAGTCGCCGGAGGTGCGGTAGAGGGTCAGCTTGATCGCGAGCACGTGCGGGTCGGCGGCGGCCTGCTCGATGAACCGCTGCACCGACGTGGCGAACGAGTCGTAGGGATGGTGCAGGAGTACGTCGTGGCGCCGGGTCGCCTTGAACACGTCGACGGGCGCGGACGACTCCACCTCGGCCAGCAGCGGGTGGGTGGTCGGGACGAACGCGGCGTACTTCAGCGCCTCGCGGTTCTGGTCGGCGATGCCGTGCAGGCCGCGCAGGTCGAGCGGGCCGGGGAGCCGCACCACCTCCTCGTCGCTCACGCCCAGCTCGGTGACCAGCAGGTCGAGGACCCCCTGGGTCATCGACTCCTCGACCTCGAGCCGGACCGGCGGGCCGAAGCGCCGGCGGAGGAGCTCCTTCTCGAGCGCGGCCAGGAGGTTCTCCGCGTCGTCCTCCTCGACCTCGAGGTCCTCGTTGCGGGTCACGCGGAAGGTGTGGACCTCGAGGACCTCCATGCCCGGGAACAGCCGCTTGAGGTGCTCGCCGATGACGTCCTCCAGCGGGACGAACCGCTGGTTGCCGAGCGGCACGAACCGGTCGAAGATCGGCGGCACCTTGACCCGGGCGAAGTGCTGCTTGCCGGTCTTGGGGTTGCGGATCGTGACGGCCAGGTTGAGCGAGAGGCCGGAGATGTAGGGGAACGGGTGCGCCGGGTCGACCGCGAGCGGCGTGAGCACGGGGAAGATCCGGTCCTTGAACAGCTTCTTGCAGAACTTCTGCTCGTCCCTGTCGAGGTCGCCCCACCGCACCAGGTCGATGCCGGCGTCGGACAGCTCCGGGACCAGGCGTTCGGTGAACAGCCTCGCGTGCCGTTCACTGAGGTCGCGCGACCTCGCCCAGATCGCGTCGAGGATCTCCCCGGGCAACAGCCCGGACGCCGCGCGCACGGCGAGCCCGGCGGCGATCCGGCGCTTCAGGCCGGCCACCCGGACCATGAAGAACTCGTCGAGGTTGCTCGTGAAGATGGCCGTGAACCGGACCCGCTCGAGGAGCGGCTGCGACTCGTCCTCGGCCAGCTCGAGGACCCGCTGGTTGAGGCGGAGCCAGGACAGCTCACGGTCCAGGAACCGGTCCTCGAACTTCTCGACCCCGGCGAGCGCCGCCTCGCTCGGGACGTACGGCGGCTCGACGTCGAAGGTCTCCTCGGGCACGCCCTCACCACGGGCCGTGACGGCGGTGTCCGTGCTGTCGAGCGTCATGCCAGTCAGTCTGACACCGCCCGGTGAACAGCGGTTACCCTCGCCGGGTGCGCCGGATCCCAGTGCTGGTCGTCGCCGTCCTGCTCGCGTCCGCCACATTCACTGCGCCCGCCGGCGCCATGACGCCCCGCCCCACCGCATCCGCCGAGCGGGGCCATCCGCGCGCGCTCTTCTTCGGTGACTCCTACTTCGTCGGCGGTGGCTGCAGCCCCGACGCGAAGCAGGACATGGCCTACCTGGCCGGCACCGCGCTCGGCTACCGCACGACGGTCCGGGGCGCGGGCGGCACCGGCTTCGTCGCCGCCAACCCCGAGTACGACCTCCCGCCGTACCTCGGTCAGATCCACGACGGTGAGCTGGACGTGCGACGCCCGGAGCTCGTGGTGATCGCGGGCGGCTCCAACGACGTGGGGCTGCCGATAGCCGAGGTGAAGAAGAACTCACGGAAGATCCTGCACATCGCGCGGAAGAAGTACCCGCACGCCCTGCTGGTTCTCGTCGGGCCGCTCGACCCCTACGGCGGCTACGCCGACAGCATCCCGATCCGCAACGCCCTGCGCTCGGTCGCCAAGAAGCTCGACGTGCCGTTCATCGACGACATGACCTGGCTCGCCGGCCACCCCGAGTGGCTGTGCGACGACTACGTGCACCCGACGTACGCCGCCCAGGGCCCGCTCGGCAAGAAGCTCGCGAAGGCGCTCCGGAAGCGCGGCGCCTGATCCGTCCCGTGTGGAGCCCGGTCCTAGAGTGGCCGCGTGGCACGCCTGGTCCGAGCGCTGGCTGCGCTCACCGCGGCGCCGCTGCTCGTCACCCTCGTGGGCTGTGCCGCGGGCGGGAACGGCACGCCGCAGGCGAGCTCGGTCAGGCAGACCACCCCCGCCGTGACGGCGCCCCCCGCGTCCCAGGCGCCGCTGAGCCCGCCGGCGCCGAGCGCGTCCGTCCGCGCGTCGGGGCCGACCACCTCGCTGTTCTTCGGCGACTCCTACATCGTCGGGGGTGGCTACACCGGCCCGGGGAACTCCATGGGCGCCATCGCCGCACGCCGGCTCGGCTGGAAGTACCAGATCCGCGGCGGCGGTGGCACCGGGTTCGTGTCCGGGAACCCGGACTACGGCATCCCCGCCTACCTCGGGCAGATCCGGAACGGCGCGCTCGACGTCGGCCCGGTCGACTGGCTGGTGATCGAGGGCGGCGGCAACGACAAGTTCGACAACCCGGGACTCGTCACCCGGCGCGCGGTCAAGACCCTCAAGGCCGCGGCCAAGCGGCACCCGGAGGCGCGGCTGGTGCTGGTCGGGACGATGGACGCGACCGTCGACAGCTTCTCCGACACCGACGGAGTGATCGGTGCGCTGGGTGCCGCGGCGAGCCGGCTCGGGATCCCCTACGTCAACGCGCAGCACTGGCTGGAGGGCCGGCCGGCGCTGGTGGGGCCGGACTACGACCACCCGACGCCCGCGGGCCACCGGTTCTGCGGGGGGAAGCTGGCGAAGGCGCTGAGAGCGCTCTAGCCCCTGGCCTCTGCATTCTCGAGCTCGAGGAGCCGCTCGCGCGCCTCGGTGAGCTCCTCAGCCAGCCTGGCAGCGGCACGCTCGGCCGACGCCCGCGCGGCGATCGCCTCGGTGGCGGCCTCCTCGGCCGCGATCCGGGCGTCGATCGCCTCGCGGAGCTGCTCGTCGTGCTCCTCGGCGGCGACCTGGAGGTTGGCCAGGGCCTCGGCGGTCCGCCACTCGGCGGTGGCCCGCTCCTTGCCGGCCCGGGTGGCCCGCTCGGCCTGGGCCTTCGCGGTCTCCTCGGCGGTACGCCGCGCCTCCTCGGCCTCGAGCGCCGCCTCCTCGGCCGTGGTGCGGGCCCGGTGCGCCTCGGCGGCGGCCTCTGCCTGAGCCTGGGCGGTCTCCTCGGCCGCGGCACGGGCGGCGTGGGCCGCGCGCGCCAGCTCGGCGTGCTCGTCGGCGGAGCGGAGCGCGGTCTCCTCGGCGGCCGCGGCGGCGACCGTGAGCGCGTGCTGGTCGAGCGTGCGCCGCTCCGCCTCCTCGCGCAGTCGCTGCGCCTCCTCCGCCTTCGCGGTGGCCTCGGCCGCGAGCTGCTCGGCCGCCGTCCGCTGCTCGTGGGCCTCGGCGGCCTCCGCGCCGTGCTCCCGGGCAGTCGTCTCGGCGGACTCGCGGGCCAGGTGCGCCGCCTCCGCAGCGCTCTCGGCCGCGGCTCGAGCGCCGTGTGCCGCGGTCGCCTCGGCCAGCTGGGTGGCGGCGAGCTCCTCGGCGGCGATCCTGTCGGCATGGGCGGTTGCCGCCTCGGTGGCCCGCGCCTCGGCGGCCTCGTGCGCGGCCTTCTCCGCCTCCGCGGCGCGCTGGGCAGCCTCGGCGGACGTGGTGCTCGCCTCTTCCGCGACCGTGCGGGCGGCGTGTGCGGCCTCGGCGTCGGAGGCCTGCATGGTCGCGACCTGCTCGGCGGCGGCGCGCTCGGCGACGGCGGCGCGCGCGGCCTCGGCCTGCCGGCGTACGGCCTCCTCGGCGGCTCGGCGCGCGTCGTGTGACCCCTGTGCGGCGGCCTCCGCCTCGGCCCGGGCCTCGTGTGCCAGCCGGGCGGCCTCTGCGTGTTCGGCCGCGATGGCATCGGCCTCGGCTCGCGCGTCGTGCGCGACCCGGGCGGCCTCGGCCTGGGACTCGGCGGCCTCGTGCGCGGCGAGCTCGGCGGCCGCTGCCTGACCGGCGAGGGTGCCCTGCTGGGCCGCCACCTGCTCGGCCTCGGCGCGCTTGGTGTGGGCCTCGTCGGCGGCGCGTTCGGCCAGGAGACGCGCCTCGTGGGCGTCCCGGGCCCGCTCGACCTGCTCCGTGGCCGAGCCCTCGGCGGCGGTGCGTGACTCATGGGCACCGCGGGCCAGTTCTTCGGCCGCGACCTGCGCCTCGTGGGCGAGGCGGGCCGCCTCTGCCTGCTCGGACGTGGCCTGCTCGGCCGCGGCTCGGGCCTCATGAGCGGCCTGCGCAGCGCTGGCGTGGTCGGTGGCGTTCTCGTGCGCGGCGCGCTCGGCCTCGGCCGCCTCGGACGCAGCCGCGGCCTGAGCGGTCGCGGCATCCTCGGCCGCCAGCCGGGCGGCGTGCGCGTCGTCGGCGGCGCGCTCGGCGGCGAGCCGCCCCTCGTGCGCCTCCCGGGCCAGCTCGACCTGCTCGGCGGCGGCGGTCTCGGCGGCGGCCCGCACCACCTGGGCGGACTGAGCGATGTCCTCGGCGGTGGCCCGGCCCTCGTGCGCGAGCCGCGCCTGCCACGCCTGCTCCGCCGCGGACTGCTCTGCTGCCCGACGAGCGGCGTGCGCGTCGGAGGCTTCGGTCGCCCGTGCCTCGGCCGTCTCGTGGGCGGCCTGCGCGGCGGCCCCGGACTGCTCGGCAAGGGCGGCCTGCTCGGTCGCCGCTTGCTCGGCCTCCACGCGGGCGCGCTGCGCCTGCTCACCGGCGTCGGCGGCCTCGAGGGCGGCCTGCTCGGCGGCGGTGCGGGCCTGCTGCGCCTCCTCGGCGAGCCGGGCCTGGTCGGCGGCGGCCTGCTCGGCTGCCGTCCGTGCCTCGTGCGCCTCGCGAGCCAGCTCTTCGGCAGCGGTGCGGGCCTCGTGGGCCTGACGGGCGGCCTCGGCGTGCTCGGCTGAGGTGATCTGGGCGTCGGTGTGTGCCGCCAGCGCGGCTTCCGCTTCCGCGGCGCGGGCCTGGGCGGCCTCGTGGGCGGCGTGCTCGGCCGCGGCGGACTGGCCGGCCGCTGCGGCGTGATCGAGCGCGGCCTGCTCGGCTGTGAACCTCGCGACCTGCGCCTCGTCCGCAGCCTGCTCGGCAGCCAGGCGCGCCTCGTGCGACTGCCGGGCCAGCTCGGCGTGCTCCGCGGCCGACTCCTCGGCGGCGGCGCGCAGCGTCTGCGCGGACTGGGCGATGTCGTCGGCGGTGGCCCGGCCCTCGTGGGCGGTCCGCGCCTGCCAGGCGTGCTCCGCGGCGGCCTCCTCCGCGGCCCGGCGGGCGGTGTGCGCCTCGGCGGCCTCGGTGGCCCGGGCCTCGGCGGCCTCGTGGGCCAGTCGCTCGGCCTCGGCTGCCTCGGCGGCCTGAGCGGTGTGCGTGCGGGCGCGCTCCTCGACCTCGGCCAGTGCCTCGGCCGCCTCGACCGCGGAGGTCTCGGCGCGGGTGCGCCCGGCGTACGCCTCGTCGGCCAGCCGGGCGTGCTCCGCTGCCGTCTGGTCGGCGGCCGTCCGGGCCTCGTGAGCGGCGCGCGCGAGCTCCTCGGCCTCGGTGCGTGACTCGTGGGCGACGCGGGCCAGCTCGGCGTGCTCGGCGGCCAGCGTCTCAGCCTCCGCCCGGGCGGCCTGGGCGCGCTCGGCCTCCTCGGCACGCTCGCGGGCCGCCTCGTGGGCCGCGTCCTCCGAGGCCGCGGAGTGGCTCGCGAGCTCGCCGTGCCGGGCGGCGGCCTCCTCGGCCTCGGTGCGGGCGGCGTGCGAGGCCTCGCCGGCCACCCTCGCCTCCTCGGCCATGTGCTGGGCCAGCGTCAGTGCGTCGCGGGCGCTGGCCTCGGCGCGGGCGATGGTCGCCCGAGCCCGCTGCTCGGCCTCGGTGACCACGACCCGTGCCGTCTCCTCCGCGGACGCGACCAGGTCGCGGGCGCTCTCCTCGGCGGCCAACCGGGCCTCGTGCGCGATCTGGGCGTGCTCGGCGTGCCTGGTCGCGGCCTCGTCGGCGATCTGGCGCGCCTCGGCGTGCTCGGCGGCCGCCCGCTCGGCCTCGGCACGCAGCTCGGCCTGCTCGCGGGCCGCGGCCTCGGCGCGTTCGCGAGCCAGTGTCGCGACCTGGGTCTCCTCGAGCGCCTGCTTCCGGACCGTCTCCAGCTCCTGGGCCAGAGTGGCCAGCCGGGCCTCGGCCTCTCCGCGTTCGCGGTGCGCCTGCGCGGCGCTCGAGGCGTGCGCGCGAGCCTGCTCGTCGGCCTCCGCGCGGGCTGCCAGCGCGGCTGTGGCCGCCTCGTGCTGGGCCTGCGCCTGCCCCTCGGCCTCCGCGCGGGCGGCGTCCGCCTCGACCGTCAGCTCGGCCTGCTGCCGCGCGGCCTGCTCGGCGGCGTACCGTGCCCGGGCCTGGGTCTCCGCGAGCTTCTCGGCCTGCTGGCGTTCCAACGACGCGGCCTCGGCGGCCTTCGCCTGCTCGAGCGCAGCCTCCTCGGCGAGCTGGCGCTCGCGGGCGCTGGTCAGGGCGGCTTCCTCGGCGGTACGACGGCCCTCGGTGTGCTCGGCGATCTCGCGCTCGGCAGCGGCGCGGGCCTCGTGCGCCTCCTGGGCCGCGGTGGCGTGCCGGGTGGCGAGCTCCTCGGCCTTCTGCTGTGCCTCGGCGGCGCGCTGCGCGGACTCCTCCGCGGCCAGCCGCTCGGCAGCCTGTAAGGCGCCCGCCTCCTCGGCGATCCGGCGCAGGTGGGCCGACCGCTCGGCGATGCGGGCATGCTCGAGCAGCCGCGCCTGCACCGACTCGACGTCGGTAAGCTCGGGACTCACGGCGTCGTCGGCGTCTGGAGCCTCGGGAAACTCGTCGGGTGGGGCGGTCGGCGCGGACGAATGGGGATCGGCCGCTCGAGTCATTGCGGCGAGTCTAGTTGCGGCGCCGCAGTCAAGCGACTCGCCGGTCACCAGCTCGAGAGCTAGTAGACCAGTGCCTGGACGCCCTCCCGGAGGATCTCCTCGGTGAACACCGCCGCACCGGCGATCCGGACGCCCGGTAGCACGTCGTCCTGGCCGATCTCCCGGCGGGCCGCGCACTGCGAGCAGACGGTGACCTGTCCGTCGGCGAGCACCGCTCCCAGCAGGTCCGCGAGCGGGGTCGCCAGCGGGAGCGCGAACTCCTCGGCCCGGCCTGGTACGCCGAACCACGCCGCCTCACCGGTCAGCCAGAGGGAGACCTCGGTGCCCGCGGCCAGCGCGGTCGCGGCCACGGTGAACCCCTGGTTGCAGCGCTCGGGGGCCTCCGCCCCACACGTGACCTTGACGACGAGGGGCCTGGGCATGCCAACAGCCTAGGCTGGTGCCGTGCCGTTCGAGCTGCCCGACAACCTCCATCCCGACTGCGCGCCGGTCGCATGGCTGCTCGGCACGTGGCAGGGCAACGGCCATCTCGACTACCCGACGATCGAGCCGCACCAGTTCGGGCAGGAGCTGATCTTCACCCACGACGGCCGGCCGTTCTTCCACTACCTCTCCCGGGCCTGGATCATCGACGAGAACGGCGAGAAGGTCCGCGACGCCGCCCTCGAGACCGGGTTCCTGCGCTGCCGCCCCGAGGGCAAGCTGGAGCTGCTCCTCGCCCACAACACCGGCTTCGTCGAGATCTGGTACGGCGAGGCGGAGCCGGCGAAGCTCGAGCTGGCGACCGACGCCGTGGTCCGGACGGCGTCGGCCAAGGAGTACGTCGCGGGCAAGCGGCTCTACGGCCTCGTCGAGGGCGACCTGCTCTACGCCTACGACATGGCGGCCATGGGCGAGCCGCTCCAGCCGCACACCTGGGCGAGGCTGCAGAGGCAGTGAGCCCGCGATGAGCCCACGATGAGCACCGACTGGCGCGAGACGCTGCGCGAGAAAGGCTACCGCCTGACTCCGCAACGCGAGCTGATCCTCGACGCCGTCGACACCCTCGGCCACGCGACGCCTGACGACGTGCTCGCCGAGGTCCGCAAGAAGTCCTCGGCGCTCAACGTGTCCACCGTCTACCGCACCCTCGAGGTGCTCGAGGAGCTCGGTCTGGTGCGGCACGCCCACCTCAGCGACCGCGCCCCGACGTACCACTCGGTCCGCGACCACGAGCACTTCCACCTGGTCTGCCGGAATTGCCAGAAGGTGATCTCGGTTGGACCTGATGTGCTCGACCCTCTGCTTGCGCGCCTGCGCGACGAATTCGCCTTTGAGGCGGACATCGGGCATCTGACCGTCTTCGGACGGTGCGTCGACTGTCCCACCGACAAGCCAGGAGAGTCATGACGAGCCCGTTGCTGGACCTGCCCGGTGCGGTCGCGGGCGACAGGATCGACGCCCCGGTGGCCGCGCACTACGGGTCCTTCAACGTCGAGCAGCGGGCCCTCGAGGCCGGCGACGGCTTCGTGGACCTCTCGCACCGTGACGTCGTGCGGATCGAGGGCCCCGACCGGCTGACCTGGCTGCACTCGCTGACCACCCAGCACCTCGAGTCCTTGGTCCCGGGCGTCACCCTGCCGGGGCTGGTCCTCGACCCGCAGGGCCATGTCGAGCACGCCTTCATTGGCAGTGACGACGGCACCGCGTTCACGTTGCACACCGAGCCGGGTCGGGCCGCGGCGCTCGTGGAGTTCCTCGAGCGGATGAAGTTCATGATGCGCGCGGAGCTCACCGACGTGACCTCGTCGTACGCCGTGACCTGGCGGCCGGCCCGGGGTGAGGCGTACGAGCGCTACGAGCTGGTGCCCCGCGACCAGCTCGCGTCGTACGCCGAGGCCGCCGGTCCTGCGGCCGGCCTGTGGGCGTTCGAGGCGCTCCGGATCGCCCGGGGTGAGCCCCGGTTCGGCGTCGACACCGACGCGCGCACGATCCCCAACGAGGTCGGCTGGATCGGCTCGGCCGTGCACATGGACAAGGGCTGCTACCGCGGCCAGGAGACCGTGGCCCGGGTGCACACCCTCGGCCGGCCTCCACGGCGACTGACGCTGCTGCACCTCGACGGCTCGGAGAACCGCCTCCCGCCGGTCGGCGCCGACCTGCTGCTCGGCGAGAAGTCTGTCGGGTTCGTGGGCTCCTCGGCCCGGCACCACGAGCTTGGCCCGATCGCGCTCGCCATGGTCAAGCGGAACGTCGACCTCGGAGCCGAGCTCCTGGTCGACGGCATGCCGGCCGCCCAGGAGATCGTGGTCGACCCGGAGGTCGGGCTGCACGTGCGCCCGCGGCGGTGAGCGGGTCCATTTTCGTCGAGTGACGCGTGATGGTTGTCGCCAGGCCGAGATGACCACCGTGGGACGTCACTCGACAGAAGACGAGCGAGACCTCAACGGCCGAGCCTTGGCCGCCAGGGCCTGATCGTGTCGACGAAGGCATCCGGGTCGACGAGCCGTGGGGTGATCTCGTACGGCGCCATGCCCTTGCGGAGGAACAGCACCTTCCAGCGCCGCTCGCCCGGCTGCCCGACCATCTCCACCTTGGTGTTCGGCGTCGTGAGGTCGAAGCGGCGGTGGCTGTCGCCCTCGTCGACGTGCAGGACACCCTGCTCGAGCCAGACGTGCCCGGCCGAGCCCTTGGACCGGCCGACCACGATCACCAGCAGCAGGGTGACCGCGCTGGCGACGAGGCCCGGCGTGGTCGTCAGCTTGTCGAGGTAGGCCTGGTAGACCGCGACGCCCGCGGCGCCGAGGGCGCCGATGCCGAGCAGCACGGTGACGAGCGCAGAGCTGCTGGGGGAGCGGAACTCGACGAGCTCGGGGACCCCGTCGGGCTGGATCCTGGGGTCCGGCGGCCGGGTCGCCGGCCTGGCTGGCGGAGCGGTCTTCTCGTCCGGCGCCGGCGCCGGTGCCGGCGCGGGTGCGGGAACAGGAGCAGGTGCCGCGACGGGCGGCGGGGCCGCGGCGCGGGCCTGTTCGGCGGCGAGCGTGGCCTTGGTCTGCTCCAGCAGTGCGGCCCGGGCTTCCTCGAGAGAAGTGGCGAGCTCCTGGGCGCGTGTCTCGGCGGCGACGCGCGCGGTGAGCGCCTGGGCGGCGGCCTCGGCGGCGGCACGGGCATCGGCCTCGGCGGCCTCCCGCTCGAGGCTGGCACGGAGCGCGGCCTCCTCCGCCTGGGCGCGCGCGTGGAGGGCGGCCTCTGTGGCGGCCGTCTGCTGACGTGCCTCCTCGAGCACACGGGCCCGATCGGCGTTGGCGGCGGCCATCTGCTCGGCGGCCTCGGAGGCGAGCTGCTCGGCCACGGTGCGGCGCTGGGCCTCGGTGCGGGCCTGGACGGCCTGCTCGTGGGCGGCCTGCTCGGCGGCCTCGCGACCCTTCTCGGCCTGGGTGGCCGCGGCCTCGGCCCGGGCGGTCTGCCGGGCGTGCGTCGAAGCAGCCTCTTCGGCCACCTGCTGAGCCGCGTTGGCGGCCTGCGCGGCCTCGGCCATCTGCCTGGCCGCCCGGTCGATCTCGCGGCGTACCTTGCGCGGCAGCTTGGGCTCGTGGGCGTGCTCGCCGGCGACGGCAGAGGTGGCCGCGTCGACGTTCGGTCGTGCCGGTGTCGGCGAGTAGTAGCCGGTCTTGCGGCGCAGGAGTCCGCGGCGCACCTGTGGCAGCTCGTCGGGGTCGGTCATACCGGTCGCGATCGCCTGGGCGATCACGCGCTCGGTGGCGGCCGCCGCGGAGGCTTCGGCAGCGGCACGCTGCGCCTCGATCTCGGCCAGTGCCTCGGCAGTGGGCCCGGGTGCGTTCCAGCGCTGGACCTCGACGACGACGCGGTCGTCCTCGGGCTCTTCCTCGATCTCGGCGGTCTGGGCGCTCACCGTCTCCTGGTCACGAGAGGTCCGGGCGGAACGGCGGACCAGCTCCTCAGCCTGTCCCTCGTCCAGCTCTCCGAGCTCTGAGTCGTCGCTGGCACGCCGCCAGTGGCGCAGTCGAGACCCACCGGCGGATGACCCACCCGAGGACTGGGTCGGCGTCCGCTCCGCGTCTGGGGTCGCCGAGCTCATCACATGGAGGGTAACGACCGTACGGCGCAGGGGTGACGAGACCCGGCGGAGGCGGTATGGGCAACCAGGGGGCCTCAGGGCCGCCGGTACTGCGCGTGGGTGTCCGCTGCGGCGTGGGTGAAACCCAGTCCCTCGTAGACGTGTACCGCCGCGGAGTTGTCGGACTCGACGTAGAGCAACACCTCGGCCACTCCTAGGCCGTGCAGGTGGCGCAGCCCCGCCAGGGTCAGCAACCGGCCGAGTCCCTGCCCCTGCGCGGCCGGGTCGATCGCGACGACGTACACCTCGCCCAGCTCGGCGCTGTGCTGCTTGGTCCAGTGGAACCCCCGAAGCACCCCGCCCGCGTCGGCGACGAGCAGCCCGTCCGGGTCGAACCACTCCTCGGCCATCCGCGCGGCCAGGCCCTCGGCGTCCAGTGAGCCTTGCTCGGGGTGGTGCGCGAACGCAGCCGCGTTGACCCGCAGCACCTCGTCGCGGTCCTCAGCGCGGTAGCCGCGCACCGTGACGCCGTCGGGTATGACGAGCGCCGGCAGCTCCTCGCTGGCCCGGCGCCGCATCACCCACAGCTCGCGGGCGCGGCGCAGCCCGTGCCTCGCGGCCAGGACCGCGGCCGCGGGATGGTCGTTGTGCGACCACGCGGTCACCACGTCGTCACCGGCCAGCGCCGCGTCGGCCAGCTCGCGGCCCAGTCCGCGGCCGCGTGCCGTGGGCGCGACGGCGAGGTCGACCGCCCCGTCGTGCGCGAGCGCGAACCCGTCCTCGCCGGCGAGCCAGAGCGAGCCGCCGTCCAGGCCCTGGTGCTTGACGCGCAGCTGGGCGGCCTCGTCGAGGACGTCCTGCTCGCCGACCGCCCGCACGGCGGCACGCACGGCATCGAGGACGTCCCGCCACGCGTCGTCAGCAGTCGCGTCGACCCGGGTGACCACCCTCGGAGATTAAGCCGTCGTCTGCTCCGACGGCGCGGTGGCCTCGGTCGAGTCGCCGGCTTCCTTGGCGCCGGAAGGCTCCTTGGCGGGGATGACGAACCGGTAGCCCACGTTGCGGACGGTCCCGATCAGCGTCTCGTTGTCGGGGCCGAGCTTGGCGCGCAGCCGGCGTACGTGCACGTCGACGGTGCGGGTGCCGCCGAAGTAGTCGTAGCCCCACACTTCCTGGAGCAGCTGCTGGCGGCTGAACACCCGGCCCGGGTGCTGGGCCAGGAACTTCAGCAGCTCGAACTCCTTGAAGGTGAGGTCGAGATGGCGCTTGCCGATCTTGGCGGTGTACGTCGCGTCGTCGACGATCACCTCGCCGGAGCGGATCACGTGCGCCTCGGGGTCCGCGGCCTCGCGCTGAGCCAGCAGACGGCCGATGGCGAGCTTGATCCGCGCCTCGAGCTCGGCCGGGCCGCAGGTGTGGAGCAGCACGTCGTCCATGCCCCAGTCGTGGGTGACGACGGACAGGCCGCCCTCGGTGACCACGAGCAGGACGGGTACGTCGGTGCCGGTCGTGCGGATCAACCGGCACAGGTCGCGGGCGTGCGCGAGGTCCTGGCGTCCGTCGACGAGCACGAGGTCGGAGTCGGGGGCCTCGAGCAGCGCGCTTCCCTCGGCGGGCAGGATCTTGACCTGGTGGCCGAGCAGGGCGAGCCCGGGCAGCACCTCGACCGAGGGCTGGAGCGCGTTGGTCAGGAGCAGCAGGGTGCTCATCGTTCTTGGTCCCCTCCCAGTCCCGGGGGTCGGACCGAGGCACAGCGCTGGGCTCCGGTGTTCTGAGAAGTTTAGGTAAACCCGCCGTCACATTGAAGGAACCTGCGCGTGGCTGAGACGAACGTCATCCGGGCCCGGTACTGGGCTGCCGCCAAGGCGGCCGCCGGAACCGACTCCGACAACGTGCCCGTCGAGGGCGCGATCACCCTGGCCGAGCTGCGCGCCGCGGCCGCCGCGCTGCACCCAGGGACCCGCCTCGCCGAGGTGCTGGCCGCCTGCTCGACCCTGGTCGGCGACCAGCCGGTCGGCGCCGCCGACCCCGCGACGTACCTCATCGAACCGGGCTCGTCGGTGGAGTTCCTGCCGCCGTTCGCGGGCGGCTGATCGGGCGGTTTCGACCCCGCGCCCGGTCGAGGTCTGCGACCGTGGTGACCTTGACGGGGTGCGGGTCACACCGTGATGGAGGTTGAGGACGTGACGGTGCAGGTGGCCGGTGGCGAGCAGCTGTGGCAGCTGACCGTCGAGCACTCGCCGGTGGGCACCACGCTGGTCGCCCCCGACGGGCGGCTGCTGAGCGCCAACCAGGCGCTGTGCGACATGCTCGGTTACACCGAGCGGGAGATCCGGGCGCTGACCTTCCAGCAGATCACCCACCCCGACGACCTGGCCGAGGACCTGGCCCTGGTGGACGAGACCCTGGCGGGCCTGCGGTCGTCGTACCGGCTGCGCAAGCGGTACCTGCATGCCGACGGGCACGTGGTCTACGGCGACCTGTCCGTGGCCCTGCTGCGTGAGCCGGACGGGACCCCGATCCACTTCATCTCGCAGATCCTGGACGTCACGGAGGCGCACGAGTACGCCGAGCGGTTGGCCGAGACCTCACGGGCCCTCGACCGGCAGCGGCGCCACCTCGAGGCCATCCTCGACTCCGTCGACGTCGGTGTCGCGGTCCTGGACCCCGACAGCGGCTATCTCGTCGTGAACCGACGCCACCAGCAGTTCATCGAGCTGGCCCACCCGGACGGCACCGACGGCATGGCCGGCCAGCCGGGTGACATCTTCGCGGAGGACGGGCGGTCGCTCGAGGCGCACGAGCTGCCGTCGATCCGCGCCGCGGCCGGCGAGGAGTTCGACGACCTGATCATCCGGGTGGGCACGGACCCCGTCACCCAGCGCGCGCTCTCTGTGTCGGCCCGGTCGGTCCGCGGGGCCGGCGGGGAGTTCTCCGGCGCGGTGCTGGCCTACGCCGACGTCACCGAGCTGGTGCGGGCGCTGACCGCGAAGGACCACTTCGTGGCGGCGGTGTCCCACGAGCTCCGGACGCCGCTCACGTCCGTGCTCGGCCACCTCGAGCTGCTGGCGGAGTCGCCGCACCTGTCCGACGACCTGTCCGAGCGGGTCCGCGTCGTCCAGCGCAACGCCGTGCGGCTGCGCGAGCTGGTCGCCGACCTCCTGCTCGTCGCCCAGATGACCGACGGCCACCTTGCCCTCAACCGGCTGCCGGTCGACCTCGCGGGCGTGGTGGTCGAGGCGGCGGACGCGATCCAGCTGGCTGCGCAGGGCGCCGGGGTCTCGCTGGACGTCGACGTGCCCGACCACCCTCTTGTCGCGAAGGTGGACGGCCCCCGGCTGCGGCAGGTGATCGACAACCTGCTGGGCAACGCCGTGAAGTACACCGAACCGGGAGGGTCGGTCACGGTCCGACTGCTGCAGCGCGGGGGTGTGGTCGAGCTGGCGGTGACGGACACCGGGATCGGCGTCGCCCCTGAAGAGGTGGGGAGGCTGTTTCGCCGGTTCTTCCGAGGGACGCAGGCCACGCAGCGGCACATCCCCGGCGCTGGTCTCGGTCTGAGCATCGTCCGTGCCATCGTCGAGGCGCACGGCGGCCAGGTGACCGTCGACAGCACCCCCGGCGAGGGCAGCACCTTCCGCGTCGAGCTGCCGGTCGCGCCCTGACCCTCCGGCTCGGCGTCGAACGGCGTACGCACTAGGCTCCCGCCCACCATGAGCGAGGACTACGAGCCAGCTGCCCACTACGACCGGGTCACGGCCGCGTGGGGGATGCTCCTCGGACACGAGCTCCACTACGGCTACTTCGCCTCCGGTGGCGAGGACCTGCCCACCGCCACCGCGGCGCTCACCTCGCGGATGATCGACAACGCACGCTTCGAGGCCGGCCAGCGCGTGCTCGACGTCGGCTGCGGCACCGGTGCGCCGGCCTGCCGACTGGCGGCCGACTTCGGGGTCGAGGTCCTCGGCATCACCACCAGCGAGGTCGGCGTCGCCGCGGCGACCGACCGCGCCCGCCAGGCCGGGCTTCCCGGCGTCGCCTTCGAGGTGCGCGACGGGACCGACAACCAGCTGCCCGACAACAGCTTCGACCGGGTCTGGGTGATGGAGTCCTCGCACCTGATGCCGGAGCGGCAGCAGCTGTTGTCGGAGTGTGCGCGGGTGCTTCGCCCCGGCGGGCGGCTCGCGCTCTGCGACCTGGTACGGCGGCGCGAGATCCCGTTCCTCGAGCTGCGGGAGCGCACCGAGGAGTTCGCGGTGCTGCGCGCCGCGTTCGGCACGGCCCGGATGGACCCGCTGACCGACTACGCGGCGTACGCCGAGACCGCCGGGCTGACCGGCATCGAGACCGAGGACGTCACCGCGCAGACCCGGCCGACGTTCGACCGCTGGCAGGACAACGTCACCGCGCACCGCGACGAGGTGACCGCCATTCTCGGTGCCGAGAGCGTGGAGCAGTTCGACCGCTCCTGCGACATCCTGCGGGCGTTCTGGGACGACGGCACGTTGGGCTACGGATTGCTGACCGCCGTCAAGCCGGGGGACAAATTCCCCGGCTGACCGGGGAAACTGCCACCTGGCAGGGGTTGCAAACCACGGCAAGTGCCAACTTCCCCGGCTGACCGGGGAAACTGCCACCTGGCAGGGGTTGCAAACCACGGCAAGTGCCAACTTCCCCGGCTGACCGGGGAAATTGACCCGTGGTCAGGCCGTAAGACCGCCGTCGGCCACGATGACCTGGCCCGTGATGTAGTCCTGGTCGGGCGCGGTGAGGAACTGCACCACCCGCGCGATGTCAGCCGGCTCGCCCAGCCGCCCGGCCGGCGTACGACGCACGATCTGCTCGAGCTGCTCCTCGTCGAGCCCGTGGGACATCTCCGTGCGCAGGTAGCCCGGCGCGACGGAGTTGACGGTGATGCCGCGCGATCCGAGCTCACGCGCCAGGGCCCGGGTCATGCCGTCGATGGCCGCTTTGGTCGCGCTGTAGACGACCAGACCCCGGTAGCCGGACAGCCCCACGATCGACGACACGTTGACGATGTGACCGTGGCCGCCCGAGAGCATCCGCCGCACCACGAGCTTGGTCATCTGCAGGGTGCCCTTGATGTTCAGGTCCACCACGGTGTCGACGTCGTCGTCGTCCGCGAGCGCGATGACCCCGTCGCGTGCCACGCCGGCGTTGTTCACGAGGACGTCGACACCTCCCCACCGCTCCACGACGGCCTTGACGAAGGCCGCGCACGACGGACGGTCGGCCAGGTCGACCTTCTCGAAGAGGAACCGGTCGGAGGCGTCGGCCTCCCAGCGCGCCACCTCGTCGGTGCGCGAGCGGGCGCAGGTCGCGACCCGGTCGCCGGAGTCGAGGAACGACTGAACGATGCCGGCACCGAGGCCGCGGCTCCCGCCGGTGACGATGACGACGCGGGCCGCGGTCATGGCGTCCTACCTCGCAGCAGCTTGCCGCCGTGCGTGTCCAGGGTCTCGACGAAGATGATGCTGCGCGGACGGTGCGCTGGCGGGTCCTCGGCGAACTCCTCACGGATGGCGGCGTCCACGGCCTCGGCGTCCGCCGCGTCTGCAAGTACGACGTCGAGCGCGACCACCTGGCCGACCAGGGCGTTGGGCCGGCCGTGCGCGTGGGCCAGCGCGACGCCGGGCACCTTGGCGACCCGTTCCTCGATCGGCAGCGGGTGCACCTTCACACCGCCGACGTTGATGACTTCAGACGCGCGGCCGCGGAAGTGGACGCGGTCGCCGACCACTTCGACAAGGTCACCCGAGGCCCGCCAGCCGTCGTCGGGCACCGGCTCGTCGTCGTAGTAGCCGAGCATCGACGAGCGGGAGCGCACCCACAGCTCGCCGTCGACGATCCGGAACTGGGCCTCGCCGTCGGACGCCTCGAGGACGCTGACCGGCAACCCGACCTCGCCGTCGCGGACGCTGATGCTGAGCCCCATCTCGGTGGCCGCGTAGAGCTGCGAGATGTGCGCCCGCGGGAATGCCTTGCGGAGCGCCTCGACCACCGCGGACGGCACCGCCTCGCCGCCGAGGGTCACCTGCTCGAGCCTCGGGGCTCGCTCGCCGTCGGTGCGGAGCTCGGCGAGCAGGAACCGCCAGAACGTCGGCGTGCCGCTGGCGTGGGTGACCCCGAAGCGGCGCATCGCCGCGAGGCCGTCGCGCGGCTGGAAGGAGGTGCCGGCCACCAGCGTGGCGCGGGCGGCGGCCACGTGCAGCAGCATCTGCAGCCCGGCGAACTGGTTGGGCGCATAGGCCAGCAACCAGCGCTGCTGGGGGGTCGGGTGGATGCGCAGGGTCACGCGGAGGATGCGTGACCAGTCGTGGCGGGCGGCCTGGGGTCGGCCGCTGGTCGTGCCGGAGGTGAGCACGAGCAACGGGCGCGGGCCGTCGGGGACCGGTCCGGTGTCGCGATCGGTGCCGGCCCACAGCTCCTCCGGGCGGACCAGCCCGGGGCAGGGCAGGTCGCGCGGCGTGACCAGCAGGTCGTGGTCCAGCCGGCCGCGCAGCTCGGCGACGGTCTCGTCGGTGGCGGCCACCGGGTAGAGGCACGACTCCACCCCGGCGAGGGAGCACGCGGCAAGCAGGCTCCAGACCGTCGCGTGGTCCGGGTCGAGCACGGCCAGGCGCTGCACACCGCGGGTGCGGAGCGCGGCCGCGATCGTCTCGGAGCGGATGACCAGGTCGTCGTAGGTCAAAACACCGGCCGGGCTGGCAAGAGCGACCCGGTGGGGTTCCGACTCCGCGGCCGCGCGGAGCAGCTCGATCATGAGGTGCGGGCGACCTCGTAGAACGCCAGCACGTCACCCACCGTCTGGGGCAGGTCGCCGCCGGCCGAGAACGGGTCGTGACCGTAGGTGTTCTCCAGTACGACGGACAGCTCGGCAGCCTCGAGCGAGTCCAGCGCCAGACCGTCCCCGAAGAGCCCCAGATTGTCGGGCAGCTCGTCGCGACCCTTCTTCACGCGAAACAGGAAGTCGCTGACGGTCTGTCGCACGATGGCCGGGTCGCTGCTCACGGAACTCTCCTGTCGGGCGTGGGTCGGGCGCAAGAATCGCGCCGCAGAACCGCAACGATCCGGACTCCGGATGGCTACGGCGGGTACTTCCACCGCGGGGAAGAAGCCACCGACAGCGACGGTTGGACCAAGCATGAGCAGCGGGGTGTATGTCGTGCTGGGCGCGGTACTCCTAGCCCTCGTCGCAGGGGGCACGCTGGCGCTGCGCAACGGGCGGTTCAGCGGGACCCACGCGGTCCGCGGCGCGGGCGTGGCCACCGGGCAGCCGCCGGTGTCGGTGCTGGACGCCTCGCCGTGGGAGGGACAGCTGGGCGAGCGCGCCACCCTCCTGCTGTTCTCCTCGGCGTTCTGTGCGCCGTGCCGCGCGACCCGGCGGATCCTCACAGACATCGCCGGCGAGGTGCCTGGCGTCAGCCACATCGAAGTCGACGCCGAGCACCACCTGGACGTCGTACGCCGGCTCGGCATCCTGCGCACGCCGACCACCCTGGTCCTCGACGCGCGGGGTCACGAGGTCGTACGCGCCTCCGGTGCGCCTACCAAGGCGCAGGTGTACGACGCCCTGGCCGCGGCCCTGCCCTGAGCTGCCGTGACACGGCGCCCGTTCAGCCGTTGACTGACTGTGTCTACGGCGACAGGGGGGCAGGTGACCACGAGCGTCGACCTGCCTGCGTCCACGGCCGGTCGCCGGCTGACGACCATCACCGTCGACCAGGTGGTCTCGGGTGCATCCAACCTCGGCGCCTCCGTGCTTGCCGCGCACGCGCTGGGGCTGCGCGCGTTCGGGCTCTGGGAGATCACCTTCCTCGTCTTCGTGCTGGTGCAGAGCGTGTCCCGGGCGTTGGTCTGCGAACCGGTCCTGGTGCACCCGCAGGAGGCCGACGAGCGGCCCGGCGACATCATCGGCACCGCGGCGGTGCTCGGCCTGGGGCAGGGCGTGCTGGTCGGCCTCGCCGGCTGTGCCGCGCTGTTGTGGGACGGCGGTCTCGGCCGTGCGCTGCTGGTGCTCGCGGTCTGCATGCCGCTGCTCGTGATCCAGGACCTCGGTCGCTACCTCGCGTTCGTGCGCCACGAGCCGATGCGGGCCCTGGGCCTCGACCTGGCCTGGCTCGGGCTGGTCGTCCTCGCCATGGCCGTCGTGCTCGCCACCGACCAGGCCACGCTCGGCTGGTTCGCGTTGGCCTGGGCCGGGTCCGGCGCAGCCGCTGGGCTGCTCACCCTGGTCCACCACTGGGACAGCCCGTGGCGGCTCGACCTCGGCTGGCTCCGCGAGACGTGGCACCTCACGTGGCGCTACCTGGTCTCCGGGGTCTTCGGCACCGGCGGCGCCCTGGCGGTCGTTCTCGTCGTCGCCGGGATGGCCGGGGCTGCGGCGCTCGGCGCGGTGCGGGGCGCTCAGCTGCTCACCCGGCCCTTCCTCACCCTGTACGTCGCGGTGAGCTCGGCGGGGGTGAGCGAGCTGTCCCGGGTGCCCCCGGCCGGCGCCGAGCACACGCGTCACGTCCGACGCTCCACCGCGGTGGCGACAATCGCGGCCGTGGCGACGCTCCTCATCCTCGTCGTCGTGCCGGACGGCCTCGGGCGCGTGGCAATCGGCGACGTATGGGACGCCACGGAGCCACTGTTGGTGCCGGCTGGTGTGCAGATCGTGTTCATCGGGCTGGCCGCCGGCATGCGGGCCGGTCTGCTCGGCGTGCGCGCGATAGGGACGGTCATGTGGCTCGACCTCGGCATCGGCGCGCTGCTGCTCGCCGCGATCACCCTCGGCCTCTTCGTGGGCGACGTTCGGACGGCGTACTGGTGCCTGGCTCTTGCCCAGGGCGTGGCGACGGCGTTGACGTGGGCGGTCTACTGCTCCCGGCGGCATCCCCGACAGACAGGACCCTCATGCGACGTGTGCTGATCATTGCCCTGGTCGTGCTGCCCCAGCGGCTGAAGCACTGGGTGGCGCGGCGCCTGCTGGGCTGGGACGTCCACCCCACAGCGCACATCGGACGGAGCATCATCGACGCGCGCTACGTGCGCATGGGGCCCGAGTCGATGATCGGACCGTTCAACGTCATCAGGGCGCTCGACCGGCTCGAGCTGGCCCACGGAGCCAACATCGCCTCTCGCAACTGGATCGTGGGCATCCCGCTGGACTCGGCCATCTACGCACAGGCCACCAAGCGCGACCCGTCCCTGATCATGGGCGAGTACGCCATGGTGACGGTGGGCCACGACATCGACTGTGCCGACAGGGTCGAGCTCGAGGAGCACGCCGTCATCGCCGGTTTCAGGTCGTCCGTCCTGACCCACAGCCTGAACTTCGTGAACGACCGTTTCTTCACCGGCACGGTCACCCTGGGTCCGTACGCCGTGCTCCTGTCGAACTGCGTGATGCTCACCGGCACCAACATCCCGGCCCGCTCCATCGTCTCCGCCGGCTCGGTCGTGGCCACGCCGCTGACCACCGAGCAGACGTTCTACCGCGGCAACCCGGCCGAGGCCGTGCGCGAGCTGCCGGACACCCTGCGCTTCTTCCGCCGCGAGGGCCGACAGGCGCAGATGGCCGACGAGGTCGCCAGGTGGGCCGGGATCGCCGAGGTCCAACGGCGTGGCGGCGTCGGTCGGGTGCGGACGGGGCTGGCTGCGCTCTTCCGCAGCTGAGCGTCAGCCGCTCTTGCGCCAGTAGGCACCGAACTCGTCGATCTCGATGATCTCATCCTTGATCCCGTGCGCGTCCCGGTAGTCGTGGATCGCCTTGCCGGCCTGGGAGGCGTGGCTGCCGAAGTCGTCGATGATGCAGAACCCGCCGGGGGAGAGCTTGGGGTAGAGCGGCTCGATCGCCTGGATCGTCGACTCGTACATGTCGCCGTCGAGCCGCATCAGCGACAGCTGCTCGACCGGCGCGGTGGGCAGGGTGTCCTTGAACCAGCCGACGAGGAACTCCACCCGGTCGTCGAGCAGGCCGTAGCGCTCGAAGTTGTGACGCACCTGGTCGGCGCCCACGGCCAGCCCGGTCTGCTCGTGCAGCCGGTCGCCCTCGTCGGCCGGGTAGAGCGCCGCGTTGGGCGGAGGGAGCCCCTCGAACGAGTCCGCAAGCCACACCTTCCGCGTGGTGTCCCCCCACGCGTTGAGGTTCGCCTTCATGAAGATGCAGGCACCCCCGCGCCAGACGCCGGTCTCGATCAGGTCGCCGGGCACGTCGTCCGCGATGATCTCGGCGATGCACTCCTGGATGTTGGTCATCCGGCGCAGGCCGATCATCGACTCCGCGCGCGCGGGCCAGTCCAGGCCGCTCTCGCGGAGCGACTCGTCGTAGGGCTTCTTGTAGGCGATCTCGAAGTTGGCCTTCTGGGCGAGGTCGCCGACGACGTTCGCCACCCGCTTCTTGAACGACGGTGAGCCGGCCGTCCGTACGCCGCCGAGGATCGAGTCGTTGTCCTCCGCCAGCGCTCCAGTGAGGCTGCGCTTGACGAGGTCCAGGTAGAGCGCGCGCAGCTCGTCGGTGAGGGTCCGGGAGCCGGTCAGAGAGTCGAGCACAGTGGGACAACGCCGACCGGGCCGGGCCGTTACTGTGCTCGCGTGCCCGAGCAGCGGATGGCTTTCTGCACCATCCTCTCCACCAACTACCTGGCCAAGGCGCTCACGCTCGCGGGCACCCTCCAGCGGCACCATCCCGGCGCCCGCCTGACCGTCCTGGTCATCGACTCCGCCGACGCGGGGCACCTCGACGGGATCGAGCAGCCGGGCGTCGACATCGTCGGCACAGACGTGCTCGGGCTGCCGCACCGCGACGTGCTCAGGCTCGCCACCATCTACAACCTCGTCGAGGTGGCCACCGCCGTCAAGCCGCTGCTGCTCAAGGCCCTGCTCGCAGACGCCGAGCAGGCGGCGTACCTCGACCCGGACACCTACGTCACCAGCCCGATGCTCGAGCTCTCACCCGACCTCGAGGCCACCGACGGCGGGATCCTGCTCACGCCGCACTTCCTCGACCCGGTGCCGCCGGGTGCGGAGCTCACCGAAGGCCATCTGCTCACCGTCGGCGTCTACAACCTCGGGTTCTGCGCGGTCGACCGGCGCGCGCTGGCGTTCCTCGACTGGTGGTGGGGGCACCTCAAGGACGAGTGCCTCTGGGACCCGTTGTCCGGACTGTTCGTCGACCAGAAGTGGTGCGACATCGGGTCCGTGACCTTCCGGGCCGGCGCGTGGCGACACCGGGGGTACAACGTCAGCGTCGCCAACCTGCACGAGCGGCCGATCGTCCTCGACGACTCCGGCTACGGCATCGCCGGCCATGCTGACCGGCTCCGGCTGTTCCACTTCCATGCCTTCGACACGTCGCGGCCCGAGGAGCTCTCGACGCGGCCGGCCACGTCGACCGCGCACCTGCGCACCGAGGGCACCGCGATCGACCGGCTCTGCCGGGAGTACGCCGACGCGCTGATCGCGCACGAGGCCGAGCTCCCCGCTCCGATGGCGTACCCCTACTGGACCGACACCCGCGGCCGCCGCGTGTCCCGCCAGCTGCGCCGCGCCTGGCGGATCGAGGAGCGCCGCACCTCCGACCAGCTCCCGTCGCCGTTCGTGCGCGAGGAGGCCGCGGCGTACGACGCCTGGCGCCGGCGTGCCCTCAAGACCGAGGCCCGCGAGCTGATGGGCGACGCCGTCAAGAGCGCGAGGCTCGCGCTCCCCGAGGAGTACGGCCGCCTCCGCAACCGCTTCCCCCGCCTCGTCGGCGCCCTCCGCGGCAAGGCCTTCAACACCGACGGCATCTGGAAGTAGGACCGATCCTCGCCTCGCGATAGTCCGTGACGAAAGGACCTGTGGAAACGCTGGTTCCACAGGCCAAACGTCACGGACTATCCCGCCAGCAGCGTGTCGAGGGCGGCGAGGACACGGTCGGGTGGGATGGAGATGTCGCGGAGTACGCCGGTCATGGGGCGGCGTTCGGCGGCGGTGATCTCGTCGGGGGTGCCGGCCACGAGGTAGTGGTAGCGGGCGTCGGGGACGGCGTCGGTGATGGCCCAGTAGCAGGGGTTCACGTAGTCGGGCGCGAACAGCTCCAGCACCCGCACGCCGGGGCGGGCGAAGACGAGGTTGGCCAGGGCGGCCCCGTGCGGTGCCACGATCACCTCGGCGGCGGCGAACCGGTCGATCTGCTCGCGCACCGGGACCGTGCCGGGGTCGAGCCGGGTGAAGCCGCGCTCCTCCAGCGACGGCCACAGCTCGGGTTCCTCGACGTACCGGCGAGTGTTGGGCGTGGAGCCACGGGTGACGTAGAGCCCGGGGCTGTAGCCGCTCAGATCGGGCGAGGCAGGGAGGCGGTCGCGCAGCCAGTGGACGGCCCAGTGCGGGGCCATCAGGTCCTGGTTCGGCGTCGACGGGACGAGCAGCCGCTCCGGCGCCAGGCAGGCGTGCTTCTCGACCTCGACCACCGGAAGCGCGTCCAGCCCGGCCAGCTCGAGCAGCTGTCGCTGGTACGACGCGCGGGTGCCCACGTAGACCGCGTCAAGAGGAGTGCCCGGCATGGCCTCCTCGAAGATCCCCCATCGGGGCAGCAGGTCGGTGAGGAAGTGGTAGTAGTTCTTGGTCGTTCCGCGGGTGGCCAGCGACAGCAGCGTCCCCGACATCGGGCGCGGCTCGGGCAGCCGGGGGCGCAGGAACAGCGGGTGCTCGCGCCAGCCCGAGATCCCGAAGTAGCCGCTGGTCTCGTAGTCCAGGACGCCGCCCGGCGCGACGGTAGCGGCGTAGTCGCCGACGAGCAGGCCCTCGCGCACTTCGAGCACATAGCGCGCCGAGACCGTGCGGTGCAGCCACGGCTCGAACGCCGCATGGCCGGCCGGCTCGCCCACCGGCATCGTCCGGACCAGCTCCTCGGCGGGGCCACCCGGGTGCACGGTGACGCGCGTCGGGTCCTGCGCCGCGGTGTCCTCCGACCGCTCGGTCGCCCGAGTCGGCAGCGCCCGCCCGCCGGAGAGCCGTGACGTACGCCGGAACAGGACGCCCAGCAGACCGGTGGCCCACCGATGCAGTCGCTTCGCGACCGGCCACAGCGGCTGCAGCCGGTGCGGCAGCCGGCTCACCGTGCGCTCATCTCGACCAGCACCTCGCGGGTCTGCCGGATCGTCCGCTCCCAGGTGAACGTCGCGGCCCACGCCCCCGCCGCCTCGAGCTCGGCCTCCGTCATGGCCCGCGCTCGACGTACGCCGTCGGCCAGCGCAGCGGGCGTCCAGTCGGCCGCCACCGCGGCGTGGCCCCCCGCGACCTCGTTGGTGGCCGGCTCGGGACCGAGCACCACCGGCTTGCCGAGCAGCATCCCCTCGACCACGGGCAGCCCGAACCCCTCGAAGTCGGAGGGGAAGACCACCAGGTCGGCCTCGGCGAGCACCTGCTGGAACTCCTCGTCGGGGAGGAACGGCGCCAGCTGAACCTGTTCGGAGAGGCCGAGTGAGGCGAGACGGGAGGCGATGGCCTCGCGGCGCGCGGAGCCGACGCCGAGCAGCTTGAGCGGCGGGGCGCCGCCGGGGTCGGCCGCGAGCAGCGCCCAGGCCTCGAAGAGCAGGTCGGGGTTCTTGTTCGTGTGGTGCGCGAAGCCGATCGAAGGTCCCGAACGGCGTGCAGAAGGCCAGGCCAGCACGTGGTCGCCACCGAGGTGCACCACGCGGCCGGGCACCTTCTGCGTCGCCGGGTGCAGCCGGTGCAGGTCGTCGAGGCTGCGCTGCGAGATCGCGATGAACGCGTCGGCCAGGGCGTAGGAGCGGCCGTACGACGCGTCACGCAGGAGTCGCCGGCCGCGGCTGAACTGCTCGGGCCGCAGCTCGTGGCGCAGGTCGAGGATCACGACGCACAGCGGTGCGGCCGGCCGGCGGATCGTCGTCGTGGGTGCGGTCGCGAGCACCGCGTCCACGCCGAGGGACCGAGCCAGCCGGGGCAGCGCCAGCGTCTGGGCCAAGGGCCGGCCGAGGACGTCCGGCCCGCGCACCGGCAGCTCGTGACGCACACCGGTGCCCGTGGTCAGAGTGGACCCCACCCGGAGTGCGACGTGCACCTCGTCGTCGGGGAACACGTCGCCCCACTGGCCGAGCAGGTGGTCGGCGTAGGTCCGGATGCCGCCGTACTCCGCACACATGGCATCGACCAGGAGCTTCACCCGGCTGCCTTCTGGACGAAGACCATGAGCGTGGGGCGGAGCCGGTTCGGCGTGAGCCGGTCGACACCGGACGCGACGCGCCACATCGCGGTCGAGCGGCCGAAGTACGTCGGCTCGCTGGCGTGTCCGTAGACATGCACGGCGTGCGGGGCGAACAGCCGGACGAGGTCCTTGCGGGTGTTCATCTGGTAGCGGACCGGGAAGACGTCCTCGGCCCTGCGGCCCGGCTGGAGCCGGTCGAGCACCCGCGCGTGCAGCTTGTTCGGTACGGCGCGGGCGCCGACGCCGATCATCCCCCACTTGTTCGGAGTGCGGGCGGCCAGCCAGCCGCCGGGCTTCAGCAGCCGCATCATCTCCGCGGCCACCTCGGGCGCGTGCTCGGCGTCGATGTGCTCGAGCACGTGGTCGGCGATCACCAGGTCGAACGTGGCGTCGTCGTAGGGCAGCGGGTGGCCGGGCGCCACCACCTTCGCCTCGTCGAGCGAGGGGTTGGTGAGCACTGCCTCGTCGACGTCGGTCCCGACCACCCGCTGCACCCGGCCGCGCAGCATCCGCAGCCTTCGCGAGATCGCTGGCATCGGGTCCACCGCCCACTGGCCGCGTCCGGCGCCGAAGTCGAGAACGTGGCTGTCCTGGTCCACGAGCGCGTTGACCCGCGTGTAGAACTCGACCTGCCCGTCGTGCTGGGTGTAGCCACCGACCGCCGCCTCGGGGTAGAGCCGGGACAGCGTGGCGCTGGGCTCGAAGTCGGGCTCGAAGTCCGGGTCGAGGTCGTCGCCGTCGCTCACGTGGCTCACGCGCCCAGCAGGCGTGTCATCTGCTCGATGTCCGCGTCGACCATGAGCTTGGCGAGCCGGTCGGCGTTCGTCTCCGCCTTCCAGCCGAGCACCTCGCGGGCCTTCGACGCGTCGCCGATCAGCGCGTCCACCTCGGTGGGCCGCTCGTACTGCTCGTCGTAGGTGACGTACTGCTCCCAGTCCAGCCCGGCGTGCTCGAACGCCGCCTGCACGAACTGCCGGACCGTGCGGCCCTCGCCGGTGGCGAGCACGTAGTCATCCGGCTCGTCGTGCTGGAGCATCCGCCACATGCCCTCGACGTACTCCGGCGCGTAGCCCCAGTCGCGGACCGAGTCGAGGTTGCCGAGGTGCAGCGAGTCGCGCGCCCCGAGCACGATCGCGGCGACGCCGAGGGTGATCTTGCGGGTCACGAAGCTCTCGCCGCGGCGCGGGGACTCGTGGTTGAACAGGATCCCGGAGACCGCGAACAGGTCGTAGGCCTCGCGGTAGTTGACCGTCACCCAGTGCGCGTAGAGCTTCGCCGCGCCGTACGGCGAACGCGGGTAGAACGCCGTGTGCTCGTCCTGCGGGGGCGGCGTGCCGCCGAACATCTCCGAGGTCGAGGCCTGGTAGTAGCGGCAGTCGAGGCCGGCCGCGCGGATCGCCTCGAGCAGGCGCAGCGCGCCGGTGCCGTCGGTCGAAGCGGTGTACTCGGGCATCTCGAAGGACACCTTGACGTGGCTCTGCGCGCCGAGGTTGTAGACCTCGTGCGGCTCTATCTGGTGGATCAGGTTGACCAGGCTGACCCCGTCGGTGAGGTCGCCGTAGTGCAGGTGCAGGTCGGGGCTGTCGATGTGGTCGATCCGGCCCCGGTTGATCGTCGACGCACGCCGGACCAGGCCGTGGACCTCGTAGCCCTTGGCGAGCAGCAGCTCGGTGAGGTACGACCCGTCCTGGCCGGTGATGCCTGTGATGAATGCGCGCTTGGCCACCTCGACATTCCTCCTCTTTCCGCGGACGCAGGTTAGTGCCTCGCCGGGCATAACCGCTGCGACTGGAACTCGTTGCAGTTTCAGACCACATCCCCAGACCCCGGATGGCAGTGACGCCAGGCACGCCAGGCCCGCCTTGCCCGGGCGATCCGGAAGCAAGGAGCGCAGCGATGAGCAAGCCCGTGGACGTCCTGGTCGCCGGCGGGGGCGGTTTCATCGGAGGTCACCTGGTGCGCGACCTGCTCGACCAGGGGCTCAGCGTCCGCTCGGTCGACGTGAAGCCACCGGCGGAGTGGTACCAGCTGCACCCGGACGCCGAGAACGTCGTCGCGGACCTCTCCCTGCTCGACCACGCCATGACGCAGACCGAGGGCGCGCGCGAGGTCTACATGCTGGCCGCCGACATGGGCGGCATGGGCTTCATCGAGAACAACAAGGCACTGTGCATGCTCACGGTGCTCACCAGCACCCACATGCTGCACGCCGCCAAGCGGCACGAGGTCGGGCGCTACTTCTACTCGTCGTCGGCCTGCGTCTACGCCGCCGACAAGCAGACCGACGCCCACATCACCGCGCTCAAGGAGGCCGACGCCTACCCGGCGATGCCCGAGGACGGCTACGGCTGGGAGAAGCTCTTCACCGAGCGGATGTGCCGGCACTTCCTCGAGGACTTCGGCCTCATCACGCGCGTGGCCCGCTTCCACAACGTCTACGGCCCGCAGGGCACCTGGACCGGCGGCCGCGAGAAGGCTCCGGCCGCGATCTGCCGCAAGGTCGCGACCGCCGCGATCACGGGTGAGCACCGCATCCCGATCTGGGGCGACGGCGAGCAGACCCGCAGCTTCATGTACGTCGACGACTGCGTGCAGGGCAGCCAGATGATCCTCAGGGGCGACAGCCCCGAGCCGGTCAACCTCGGCAGCTCGGAGCTGGTGTCGATCAACGGCCTCGTCGACATCGTCGAGGGCATCGCCGGGATCCGCTGCGAGCGCGAGTACCAGCTCGACGCGCCGCAGGGCGTGCGCGGCCGCAACAGCGACAACACCCAGATCCTGGAGACCTACGGCTGGGAGCCCTCGATCACGCTGCTCGACGGTCTCGAGCAGACCTACCGCTGGGTCTTCGACCAGGTGAAGCGCTCGCTCGGCTGATGAAGCTCCTCGTCCACGACTACAGCGGCCACCCGTTCCAGGTGGAGCTCAGCTCCGAGCTGGCCCGGCGCGGGCACGACGTCACGCACTCGTACTGCGCGGCGTACGTCTCGGGCAAGGGGAGGCTCGACGATCCTGACTCGCGGGTCGAGTTCGAGGCGATCGGCAGGGGAGAGGTCGTCGACAAGCTCAACTTCAGGAAGCGGATCGGGCAGGAGCTGAGGTTCGGGGTGCAGCTGGCCCGGCAGGTACGCCGGCGCCGCCCCGAGGTCGTGATGGTCGCCAACACGCCCGTGCCGTCGATGGTGCTGCTCGCGGCGTACCTCTGGGTCCGGAGGATCCCTCTGGTGCTGTGGCACCAGGACGTGCAGGGCATCGCCATCGAGTCGTTCGCCGGCGCCAAGCTCGGGAAGGCGTTCCGCGTCGTGGCCGGCGTGGTCGGCCGCGGCGAGCGCTGGGTGGCCCGCCGGTCGGCGGCCGTGGTCGTGATCGCGGACTCGTTCGTCGACGTGCACCGGACGTGGGGGACCGCGGAGAAGACGACAGTGATCCCCAACTGGGCGCCGCTCGCCGAGATCGTCCCCACGCGCCGGGACAACACATGGGCGCGCCGTCAGGGTCTTGCCTGGCAGCCGAGCCTCGTCTACTCCGGCACCCTCGGGCTGAAGCACAACCCCGCCCTGCTGGTCGGGCTCGCCCGCCGGGTGCGCGATGCCGGTGTCCCGGTCCACCTCACCGTGGTGAGCGAAGGGCCGGCGATAGACGTGCTGCGCGCGGAGGCCGAGCGACTCGACGTACCGATCACGCTGCTGCCCTTCCAGCCCTACGAGCGGTTGTCCGACGTGCTGGGCAGCGGCGATGTGCTGGTGGTCCTGCTCGACGCGTCGGCCGGTGCCTTCTCGGTGCCGTCGAAGACCCTGTCCTACTTGTGCGCCGGCCGTCCGGTGCTCGGCTTGATGCCGGCCGAGAACCTCGCGGCCACCCTGGTCGCGGAGGTGGACGGCTGTGTGCTGCCGCCCGCCGAGGCCGCGCTCCACGAGGCCGGCGGCTGGGTCGCGTCGGTGCTCAAGGACGAACGGCGCCGCGCCGCGCTGGGGCGCAAGGCGCGGGCGCTGGCCGAGCGGGAGTTCGCCCTCGACGGGTGCGTGACTCGGTTCGAGGAGATTCTCGGCCGAGCGGCCGGCGCGGCCACGGTGACGCGTCTCAATATTCGGGCCGACCGTCCATTGGTTGAGACACAGGCTGGGTAGGCCGCGGAGGCCACCCCTACTCTCGAAGGGTGTTCACGACCTGGTTGACGAAGCGTCGCGCGGTTGACCACTGCCGCGTCCGCTCGTCGCTCTGTCGCCTCTCCTGACGACACCGCCCCCTCCGGTCCTCGCTGACCGAATCCCCGCGGTGTCGTCGTGCGCCGGGCCCTGCCGCCCGCCTGTCCCACGACCGAGGAGAGCCTTTGACCACCACCGCACCCGCTCCGACGCAGACCGCGTTCGGCATCGACCCGCGCGGACCCCAGCTCACCGCTGGCATCACGGCCGGGGTGCTGGTGGCGGTCCTGCTGCTGCCCAGCCCTTGGGCCGCCGTGCTGACCGGCGTCCAGGCCGTGCTGTTCGCCATCGGCGCCACCCGCGGCGTGCAGCACACGCCGCACGCGTGGCTGTTCCGGAACGTCGTGCGCCCACGGCTCTCGGCCCCCGACGAGCTCGAGGACCCGGCACCGCCGCGGTTCGCGCAGGCCGTCGGTCTCGCGTTCGCGCTCGTCGGGCTGGTCGGCTTCGTGAGCGGCCTGACCCTGCTCGGCCAGGTCGCAATCGGGTTCGCCCTGGTCGCGGCCCTGCTCAACGCGGTCTTCCGGCTCTGCCTCGGCTGCGAGCTGTACCTGCTGATCAAGAGAGTCGCAACCGCCCACTGAAAACGTCAGAACCAAACGTCAGCATCAACAGAGAGAAGGAACCCCGAATGACCCGCGAGAGCTCGCTCGTCCCCGCCCAGTGGGTGGAGGAGAACCTCGACAATCCCGACATCGTCCTCGTGGAGGTCGACGAGGACACGACGGCCTACGACAAGGGCCACATCAAGGGCGCCATCAAGCTCGACTGGACGACCGACCTGCAGGACCAGGTCCGTCGCGACTTCGTCAGCAAGGAGCAGTTCGAGGCACTGCTGTCGTCGCGGGGTGTGGGCAACGACCACACCGTGGTGCTGTACGGCGGCAACAACAACTGGTTCGCGGCCTACGCGTACTGGTACTTCAAGCTCTACGGCCACCAGGACGTGAAGCTCCTGGACGGCGGCCGCAAGAAGTGGGAGCTCGACTCCCGCGAGCTCACCGACGAGCTCCCGACCCGCGAGCAGACGTCGTACACCGCCCAGGAGCAGGACTCCTCGATCCGCGCGTTCCGCGACGAGACCGTGGCCGCGATCGGCGCCCAGAACCTGGTCGATGTCCGGAGCCCCGACGAGTACGCCGGCCGGCTGCTCGCGCCGGCCCACCTGCCGCAGGAGCAGGCCCAGCGCGCGGGCCACATCCCGACGGCCGCGAACGTCCCGTGGAGCAAGGCCGCGAACGACGACGGCACGTTCCGCTCCGACGACGAGCTGAAGGAGATCTACAGCGAGGCCGGGGTGGACTGGAGCAAGGACACCATCGCCTACTGCCGGATCGGCGAGCGCTCCTCGCACACGTGGTTCGTGCTCAAGGAGCTCCTGGGGCAGGAGAACGTCAAGAACTACGACGGGTCGTGGACCGAGTACGGCTCGCTGGTCGGCGTCCCCGTCGCCCTCGGTGACGAGAGGGGCGAGGCCTGATGTGCGGCGCGACCGAGGGCGGTCTCTCGCTCGACGGCGTGAACGTCGCCAAGGAGGCGGTGATCCAGGGTCAGGTGGTCCGGGCCGGCTCCGACGGACAGAGTCAGCCGGTCGGCAACGCCTACGTCCGCCTGCTCGACCGGACCGGTGAGTTCACCGCCGAGGTCCCGACCTCGGCCACCGGCCACTTCCGGTTCTTCGCCGGTGAGGGTGACTGGACCCTGCGGACCCTGGCTCCTCAGGCCGAGCCCGTGGACCAGCAGGTGCACGCGCAGATCGGCTCGGTCGCGGAAGTGACGGTCTCGATCTGAGAAGATTCCTCTGACGCGACCGACCTCCCGGCCCCGGGAGGCCGGGCCGTCGCCCGGGGGGTGAGCCGGAGTGGGTGACGACGCCTTCCCCCCTGCGGGTGAGCCCCAGCAGCGAGGCCCCCAATACCCTCGCCGCGACATGTCTGAACAGGGGCGTCGCTGGCGGGTGTGGCGTCAGCCCGGTGCCTGGTCGCTGACGGGCTACCCGGCTCCCGGTCGGGTCACGCCGGGCCCGACGGGGACGCTGAGGGTGGTCCTGGTCGACGACTCCCAGGAGGTTCGCGCCCTGATGCGGACCAAGCTGCGGCTCTCCGGCGCGGCCGTCGTGGAGGGCGAGGGCGCGGACGGCGCCGATGCGATCGACCTGGCCCGCCGCCTTCAGCCCGACGCGATGCTGCTGGACGTGTCCATGCCGGGCATGGACGGCCTGGCCGCCCTGCCGCAGGTGCTCGAGTGCTCCCCGGGCACCCGAGTCGTCATGTTCAGCGGCTTCGACGAGGAGCCGCTGGCGCTGCGGGCCCTCGAGCTGGGCGCCACGTCGTACCTCACCAAGACCTCGTCGCTCGAGGCCGTGGTCGCCGAGCTGGTCAGCGCGGGGACGATGGCGAGCGAGGGCGCCGGGCCGGAGGCCGGTCATGACGAGGAGACGGCCGGGGTCGACGACACGGCCCCCCAGAAGCAGCGAGACGATGCCGACCTGCTCGACGACCAGGTCGAGCGGTTCCAGAGCGTGTTCGAGGACGCTGCCATCGGCATGGCCACGATGACCCTCGAGGGCAGGATCGTGCGGACCAACGGCGCGCTGTGCCGCATCCTCGGTCTGAAGAGCGAGGAGCTGCTCGGCAGCCCGTACGGCGCGGCGGTCCGTGACGACGACGGGCTGGCGGACGCCATCACCGCCATCGTCGACAAGGGCGCCGACGTGATGACCCTGGAGCACCCGCAGGTGGGCGACGCCTACCGGCGATCCACGCTGACCGTGGTGCGCGACCGCGCCGACCGCCCGCTGTACCTGTTCGCGCAGTGCCAGGATGTGACCCCGCAGCGGATCGCCGAGCTCGAGCTGAGGCAGAGCGAGCAACGGTTCCGGCTCATGGTCGACGTCGTCCGCGACTACGCGATCTTCATGCTCGACACCGAGGGGACGATCACCAGCTGGAACCGCGGCGCACAGCGCAGCAAGGGGTGGACCGCCGAGGAGATCATCGGCCAGAACTTCCGGATCTTCTACCCGCCCGAGCAGCAGGAGGCCGGTCACCCCGAGCACGAGCTCGCCGTCGCGACGCGAGACGGCGTCTACCAGGAGGAGGGGTGGCGGGTCCGCAAGGACGGCAGCCGGTTCTGGGCCCACGTCACGATCACGAAGATCGTCGACGACGAGGGCCACCACATCGGTTTCGCAAAGGTCACCCGAGACCACACCGAGCGGATGCAGCTGCTCGAGCAGCAGGCGCAGTACGCCGGCGCCCTGACCGAGGCGAACGCGCGGCTCGAGGAGGCCAACGCCGAGCTCGCCACGGCCGCCGACGACCAGTCCCGCTTCCTCGCCCTGACCGCCCACGAGCTGCGCTCGCCTGTGGGCGTGCTGAGCATGTCCGGCCGGATGCTCGCGGAGAACTGGCAGCGTCTCGACGAGGTCGAGCGCGCGGAGCTGCTGTCCGGCATGCAGAGCAGTGCTGCGCGGCTGCAGCGGCTCCTGGGCGACCTGCTCACGACCTCGCGGCTGCAGGCGGCCAC
Organism: uncultured Actinomycetota bacterium; assembly: GCA_963825455.1. GTDB lineage: Bacteria > Actinomycetota > Actinomycetes > Propionibacteriales > Nocardioidaceae > Nocardioides. The sequence goes on from CAWGTG010000008.1 coordinate 394,854, forward strand.
GCTCGACCTGAACCTCGAGGAGCACGTGCTGGCCGACGTGCTGGCACCGGTGCTCCAGCGACTCCGCCTGGCGTACCCCGACGCCGTCATCGAGGACGAGCTCGACGCCGGCCTGCGGGCCGTCCTCGACGCGGACCGGCTGGCCCAGATCGTCGACAACCTCGTGGCCAACGCGGTCGCCTACGGCAGGAGCCCGATCCGCGTCGCCGCGCAGGTCCTCGACGGCGAGGTGGAGCTCACCGTGCAGGATGCAGGTGCCGGCATCCCCCCGGAGCTGCAGGACCGGCTCTTCGAGCGGTTCGCCACCGGGGGCGGCCAGGGCACCGGCCTGGGGCTGCACATCATCCGCGAGCTGGCCCGGGCACTGGGAGGTGAGGCGTCCTATCGGTCCGAGGACAACGCGTTCGCCGTACGTCTGCCTCGGACGGCGACCCAGTCATGAGCGTCCGGGTGCTCCTGGTCGACGACGTCGACGACGTGCGCAGGCTGGTGCGCATCGCGCTGCGGTTCCACGGCGGCTTCGAGGTGGTGGGTGAGGCCGGGGGCGGACTGCAGGCCATCGAGCTCGCCACCCGACTCCGGCCCGACATCGTGCTGCTGGACCTGGGGCTGCCGGACCTGGCCGGCCGCGACGTGCTCACCCAGCTGCGCGAGGTGGCGCCGGGGGCAAAGGTCGTGGTCTTCACCGGCGCCGACAACGAGGATCGGGCCTACTACGACGAGCACGCCGCCGGGTACGTCAGCAAGAGCGGCGACCTCGACTACCTGGTGGAGCTGCTCGACGGCATCGGCCGCACCGCCCACGGGAACGAGTCCGCCCGGTTCGAGGCGGATGTGAGCACCGTGCCGCTGGCCCGCGAGTTCGTGCGCCGGTGGCTGCAGGAGCGCGGTGCCGACCACGTCTTCGACGAGGCCTCCCTGATCGTCACCGAGCTGGCCACGAACGCGGTGCTGCACGCGGACTCGCCGTACGAGGTCCGGCTCAGCCGGACCAACGGCGTGGTCCGGATCGAGGTCGTCGACGGCGACGCCGGGACGCCCGAGCCTCAGCCGTTCAGCGCGGTCGCCGAGACCGGGCGTGGAATCGTCATCGTCTCGGCGATCTCCTCCTCCTGGGGTATCGAAGCCCAGCCCCAAGGCAAGATCACCTGGGCCGAGCTCCGGCCGGAGTGAGGCCACCTCCCGTCGCTGAGCCACTGGCTGACCGGGCCTTCTTGGCGTGACCCGACCGGGCCAGGCCGTCTAGCCCGCTCGGGCCACCCTGGCCCGGGGTGGTCTGGACCGGCGTCCTGCGGGTTCGTGACCACTCCTCCAAAAGGCCTCGGGCGCTCGCGGGGCGGCGTTAGGTTCGCGTGGCTCTTGTGACCAGTGTGACCGAGAGAAACGGGGTGCCATCATGCGCGGACGGGGACGCGATCGAGCACGTCCGGTCGTCTGGACCGCAACCGGCGCCGACGTGACGCGCACCACCGCTGCGGCGTTCTGCTTCCGCCCTTCCCCGAGCAACCCCGCCCCGCGGCATCCCCTCCTCGTCGTAGGCGACGCCCGACCCTGGCTCAACTGAACAGACAGGCCCCACGTGACTCCCTCCCCCGCACCGTCGCCCCCGCCTCGGCACCACGCCGCCTCGTCGTGGCGTGGCTGGCGCTACTCGCTGGTGGCGACCGTCGGGTCCGCCGCGCTGGTGGTCAGCTCGCTGACGTTCCAGGCCGCCGCCGACGAGGGGTTGCCCCAGGAGCCGACGTCGACCACGGAGCCGAGCCCTTCGACCGACCCGACTCCTGCTGCCGAGCCGACGGAGTCGCCGAGCTCGAGTGCACCGTCCGAGGAACCTTCCAGCGACGCGCCGAGCGAGGAGCCGAGTGAGGAGCCGACCAAGTCGGGGGAGCCAGCCGAGGATGTGCCCACGGGTGCCGCGTCGGGACTGCCGAGCGACGCTCCGTCGGAAGACCCGACCAAAGCCCCGTCGGACCCCGATGGTGAGACCCCGCCGGACCCGGCGGACGGGCCCATCGGTCCCGGCGGGACCGAACAATCGCTCTTCGCCACCGGTGGGACCGGCGCCTACAAAGGCTCGATCGACTGGTTCGAGTGGGGTACGGCGGGCCAGGCGATCCCAGCGGCCGGGACGGCCAAGACGAACACCCGCATGATCGCCGGTCAGACGCTCGCCACCACCTGCACCATGGGCGCTCCGACCGGCGGATCGCTGCAGGCGTACAGGTCCGGCAGCTTCTCCGGCGACGGCCTGGACGACATGTACAACATCGGCGGCACCGGAGCGTCGAACCAGCTGGTGGCCGGTCTCTCCAACACCGTGAGCGGCGTGACCATCGACTTCTCCTTCACCTGTTCGGCGACGCTGGGCGGCTTCCCCGTGCCGCTGGCCGGCCTGGTCATGGCCGACGCGGAGGCCAGCTCGGGCGCAGCCGGCGAGTATGTCCAGGCGACCATTCCGGCCGGCGCGGACTGGCGGCTGATCGACCGGTTCCGTGCCCCGGCGAGCTGCGCCCAGAGCACACCGGCCACCCGCACCGGACAGACGCTGCGGTTGGGTGGCACGACCGGCTGCGCCACGGCCTACCCGACCACGGTGGCCTTCATGGACGGGGCCACCTCCGCCGCCGTGCAGATCCGCGGTGGCGGGGTGTCCGCCATCGCGCTGGGTGTGGTGCTCTTCTCCGACTTCGGCGACGCGCCGGCGGGGTACGGCGAGGCCGGATCCCTGTACTCCCCGCCGTTCACCGGGGGTGTCCTGGCCCAGGGGACGACCTCGGTCTTCGCAGCAGGTACGACGCTGGCCACCCCCAGCCAGCCTGCGACCCGTCTCGGCGCGACGGCGGACTCCGAGTCCAGTCAGCAGAGCAGCGCCGGCGCCACCGGCGACGGTGCCGACGAGGACGCCGTCGGAGCGCTCGCCACTCTGGATGCGGTTCCCGGCGCCACCTACACGTTGCCCACGGTCGCCTGCACAGGTCCGGGCAGCGTCGCGGGATGGATCGACTGGAACCGCAACGGCACCTTCGACACGGGCGAGCGCTCTGGACCCGTCACGTGCTCCGGCAGCAGCGTGAGCCTGTCCTGGACCAATCCCGTTGACGTCCGCTCCGGCGCGACGTTCGTCCGGCTTCGCATCGGCCCGGACGCCGTATCCGTCGCCGACCCGACCGGCGTCACCACGGCCGGCGAGGTCGAGGACCACCCGCTGGCCGTGCTCGCCCCGGCCGACCTCGGCGACGCGCCGGCGTCGTACGGCACCACCATGGCCGGTGCCGGACCGCGGCACGACGTGCCGGGGTACGACGGCGCGTCGCACACCTCACCGCTCATGCTGGGCGCGAGCATCGACACCGACGCCGACGGCGTCCCCGGCGCTGCGGCGAACGGCGACGACGGCGCTGACATTGACGACGAGACTGCCCTGCCCTCGCTGGCGATCGCCCCGGGCGCCACCACCGCGTCAGCCACCGTCCCCGTGGTCAACACCTCCGGCGCCACGGCCACGCTCTACGGCTGGATCGACACCAACGGCAACGGCACGTTCCAGGTCGGCGAGGCCGCGACGGTCGCTGTGCCGGACGCTGCCACCAGCGCGACCCTCAGCTGGTCGGGCCTTCCGCCGGCGCTCCCGGGCACGCAGCCGGTGGTTCGGCTGCGGCTGACCTCGACCACGCTGACCGACACCGTTGGCACGGCGGCGCTCGACGAGCGGACCCAGGGCGCGGCGTTCGACGGCGAGGTGGAGGACTCGCTGGCCGCTGTCGGCCAGTGGACCGACTTCGGCGACGCTCCGGCGACGTACGGCACCGCCACCGCGGTCAACGGCGCGGCGCACCTGCCGGTGGGCTACAACGCCACCAACCAGACGTCAGCACTGATGCTCGGGGCGCGCATCGACGCCGAGCTCGACGGCGTGCCGAGCGCCGGTGCCGACGGTGACGACGCGGCCGGGGTGGACGACGAGGACGGCGTCGCCTTCAACACGGACGTGACGGCTTCCGGACGCCTCGAGACGGTCTATGTCACCGCCTCCGCCGCGGGCTTCCTCAACGGCTGGATCGACTTCGACAGGGACGGCGACTTCGACAGCATCGAGCGGGTGTTCAACGACACAGCCCTCGTCGCGGGCGTCAACCGGCGCACCTACCTGGTGCCCACGGGTGCCACGTTCGAGGCGGGCCCGAGCTACGCCCGGTTCCGGATCACCGCTGCCGCCGGACAGGTCACCTCCCCCAACGGCGCGGCGCCGACCGGCGAGGTCGAGGACTACGCGCGCACGCTGTTCGACCCGCAGGCCACCGCTCTCAACCAGTGTCCGGCCGGTTCGCAGCCCCAGCCGGTGACCGTGATCCAGAACCCGTCCTTCGAGACCTACACGGGCACCTTCGCCAACACCAGCAGCGCGGCCACGATCAACTTCTCGCAGAACTGGTTCGACGCCCATACCACCGGCGGGCAGTACCACGTGTTCTCGCCGACGTTCGACTCCGGGCCCGTTGAGTCCACCATGCCGTTCCGGGCGGGAGCCGATGGCTACGGCTTCCTGGGTGGGCACACGGCGAGCGGCCGGGACGCCGCCGGCGTGACGAACGACGCGGGTGAGGGCGCCACCAACACACTGGTCTCGCCGCTCGCACCGGGCACGGCGTACGTCGGCTTCTTCTCGATCGGCGCAGGTGGCTACAGCAGGAACGGGTCGGGGTACGTGCGCCTGGTCGGCGTGAACAACAAGAGCTACGGCTCAGTCCCTCAGACCGGCACCGTCGTGAACCCCACGCCCACGAACCAGGAGTTCCTGGCGGACACGCCCACCGTCGCGCCGGCGGGCGCGGGCACGAGGGCCCAGTGGAGCACCGCGACCTTCTCCTTCACGCCGGCCAAGGCGTGGCCGTACCTCCGGGTCGAGGCCCGAAACGCCAACCCCGCCAACAACGGCACCGCCGGCGGCCAGACCTGGATGAGCTTCGACGACTTCCAGCTCTTCGCCTGCAACCCCGTCCCCACCGACTTCGGCGACGCCGCCGGCTCGTTCGGCACAACTGTCGCGCAAGACGGGCCGCGGCACTTGATCACCGGGTACGACGCGGGGGCCAACACCTCGACGCTGATGCTGGGCGCGAAGGTGGACGACGAGGGCAACGGCGTCCCGGGCGCGGCCGCCAACGGTGACGACAGCGCGGGCGTGGACGACGAGGACGTGGCCACCATGTCCGTCTCACCGGGTGCCACGACGGCCTCGGTCACCGTCCCCCTGGTCAACAGCACGGGTGGGTCGGCCACGCTCTACGGCTGGGTCGACACCAACGGCAACGGCTCCTTCCAGGCCTCCGAGGCCGCAACCGTAACCGTGCCCGACGGCGCGACCAGCGCCTCGCTCAACTGGACGGGTCTGACCCCAGCGGTCGACGGTGCCCAGGTGGCCGTCCGGCTGCGACTGACCTCCGGGACGCTGATTGACGCCGCCGGCACCGCCACGCTCGACGAGCGGTCGCAGGGTGCCGCGCCGGACGGCGAGGTCGAGGACTCCCTGGCCGCGGTGGCCGCCGTGCTGCCCAACGACTGCGCCAACCCGTTGGTCGACACCTTTGGCGCCGGCATCGGCCGGGCCGCCCTGCCCGCCGGCCAGACCACGTACACGTTCGCTGCCACCGGCAACGTCGTCGACGGGTCGTACGCGTTGGTCCCGGGCATCGACACGACGTACGGCGGCTGGTGGCACACCGGCCCGGACCACACCCCCGGAGACACCAGCGGACGGGCCATGCTCGTCAACGCGGCGCTCGCGGCCGGCAAGTTCTTCTCCAAGACGTTCACCGGGCTCGACGTGGGCAGCACCTACGACTTCTCGGCCTGGATCACCAACGCCAACAACGCCGGCTCGGTGATCCTGCCCAACGTCAAGTTCCAGGTCATCGACCCGAACACCGGGGCCGTGCTGGCGACCGTCGACACCGGCAACCTCCCGAACCAGACCAGCCTGATCTGGACGCGCTACGGCCTGTCCTTCACCGCCACCCAGACCACGGTCCGGCTGGAGCTGGTGAACAACGCCCTTGGTGGCGGCGGCAACGACCTGGCCCTCGACGACGTGGGCATCGGCCAGCTCTGCGAGTACGGCGACGCGCCGAACAGCTACGGCACGCTGCTGGCCTCCGTCGGCCCCGTGCACGGCCAGGGTGCCCCGCGCCTGGGTGTCGCCGTCGACTACGAAGGCGACGGCCATCCGACGGCCGCGGCCGACGGCGACGACGCCAACGCGACCGACGACGAGGACGGCGTCTCGTTCAACCCGACCCTCGGCTACCCCAACCCGACCATCCGCACCGGCACCGACCCGGTGACGCTGCTGCCGGTGCAGAACACCGTCCGCGTGAACGCCTCTGCGGCCGGCTTCGCCAGCGTCTGGGTGGACTGGAACGAGGACGGCGACTTCGCCGATGCGGGCGAACGGGTGGCCGACGCTCAGGCCGTGACAGCGGGCGACAACGACGTCACGTTCCCGGGTGCCGCGAACCCTGCTGACATCCGGACCTACGTCCGGGTGCGCTACAGCACCGACGCGGCATCGATCCACACGCCAACGGGAGCAGCACCCGACGGCGAGGTCGAGGACTACCAGGTCTTGGTCGAGCGCCTGGTCATGCCGGCGGCCTGCTCCCCGGTGACCGACCCGTACTACGCGTTCACCTTCAACACGGTCACCGAGCAGGCCGGTGCCGGAGCGCCGGGCACCTCCGCCCGCTACCCGAACGCCGGCGTGGTCGGCGGCCAGGTCATCGACGTCCTCGCGGCGACCGGGACCGGGACAGGGGCCGCGACGATCAACGCCAACGGCTTCCTCGTCAGCGGCGACGACGTCACCTGGCAGCTGAACAGCGGCGGCTCGAACGTCGCGGTGACCTTCACCTTCGTCAGGGCCGGCACGACGACCCCGGTGTCGGTCAACACGGTCTGGACGGTGAACGACCTCGACGGGGGCGAGCGCACCGACTACATCCCGGCCGAGCTGGCGGCCGGCTACGCAATCACGCCCGGCAGTAAGGTCGTGGTCAGTTCCACGCCAGGTGGACGGTTGATCTTCGCCGGGACGGTCGCAAGCAACGGCGACCCGAACAGCCGCTACCAGGTCTGGTTCCAGAACAAGAGCTCGATCGCTGCGCTGTGGCGAGGCAACGCCTCCTCAGGCTTCGCGATCGACGCCGACGGCGACCTCTCGGTGTCCGAGTCCTGTGACGACTACGGCGACGCGCCTGACAGCTACCAGACGCTGCTGGCCTCCGACGGGCCACACCACACCGTGGTCCCCGGAGTGCACGTGGGCGCAGACGCGGAGTTCGACGGAGACGGGCAGCCGTCCGCGGGCGCTGACGGCGACGACACCAATCGCGTCGACGACGAGGACGGGGTCACCTTCAACCCCGCGCTCGGCTACCCGAACCCGACCATCCGCACCGGCACGGACCCGGTGACGCTGCTGCCGGTGCAGAACACGGTCCGCGTCAATGCCTCTGCGCCCGGCTTCGCCAGCGTCTGGGTCGATTGGAACGAGGACGGCGACTTCGCCGACGCGGGCGAGCGGGTGTCCGACGCCCAGGCGGTGACCGCGGGCGACAACGACGTCACGTTCCCGGGTGCCGCGAACCCCGCTGACATTCGCACCTACGTGCGGGTGCGCTACAGCACGGATGCCGCCTCGATCCATCAGCCGACCGGCGCCGCGCCGGACGGCGAGGTCGAGGACTACCAGGTGCTCGTGGAGCGGCTCATCGTCCCGTCGGCGTGCGTGCCGGTGAGCCAGCCGTTCTACGCGATGACCTTCCAGCACCCGACCATCAACCGATCCGGCGCCGGCGAGCCCGGGACGACTGCCCGCTGGCCGGAGGTCACGGTCGTGGGAGGTCGAGCCGTCGACATGGTGGCGACCGAAGGCACCACCTCCCAGAGTCCAGGTCTGTTCGGAAACTCCTTCGCCTCTTCTGGCGACGACGCCATCTGGTCCTTGAACCTGGGCGCCGCGACCAACATCCTCTACGCCTTCTACCTGACCGGGACCACGACGCCGCTGGCGGTGAACGCCGCCTTCACGGTCGACGACCTGGACATGGGGGAGACCACGATCTTCTCGACGAGCGACGTCGCTGGCTACGCGATCACGCCGGGCAGTGCGGTGAAGGTGACCGCACCCACCCCGGCAGTGCTGCGCTTCGACGGGACCAACGCGAGCCCGTCCGGCTTCGTCCTGGAGAAGCGTTACCAGTTCTGGTTCCAGAACAAGAGCGCCATCAACATCCTGTGGGGCGGGGGCCAGCAGTCCGCTTTCGGTTTCGACGGCGACGCCGACCTCGCTCTCCCGCCCTCGTGCGAGGACTACGGCGACGCGCCGGACAGCTACAAGACCCTGCTCGCCAGCGGCGGCCCGGGCCACGCGATCGATCTCGGGCTGCGGCTCGGCACGAACGTCGAGTTCGACGGCGATGGCCAGCCCACCGCTGGTGCGAACGGCGACGACCTGAACCGCACCGACGACGAGGACGGCGTCGCCGCCCCCATCCCTCAGTCCGCCGGCCAGGCGACGAGCGTGCAGGTCTCAGCCACCAACAACACCGCCACCGAAGCCACGCTGGCCGGATGGCTCGATCTCAACAGCAACGGCACGTTCGACCCCGCGGAAAGGGTCGTCACCCCGGTGCCCGCGAACAGCAGCGCGGCGACGTACGCGCTGTCCTTCCCGGTGTCCTTGACGAACGCCGATACGTACGCGCGCTTCCGGCTGCTGCCCGGCGCCGTGCCCAACCCCCTGCCGACAGGCGCCGCGAGCGCCGGTGAGGTCGAGGACTACGTCGTCACCGGCACGGTGCCCGTCGTAACGTGCATGACCGACCCGGCTCTGTTCAACACGGCGTACGACGGGATCGGTGGCAAGGCCACGGTGGGCACGTTGGATCGGAACTGGCAGGTCGCGCTCGGCAACGCCACGGGCCCTGCGAGCGCGACGGGGTACGTCCCCGCCTGGGTGGTGACGCGCCACCCGGCGTGGTACGCCGGCACCTTCAACAACGCGTCATGGATCTCCAAGTACGTCGACACCAAGCACAGCGGCAACGTGGATCTCTACTTCCGCTATCCATTCCAGATCGCACCCGAGGTCTCGCTGAGCAGCTTCGCTCTGCCCATGGAGTTCTTCGCCGACAACTCGGTGCCGGACGTGTGGGTCAACGGCGTCTCGCAGGACCCGTTCGAGACCGGCCTGCCCATGACCACGGGCAACCCCTACCAGTACGGCGGCTTCGTCCTGGGCGGCAAGGCGAGCACCTCGCTGAGCCACGGCTTCCAGCACGGCGCCAACACCATCGTGGTGCGCGTGGCCAGCGGTCAGGACGCAGCAGGCTTCATGGCGCAGATCAACGCCAAGGCGCTCTGCACCGACCGCGGTGACGCTCCCGACACCTACGGCACCACGGGCGCGACCGGGGCCAGCCACGGCCTGGCCGGCTACGACGACACCGCGCACACCTCTGCGCTCATGATCGGCGCGAAGATCGACGCCGAGGCCGATGGAGTCCCCGGGGTGGCGGCCACGGGTGATGACACCGCAGGAGTCGACGACGAGGACGGCGTCGGACCCATCACCGTCACCAAGGGCTCGGCACCGAGCGTGGACCTGACGGTCACCAACACGACCGGCGGACCGGCCACGCTGGCCGGCTGGGTGGACCTGGACAAGTCCGGCACGTTCGACGCCAACGAGCGCGCCGTGGCCACTGTGGCGCCCGCACCCCTGGACGGCGCCGTGACTCTGACCTTCGCTGGCGCGGTCACGACCACTCAGGCGACCTATGCCCGCTTCCGGCTGTTCCCGGGTGTCGTCTCGAACCCGTTGTCGACCGGACAGGCCGCCAGTGGCGAGGTGGAGGACTACACCGTCACCACCCTGACGCCGTCGCTCACGGTCGCCAAGACCTCCGACGCCACCGCCAGTAGCAAGCCCGGCGACACCGTTCACTACACGGTGACGCTCACGAACATCGGCAGCGGTGCCTACACCGCGGCCAACCCGGCGCGGCTGGTCGACGACCTCACCGGGGTCCTCGACGACGGCACCTACCAGGCCGACGCCGCCGCGACCGTGGACGGGGGCGCCGTCACCGCGCCGACGTACGCCGCACCGCGGGTCTCGTGGTCCGGTCCGCTGGCCGCGGGCAAGTCCGTCGTGGTCACCTACTCGGTCGTGCTCGGCGGTGGTGGCGACGGCCACGTGCGCAACACCGCGTTCGCACCGCTCACGCCGACGCCCGGCCCGACCCCTGACTGCTCGACGCCGGGAGCGGTGCCCTGCGACACCGAGCTGACCGAGCTGCCGAAGCTGACGATCACCAAGACGGCCAACCGCACCCAGCTGCCGTCGGTCGGCCAGACGATCGTCTACACGGTCACGGTCGCCAACACCGGCCTGGGCGACTTCACCGCCGCGCACCTGGCCACCTTCAGCGACGACCTGAGCGCCGTCCTGGACGACACCCAGCCCCTTTTGCTGGCGAACATCACGGCGACCAGCGGGACGGCGACGTTCACCTCGCCCACCCTGAGCTGGAGCGGCCCTCTGCCGGCCGGCCAGAGCGCGACGATCATATACACGCTGACCTACACCGGGCTCGGCGACCAGCAGCTCGTCAACAACGCCTGCATCCCCGCGGACGAGGCCATGGACCCGGCCGACACCTGCCGGACCGTGTCCGTGCCCGGCTCGGGGCTGCGGCACCACAAGAGCGTCGACCCGGCCTCCGGGACGTCGGTCGACGTCGGCCAGGTGCTCACCTACACGCTGACCTTCGAGAACGTCGGGCCCGTCGCGGCGCCCGTCGACACCTCCGACGACCTCTCCGACGTCCTCGACGACGCCCAGCTGGTCGGTACGCCGATCGCTGGACCGGGTCTGACCGCCGCGGTCGCCGGCAACCAGCTCGAGATCACCGGCAGCGTCCCGGCCGGCCAGACCCGGACCGTGACCTACCAGGTCGAGGTCAGGCCGTGGGCCGACCAGGACGACCACGTGCTCGCCAACGTGCTCGCCTGCGAGCCCGGTGAGCCGGCGGGCTGCGCGCCCGAGGAGACCACCAACCCGGTCCGGCACGTCGCGCTGGCCAAGACGTCTGACGCGACCGTCGACAGCAAGCCGGGCGACCCCGTGACCTACACCGTCACAGCGACCAACGACGGCGAGGGTGACTGGACCACGATCGACCCGGCCACCCTGGTCGACGACCTGACCGGCGTCCTCGACGACGCGGACTACGACGGCACGACCATCGTGTCGAGCGGGGCGACGACGTACGCCGCACCGCGGATCACCTGGACCGGCGCGCTCGCGCACGGCGACACCGTCACGATCGAGTACACCGTCACGCTGACCGGCGGCGGCGACGGCCACGTGGACAACGTGGCTTGGCAGCCCGGTCCTGGTGGCCCCGGCCCGACGCCGGACTGCGCGACCTCGCCGCGACCCTGCGCCGAGCACGGCTACGACCTGCCCAAGCTGACGATCGACAAGACGTCCAACCGGACCAAGATCAACGCCGACGGTGACCAGATCACCTACACCGTCACGGTCAGCAACCCCGGACCGGGCGCCTACACCGCGGCCCATCCCGCGACGTTCAGCGACGACCTGTCCGACGTGCTCGACGACGCGACGTTCGACGCGGGCTCGATCACCGCGACGACGGGGTCGGCGACACTCAACGGGACGTCGCTGGACTGGAGCGGCGTACTTGCCGCCGGCGCCTCGGCCACCGTCACCTACACGGTGACCTACGACAGCAGCCTCGGTGGCGACTTCGTCGTCGACAACTCGGCGTGCATCCCGCAGGACGAGGCGCTCGACCCGGCGGACGACTGTCGCACGGTCAAGACGCCGGGCTCCGGACTGCGTGAGACCAAGAGGGTCGATCCGGCCTCGGGCACGCCCGTGGTCGAGGGCCAGGTGCTCACCTACATGCTGTCCTTCCAGAACGTGGGAGCGGCCGCGGCGACGGTCGACAACGTCGACGACCTCACCGACGTGATCGACGACGCCACCCTCCAGCTGGGCTCCATCACCGCCGACGTCGGCCTCACCGCGACGCCGAACGGCGCCGGTGACCAGATCAACATCGTCGGCTCGGTGCCGGTCGGCGAGACGCTGACCGTCAGCTACCAGGTCACCCTCAAGGCGTACGCCGACCAGGGTGACCATCTGGTCGCCAACGCCCTGGGCTGCGAGCCGCTCGACGTCCCCTGCGTCCCCACGACGACCTCGAACCCGGTCCGTCACCTGACCCTGACCAAGACGTCCGACGCCACGGCGGACAGCCAGCCCGGCGACACCGTCAGCTACACGGTCCGCCTGGTCAACGACGGCGCAGGTGACTACACCGCGGCAGACCCGGCCACGCTGGTCGACGACCTGACCGGCGTCCTCGACGACGCCACCTTCAACGGCGTCGCCCACGCGAGCGCAGGTCCGGACCCGACGTACCTCACGCCCCGGATCATCTGGTCCGGTCCGCTGGCCTCCGGTGACGAGGTGCGGGTGACCTACGAGGTCGTCCTGAAGGGCGGCGGCGACGGCCACGTCGACAACGTGGCGTGGGTGCCGCCCGACCCGACCGACCCAGGCCCGACGCCGGACTGCTCCGCTCCGGCGACGACGTTTCCCTGCGGCGGCGAGTCGTCCGACCTGCCCAAGCTGGTGATCACCAAGGACGCGAGCGAGACCGAGCTGACCGCCACCGGCCAGACGGTGACCTACACGATCGTGGTGGCCAACCCAGGCCCCGGTGACTACACCGCCGCCCACCTGGCCGGCTTCGGCGACGACCTGTCGGACGTGGTGGACGACGCGGAGATCGACCCAGCCTCGGTCACCGCCACGACGGGCACCGCGACGTTCCTGAGCCCGCTGCTCGCCTGGACCGGTGAGCTGCCCGCCGGCCAGTCGGCGACGATCACCTACACGGCGACCTACCGCGCGACCGGGAACCACGTCCTCGACAACACCGCGTGTGTGCCCACGGACGAGGCGCGTACCGCCGCCGAGCGGTGCGACAGCGCGCACGTGGACGGGTCGGCGCTGACCCACGCGAAGTCCGTGTCGCCTGCTTCGGGTACGGCGGTGGAGGTCGGCGACGTGCTGACCTACACGCTGACCTTCACCAACACCGGCACCGTGCCGGCCGACGTGAGCACGAGCGACGACCTGTCCGACGTGCTGGACGACGCCACCCTCGACACGGGCTCGATCACGGCCGGCGCCGGCCTCAACGCCGTCCCGTCCGGCACCAACCTGAACGTCACCGGCACGGTGCCCGCCGGCGCGATCCGCACGGTGACCTACCAGGTCACGGTCAACCCGTTCGACCAGCAGGGCGACCACGTGCTCACCAACGCGCTGGCCTGCGAGCCGGGGGACCCGGCGCCGTGTGACCCGGAGACCACGAGCAACCAGGTCGCGCACCTGGTGATCGCCAAGTCCTCGGACCGGACCGTCGACAGCGAACCGGGCGACCCGATCACCTACACGGTGACCGCGACCAACGACGGTCCGGGCGACTTCACCGGCGTCGACCCTGCCTCGGTGGTCGACGACCTGGCCGGTGTCCTGGATGACGCGGACTACAGCAACGACGCCGCCTCCGACCGCGGCGCCGCGCCGACGTACGCCGCCCCGCGGATCACCTGGTCCGGCGCTCTGACCAGCAACGACACCGTGACCATCAGCTACACCGTGGTCCTCAAGGGCGGCGGCGACGGAATCGTGCGCAACGTGGCCTGGCAGCCGGTCGACCCGGGCAACCCCGGCCCCACCCCGGACTGCGCCGTCACGCCGCGGCCGTGCGACACCTCGTCGTTCGACCTGCCCAAGCTGACTGTGGCCAAGTCCGCGAGCCGGGCGGACCTGCCGGCCACGGGTGAGACGGTCACCTACACCGTCGTGGTGACCAACCCCGGACCCGGCGACTACACCGTTGCCCACCCGGCGACGATGTCCGACGACCTGTCCGACGTCCTCGACGACGCGACTGCGGGACCCGTGTCCGCGAGCGTCGGCACCGCCTCGATCACCGGCACCACCCTGTCGTGGACGGGAGTCCTCGCGGCGACCGAGTCGGCCACCATCACCTACACCTTCACCTACCGGGCCACCGGCAACCACGGGCTCGACAACACCGCGTGCGTCCCGGCGGCCGAGGCCCAGGTGCCGGCCGACGCGTGCGACACGGTGTCGGTGCCGGGTTCTGGCCTGGTCCACGCCAAGTCGGTCAGCCCGGCTTCCGGCACGGCGGTGGAGGTCGGCGACGTGCTGACCTACACGCTGACCTTCGACAACACCGCCGGCACGACAGCGGCGAGCGTGAACACCCACGACGACCTGTCCGCTGTCCTGGACGACGCCGCCCTCGACACCGGCTCCGTCACCGCCGGCGCCGGACTGGCTGCCACACCGTCGGGCAACAACCTCGACGTCACCGGCACCGTGCCCGCTGGTGCGACCCGCACGGTGACCTATCAGGTCACGGTCAGGGCGTTCGCCCAGCAGGGCGACCACGTCATCACCAACGCGCTCGCGTGCGAGCCGGGTGAGCCGGTGCCGTGTGCCCCGGAGACGACCAGCAACCCGGTGCGGCACGTGGTCCTCACCAAGGTGAAGGCGTCGCCCGCCGCGCCGGACACGGGTGACACCGTCACCTACACGCTGACAGCGCACAACGACGGCGCCGGCGACTGGACGGCCGGCGACCCGGCCTCGTTCGTCGACGACCTGACCGGCGTTCTGGACGACGCGACCTGGGACAACACGGCGACGGCCACGGCCGGCACGGTGGCGTTCGCGAGCCCGCAGCTCACGTGGTCGGGCGCCCTGGCGCACGGCACCACCGTGACGGTGACCTACGGCGTCACGGTGACCAACCAGGGCGACCACGAGCTCGCCAACACCGCGTCGGTGCCCGGCTGCCAGCTTGCGGAGTGCACGCCGCCGACGGTCGTCACCCCGCTGCCGCACGTCGTACCGGACAAGACCTCCACGCCCGCGACAGGACAGCCGGTCCAGCCGGGCGACGTGATCACCTACAGGCTCTCCTGGACCAACGACGGCACCGCGCCGGGCGTGGTGGACAGCACCGACGACCTCACCGGCGTCCTCGACGACGCCGTGGTGGTCGTCGAACCGACCAGCTCCAACCCGTCGGTGACGGCGACCCGCACGGGCGCGACCCTGCGCGTCGTGGGGCCGATCGCCGTCGGCGGCACGGTCACGGTGACCTACCAGGTCAAGGTCAGGCCGTCCGGCGAGCACGGTGACAACCACCTGGCCAACGTGCTGGCCCAGGACACCCCGCAGGTGACCTGCCCGCCGTTCCCCTGCACCCCGGTGCCTCCCCCCGCGACCGAGCACGCGGCTGGGGACCTCGACGACTGGAAGACCGTCGACCCGGCCGCCGGCACCCCCGTCAAGCCCGGTCGCCGGCTGACCTACACGCTGCACTTCGACAGCGTCGGGACCGGTCCGGTCACGGTGGCCCGCGAGGACGACCTGAGCGGCGTGCTCGACGACGCCACGCTGGTCAGTGCTCCGGCCTCGTCGTCGCCGGCGCTCACCGTCACCGGGCCGACGGCAGGACGGATCGCGGTCAATGGCACCCTGTCGGCCGGCGCGAGCGCCACGGTGACCTACACCGTCGAGGTCAAGCACGACGGCCAGCGCGGCGACGACCAGCTCGGGAACTTCCTTCTCGACCCGGGCCAGCAGCCGCCGGCCTCCTGCTCCAACGGGGCCATGAGGGCCGCGGCGTCACGACCCGACTGCACCGTCAACGGGATCAGGCCCCTGCAGTTCGACCTCAGGCTCGACAAGAAGGTCGTCTCGAGCACCACGGTCGAGGGGGGTGACAAGGTGCGCTATCGGCTCCAGGTCTCCAACAACGGTCCCGACACCGCGCCCGCCCCGATCGTCCTCCGCGACCCGCTGCCCGCGGGGCTCGAGCTGGTCTCGGCGCACGGCAAGGGCTGGGACTGCAAGGTCAAGACGACGTCGGACCTGGTGGTCTGCCGTCGCGACAAGGACCTGGCGGCACACAAGAACGCCCATCCGGTGTTCGTGGTGGCCAGGGTCGCCGAGGGCATCTCCGGCCGGATCGTGAACAAAGCCAAGGTGAAGGCTGCGGGTGACGTGTCGCCGGCCAACAACCGGGACATTGCCCCGGTCACGGTGTCCTCGGTGCCGGAGCTGCCGAACACGGGCTTCCGGCTCAGGGTGCCGAAGGTCCGGTTCGAGTGGTGACGCTGAGGCGGGTGGCCGGGCTGGTGGCAGCCGGGGTGGTGCTGGGTGGCGTCACGGTCGCCCCGGCCGGCCCGGCAGCGTCGGCCAGCGTCTCCCGGTCGGTCACCTGTCCGACGCCCGAGCGCCCGTTCACGCCGATGTCGATCTCCATCCCCCGCGTGGTCGGCCCGACCCGGGTGCTGGCCCTGGGCCGCGACCGGAACGGCGTACCGAAGACGCCGCCGCTCACCGACCGTGGCAAGTGGGAGTTCGGCTGGGACAAGCAGTCACACATCCGCGCCGGCAGCCCGCAGGGCGTCCTACGGCTCAACGCGCACACCTACCCCCGGGACGGCTCCTACGGGCTGGCGCTGGGCAACCGACTGCTCAAGAAGCTGCACGTCGGTGCGACCCTCGACGTGGCCGGTCTCGGGGACAGGCGGATGTGCTACCGAGTGGCCAGGCGCATCTCCGTCCATGCCGAGCAGTCCGTGCCCGCCTACTACGACTCGAACGGGCGCCCGTTGCTGGCCATCCTGGTCTGCTCCGGCGTACGCCGCGGGCCGGGCGACTGGAGCCACCGCACCATCTGGTTCGCCGAGCCGGTCTCGGACCAGGTCACGAGCTGACTGCTCCAGACCGCCGCGCCTCCACAAGCGCCAGTCGCGTAATGCGGCCCGTCGTACGTCGTTCCCTAGTCAACGCATACGACGACTGGGGGGCAAGCGCAAATGCTGAGTCACGCACAGGCGACGGAGGTCGCCAAGAGGTTCAATCCGCCAATGGGAAGAACGTACTGGTTCTCCGAGGACGGGTCGCTGCTCAGCGGCGCGGAGACACATCGAGCGGTGGCCATGCGGAAGGGCGCGATCTACGTCTGCCGTCGTCAGGAGACCGGCGGCGCGGTCGAGGTGGCACGCGTGACGGCGGAGGACCTCGAGGTCGACGACGAACCCGCGTTCGGTGTCCCTTGGTGACCTTCACTCCGCCTCGAGCAGCACCGTGACCGGGCCGTCGTTGACCGACTCGACGCGCATGTCGGCGCCGAACACACCGCGCTCGACGTGCGCGCCGAGGCGCTCGAGCTCGGCGCACAGGGCCTCGTAGAGAGGCTCGGACACCGGGCCCGGGGCGGCGGCCTGCCAGGTCGGGCGCCGGCCCTTGCGGGCGTCGCCGTACAGCGTGAACTGGCTGACCACCAGGATCGGGGCGCCCACGTCGGAGGCGGACTGCTCGTCGCGGAGCAGCCGCAGCTCCCACAGCTTGCGGGCGAGCCACGCCACCTCGGCGGGACCGTCGGAGTGGGTGACGCCCACGTACGCCAGCAGTCCGACTCCCTCGATCGACCCGACCGTCCGGCCATCCACGGTGACCGACGCGCCCTGCACCCGCTGCACCACTGCTCTCACGCTCGGGATAGTCCCAGACGTTCTGGCCACGGCCTGCGCGTGTCGCTGACACGAACGTCAGGGACTATCCCGACGTACGCCGCAGCCAGACCGTGCCCTGACGCGGACCGGCGGGCTCGTGCGCCACCTCGCGCAGACCCGCCTCGGCGAGGAACGCCGAGAGCTCGCCCCACGAGTGACCGGGCACGTCGTGGTACTCCATGACCAGCGTGCGCACGCCGGCCCAGTCCGCGTGCCGACTGCCCAGGACGATGGCGTACTCCGCGCCCTCGGTGTCGAGCTTCACGAGGTCGACCTGGCCGCCCGCGTCGGCGACCACGGCCGCGAACGTGCGGCAGAGGACCGTGACCAGGCTCCCCTCCGGGCTGGTGAGCCCGTTGAGCGCGCTCGCGTGCACGTTGTCGGCCAGCTCGAGGGTCCCGTCGTGGTCGGACACCGCGACGGCGTGCGCGGTCACCCGGCCGGTCAGGTCGTTGTCCCGGACGTTGCGCTCGAGCCACCGCGCCGTCGACGGGGACGCCTCGTAGGCGTGCACGGTGGCGTGCGGGAGGCGCGTGGCCAAGGCAAGGGAGAAGCAGCCGATCTGGGCTCCGATGTCGAGCACGACCGGACGCTCCGGCAGCCCGGCCACCAGGTCGTCCATCCGGTAGGTGTCCTCGGCGAACACCTCGTAGACGGGCACGCGCGCGCCGGCATGGTTGGGGCACGCGACGACGAGCCCGCTGCGGGTGCGGAACCGCAGCTCATCGCGTCGCCACGGGGTCAGCGCCGAGCCCAGGTCGGCCAGGACCCGGGGCCCGTTGGCGAAGCCGAAGGTCTGGCGGACCCGGCGCGCGGCCAGGGCGGGGGAGCGGCTCACGAGGCCCCCCGGGCGTGGACGCGCACGCGTGGGACGGATGGCGTGGTGTCCTCGGCCTCGTCCCGCGGTCGGCTCCGGCGCGGACCCATGTCGGCCGCGGCCAGCACCGACAGGGAGATGCCCATCCAGACGAAGCGGTCCCAGAGGCTGTTGGTGAGCATGCCGATCGCGGCGTACCCCAACGCGATGTAGCCCAACCGGCGCAGCGGGCCGCTGCGCAGCACCGGCAGTACGCCGATCCCGAGCACCAGCAAGTAGCAGATCAGCCCTACCAGCCCGATGCCGATCCCGACCTCGAGGTAGATGTTGTGTGCGTCCAGTGCAGTGGCGTCGAAGCCGTTGCCCAAGATCGGATGGGCGAAGAACCGGTCCCAACCGGTCTGCAGGGCCACGGTCCGTTCGTTGTCGGAGAACGACGTCGTCTCGTCACCGTGCAGTCGCTCGATGACCGACCCGCTCCCGAACCCGACCAGCAGCCGGTCGCCCACCGCGACGAAGGCGAGCGCCGCCGCGATCAGCAGGTAGGCGGAGAGGATGGAGCGTTCGAGCAGCGGGTAGAGCAGCAGGATCATCGCCACCACGAGGGCCGCGGCCCGGCTGCCGCTCATGCTGATCGACGCTGCGCAGAACAGGGCCGCGACCATGGGCACCCACCGGTGCCGGCGAGGTGTCGCGTGGTAGAGGTGCACGAGCATGGTGCTGGCGACCAGGGCGGCGATGCCGAAGAAGTTGAAGTGCGTGGTGAGCCCGTCGTAGCGGTCGTTGAGCGCCCGCCCCTCGACCACGGCGTAGCAGGTGCTCACCACGTGTCCCGCGACGTACGCCCACGCCAACGCCTCGATCAGCCGGCCCTGGGGGCGCCACGCCAGGAAGAACACCGGCAGCGCCACCGCCGCTGCCGGCAGCCGGAGCCCGTAGAGCAGGCCGAGAGCGGGTGTCGGCCCGATCGTCGCGGAGACGAGCACCATCGTGCTCAGTCCGACCGCGCCCACCAGGAACAGCGCCGGGTAGCGGCCGCGCCGCTGCAGCAACGTCGGCAGCAGCAGCCCCGCGCCCAGCAGCAGGAAGATGTCGGAGAAGGTGACGAAGTCGGCGGTCGGGATCGGGCGCACGGAGTTCTGCGGCGCGGTGAACATCGCGAGCAGCACGAAACCGGTGCCGAGCCGCTCCGGGCCGAGCACCACCACGAGGGTCACCACCACGGCGCAGGCAAGGGCCACCACCGCCGCGATCAGCCCCTTGGTGGACAGCGCCACCAGCCCGGCCATCAGGACGACCGCCGCTGCGCCGAGGATCCCGCGGCCGACGACGGTCACTTCTTGCGGGCTCCGGCCTGAGCCGCGTCTTCGTAGTAGTAGTAGTAATACGAGTTGGCCGCGCGGCGCGGGATCATGTTGATCACGACCCCGAAGACGCGGCCCCCGACGTTCTCGAGCCGGGACACCGCCTCGCGCAGCTGGTCGCGGGTGGTCCTGCCGTGCCGCGCCACGACGATCGCGCCGTCGGTGGCGGTCGCGATGACAGCCGCGTCCGCGACGGGCAGCAGCGGCGGCGCGTCGACGATGACCATGTCGAAGTCGTCACGGAGCCGCTTCAGCAGGTCATGGGTGACCCTGGACTGCAGGATCTCGGTCGGGTTGGGTGGCTTCGGCCCGCTCGCCAGGAAGCTCAGCCCGCTCGCCTCGTGGACCTGGATCGCATCCTCCAGCTCGGCGGTGCCGACCAGCACGCTGGTGAGGCCGATCGCTCCGTCGAGGTCCAGCAGGGCGGCCACCCGCGGCCGGCGCAGGTCTCCGTCGACCAGCAGCACGTTGCGACCCGCCTGAGCCAGGGCCACGGCCAGGTTGGCAGCGGTCACCGTCTTGCCCTCGCCGGGCACGGCGCTGGTGATGACCAGGCTGCGCGGCTGCTGCTCCAGGTCGAGGAACTGGAGGTTGGTGCGGAGCAGCCGGAACGCCTCGGTGCGGGACGCGAACGCGCCGAGGTCGGTGAGCAGCGGGCTCTTCTTGATCTGGTTGTCGAAGCCGATGCTCGCCAGGACGGGCGCGCTGCTGACCTCCTCGACGTGCTCCAGGCTGCTCACGGAACGGTCGAGCACGTCGCGCGCGACGGCGAGGCCGATGCCGAGCACCAGTCCGATCAACCCGGCCACCACGAGGTTCAGCACGGTGCGCGGCGTGGTCGGGTCCCGTTGGAAGTCGGCCGGGTCGCTGACCCGCGCGATGATCTGCGAGCTCGTCGTCCCCGTCGGCGTCTCGACCTCAGCGAGGTAGTCGGCGAGGTTCTTCGACAACGCCGCATTGATCGTCTGGGCTACCGCCGGGTCGCGGTCGGTCACAGTGAGCTTGATCTGCGAGGTGCTGGGCACCACCTCGGAGTCGATCTTGTCGGCCAGCGCCCCCACGCCCAGGTCGAGCCCCAGCTCGGTGATGACCCCGTCGAGCAGGTCGCCGCTCGTCGCCAGGTCGGCGTACGTCTCCATCCGCGTGGAGATGCCGTACGTCGCGGCCCAGTTGTCGGAGGCGTCGCGCATGTTCGCCGAGATGAAGATCGTGGCGCTCGACTGGTACTGCTTGGTCGCGGTGAAGGTGTACGCCGCACTCGCGCCGAGCGCGATGACGAACAGGAGCGCGATCGTCGTCCACCGACGCCGAAGCACCTGGATGATCTGCTTGAAGTCCACGGGGGTTTGAGCGCCTTTCGAACGTGGATGCTGGTCACCCGGACTAACGACCGGTTGGCCGAGAAGGCACGTCTGATCTGCGCAAATCCTTTGTCTGGCGACCGGTCTGGCAACATGCCGCCCATGGCTGACCCGCTGCTGATCACTGTGGCTCCCACCGGCGCCGAGACCGCCAAGGAGGACTGTCCCCAGCTCCCGACCACGCTCGAGGAGCTGGTCGCGACGGCCAAGGAGTGCGAGGCCGCCGGGGCCTCGATGATCCACGTGCACATCCGTGACGCCGAGCACCGGCCCACTCTGGACCTCGGGCGGCTCACCGACACTGTGACGGCCCTGCGCGAGGGCACCGACCTCGTGGTCCAGCTCTCGACCGGCGGCTCGGTGCACGACCCGCTCGACCAGCGGCTCAAGGTGCTCGACGCGGCACCTGACTCGTGCAGCCTGACGATGGGCACCACCAACTTCGGCGACGACGTGTTCTCCAACCCGTGGCCGTTCATCACCGAGCTCTACCAGCTCAGCCAGGAGCGGCAGGTGGTGCCGGAGTTCGAGCTGTTCGACCTGGGCCACGTGGCCGCGCTTCGCCGGCTGCTGGACCGCTACGGACTGCCGTACGGCGGCAGGGTGCACGTCGACTTCGTGATGGGCGTCCCGGGCGGCATGCCCGGCACCGCGGCCGCGCTGGTCGCCGGCGTCGCGGCCCTTCCCGACGCCGTCACGTCGTGGTCGGCCACCGGGATCGGCCGCACCACGCTGAGCGTGATGCTCGCCTCGCTGGCCCAGGGCGGTCACCTGCGGGTGGGCATGGAGGACGTGCTGACCATCAGCAAGGGGGTGCCGGTCGAGTCCAACCGGCAGCTCGTCGACCGCGCGGCCGAGGCGGGCCGGGTCGCCCAGCGCACGCCGATGACCACCAGTGAGGCCCGCGCACTGCTGGGCCTCGCCGCCTGAGCTACCGGCGCACCTTCCGGGTCTTCGGGCTGACCCGGTCCGCAGCGACGTACCCGGGTGCGCTCACCGTCACCCGCACGGTGATCCGCTTGCCGAGCTTCGACCGCTTGACCTTGTACGTCGCCTTGGTTGCTCCCTTGATCCGCTTGCCGCCCGCGAACCACTGGTAGCTGTTGGCGACAGTGAGCGCCGGGCACCCACTCATCCGCGCCTTGAGCTTGCGGCCCACCTTTGCCTGGCCCGTGATGCCCACCTGGCACTCGGCGCCGAGGCTGCTCGGGACAACCGTGTGGGTGACCGAGCAGGTCATGCAGGTGCCGCCCAGGGTCGAGACCGTGCTCGTCGCTGTGAGCGAGCTGCCTTGGGTGGCGTTCGGCCGGACCGTGACCGGGAACGATGTGGTCGCCACACTCGGACTGTTGGGGGTGCTGACAGGTGTGGCGGGCACCGTCCACGTCAGGGTGGTGCCGGCCAGGCCGAGCCCCGCGGGCAGCACTCCGATGGTGGCGTCGTCCAGCACGCCGGACAGATCCACGGAGACCACGGCTCCGGCCAGCGGCACCTTCCCGGTGTTGGTGGCGGTCAGCTGATAGGTGACCGTCGAGCCCGGAGCGACCGCACCCGGGCCGGGCGTGGCGCTGAGGACCAGGCTGAGCTTGCCGGGCCAGGCCGGCTTGTTCGGGTCGTAGATCCAGTCCTGGAAGAACGCCGTGAGATCGCGCCCTGAGATCTGTTGGGCCAGCGCGATCAGGTCGGTCCACTTCTTCGTCTGGCCGCCGAAGTCCGTCTGCCACTGCTTGATGAGCTGGAAGAACGCCGGGTCGCCGATCGCTGCCCGCAGCGCCTCGTAGGTCATGGCACCCCTGTCGTAGGACTGCCAGCCGAACATTTGTGAGGGCACGGTCATCCCCGACGGCGGGAGGTTCCACAGCGAGCTTCCCGCGCCCGTGGTGCTCCACTCGCCGAAGAACGCGTTCTCGTTGTTGTTCCCTTCGAGGTGCTCGGGTGCCCAGGTGGCCATGCCCTCGTTGACCCAGAGGCCGTTCCAGTCGGCCGGCGCGACCGCGTCGCCGTACCACTGGTGGGTGAGCTCGTGCACGAACGAGCCGGACACCGACGCGGTCGACGGCCAGGTGGGCCGGTCCTGCGTCTCGAGCGCGTAGCCGACTCCGGTGACGTCGACGACGATCCCGGTGCTCTTGCCTGGGTAGGGGCCGAGGAAGGCTTCCAGCCCGGTCAGCACCGACGACAGCTCGGCGCGGCGGGCGTCGAAGGTGGTCTGGTTCAGGGTCGCGTCGAGGAACGAGAACTCCGGCACCGTCCGCCCGCCCGAGAGGTTGACCGTCCCGGTGCGCACGATGTACTGCCCGATCGAGACCAGCACCAGCTCGCTGGCCATCGGCTGGGTCTGCTTCCACACCCACGTGGCGCGTCCGCCCGAGGGCATCGGAGGGAAGGTCCCTTGCGGCTCGCCGTTCGAGACGACCTCCAACGTCTCGGGCACGTCCACCGTGAACGTGTACGTCGCTTTGTCCTTCGGGTTGTTGTTGTTGGGGAAGCCGGTCATCGACCCGATCGGCTGGTTCATGAACGTCGCTCCGTCGGCAGTCGGGATCCAGCCCTCGTCGGAGCCGTCGGTGTCGTGCCGGGTCTCGGGGACGCCGCCGTACTCGACGACGACGGTGAACGGGCCCTCGACCGGCGCAGCCGGCGTGACCTTCAGCTTGTGCTTGCCTGGGATGCCGCCAATTTCCGCCTCCTCGATCCGCTCGATGCCGGCCGGCGGGACCGCGACGTTGTCGACCACGACTGACGTCACGGTCAGCCCCTCGAGGTCGAGGCCGAACGACGACAGCGGCTCGCCTGTGGTCGTCGCCTGGATCGTCGTGGTGGCGTCGATGGTGCCGCCGGGCACCCCGGGGGTCCACGTGATGTCGACGTCGTAGTGGCTGACGTCGTAGCCGCCGTTGCCCTGGTTGGGGAACAGCGAGTCACCGGACGTGAGCGGCCCTTCGATCGCGTCGCCGGTGCCACTGCCGCTGTTACCGGCAGCGTGCGCCGGAGCGATCGCCAGCCCCGCCGCCATCAGCGCGCCAGCAGCCAGTGGTGCCGTCCATCTCCCGAGACCCATCACGTGTGCCTCCCTCGTCAGCCAAGTCAACCTAGTCGAGAGGGCCGGGGTCGGGAAGCGGTCGTGGCGCCCCTATTTGTGCACCTTCCCGGTCCTCCCGCTGCCTCGCATCACCGCCGTGTAGCCCGGCACCTCGACCGTGACGAGCACTCGTAGCCGGAGACCGAGCTGCTTCTTCCTGATCTGGTACGTCGCGGCGTTGGCCCGCTTGATCGGCGTGCTGCCGGCGTACCACTGGTAGCGGAGCGTGGCTCCCGCCGGGCAGGCGCTGACCGAGCTGCGCAGCGTCCTGCCGACCTTGGCCTTGCCCTTGATGCCGACCGCACAGTCGGAGCTGCCCAGGCTGCGCGCCTGCACGGCCCCGGTCGGCGCGCTGGTCCGGGTGACCGAGTTGTAGCCGGTCTTGCTGCCGGTCACGGCCACGGTGACGCTCTTCCCGACGTCCTCGGCCCGGATCAGGTAGCCGCTCCCGACAGCCCCCGCGATGGGACTGCCGTCCACCAGCCACTGGTAGGTGAGCGCCGTGCCGGCGTCCCACGAGCCGGCCGCCGCGCCGAGGAGCTCGCCGAACAGCGTGGTTCCGATGATCGTCGGGGTCGGGGTGGCGGTGAGGTCGCCCTTCGCGACGGCCGCCGTGGCAGCGGACTCCATGGTGACGCTGGTGAACCCGGCCTTGCTCCCGGTCACCTTGACGGTGATGACGTGGTCGACGTCCCCGGCGACCGGTGTGTAGGTCGAGGAGGTGGCCCCCGGGATGTCGGTGCCACTGACGGTCCACTGGTAGGCCAGGGTCACGCCGTCGTCCCAGATCCCCGCCGTCGCGGTCAGGGGCACGGCCACCTTCGGCGTACCGCTGACGGTCGGCGTCGGGGTGTTGACGAGCCCGCCGACGGTGACCGCGGCGGTCGGCGCCGACTCCTTGGTCACCGTGAGGTAGCCGACCTTGGTGCCGGTCACCTCGACGGTGATCACCTCTCCGGCGTCACCCGCGATCGGCGTGTACGCCGCAGTGGTGGCGCTCGGGATGTCGGTGCCGTCGGCGGTCCACTGGTAGGTCAGATCCACCCCGTCGTCCCACGTCCCCGGCACCGCCGTGAGCGACTGGCCCACCTGCGGCGTACCCGTGATCGTGGGGACCGGCGTCAGGACCTGGTCGCCGGCCTCGATGGCCGAGCTCGAGGGCGAGGTCCTGGTGACGCTGTTGTAGCCGGTCTTGCTGCCGGTCACCTTCACGGCGATCGCCTTGCCGAGGTCGCCGACGGTCACCGTGTAGGTGATGGCCGTCGCGCTCGGGATGTCCGCGCCGTCGGCGGTCCACTGGTAGGCGAACGTGACGTCCGAGTCCCAGGTGCCCGGGTCGGCGGTGAACGTGACACCGACCTTCGGCCCGGAGCCGCCGAACGACGGGTTCGGCGTCAGGGTGAGGTCACCCGGCACGACCAGGGTGGTGGCCGCGGACTCCTTGGTGACCGCCACGTAGCCCGGCTTGCTGCCTGTCACCTTGACGGTGATGGCCTTGCCGAGGTCGCCGGGCGCAGGGGTGTAGGTGCTGTCGGTGGCGCCGACGACGTTCGCACCGTCGGCAGTCCACTGGAAGGCCAGCGTCACGCCGCCGTCCCAGGCGCCGGGGACCGCGGTCAGCTGCTCGGCCACCTTCGGCGTCCCGGTGATGGTCGGCGTCGGTGTGGAGGAGAGCTCGCCCGATGCGACGGCGGCAGTGGGGTCCGACTCCTCGGTCACGTTGGTGTAGCCGGCCTTGGAGCCGGTCACCTTGAGGGTGATCACCTTGCCGAGGTCGCCGACCACCGGGCTGTACGTCGTGCTGGTTGCGCCGCCGACGTCCGTGCCGTCGACGGTCCACTGGTAGCCGAACGTGACACCGTCGTCCCACGTGCCGGGGTGTGCGGTCAGCGTCCCGGCCACCGTCGGCGTGCCGGTGATCGTGGGAGTCGGCGTCAGGACCTGGTCGCCCTGGGTGACGGGGTCCGTCGCCGCCGACTCCCTGGTCGCGCTGGCATATGCGGTCTTGCTGCCGGTCACCTTGACGGTGATGACCTCTCCGAGGTCGCCGACCACCGGCGTGTACGTCGCGCTGGTCGCCCCGCCGAGGTCGGTCCCGTCCACGGTCCACTGGTAGCTCAGCGTCACACCGTCGTCCCAGGTGCCGGAGACGGCGGTCAGGGTCGCGCCCACCTTCGGGGTGCCGGTGACGGTCGGTGTCGGGGTCAGGACGAGGTCGCCGACGGACACGGCGGGGGTCGGGTCGCTGGTCCTGGTGACGGCCTCGTAGGTGGCCTTGGTGCTGGTGACCGCGAACGTGATCGCCTTGCCGAGCTCGGCCGGGCTCAGGTCGTAGGTCAGACCGGTGGCTCCGTCGATCGCCGTGCCGTCTGCGAACCACTGGTGGGCCAGTGCCGTTCCCACGTCCCAGGTGCCCGGGTCTCCGGTGAGGGTGTTCGCGACCTTGGCGGTGCCGGTGATCAGCGGCGTCGGCGTCAGTGTCTGGGCCAGCCCCACGATCGTCTTGCCCGGGCTGGTCTTGACGACGGTGGTGTAGCCGGCCCTGGTGCTCGTGACCTCGAAGGTCAACTGCTGTCCGATCTGGGCGATCGTCGGCGTGTAGGTGGTGGTCGTGGCCGCGGCGATCGGGCTGCCGTCGGCGTACCACTGGAAGGTCCGGGTGGTCCCGGTGTCCCAGGTGCCCGGAACGCCGGTACTCGGCGAGTCCGCCCGAGGGGTGCCTGTGATCGTCGGCGTCGGCTGCAAGACCTGGGTGCCGGGGTCGACAGGCGCGCTCGCCGCACTGGTCCTGATCACCGGCGGAAGGCCGGGCTTGGTGCCCGTGACCGCCAGCGTGACCGGCAGGCCCACGTGGGCGGCCGCCGGGGTGAACGTGCCGCCCGTGCCCGCCCCGCCCGCGACCGGGACGCCGTTGACGGACCACTGGAAGGTCAGCGCGACTCCGTCGTCCCACAGCCCGATGGACGGGGTGAACAGGACGGCTACCTTGAGCGTGCCGGCCAACGTCGGCGTGGGCGTCAGCACGAGCGGCGTGCCGGCCGGGATCGGCGCGGTCGTCGCCGTGCTCGTCCTCGGCAGCGTGGTGAAGCCGAACTTGGTGCCGGTGATCGTCACCGCGACCGTCTGGCCGGCGGTCGGGTAGTAGACCGGTCCGGTGGCGCCCGAGATGTTCGCGCCGCCGTTGGTCCACTGGTAGGTGAAGACGGTGCCCGGCTCCCAGACGCCGGGGTCGACGGTGAGCGGCATTCCCGCCAGCTGGGCCCCTGAGATGGTGGGCGCCGAGCTGGCCAGCGTGGCCTTGGCCACCACGGCCGTGGCCGCTGAGGTGGCAGTGACCGGGGCGAGCGGCCCGTTCGAGCCGGTGACCCGGACCTTGACGGCGAGCCCGGATGCGCTGGCCGCCGGGGTGTACGTCGCGTTCGTGGCGCCCGCCACCGGGGTGTCGTCGACGAGCCACTGGTAGGTGAACGTGGTGCCGAGCGGCCAGCCGGTTGTGTCGGCGGTCAGCTGGGTGCCGACGGTGGGGGTGCCGGAGATCGTCGGGGCGGGGGATGGAGTCACCGGTAGCGCGCCGACCACGACGCTCGGGGCGCAGTCGATGCAGGTACCGCCGAAGGTGGTGGCGCTGGCGACCGCCGCAAGTGTCGATCCCAGTGCAGTCGGGTTCACGAGGAGCTGCAGGTCCGCCGTGGAGCTCGCGCCGACCGCGGTCGACGGCACGTTCCACGTCAGGGTGTTGGCGTCCAGCGAGGCGTTCGCGGGGAGGGTGACGACCGTCGCGTCGTCGAGGACGTCGGTCAGGTCGACGCTCACGACGCTGCCCGTCTGCGCGACCTTGCCGGTGTTGCGGCTGGTCAGGGTGTAGGTCACCGGAGTGAGTGGGGCCACCAGCGCCGTCGGGCCGGTCAGGCTGAGGTTGAACTTCGCGGGCCAGGCCGGCTTGCCGGTGGTGAACCACCAGGTGTTGAAGAACGCCGTGAGGTCCCGGCCGGAGATGCTCTCGGCCATGGCTTCGAAGGCCGCCGTCCGCCGTCCGGCGATCTGGCCGCCGCCGTACGTCGTCTGGTAGTTCCGCATCAGCGTCTCGAAGTTGGCGGCGCCGATCGAGGTGCGCAGCGCCTCCAGGGTCATCGAGCCGCGCTGGTAGACCTGCGCGCCGAACAGCTGCGAGGCCTGGGTCATCGCGGCGGGCGGGGTGCTGAAGACGCTCGCGTTCGCAGAGCTGTAGAGGTTGAAGTTGGCGGTCTCGGTCGAGGTGTTCGTCGAGCCCGCGCCCTCGTAGGGGAACTGGAACTCCGAGTACTGCGCCGGGCCCTCGTTGAGCGTGATGTCGTTCCAGTCGGTCGGCGCGACGGCGTCGCCCCACCACTGGTGCATGAGCTCGTGGTACGTCGTCCCGCGGCTCGCGCTGTTCGGGAAGAACGGGCGGTCCTGGGTCTCCAGGGCGTAGTTGATCGCCGTCGGGACCACGTCGGTCACCAGGCCGGTGCTGTTGCCGGGGTAGGGCCCGTACTTCGACTCGAAGAAGTCGAGGACCGCCTTGAGCTGCGCCCGCGTCGAGAGGGTGGTGGTCTGGTTGGCCTGCGAGATCGCCGGGTCGATGAACGTCCACTCGTGGATCGTGTGGTTGCTGAGCTCCAGGTGGATGTCGGACTCGTAGATGTCGTAGCGCCCGACCGAGACCAGTGACAGCTCGCTGGCCATCGGCTCGGCCTCGTCCCACACCCAGGTGGTGCGGTCACCGTTGACCGTCTTCGAGACCAGCTCCCCGTTGCTGACCACACCGGCCGAGTGCGCCGTGCCGCCGCCGGCGCCCAGGTTGGAGCTGGTCAGCATGGTCGGCGCGTCGATGGTGAACGTGTAGGTCGCCTTGTCGCGGGGCGTGTTGTTGTTGGGGAACAGCGTCATCGAGCCGACCGGCTGGTTGAGGAACGTCGCGCCGTCGGTCGTGTTGTTCCAGCCCTCTGAGGAGCCGTCGGTGTCCTGGTGACGGACGGGGGCGCCATGGTAGGTGACGACCGTCGTGAACGCACCGTCGACAGGAGTGGCCGGCGTGACCACGAGCTTGTGGACGTCGGTGGTGGCGTTGTTGGTCGTCGTGTTCTCGATGCGCGAGAAGTTCGCGGCCACACCGTTGACGGTCACGGTGTCGACGTTGAGCGTGCTGGCGGCCAGGTTGCTGCTCGAGCCCTGGAAGTCGAGGGAGAAGGACGACAGTGGGGCTCCGGTGGTGACCGCCTCGATGGTCGCCTGGGCGTTGGGCAGGTTGGTGCTGGCCTGCGCGTTGTGAGCGCTGGAAACGGTGACGTCGACCCGGAAGTCGATGTCGTAGTGCGACACGTCGTAGCCGCTGTTGCCCTGGTGGGGGAACAGCGAGTCGGCGGGGCTGGCCGTCTGGCCGCCCGGCACGGGATCGTCGGCGTACGCCGGCGCAGTGGTCGACACAGCCACTCCCGCGATCGCGAGCGCACCCGCGACCAGACCCGTACCCAGCCTGCTGACGGCGCGACGAACCACGAGAGCTCCCTCAAGCCAGCCCCGTGCGCGTCCACCCTCATGGGCGGACATTGGCAAAGTAGTTGCGGGCGCGGCCCTGCCGGGATGTTTCGTCAGGAGGCGTGAGCCGCGGACTAGCGCACCTGGCCCGCGGGTGGCAGTTCGTCGATGCTCTCGGCGTTCTTCTGGTACCAGTCCTCGAACCGGTCGGACTCGACGGCGTCGAAGAGGTCCGCGGTCTGGTCGAGGTCGAGGGTGACCACGCTGGCACCGTCGATGGTCGGCGTGCCGGTGACAGGGACGGTCACGAAGCGCATGTTGGCCGGCCGGATACCGCGCGAGGAGATCGCGAGCGAGCGCATCTCCGAGGGCGTGAAGCCGTCGTCGACGGCGACGAACGACGCCAGCTCGGTGACCAGGTTGGTGATGCGGACCGGGTTGGCGAGGGTGCCGGCGGAGGCGACCTTGTCGAGCATGGCGCGGAGCACGTTCTGCTGGCGCTGGATGCGGTCGAAGTCACCTCGGGGCATGCCATAACGCTGCCGCACGTACGCAACTGCCAGGTCGCCCTCCAGGTGGAGCGGTCCCTTCTCCCACGTGTAGCCGTTGCGCGGGTCGGTCACCGGCTCGGGCTGGACGACGTCGACGCCGCCTACTGCCGTGGTCATGTCGGCGAGGTGCTGGAAGTCGATGATGACGGCGTGGTCGATGCGGAGGTCGCTGAGGCTCTCGACCACCTGCGCGAGCTCCTCCGGGCCGCCGTCGGAGAACGACGCGTTGATCTTGGTCCGGCCGAGCTCCGGGACCTCGACGAACGAGTCTCGCGGGATTGAAACGAGCTGCGCCGACTGCCGGTCGCCGGAGATGTGCAGCACCATGATCGCGTCGCTGCGGAACTTGCCGGGCGTCCAGGTGCCACTCGAGAGGTCCTCGAAGAGACCGCCCTGGTCGGCCGGGTCGTCGACGCCGATGAGCAGGATGTTCTGGGCGCTGCCGACCGCGGCGGGCCGGTCACCGCCGGGTTCGAACGGGAACCGTTCGATGTCGCCCAGCTTGTGGTTGAGCCAGAGCAGCCAGGCGATGAGGATCGCGAGCAGCACCAGAGCAGTGACGAAGATGATCGACAGCGCCTTGTGGCGGCGGACGAAGCGCTTGAACCGTCGCCACGGACCGCGCTTGCGCTCCCGCCGGACCCGGACCCGTGCCGGGGGCTCAGGAGTGGGCGCCGCCTCCGCGTGCCTGCTCGCGGTCTCCACGTCCATGACGGGGTCAACGAGCGGACCACGCCAGGGGTACTGCCTGGTCTAGGTCCGACCCGAGCGGGGGGATAGTCCGTGACGTATGGGCCTGTGGAACCAGCAGTTCCACAGGCCAAACGTCACGGACTATCCCGGCGGACTATCCCGGCCGACTATCCCGGCGGACTATCCCGGCGGACTCTCCCGGCGGACTGTTCAGGAGCCGCTGTTGATCATCCCGGCCCCGACGGTGACCCCGGTGGCCTCGTCGATGAGGATGAACGACCCGGTGGTGCGGTTCTTGACGTAGGGGTCGCACAGCAGCGGCTGCGTGGTGCGCAGCTGGATCCGGCCGATCTCGTTGAGGCCGAGCTCCTTGGTCTCCTGGTCGCGGTGGAGCGTGTTGACGTCCAGGCGGTACTGGATGTCCTTGACCAGGGCCCGCGCGGTGCGGGTGGTGTGCTTGATCGCGAGCTTCTGGCGCGGGCGCAGGGGCTGCGTGGTCATCCAGCAGATCATCGCGTCGATGTCCTGGCTGGGCTGCGGCGCGTTGTTGACCCGCGCGATCATGTCGCCGCGGGAGACGTCGACGTCGTCCTCGAGCCGGACCGTCACCGACATCGGCGGGAACGCCTCGGGGACCTCCTGGTCGAAGAGGTCGATGCCGGCGATCCTGGAGGTCATTCCGCTCGGCAGTACGACGACCTCGTCGCCGGGCTTGAGCACGCCGCCGGCGACCATGCCGGCGTAGCCGCGGTAGTCATGGTGGTCGTCGGACTTGGGACGGACGACGTACTGGACCGGGAACCGGACGTCGACCAGGTCGCGGTCGGAGGCCACGTGCACGTGCTCGAGGTGGTGCATCAGCGTCGGGCCGGAGTACCACGACATGTTCTCGGAGCGGGTCACGACGTTGTCGCCCTTGAGCGCCGAGATCGGGATGACCTCGAGGTCGGGGATGTTGAGCTTGGTCGCGAACGACGAGAACTCGGCGTGGATCTTCTCGTAGGTGGCCTGGTCGTAGTCGACGAGGTCCATCTTGTTCACGGCGAGGACCAGGTGCGGCACCCGCAGCAGCGAGAGGATCACCGCGTGCCGGCGGGACTGCTCGGTCAGCCCCTGGCGAGCGTCGACGAGCACCAGCCCGAGGTCGGCGGTCGACGCGCCGGTGACCATGTTCCGCGTGTACTGAACGTGGCCGGGGGTGTCGGCGATGATGTATTTGCGGTGCGGCGTCGCGAAGTAGCGGTACGCCACGTCGATGGTGATGCCCTGCTCGCGCTCGGAGCGCAGGCCGTCGGTGAGCAGCGCCAGGTCGGTGTAGTCGTAGCCCTTGGACGCCGAGGTCGCCTCGACCGCCTCCAGCTGGTCGGCGAAGATCGACTTGGAGTCGAGCAGCAGCCGGCCGATCAGGGTCGACTTGCCGTCGTCGACGGAGCCGGCGGTGGCGAAGCGGAGCAGGTCGGCCTCGCGGCCGATGAGCTCTGGCACGGGAGTCTCGCCAGCGTGCTTGGGAGTCTCGGCCATCAGAAGTAGCCCTCCTTCTTCCGGTCCTCCATGGCTGCCTCGGAGAAGCGGTCGTCGCCACGAGTGGCGCCGCGCTCGGTGACGGTGGCCACCGCGATCTCCGCGATGATCTTCTCGATGGTGTCGGCATCGGAGTCCACGCAGCCGGTCAGGGTCAGGTCGCCCACGGTGCGGAAGCGGACGGTGCGCTCCTCGACGGTCTCGCCCGCGCGGGTCGGGTTGAAGTCCGACTCGGACAACCACATCCCGTCTCGCTTGAAGACCCGGCGCTGGTGCGAGAAGTAGATCGAGGGGATCTCGATGCCCTCACGGCCGATGTAGTCCCAGATGTCGAGCTCGGTCCAGTTGCTGATCGGGAAGATCCGCATGTGCTCGCCCTCGTGGAGCCGGCCGTTGTAGAGGCTCCACAGCTCGGGGCGCTGCATCTTCGGGTCCCATTGGCCGAACTCGTCGCGGTGGGAGTAGACCCGCTCCTTGGCCCGGGCCTTCTCCTCGTCTCGGCGGCCGCCGCCGAACGCGGCGGTGAAGCCGCCCTCCTCGAGGGCGTTGAGCAGGGTGCCGATCTGGTGCCGGTTGCGGCTGGTCTTGCCGTCGTCGACGACCACGCCGTTGGCGAGGGCTTCCTCGACGCTGGCCACGATCAGCCGTACGCCGAGCCGGTTCACCCAGTTGTCGCGGCAGGTGAGGACCTCGGGAAAGTCGTAGCCGGTGTCGACCTGGAGGACGGGGAACGGGATCTTGGCAGGGAAGAACGCCTTCTCGGCCAGCCGCATCATCACGATGGAGTCCTTGCCGCCGGAGAACATCAGGACTGGCTTCTCGAGCTCGGCCGCGACCTCGCGGAAGATGTGGATCGACTCGGCCTCGAGCTGGTCGAGCTGGCTCAGCCGGTAGTCGGCATGCGTGACGGTCATGTGGTGCGGAAGACCTCTTCTGAGTCGGCGGCGTCCCGCGCTCCTGGGACCGGACGGCAAGCAATAAGGGTATCGGCTGGGCTGGATCGGTCGAAATCTTGACTGGCTTTGTGAACAAAGCCGCTCACCCGGCCGTGCGTGCCCAAGATTGGGGATGGCCGGGGGCACTGGTCTCGACGTCGTCGCGTCTCCATCCCAGGTTCAGCAGCCCGTCGCCCATGCTCCCTAGACTCCCTGCATGAGGATCGCCGTGGTCGGAGCCGGGTACGTCGGCCTGTCCAACGCCGTGCTGCTCGCCCGGCGCCACGAGGTGCGTGTGCTCGACATCGACACCGGACGGATCGCCCAGCTCGCTCGCGGGGAGTCGCCGATCGAGGATCCCGAGCTGGAGGAGGAGCTCGGACGCGGCCAGCTCTCGCTCGTCGCGACAGCGGACCCCGCGACGGCCTACGACGGCGTGGAGCTGGTCGTCATCGCGACCCCGACCGACTACGACACCGAGACGAACTACTTCGACACCAGCTCGGTCGAGCGGGTCCTGTCGGACGCCCACGCGGCTGCGCCTGACGCGACCCTGGTGGTCAAGTCCACCGTGCCGGTCGGCTTCACCGAGCGGATGCTCGCCGTGCAGCCGGGTCTGCCGATCGTGTTCAGCCCGGAGTTCCTCCGTGAGGGCCGTGCCCTCCACGACAACCTCCACCCTTCCCGGATCGTCGTGGGAGCCCGCAACGAGCGGGGCAAGCAGTTCGCCGACCTGTTGCTCGAGGGCTCACTGGACCCGGACGTCCCGGTGCTGCTCACCGACCCCACCGAGGCCGAGGCGATCAAGCTGTTCGCCAACACCTACCTGGCCCTTCGGGTGGCGTACTTCAACGAGCTCGACACGTACGCCGCCCTGCACGACCTCGACACTGCCCAGGTGATCGAGGGCGTCGGCCTCGACCCGCGGATCGGGACGCACTACAACAACCCGAGCTTCGGCTACGGCGGCTACTGCCTGCCCAAGGACACGATGCAGCTGCAGGCGAACTACCAGGACGTCCCGCAGAACCTGATCAGCGCCATCGTCGACGCGAACACCACGCGCAAGGACTTCATCGCCGCGGACATCCTCCGACGCCGACCCACCACCGTCGGCATCCACCGACTGATCATGAAGTCCGGATCTGACAACCTGCGGTCGTCCTCGGTGCAGGGCGTGATGAAGAGGCTGAAGGCCAAGGGCGTGGAGGTCATCGTCCACGAGCCGTCCCTGTCCGAGCCGACGTACTTCAACTCCGAGGTGGTCGAGGATCTCGAGGAGTTCAAGAGGCGGGCCGACGTGATCGTGACCAACCGGCGCACGGCGGCGCTCGAGGACGTCTCCGACAAGGTCTACACCCGCGACATCTACGGCCGGGACTGATCTCCGCACCCCCTCGGCGGGCTGCCGGCTGGGCCTCGCGCGCCCTGGCCGGCCGTGACCTGCGCCTGGCCCTGCCGTTAGAGGTCTGTGAGCAAGGTCCTGGTCACCGGCGGTGCCGGATTCCTGGGGTCGCACCTGTGCGACCGGCTGCTGGCCGAGGGCCACGACGTGCTCTGTGTCGACAACTACTTCACGGGCAGCAAGCGCAACGTGGCGCACCTGATGGGCAACCCGATGTTCGAGCTGATGCGCCACGACGTGACGTTCCCGCTCTACGTCGAGGTCGACCAGATCTACAACCTCGCGTGCCCGGCCAGCCCGATCCACTACCAGCACGACCCGGTGCAGACGACCAAGACCAGCGTCCACGGCGCGATCAACATGCTGGGCCTGGCCAAACGGGTGAAGGCGCGGATCCTGCAGGCCTCCACCAGCGAGGTGTACGGCGACCCCGAGATCCACCCGCAGACCGAGGACTACTGGGGAAACGTCAACCCGATCGGGTTCCGTTCCTGCTACGACGAGGGCAAGCGCTGCGCGGAGACGCTGTTCTTCGACTACCGCCGCCAGCACGACCTCGGCATCAAGGTGATGCGGATCTTCAACACCTATGGGCCTCGAATGCTGCCCGACGACGGCCGGGTGGTCAGCAACTTCATCGTCCAGGCGCTG
Source organism: uncultured Actinomycetota bacterium (assembly GCA_963825455.1). Taxonomy (GTDB): domain Bacteria; phylum Actinomycetota; class Actinomycetes; order Propionibacteriales; family Nocardioidaceae; genus Nocardioides. The sequence continues at coordinate 430,457 of CAWGTG010000008.1, forward strand.
CGCAACCAGCCGATCACGATCTACGGGGACGGCAGCCAGACGCGGTCGTTCTGCTACGTCGACGACCTCATCGACGCCATGGTGCGGCTCATGGACACTCCGCACGACTTCGCCGGACCGGTCAACGTCGGCAACCCCAACGAGTTCACGATGCTCGAGCTCGCCCGGCAGGTGATCGAGCTCACGGGAGCAAGCTCCGAGCTGGTCTTCGAGGAGCTGCCCTTCGACGACCCGAAGCAGCGCCAGCCCGACATCTCCCTCGCCGGCGCCGAGCTCGGCTGGAAGCCGAGCGTCGAGCTCGGCGAGGGACTGACCAGGACGATTGACTACTTCCGGGAGACGCTCTCGCTCTGAGGTCGCCGTTTCTCTCCCTCGAGCTCGGCGACGGTCGGTGCGCCGAACATCGGCAGTCCCTGTCCTCGGCGGAGCAGCCCCCACACGAGCGGGACCAGCACGACCATGCCGAGGCCGATGAGCCCGATCAGGATCGGGTGGGTCTCGTCCTTGCCCAGCGGGGCCCAGCCCGCCTTGTCGAGCAACGCGACGCCGGACATGGTCAGCACCACCACGATGCCGCGTCGGATGAACGACTGCGGCACTCGCGGCGCGATCGCGCTGCCGATCAGGGTGCCCGGCACGGAGCCGACCACCAGCGGGATCAGCAGCTCCCAGTCGATGCCGTGGAGCGCGATGTTGGAGATCGCCGCGGCCAGGACGAGCGGGACCGCCTGGACCAGGTCCGTGCCTACCAGCCGCACCGCGCTGAGCCCCGGGTAGAGCATCAGAAGCGCCACCATGATCACGGAGCCCGACCCGACGCTGGTGATGCCGACCAGAAGTCCACCCAGCGCGCCGACCAGCAGGGTCGGCACCGGCCGGATCCTCGGGTTCGGGTCGGCGTCAGGGGCGCCGCCGCGGACCCGGCGCAGGTTGATGTAGAGGCGCAGAGCGTACGTCGACGCCGCGAGCAGGAGCGCGAACCCGATCGCCATCTTGAGGACGTAGTCGAGCTGGTCCTCATCGTCGGTGAGCCGGGCGACCAGGTGCGGGCCGAGCAGCGCCATGGGGACCGAGCCGATGATCAGCCACTTGGCCAGCGACAGGTTCGGGGAGCCCTCCTTGGCGTGGACTACAGCGCCGCCGGTCTTGTAGACGGCGGCCGCGGTGAGGTCGGCCGTGACCACCGTGGCCGCGTCACCGACGCCCAGGAAGATCAGCGCGGGCGTCATCAGCGCGCCGCCGCCCATGCCGGTGAGGCCGACGACGACGCCGACGAAGAACCCGGCGGCCAGGATCGACAGGGCCGTGATGGTCAACAGGTCCATGCGCTGTGGATCGTCCTTGTCCTTGTGGCTGCGCGGGCGCGTCAGCGGGACAGAGCAGGCAGCACGGTGCGCAGCAGCTCGTCGAGGCGCGCCACGCACCCTGAGGCGGCCTCTGCCCCCCGACGATAGGGGTCCGGTACGTCGAGTGCGGGATCGGCGTTCCGGCGGGTGGCCCCCAGGTGGGCCAGCAGGCCGTCCCGGTCCAGCCGCTCGGGCGCCTGCTCGAGCGCCTTGGCGAGCTGGCCGAGCGTGAACACCTTCCGGAACGTCGCCGGGTGGTCGTCGAGGACGAACGTGCGGTGTGCCGCCTCCATCGTGATCACGAGGTCGGCGTCCTGGAGCAGCGCGGTCGTGAGCTTCCGGCTGCGGAAGCCGGACGTGTCAAGGTCGGGCGGCAGCACCGCGACCATGTCGGGGTTGATCGGCTCACCGTCCTTCGCGTGCGTCCCGGCGCTGCTGAACACCAGGTCCGGGAGCCCCAAGGCCCGTGCCATCGCCTCGGCCGACGGCGAGCGGCAGATGTTGGCCGTGCAGACGAACAGGACCTTCACTCTTGGCCCAGCAGGTCGACGTACCCAGCGTCGCGCAGCCCGGCCAGGACGTCGCCGAGTGCGTCCTCGACGGTCCGGCCGGTCGTGTCGACCCGGACGTCGGCGTCCTGCGGCTCCTCGTACGGCGAGGAGATGCCCGTGAACTCCGGGATCTCGCCGGCCCGCGCCCTGGCGTACAGCCCCTTGCGGTCGCGCCGCTCACACTCCTCGAGCGGGGTGGCCACATGGACCAGGAAGAACGCGCCGCCGGCGTCGGCCACCATGGCCCGGACCTGCTGGCGGGTCTCGTCGAAGGGCGCGATCGGGCTCACCACCGCGACTCCACCATGGCGGGAGATCTCGGCGGCCACCCAGCCGATCCGGCGGATGTTCGTCTCGCGGTCCTCCTTGGAGAAGGTCAGACCGGCGGACAGGTTCCGGCGCACGACGTCGCCGTCGAGGCTGGTCACGGTCCGCTCGCCCTGCTCGAGCAGCAGGTCGACCAGCGCCCGGGCCAGCGTCGACTTGCCGCTCCCGGACAGGCCGGTGAAGAACAGCACCAGCCCCTGCTGGTCCGGCGGGGGCCGGTCGTGGTCGACGACCTGCTGCACCTCGGGCGGGTACTCGCCAGGCTCTTCGCGCAGGCCGTGGACGGGATCGCCCTCCGCGAACGCCTCGACGACGCGTACGCCGAGCGCGTGGTCGGCCTCCGGGTCGCCGTGCGTCGGGACCGGGACGGTGACAACGACCGCGTCCGGCAACAGGGCCGCTGCGGCGCGGGTGGCGCGGACCAGCCCGACCGGCGACAGCCACGGCGTGCCGGCACCGGTGAATGCGAGCAACGTCACCGGACCGAGCCCGGCGAGCTCCGCGACCTGGGCGGTCGTCAGCGCGTCGCCCAGTGGGACGACCGTGCGGCCGGCGTACTGCTCCCGGTACGCCGCCGGGGTGAGCGCCAGGTCCCGGAACGGACCGAACTGCGCGTGGGTCAGCGGGTCGACCACACCACCCGGCCACGAGACGCGAGCCAGCGGCAGTCCCTCGGGGTCGACCAGCTCGACCGCTCCGACCGATCGGGCCTCGGCGGCGACCGCGTCGGGCAGCGTGAGCGTCACCGGGCTGCCCGGCTGGTTGAACGCCGTCAGGTCACCCAGAGCACCGCTGGTGAGCAGCTCCAGGTCGTCGAGCTCCACCGGCGTCGGGCAGTGCTGCGGCACGGGTGGGCTGGGCACGGGCTGCATCCTCTCACCGACCTGCCTCGTAGCCTGAGCCCATGCCAGCACCCGTGGTCGTCGCCGAGGTCGTCCGTTCCGGCTTCGTGGAAGGTCACCACCACGGCTCGGTGGTCGAGCTGGCCGCGGACGGCACCACCGCGTGGTCCGTCGGCGACGTGATCAGCGCCGTGCTGCCACGCTCGTGCAACAAGCCGCTCCAGGCGCTGGGCATGGTCCGGCTCGGCCTCGACCTGCCGCCCGAGCTGCTGGCGCTGGCCTGCGCGTCCCACAGTGGCGAGCCGTTCCACCTCGACGGCGTACGCCGGATCCTGGCGCTCGGCGCCCTGGACGTCGACGCCCTGCAGACCCCGCCGGACTACCCGCTGGACGACGCCGCCAAGGTCGCGGCGATCAAGGCCGGCGAGGAGCCCAGCTCCCTGGCGATGAACTGCTCCGGCAAGCACGCAGCGATGCTGCTCACCTGCGTCGTGAACGGCTGGGACACCGCGACCTACCGCTCGCCGGACCACCCGCTCCAGCAGGGGATCGGTGCGAGCTTCGCCGACCTGACCGGCGAACCGGTCGAGGTGACCGCCGTCGACGGGTGCGGCGCCCCGCTGCTGTCAGCGTCCCTCACCGGCCTGGCCCGCGGGTTCCGCGCCCTTGCCGTCGCGGCGGAAGGCCCCGAGCACCGGGTCGCCGAGGCGATCCGTGCCCACCCGGCCTACGTCTCCGGCACGACGCGCGACGAGCTCACGCTGCTGACGGCGATCCCGGGCGCCATCGGCAAGGCCGGCGCCGAGGCCTGCTACGCGGTCGCGCTGCCGGACGGCCGGGCGTTCGCCCTCAAGATCGACGACGGCGGCACCCGGGCACGGCCGGTGGTGATGGCCGAGGCGCTGCGGCGCAGCGGCGTACGGACGGACCCGGGCGTCGACGCCGACGCCCTCGACGACACCGGTCTGGTGCCGGTCCTCGGCGCAGGTGAGCCGGTCGGCGAGATCCGCGCGGCGTTCTGATGCTGGCGGCAGTCGTCCTGGCGGCCCTGGTCGCCGGGGGCGTCCTGGCCGGCCGGACCGGCCGGACCGGTGCCCTGGTGCTGTGCGCGCTGTCGTTGCTATGGCTGCTCGTGAACAAGCCGATGGAGGGCCGGACGCTGATCGTCGTCAGCGAGACACACGGGCTCACGGGCGCCGATCTGGCCGGGCTGACCGGGATCGTGCTAGCACTGGTTCTGCTCGCTTTCCCGCGTGGCAACTGACAATGTGACCCGATGCACACCGTCTCAGTTTGCGTTTGCTAACTGGAGTTAGCACTATGGAGTCATGGCAAAGGGACGTGTCGGCGAGCGAGTCGGTGAGCAGGTCAACAAGACCGCCGAAGCGCTCGGTGATTACCTCAAGGAGCAGCGGCTGCTCGCGCGGCTGTCGCTCCGCCAGCTGGCGGACCAGGCCGGGGTGTCCAACCCCTACCTGAGCCAGATCGAGCGTGGCCTGCGCAGGCCCTCGGCCGAGGTGCTGCAGCAGATCGCCAAGGCGATGCGGATCTCCGCGGAGTCGCTCTACGTGCGCGCCGGGATCGTCAACCCGGCCGACGGGGTGGGGGGCTCGGTCGAGCTCGCCGTCCTCGGCGACACCCGGCTGACCGAGCGCCAGAAGCAGTCGTTGCTCGATGTGTACGCCTCGTTCCTCGCGCTGAACGGCGCGACAGCAACCACCACCACCGAGAAGGAGTGACGAAGATGGCCAAGACCACGTTCGACCTGAAGACAGAGGCCCAGAAGGGCCTGCACGCCGGCGTCGGCGCCGCTGACCTGGCGATCGAGACCGTCAAGGAGTACGTCTCCGAGGCGCAGAAGAAGGCCCAGAAGCGCTTCGAGGCCGCCCAGAAGGACGCCCAGAAGGCGTTCGCCTCGGCGCAGAAGTCCGTCAAGGGCTTCGAGTTCCAGCCGCAGGCCCTGCGGTCGCAGGCCACCACCGTGGTCAGCAGCCGTGTCGACGAGCTGTCCAAGGACGCCAAGGCTCGTCGTACCGCCATCGAGAAGCGGGTCGCGTCGCTCCAGTCCGAGGCGCAGAAGCTCGTGACCGAGAACGTCGTGACCGCGACCGGCACCTACGAGCAGCTCGCCAAGCGCGGCGAGAGGGTCGTGAAGCGGCTCCGCAAGGAGGCCGCCGGGGTGACCGACCCGGGTCCGGTCAAGAAGACCACGGGGGCGACCGTCACCAAGTCGACCACCGCCAAGTCGACCACCGCCAAGAAGGCGCCGGCCAAGAAGGCCGCGAAGAAGGCTCCGGCCAAGAAGACCGCCGCCAAGTGACCCTCTGAGGTCCGTACGGCTTCACACCACGAGGCCCCCGCAGGAAACCCTGCGGGGGCCTCGTGCTGTTCCACGCCCTAGGCTTGTGCCATGTCCGGGGTCTTCCAGGTAGAGAGCACAGTGGGGCTCATCGTCACCTTTGCTCTGCTCGCGGTGAAGATCTTCGCCTTCGGCAGCGCGCTGCTGTACTCCAGCGCGGCCTACGAGGCGGCCGGCAAGCTCACCAAGGTGGCCTGGTGCGTCATCCTCGGCCTGGGCGTGGCGCTGTCGTTCATCCCTATCGGCGGCCTGATCCTGACGTTGGCCTCGACGATCGCCGCGTTCGTCTACCTGGTCGACGTGCGGCCGGCCCTGGCTGGACTCACCCGCCGGAGCTAGGGCGCACTGACGTACCGCTCGAGCGCGACCCGCGCGTCCTCCGGCTCGAAGCCGGTCGCACGCAGCTTCGACAGGTCCATCACGCTGTGCAGCGGCCGCGGCGCGAGCTCCTTGCCCGAGAAGTACTCCTCGGTCGTCACCGAGGACACGTCCGCAGCTGAACGTCCGGACAGCTCGAAGACCGCACGCGCGACGTCCGCGAACGACGTCGGGTCGCCGCCGTTGCTGACGTTGTAGGTGCCGTACGGCGCGTCGACGTCGAGCAGGTGCCTCGTGGCCCGGGACAGCTCGTCGGTGAAGGTGAGCCGGCCGACCTGGTCGTCGACGACCGAGGGGCTGACGCCGTTCGTGGCGAGCTGCTGCATGGTCCGCACGAAGTTCTTGCCCGCGCCGATCACCCACGAGGTGCGCAGCACGTAGTGCCGGGGGGCGGTGGCCACCGCGACGTCGCCGGCCGCCTTGGTCTGCGCGTAGACACCGAGGGGGGAGAGCGGCTCGTCCTCGGTGTGCGGGTCCACGGTGCCGTCGAAGACGTACTCGGTCGAGTAGTGCACCAGCGTGAACCGGTGCTCTGCCGCGAGCCGGGCCAGAGTGGCTGGGGCGCCGGCGTTCGCCGCCCACGCCGTACGCCGCCCCTCCGGGGTCTCGGCCGCGTCGACCGCGGTGTACGCCGCCGCGTTGAGCACGAGGCCGTACTCGTTCCACGGCCAGGCCGCGACCTGCTTGGGATCTGTCACGTCCAGCTCGTCGAGATCCACGAGGTCGGCGCCGGGGAAGTCCGCCTGCAGGGCGGTTCCGAGCTGGCCCTTGTGGCCGACGATCAGCGTCTTGCGCGGCGCCATCGGGACCACGTCCGCCAGCATCGGCGTGTTCAGGTCCTTCTCGCTGAGCTCCGCCTCGGCCAGCGGGATCGGCCAGGGGATCGCGACCGTCGGGTCCGCCAGGTTCAGCGCCGGGTAGGCCAGGCCCGGCCGCCAGTGGTCGTTGACGAGGTAGGAGTACGTCGTACCGTCCTCGAGCACCTGGTAGGCGTTGCCGACGCCGCGGGGAACGAAGACCGCGACCGTCGGGTCGGCCTCGATCGTGAACACCTCGCCGAAGCTCTCGCCCTCGCGCATGTCGACCCAGGCTCCGAAGATCCGGCCGTGCGCAACGCTGATGAACTTGTCCCACGGCTCGGTGTGCACGCCGCGCGTCACGCCGCGGCGGGCGTTGTAGGCGACGCTGTGCTGGACCGGCCCGAAGTCCGGCAGCCCGAGCGCGGTCATCTTCGCGCGCTGCCAGTTCTCCTTGAACCAGCCGCGGTTGTCCTCGTGGAGCGGCAGGCGGACGACGAGCAGGCCGGGGATCTGCGTCTGCTCGACGCTCAGCTCGGTCATTGCTCAGTCCCAGCCTTCGGTTGCGCGGTTTCGAGACGGTCGCAGAGCGACCTCCTCAACCACCGGCGGGGCTCCGGTGGTTGAGGAAGGCGCGCTGGCGCCTGTCTCGAAACCCCGGATCCTGGTCGCCGACATCACTGGCCCTTGGTCGCGTAGAACGCCTCGGTCGCCTGCTTGTGCGGGCGCCACCAGTCCTCGCGTCGGCGGTACCAGTCGACGGTGTCGGCCAGCCCGGCCTCGAAGTCCTGGAACCGCGGGGACCAGCCGAGCTCGGCCCGGAGCTTGCCGGACTCGATCGCGTAGCGGCGGTCGTGTCCGGCCCGGTCGGTGACGAACTCGATGTCGTCCTCGGAGCGGCCGAACAGCCGGAGCAGTGCGGTGACGACCTGCAGGTTGCTGCGCTCGCCGTCGGCGCCGATGAGGTAGGTCTCGCCCGGCCGGCCCTGTTCGAGGATCCGGAGCACGGCCGACGAGTGGTCGTCGGCGTGGATCCAGTCGCGGACGTTGAGCCCGTCGCCGTAGACCTTCGGCGGCACGCCGTCGATGAGGTTGGTGATCATCCGCGGGATGAACTTCTCGATGTGCTGCCAGGGGCCGTAGTTGTTGGAGCAGTTCGAGATCGTCGCGCGGACTCCGAAGCTGCGGACCCACGCGCGCACCAGGTGGTCGGAGCCGGCCTTCGAGGCGCTGTAGGGGGACGACGGGTTGTATGGCGTGTCCTCGGTGAACCGCTTCGGGTCGTCGAGGTCGAGGTCGCCGTACACCTCGTCGGTGGAGACGTGGTGCAGGCGGACGTCGTGCCGGCGGGCCGCCTCGAGCAGCGTGAACGTGCCGACGATGTTGGTCTGGATGAACGGGCCGGGGTCGTCGAGGGAGTTGTCGTTGTGCGACTCCGCGGCGAAGTGGACCACCGCACTGTGATCGGAGAACAGCTTGTCGACCAGCGAGGCGTCCGCCACGTCGCCCACGACCAGCTCGACCCTGTCCTGGGGGAGCTCGTCGAGGGACTCGCGGCTCGCTGCGTAGGTGAGCTTGTCGAGCACGGTCACCGACAGCTCGGTGTTGTTCAGGACGTGATGCACGAAGTTGGAGCCGATGAACCCGGCGCCACCGGTCACGAGAAGGTCACCCACGGGCGCTCAGCCTAATTTCTCGATGCTCTGGGGCCTAACTAGGGTGATCGACCATGCGCGGAATCATCCTGGCCGGCGGCACGGGCTCACGGCTGCATCCCATCACCCTCGCGGTGAGCAAACAGCTGATGCCCGTCTACGACAAGCCGATGATCTACTACCCGCTCACCACGCTGATGCTGGCTGGGATCCAGGACGTGCTGGTCATCACCACCCCGCACGAGGCAGAGCAGTTCCACCGGCTGCTGGGTGACGGGTCGCAGTTCGGCGTCAACCTCACCTACGCCGTCCAGCCCAGCCCGGACGGCCTCGCGCAGGCGTTCATCATCGGCGCCGACCACGTGGGCGACGACCGGGTCGGGCTGGTCCTGGGCGACAACATCTTCTACGGGGACCGGCTCGGCGCCCGGCTGAACCGGTTCCACGACCTCGACGGTGCCGCCGTGTTCGGCTACCGCGTGGCCGACCCGTCGGCGTACGGCGTCGTGGAGTTCAACCAGCAGGGCAAGGCCCTCTCGCTGGAGGAGAAGCCGGCCGAGCCGAAGAGCGACTTTGCCGTACCCGGCCTCTACTTCTACGCCCCCGACGTGGTCGAGAAGTCTGCAGCCCTCAAGCCGTCGGCCCGCGGCGAGCTCGAGATCACCGACCTGAACCGCACCTACCTCGACGAGGGTCGGCTCCAGGTCGAGGTGCTGCCCCGCGGCGCGGCCTGGCTGGACACCGGCACCGTCGACGACCTCAACGAGGCGAGCAACTACGTGCGCGCGATCGAGCACCGGCAGGGGCTCAAGATCGGCTGCCCGGAGGAGGTGGCCTGGCGGATGGGCTTCATCGACGACGCCGTGCTGCGCGAGCTGGCCGAGCCGCTGGTCAAGAGCGGCTACGGCACCTATCTGCTGGGGCTGCTCGACCACCACTGAGCCGCGGGTCAGCGTTCCGGAAGCTGATTGTCCGGAACGCTGGCTAGCATCGCGCCGTGTACGCGATCAAGCTGCTGACACCGGACACCTGGGAAGGCTTCGCCGCGCTCGTGGAGGCGAACAACGGGGTGTGGGGCGGCTGCTGGTGCATGGGCTTCCACCCCGAGGGTGTGGGCGCCGGGCGCACGCGAGAGGGCAATCGGGAGGCGAAGCGCGGCCACACCGTGCGCGGGTCGGTGCACCAGGTGCTGGTGTACGACGACGACGCCTGCGTGGGCTGGTGCCAGTACGGGTCACCGGTCGAGCTGCCCAACATCAAGAACGCGGCGAAGTACGAGCAGGGAAGGGTTGAGCTGCCGGACTGGCGCATCGGCTGCATCTTCACCGGGAGCAAGCACCGCGAGCGCGGGGTCGCTCGTGCCGCCGTGGCCGGCGCGTTGGATGCGATCCGGGCCGCCGGCGGCGGCGTCGTCGAGGCCTATCCGGAGCAGACCACCGACCGCAAGCCACAGCGCGGCTCCTTCCTCCACACCGGGCCGGAGGAGCTGTTCACCGAGTTCGGGTTCGTCCGAGACCGCCAGATTGCGAAGTGGCGATGGGTGATGCGCACCGAGGTCTGATCACCCGGCCCACCACGTTCCGTGTAACGCTCGCGCACTTCCTGTCGAGGACCTCCGATACTCGACACAGGTGGTGACGGCGTGAGCGACTGGACTGACCGGCACGAGCTGCTGGTGGCCGACGCTGATCCGGAGCGCGCGTCCGAGCCGACCGCGTACGACGGAGCGTGGGCTCGCGTGTCGGCGGCCATGGCGGAGTCGGAGCCGCCGAGACGGTCACGTCGGACACTGGTCGGTGGGGTCGCGGCCGCGGTGCTGCTCGGTGTGGGCGGAACCGCTGCCGCCGGTGTGCTCTCCAGCCGGACAGGGGACTACGCGCATGACCAGGAGGACCGAGTTCTGGGCGGACCGGGTGAACGGCTCAACCCACGGGGCGACGACTTCCGTGCGGTGATCGCCGAGGAGACGGCTGACATCCCGTTCCCCTCCGCAGACTCACGACAGATCTCCCTCGACTTCCAGGTCGCGGACCTGCGTCGTGGTGCCGGTGAGGAGGAGATCCGGGTCAGTACCAGCGCTGTGGCCGGGTTCGTGGCCAACGACGCGATCTGCTCGTGGGCCGACGAGTGGGCTCGCGCCACCAAGGCCCGCGACTCAGGCGCGGTGTCCGACGCGACCGGGGTGCTCGCTGCCGCTTCGACGTGGGATGCGGTGACGAGGTTGCAGGACCTCGAACCAGACCGCTTTGGCTGGCTCGCCGACGTGGAGCGCGCCGCCCACGGTCCGAGTGTCCCGGCCATGGGCGCTGCGCTCGCGGGCCAGGTCATGTGTCTGCGCGAGCTCGTGCCAGACCTGCCCGAGGCGCTCCCGGCGGGCCTCCCGCCCTGTGCAGCCACCGTGAACCCGCAGGCCTGCCTTCAGCAGCAAGAGAGCTCCGCCGGTGCCGCGCGGTGAAGTGACCCCGGAAGAGTTCGAGGAGCTCTTCCGTCGCTGCGCTCCCGAGGTCCACGCCTTTCTCCGCCGCCGCGTCGGCGCCGAGGCGGACGACCTTCTCGGTGAGGTCTTCATCATCGGGTGGCAGCGGCGACGGGACCTGCCCAAGCCCGAGCTGCGGAGAGCCTGGCTGTACGGCGTGGCGCGCAGGTTGATCCTCGCCGACACGAGGAAGCAGACCCGGACGCGCGAGGCTCTTCTCGAGCTGGGCCGCCTCGGTGACGACCTGACGAGCAACGGCCCCGAACGAGATGCCGCGGTTCGCCGCATGGTCGCGGCGCTGCCGGACAAGGACCGCGAGCTGATCATGCTCACTGTCTGGGAGCGACTCAGCGTGGCCGAGGCCGCCCTGACCCTGGGTGTCCGTGCGGGAACCGCGCGCGTCCGGCTGCACCGCGCGCGGCAACGACTTGCCGCTGACCCGGGGATGAAGGCTCTCGTGCAGTCCGTGGTCGGGAGCCCCACCCACTGAGCTCAGGGCAGCAGGTCGCGCAGGCGGTCGGCGAGGGAGTCCTTGACGGCTTGCTCGACCGCGACGTTGATCTGCTGGTACAGGTCTTCTTCGTTGTCGAGGTTCGCCAGGATGCTGCGCAGGTCGAGGTCGTTGATCGTGCGGACGAGGACGTCGTCGATCTTCAGAGCCGCGTTGACCACGGAGTCGGGGAGGGCACGGATCGCGGCCTCGAGGAAGCCGTTGAGGTCAGCGTTGTCGAGTGCCTCGTCGACCAGGTCCGAGGCGGGGGGCAAGGTCCCGTCGTCCTTCATCCGCTGGACAGCGGCCAACAGGCCGTCGTGCAGGGCGTCGATCTGGGCGTCCGTGCGGGTTCCCGGTTGCGCCAGCTCCAGGGTCAGCGCCTCGCGGCTGACGTGCAGGCGGCAGGCGGCTGCGTCGATGCCGAGCAGCACGAGCCGCTCGGTGAGGCCGTCCATGCCGTCGGCCCGCGAGGTGACGGCGCGCGCGACGCACGGGTCGGCCGACCGGAGTGGCTCGAACGCCCCTCCTCCGTTGGCGACCTGAGTTCCCAGCACACCACTCACCAGGACAAGCGCGGCCGCCGGCATACCGGCCATGCGAGCCAGACCGGTCATGAGGTCGCCTTCCGGCGGGGCGCGATGACGGTGAGCAGGGCGAGGAGCGCGAGGCCGGCGCCGATGAGGAACGAGTCGCGGAAGGCGCGGGTGGCGGCGCGCTCCAGCTGTGCGTCGAGGTCGCGCTCGAGCTGGGCAGCGGCTGGGCGCTCCTCGGGAGTGAGGTCCGCCGTCGCGAAGGCGCGATGCAGGTCGGGGACCTGACCCTGCTGGTCCGTCAGCTCGCGGCCTAGCGCCTGGGCGATCGCGATCTTGTCCTCCGGTTTCAGGGGAGCGTCGAGCACCAGGGACGCGATCGCCTCCTGAGCAGGCACCTGAGCGTCCTGGAGGTCCGCGGTGAACACCGGAGTCAGGATCGCCAGTCCCACGACCACGCCGATGTGGCGAGCACCGATGGTCCACCCCGCGTGCCGAACTCGCGGCAGGCGCATCTCCATCGCCTGGGAGGTGAGCCGGTCGACGGTCAGCCCCAGGCCGAGCCCCACCAGTGCCTGGGGCGCGACCGTCCAGGCGAGGTGGGCCGACGGCGGGATCGCGAGGCCGACCAGGCCGCCGGCGATCAGGAAGCAGCCCACCGCGACCTCGACCTCGGCCGGAGGTCGCAGGAGGCGGGCGAGCGGACGTGCGGCGAGCGCCGCGACCGGTACGACGGACACGGTGAGAGCCGCAGTCCCTGGAGACCGGCCCCAGCCCTCGACCAGGAGCAGGACCAGCAGGAACAGCGCTGCCGTGAGTGCGGCGGCCAGCAGCGCGAGGGTCAGGTTGGGGCGCACCGCCGGACGATGTCGGTCCGGCGTAGGCACTGGTACGCCGGCTACGGCGAGCGCGGCCGGCACGGCCAGCACCGCGAACGGCACCTGCACCACGAAGATGGCCTGCCACGAGAACGCCTGCGTCAGCAGTCCTCCCGCAAATGGTCCGGTGGCCGTGCCGAGCACGCCGGCCGTGACCCAGGTCGCGACGCCGCGACGCTCGCCGTACTCCGCGACCAGAAGCTCCAGGCACCCGACCAGCGCCAACGCGCCGCCGAGCGCCTGCACGCACCGCGCCGCGATCAGCACGTCGATCGACTGCGCCGCCGCACACCATGCCGAGGAGCCGGCGAACACCGCGATGCCAACGGCACTGAAGAACCGCGGCTGCGCGCGGGCGAAGGTCATGGCGATCGGCACTGCGCCGAGCCCCAGGACGAGGTTGAACGCGATCAGCACCCACGCGACCTGCCCGACGGTCGTGTCCAGGTGCCGGAGGATGTCGGGCAGTGCGAGCGTCACCACCGCGGAGTCCGCGAGCACCAGTGCCACGGTCACCGCGAGCAGTGGACCCACGGCACGACGCACGCGGTCATCCTCGCAGCGAGACCGACCACGCGTCATCGCTGGCGGCCTGGCCCGGCTCGCCGCACACTAGGCCCAGGGGGTTCCCGTGGCTCTGAGGATGCTGAGGGTCTTGACCGGGGTCTTGCTGGGTGGCTCAGGTGCGCTCATGTTCGCCGCGTCGTGGCAGCGATGGGCCGGGGCCTGCGCGGGCGGCCGCGGGAGCGCAGAGGCGTGCGAGCTGCGAGAGGACCACCTATACGACTTCCTGCCTCCCATGGACCCCTGGGAGCCGACGGGCCGTGCCGCCGAGCTGGCCGGCCTGTCGCTCATCGTGCTCGCGATGGCACTCCCGCTGGTGCCCTGGGCCCTGACCGCACGTCGTCCGGGGCGCTACTCCGCGGTGGCCCTCATCGCCGCCGAGCTCGCGCTCGTCGCGGTAGGAGTTGCGACGCTCCGCTCCGGCCTGTCCGCCGAGGTCGTCTCGCCTCCCCTCGGCGACTGGGCGGTGGCGGTCTGGTTGATCGTGCCGCCGATCCTGCTGGGCCGGTTGGCTTGGGACGCCTACGGATGGGCGACGCGCTGCAGCTGTCGTCCTGGCGATGTCGATGCCGATCGTCGCCTACTTCTCCTACGCCATCGGCTCCTACGACAGCCGGCCCTGGTGGGAGGCGATCTCCGGCGCGATCATGGCGGCCGCGGCGCTGTGCCTGTTGGTGGCCGCGGCCTGGCGCCGTGTCCCCTCGGTGGAGGCGACTTGGACGCGGCTGGAACGGGCGGCTGCGCCACCACAGTGACGAACGAAGTCCGGATGGAGTCGCGTGCCTCAACGGACGCTCACGTGCGTCGGTGGAAGGCGATCTTGCCGTTGGGTTGTCGGTTCATCTCGTAGCGTGTGTCGTGGGCTCGGGTGTGGTGGGGTGGGCAGATCATGATGGCGTCGCGGTTGGTTTCGCCGCCGTCGGCCCAGCGGTCGGGGTGGTGCATGTGGGTCATCCCGGGTGGGCCAGTCGCAGCCCTCGACTTCGCAGCCGCCGGCTTCGATGGTCTTGGCGATGCGTTGGCCTTCGGTGTAGAAGCGTTTCTTGCGGCCCAGGTCGAGGACCTGGGAGTTGCCGTCGAGGACGGCGGGGATGATCCCGGCTTCGCAGGCCAGCCGGCGGGCGGCGCCGGGTGAGAGGGGTTCGCCGGTGTCGAGGTGGGCTGCTTTGAGCCCGCCCATCAGGGTGTCGAGGTCGATGAGGACCACGGCGGTGGCGTTGAGGCCGCCGGTCTTGGGGAGCGTTTTGTCGGGTAGCGCTGGATGTAGTCGGTGAACGCGTGGCCGAGGCGTTCTGCCGTGGGCCTGCGCTCCCCGGCCGGGCCGACCGGGCCGACGGGCCGACCGCGCCGAGGGGTCCCTTGGAGGCCTGGTGCCTGGGGGCGGCGATCGCGAACAGGGCCTTCTTCAGCATCGCGCCGGTCAGGGTGTCGAGGGTGAACCGGCCGTGGACCTTGCCGTGCCCGTCGTCGTACATGGTCAGCCGGGTGGCCGCGGCCGCGTCGCGTTCCTCGCGTTCGAGCAGGGCGGCTTGGTGGGCGTCGGCGGCCTCGGGAGAGGCGACCTCGAGGATGTGCCGGCCCAGGTGCCTCAACGTCTTGGCGTCGTGGTGGTCGGCGTATGCGAGCAGGAGCCGCTCGGCCTTCGCGGTGATCTCGGGGTCCAGGTCGTCGGGCAGGTCGGCCAAGCGCGCGCAGGATGACCTCGGCCTGCTCGACCTGGACCCGGCCCTGGGCCAGGGCGGTGCGGGTGAGGCCGTGGGTCTCCAGGCCGGTGGCGAGCCGCATCGCCCGGTGCGCGGCGGGCCGGGTGGTCCTGGTGGCGTGGGCGTGCCAGTTCGCGGTCGAGGTCGCCCCGGTGACGGCAGCGACCTCGATCCGGTCGGCGTGGGACAGCAGCCGGGCTTCGAGATCGGCGAGCTGGGCCTTGGCGGACTGGACGTCGGCGATGGTGGCGGTGGTCTCGGTGGCATCCATCGACCACACCGGGACCTCGGCGACCGAGGCCAGTTGACGGCGTGTTTCAGCGACGGCGGAGGTCACCCGGTGGGGGTGGTTCGCGATCGCTGTCATGTACCTATTCCAGCATCGACCACCGACACTCGACCGGCCGGAAAGCCCATACTCCACAAAGAATCCGAACAATTTCCGAGGCATGTTGCGGTGGTCTCGACAGGCTCGACCAGCGGTGGGCGAGCAGGTACCTCCACTGCGGTCCCACCCACCGCAGGACCGCAGCCACACCACCCAGGCAACCCGATAGCCAGCCCGTCTTTCTGCGCTTCGCATCGTCCGTCAAGGACGCGGAGCGCTTCAGACTGCCTTGACGGACGAGGCGAAGCGAAGACACTCGGCTCTCGGGTTGCCCACACCCGACCACGCCATACAGTCCGTACCCTCGTTGCGGTGGTCTCGACAGGCTCGACCAGCGGTGGGCCAACAGGTGCCTTCGCTGGCGGTGGTGAGGGCCAGCCACTCGGCTCCCGCGTTACCGACAACCAACCAAGAACCCGAGGTGCCGACCTTGCCGCGCCCGAGCGAGCGGCTCTAGCGTGCACTCATCGCTGGTGGTCCACATCTCGGGAGGGAACCCATGCGCATCCTGTTTGCCGCACCCCTGGCGGCAGTCCTCGTCCTGGGCGTCTCGGCGCCCGTCGCGGCCGCCGGCAGTCACGGCCACTCCGGGGACGGAGGCTACGCCCGGCACGCGCCGCGGCCGGGGGTGACGGACCAGGACTTCTACTTCGTGATGGGCGACCGGTTCGCGAACGGTGACCCGGCCAACGACACCGGCGGCCTGGGCAGCGACCCGCTGGTCAGCGGTTTCGACGCCACCAAGAAGGGGTTCTACAACGGCGGTGACCTCGACGGTCTCCGCGAGAGGCTGGACTACGTCCAGGGGCTCGGCACCGACGCGATCTGGCTGACGCCGATCTTCAAGAACAAGGCGGTCCAGCTCGAGGACGGCCCGTCGGCGGGCTACCACGGCTACTGGATCACCGACTTCACCCAGGTCGACCCGCACCTCGGCACCAACCAGGACCTCGCCGAGCTGGTCGACGCGGCGCACGACCGCGGGATGAAGGTCTTCTTCGACATCATCACCAACCACACCGCGGACGTGATCGGCTACAGCGAGGGCGACCGGACGGGGTACGTCTCGAAGGACGTGTCGCCGTACAGGACGGCGGCAGGCCAGCCGTTCGACGACCGGGACTACGCCGGTACCGGTGCCTTCCCGACCCTCGACCCCGCGACGTCGTTCCCGTACCACCCGCTGCTTGCCCCGGACGAGGCGAACCTCAAGGCCCCGGCCTGGCTCAACGACGTGACGATGTATCACAACCGCGGCAACACCACCTTCACCGGCGAGGACAGCCAGTACGGCGACTTCTTCGGTCTCGACGACCTCTTCACCGAGCGGCCCGAGGTGGTCGACGGGATGGTCGACATCTACCAGACCTGGGTCGAGGACTTCGACATCGACGGGTTCCGGATCGACACCATGAAGCACGTCAACGACGAGTTCTGGCAGCAGTTCGGCCCCTCCATGCAGGCGATCGCCGCCGCGGACGGCAACCCGAACTTCTTCATGTTCGGCGAGGTCGCCCTCGACGGCAGCGGAGCTGCCACGAAGAGCTTCATGTCGCACTACAGCACTCACGACCGGATGCAGGCGACCCTCGACTTCCCGTTCCAGAACGCCGCCCGCGGCTTCGCTTCGAAGGGATCGGACAACCAGCTGCTCGCGGAGTTCTTCGCCAACGACGACTGGTACACCGACCGCGACTCGAACGTCTACTCGCTGCCCACCTTCCTGGGCAACCACGACATGGGCCGGATCGGCTTCTTCCTCAAGGTCGACAACCCCGGGGCCGACGACGCCGAGCTGCTCGCCCGGGACCGGCTGGCGCACGAGCTGATGTACCTCTCGCGTGGCAATCCGGTGGTCTACTACGGCGACGAGCAGGGGTTCACCGGCAGCGGCGGCGACCAGCTCGCCCGGCAGACGATGTTCGCGAGCCAGGTCCCGGAGTACCTCGGCGACGACCTGATCGGCACCGACCGGACCCATGCCCAGGACAACTTCGTCACCGACGCGCCGCTGTACCTCGCGATCAAGCGGCTCTCCGAGGTCACCGGCGACCGGCCCGCCCTGCGCGACGGGGCCGAGCAGGTGCGCTACGCCTCGAGCGGACCGGGCGTCTTCGCCTTCTCGCGGATCGACCGGCGGCACCAGAAGGAGTACGTCGTCGCGATGAACAACAGCGAGTCGGCCGCCTCGGCCGCCGTGCCGACGTTCATCCGCAAGGGCAGCTTCCACAAGGTGTACGGCGTCGGGCCGGCCGGTCTGTCCACGAACGCTGGTCGCACCCTGCCCGTGAGCCTCCCGGGGCTCTCCACGGCGGTGTACGTGTCGGACGACCGCATCCCGCGCTCGCACTCCGCGCCACGCATCAGCCTCGAGAAGCCCGAGGCCGCCGCGGTGTCGAACGGCCGGATGCACGTCCAGGCGGAGGTGCAGGGCGACTCGTTCTACGAGGTGACCTTCCAGCGGAAGGTCGGCCACGGGAGCTGGCGGAGCATCGGGGTCGACGACTCTGCGCCGTACCAGGTCTTCGACGACGTCGCTTCGCTGGCGCCCGGCCGCGACGTCTCCTACCGCGCCGCCGTGCTCGACAACGCCGGCCACACGCGAGGCTCAGCGGTCCGGAGCACGAAGGTGCCGCGGACGGTGGTCAAGATCGCCGCGCCTGTGGACGGCGGCACGGTGAGCAACATCGTCCCCGTGGCGCTGACCGCCACCGTGGACCCGGAGCGGCCACGGCAGTCCGTGGAGTTCCAGCGCCGCGTTGCCGGAGGCCCGTGGACCAGCCTCGGCACCGACAGCTCCGCGCCGGCGTACACCAAGACCGACGACGTCTCGAGCCTGCCGCTGGGCACCTCGGTCAGCTATCGCGCGATCCTCAGGGAGCACGGCAGCGTGCAGGACGTCAGTGCACCCGTGTCCGTGACCACTGCGCCGCCACAGCCGGCCGTCGGCTCGGTGACGGTGGCCGGCAGCCTGCAGTCCGAGCTCGCCTGCCCGGACGACTGGCTGCCCAACTGTGCGGCCACCCACCTCGCGTTCGACACCTCGGACGGGAAGTGGCACGGCACCTTCGCGCTCCCGGCCGGCGTCTACGAGTGGAAGGTCGCGATCGATGACTCATGGGTCATCAACTACGGCGCCGGCGGCGCGGCCGGGGGGAACAACCTCACCCTCTCGGTGCCCGCTGGTGGCGGCAGCTACGTCTTCACGTGGGACCAGGTCACCCACGTGCCGTCGGCGGTCCCATCCGGCTGACCCGCTCGGATAGTCCCTGACGTTCTGGTCGGGGACACGCCCTTGGGCCGGTGACACGAACGTCAGGGACTATCCCGAGCCGGAGGTGAGCCGGGCGAGGTCCGCCTCGACCATCCGGCGTACGACGTCCTCGAACCCGACGGTCGGCGCCCAGCCGAGGTCGGTGCGGATCCGAGTGGAGTCACCCGTGAGCGCCTGCGCGTCGACCGGACGGAACAGCGCCGGGTCGACGTCGACGTACGACGCCCAGTCGTCGATCCCGACGCAGCGGAACGCCGCGGCCACGAACTCCTCCACCGAGTGGCTCTCGCCGGTGGCGACCACGTAGTCACGCGGCGCGTCGGCGCGGGCAGCGCGCACCATCGCGTCGACGAAGTCCGGGGCCCAGCCCCAGTCGCGCACCGCGGCCAGGTTGCCGAGGGTGAGCCGCGAGGCGGTGCCGACCGAGATGGCGGCCACGCCGGCGGTGATCCTGCGGGTCACGAACCGCTCGGGTCGGCGCGGTGACTCGTGGTTGTAGAGGACCAGGCTCACCGCGTGCAGGCCTCGGTGGCGGTAGACGTCGACCATCAGGTGGGCGAAGGCCTTCGCGGCGCCGTACGGGTTGACCGGGCGGACCGGGGTCTCCTCGTCCTGCGGGGTCCGGTCGGCGAGGCCGAAGATCTCCGCGCTGGACGCCTGGACGAACCGCACCGGCCGGCCCGCGCTCTCCTGCAGCCGGCGGGCCGACTCGAGCAGTCCGACCGCGGCGAGGCCGTTGACGCGGGCGGTGAGCTCGGGTTCGTCCCAGGAGCGCGCGACAGAGCTGACGGCGGCCAGGTTGTAGATCTGGTCGGGCGCGAGCGCGAAGACCAGCGCGCGCGTGCCCTCGACGTCCGCGACGTCACCGACGTGGGTGCGTACGCCGTCGACGGGCTCGTCGTCCGGCGGCGACACCGCGTGCACCTCGACGCCGTCGGCGAGCAGCCGCGCGGCGAGGTAGCTGCCGTCCTGTCCGCTGACACCGGTGATCAGCGCGGTGGGCATGCCGCTCAGTCTGGCCGAAGAGATCTCAGTACGCGCCCCTGGTGCCGAGCACGGCTCCCAGGGTGCGAGCCAGGATCGTGAGGTCCTGGAGCATCGACCAGTTGTCGACGTAGTAGAGGTCGAGCCGCACCGCCTCGTCGAAGGCGAGGTCGGAGCGGCCGGAGACCTGCCAGAGCCCGGTCATGCCGGGGCGGACCCGCAGCCGGCGGACGGTGTCCCTGGCGTAGCGCGCCACCTCGGTCGGCAGGGGAGGGCGCGGACCGACCAGGCTCATCTCGCCGCGCAGCACGTTGAACAGCTGGGGCAGCTCGTCGATCGAGTAGCGGCGCAGCCAGTGTCCCGGCCGGGTGATCCGGGGGTCGCCCTCCATCTTGAACAGGCCGTCCCGGTAGCCGGTGATGGCGTGCAGCTCGGCAAGCCGCTGCTCCGCGTCGACCACCATCGAGCGAAACTTGAAGCAGCGGAACGCCGACCCGTCGCGGCCGGTCCGCTCCTGCGCGAAGAGCACCGGGCCGCGGTCGTGCAGCTTGATCCAGACCGCGGAGACGACGAGGAGCGGCGCGAACAGCGCCAGCAGCGTGAGCGACCCGACGACGTCGAAGGTCCGCTTGCCGGTTCGCGAGGCCTGCACCGCGCGCGGCTTGCCGAGGTGCATGAGCGGCAAGCCGCCGACCGGGCGGACCCGGACCCGCTCGGCCGACACGTCGGTGACGCTCGGGGCCACGATGACCTGCACGTCGCGCTCCTCGAGCTCCCAGGCGATCCGGCGCAGCTGGCTGGCGGAGTCGAGCGCGCCGCCGGCGACGAAGATGACGTCGGCGTCGGCGACCTCGACGGCCTTGAGGAGCTGGTCGGGCGTGCCGATGACGGGTACGCCGGCCCGGGTCTCGGCCGTGATCCTCGCCGATGGCACCAGCGCGCCCACGACGTCGTAGCCCAGCCACTTCTCGCGACGCAGCACCCTGGCCACCTCGTCCACGTGAGACGGCGTGCCGGCGATGACGACGCGCTGCTGGAGGGCACCGCGGGTGCGCGCGGCGTACAGCGCCCGGCGGAGCAGGAACCGACCCAGGATCAGTGTCGGGATCCCGATGGCGAACAGCAGGAGGAAGAAGCCGCGCGAGAGCTGGAACTTGGCGAGGTAGGCGCCCACCCCGACCAGTCCGGCAGCGAGCACGCTGGCGTTGAGGACCCGCTTGTACTCGTCGGTGCCGGCGCCGAAGACGTCGCTCGAGTAGCCGCCGACCAGCCACAGCATCAGCAGCCAGCCGCCCATCATCAGCGGGCCGGCCAGGCCGAGCGTGTCGGAGACCTGCACGATCGAAGCGTCGAAGATCGCGAGCCGGTCGCGGCCCAGCGTGGCGGCCGCCCCGGCGAGGCACACGGCCACGAAGTCGGTGAGGAACGCCGTGGGAGCCAGGTAGCGCAGCGCCCGATGGGGGGCGCCGGCGACCAGGGAGAGCCGGCCCTGGGCGACCAGGGTCATGCCAGGCCCGCTCCGAAACGGCGTCCGCTCACGGGACTACCAACGGGTAATCACGTATGGGGTTACACCCCAAGCATCTGCTTGGTAGCCGGTCTGGACCAGTGCCTGCGCAGGCGTGTGGAAGCGTTTGCGCGAGTCGTCCACAGGAAGATCTGCGGAGTTGTCGACGTGAGGAGCGCTCGTTACTCGCCGAGTTCGCCGTAATCGCCAGATCCGGGCCCGCGAGGCGCATCATTTCCGTGTGACCACTCTGCTCGCGATCGGCCTCGTGCTGGCGGCGTGGCTGGTGCTGCCGTTCCCGCTGGCCGTCCTGGTCGGTCGATGGATGGGTGCGGGCGGGGTCGCCCTGCCTGTCGTGGCAGCGCCGAGGGAGGTCGCCGCCGGCCTCGACATCGCGCCGATCTGACGCCCACCTACGCTGTGCGCATGAAGGTGTTGGTCACCGGCGGTGCCGGCTACATCGGCTCGATCACGGCCAAGGCGCTCGAGGAGGCCGGCCACGTCCCGGTGATCATGGACTCTCTGCTGACCGGTCCGCAGGTCTTCGTCCGTGACCGGATCTTCTACGAGGGCGACATCGCCGACCGGGCCCTGGTCTCCCGGGTCGTCGAAGAGCACCCCGACCTCGACGCGACCATTCACATGGCAGCCCGGATCGTCGTGCCCGAGTCGGTGGCACAGCCCTATCAGTACTACCGCGACAACGTCGCGAAGTCCCTGGAGCTCTTCGACCAGCTCGAGCAGCTCGGGAAGCCACGGGTGCTGTTCTCCAGCTCGGCCAGCCTGTACGCCGTCAAGCCGGACTTCGAGGTGACCGAGGCAGACCCGCTCGCGCCCGGCTCGCCGTACGCCCGGACCAAGCGGATGATGGAGCAGGTCCTCGAGGACATGGCGGCCGCCACCGAGCTGCGGGCGAT
Organism: uncultured Actinomycetota bacterium; assembly: GCA_963825455.1. Taxonomy (GTDB): domain Bacteria; phylum Actinomycetota; class Actinomycetes; order Propionibacteriales; family Nocardioidaceae; genus Nocardioides. The sequence goes on from CAWGTG010000008.1 coordinate 452,426, forward strand.
CATCCTGCGCTACTTCAACCCGATCGGCTCCGACCCCGACCTCGAGTCGGGCATCTACGCCAAGGAGCCGAGCCACGTGCTCGGCCAGCTCGTGATGGCGGCGCGCGGGCAGAAGGACGCCTTCACGATCACGGGAACCGACAACCCGACCCGGGACGGCACCGGCATCCGCGACTACATCCACGTCTGGGACCTCGCTCGTGCGCATGTGCAGGCGATCGAGTCGTTCGACGCGGTGCTCGCCGCCGTGGGCGAACCCAGCGTCGTCATCAACATCGGAACCGGGTCCGGCGTGACCGTCCGCGAGCTCATCGTGGCGTTCGAGAAGGTCTTCGGCAGCCCGGTCCCGACCCGCGAGGCGCCGTCGCGGCCCGGCGACGTGCCAGGTGCCTTCGCCAACGTGGACCGCGCCCACGAGCTGCTCGGCTGGCACCACGAGCTCTCGCTCGAGGAGGCCATCGCCTCGGCACTCGCCTGGGGCGGGAAGCGCCAGGAGATCCTGGGCTACGAGTGACCACCCCACGAAACCACGAGGAGCGGGCGCTGCGCGCCGAGGGTTCGTGCTTCCGCGGGGACCCCGGAAGAGCGTGAACCTTCTCGTCGGGCTGCTGCTGGCTGCGCTGGCGGTCCCTGCCCCGGGCGGCGGTGATCTCGACAGGCTCGATCAGCGGAGCTCGCCTCCCGCCGACGCTGCTGGAGCCTTGGTGGGCAAGGTGATCGTGCTCGACGCCGGCCACCAGCTCGGCAACCACAACTTCCCCGAGGAGATCAATCGCCTGGTGCCCGCGGGCGGGTTCAGCAAGCCCTGCAACACCACCGGTACGTCGACCAACGGCGGCTACGCCGAAGCGACGTTCGCCTGGAAAGTCACGATGAAGCTGAAGGCGAAGCTCGAGAAGTCCGGCGCGACCGTCGTGCTGACCCGCACCTCCAACCGGGAGGACCGGTGGGGGCCGTGCGTCGACGTCCGAGGTCTCGCCGGCAACAAGAAACACGCCGACCTCAAGCTCAGCATCCACGGCGACGGGTCGCTGTCCTCGGGGGCGCACGGCTTCCACGTCATCTACCCGCCCGACCGGGCTCCGTGGACCGACGACATCTTCAAGCCGTCCAAGCGGCTGGCCAGGGTGACCAAGAACGCGCTCGTCAACAAGGGCTTCTCGGTCGCCACCTACATCGCCGGCGGCGACGGCCTGGACGAGCGCTCCGACCTCGGCACCCTCAACCTCTCCGACGTCCCGGTCGTGATGCTGGAGGCGGGGAACATGCGCGACAGCGGGGACGCGGCGGTCATGACGTCCGCGAAGGGTCAGGCGCGATACGCGCGAGCGCTGGCGGTCGCGGTGCGCGCCTTCCTCGCCTGAGCAACGACTTTGCCACGGTCTGGTCATTGTGGTTGTCGATTCCTGGTCCCCCGGTGACAATCGGGAGGCTTCGGAGCTCGGTCCGGAAGGACTGGGTGGAGACCGTGCCGGACCGAATCGGAGGACGTGGTGACGACGACGGCCCCGAACCGCGGCGACGGCACGAAGGTCACCGGCGGCACCGGGAAGCGCCCCGAGCGGCCCGTCCCAACTCGCGAGCGCTTCAACAGGCGCGCGTGGAGCAGGGCGGTCATGCTGCTGAACGTCGTTCTCATCGCCGGCGTGGCCATCATCGGCCTCACCCAGGTGCGGGGCGAGAAGACCTCGGACGGGGCCGTGGCCACGGACCCGACCGCGGGGCCGGCCTCGACGCTTTCCGACCCCAACGCTGAGCCGAGCCAGGCCCCGACGTCGGCGCCCGCCACGGAGGCACCCGCGACCGACGCGCCGTCGACCGACGCGCCCGCCACCGGGGCACCCAACGGCGGGGTCGTCGAGGCGCCGCGGATCAAGCCCACCATGCGCTCCAGCTTCGCGAAGGGCGACAGCTGGCCCGTCGGCGCCGGGTTCCGGGAGACCGGTCGGCTGGCCTGGCCGCTGGGGGTCGTGGACCGACTGATGACCCATGGCCCGGCCGAGGCTCCGAACGCCGTGAGCTGGCTCGAGAAGTGGATGAAGACCGACGTCCGAACCATCGGCGCCCGGGTGCTGTTCGCGCCCAACCACTCCGGCTCCGCGGCGATCACCGCTTGGCACACGTCGGTCCTCGACAGCTCCGGGCTGCAGCAGCCCCGCACGGGGATGCGGCTGACGATGCAGCCGGGCGGCTGGCAGCTGGTCGTGCTCGACAACAAGGGCCAGTCGACGATGAGCTCGGGCACCTACACGCAGGTGGGCCGCTCCGCGTCGTTCAGCCTGGTCCGCCGCGCCAGCACGATCTGGGTGACCGACCCGACCGGTGCCGTGACGCGCGTCGACGACCCACGGATCGGTGAGCTCTCCGGGCCATGGGCCTCGTGGGAGCTCCGGGAGGGCAAGGTCGGGAACCGGCCGGCCGGGTTCCAGGAGATCTGGGCCGGCTGAACCCGGCCTCAGCGCTCGTCTAGCCTCGTGGGCATGGTGGGCGAGGCTGCGTGGTCCGACCGCAACACGCACCACTGGGACGACTGGTCGCTGTCGTCACTGCTGGAGGCCAAGGCAGGGCGGGTGGTCAGTCTCGTCGTGCCGGCCCGCAACGAGGCCGCGACCGTCGGTGACGTCGTGACCCGGGTGCGCGAGGCCCTGGTCGACACGGTGGCGCTGCTGGACGAGATCGTCGTGATCGACTCGGACTCCACCGACGCGACGTACGACGTGGCGACGGACGCGGGCGCCGTCGTGCACCGGGCGGTGGAGATCCGGCCCGACCTCGGCACGGTGCCGGGCAAGGGCGAGGCGATGTGGAAGTCGCAGTTCGTGACCCGCGGCGAGGTCATCGTCTTCATGGACGCCGACCTGCTCGACTGGGACACCCACTTCGTGCCGGGTCTGCTGGGTCCGCTGCTCACCCGGCCGGAGGTGCAGCTGGTCAAGGGTTGCTACGAGCGCCCGCTGGTCGCCGGCGAGACGGTGATCCCCTTCGAGGGCGGCCGGGTCACCGAGCTCGTGGCGCGGCCGCTGGTTCGGCTGCTGTTCCCCGAGCTCGGCGGCGTGCTGCAGCCGCTGGCCGGCGAGTGGGCCATCCGGCGGTCCCTCTTCGAGACCCTCAGCGTCCCGACCGGGTACGCCGTCGAGCTGGCCGCCCTCGTCGACACGGTCCGCGCGCACGGGCTCGACGCCCTGGCACAGGTCGACCTCGGCACCCGCGCGCACCGGCACCAGAGCCTGAGCGACCTCAGCGGCATGGCGACCCAGATCCTCGCCGCCGCCCTCTCGCGCGCCGGCGTACCGACGCATGGTGATCTCGAGCCGGAGCGGCCACCGGCGGTCGACGCATGACGCTGCAGCTGGGCCATGTCGCGTTCGACGACGACGAGACGCTGATGATGGCGATCGTCAACAGGACACCGGACTCGTTCTTCGACAAGGGCGCCACCTGGGCGGAGGACAAGGCCTTCGAGCGGGTCGCCCAGGTCGTCCATGAGGGTGCCGAGATCGTCGACATCGGCGGCATCAAGGCGGCCCCCGGCATCGACATCGACGAGGCCGAGGAGAAGGCGCGGGTCGTCGACTTCGTGGCCCGGGTGCGCTCGTCGTTCCCGTCCCTGGTGATCTCGGTCGACACGTGGCGCGCCACGGTCGGCGACGCGGCCTGCGAGGCCGGCGCCGACCTGCTCAACGACGCCTGGGGCGGCGCCGATCCCGAGCTGGTCGACGTCGCGGCCCAGCACGACGCAGCGATCGTCTGCACGCACACCGGTGGCGTCACGCCCCGCACCCGCCCCTACCGCATCGAGTACGACGACGTGGTCCGCGCAGCGATCGACGACACCGTCGCCTACGCCGAGCGGGCACTCGCGGCGGGAGTCGCCCGGGAGTCGATCGTGATCGACCCGGCCCACGACTTCGGGAAGAACACCTTCCACTCCCTCGAGCTGACCCGGCGGCTGGACGAGATGGTCGACACCGGCTGGCCGGTGCTCGTGTCGCTGTCCAACAAGGACTTCGTCGGCGAGAGCCTCGACCTGCCGGTCGGCGAACGGCTGACCGGCACCCTCGCCGCGACCGCCGTCTGCGCCCTGGCCGGAGCGCGCATCTACCGCGTCCACCAGGTCGTCGAGACCCGGCAGACCGTCGACATGGTCAGCACCATCGCGGGCCGCCGCCTGCCGCGGCGTGCGATCCGGGGTCTCCAGTGACGCGGGTGGTTCTGGTTCCCGGGGTGCTCGCGTTGCTCCCGGAGTACGCCGGCATCGAGGACCCGGTCGCGGAGCTCCGCGCAGCCGCCCTCGACGCCGTGGCCTGGCTGGGCCCGGAGGTCACGGTGCTGGCCGACGCGCAGGGCGCCCGCGTGGCGGCGTACCTCCTGGCGGCGACGGACCGGGGCGGCGACGATTCGTCGTACCTCGTGGTCGGCAACGGCTCGGCCATGCGGACCGAGAAGGCGCCCGGCCACCTCGACGAGCGAGCCGAGGACTTCGACGTCGCGCTCGGCGCTTCGCTCCGCGCCGGCCACCCGGCCGTCGATGTCGGCCTTGCCCGCCAGCTGTGGGCGAGCGTGGACGCGATCGTCGAGCTGGGAGAGCTGGACGACGGTCTGGGCGAGGCACAGGTCGACTACGACGAGGCGCCGTACGGCGTGCAGTACTGGGTGGTGCGGTGGACTTCAGACAGCTGAGCGAGCTGAGCGACGCCGACCTCGACGAGCTGTACGCCGTGGAGACGCGGCCGTGGCTACGGGTCAACATGGTGAGCACCGTCGACGGCGCGGCCACCGGTCCGGACGGCAAGAGCGGTGGCATCAACAACGCCGCCGACAAGCGCGTGTTCGACACCCTGCGCAGGCTCTGCGACGCGGTGGTGGTCGGCGCCGGGACCGCCCGCGACGAGTGCTACCGGCCCTTCACGAAGCCGCTGGTCCTGGTCAGCCGCCACGGCGAGGTCCCGCCCCGGCTGCGCGAGGCGCCGCCCGGCGCGGTGTTGATGGCGACCTGCGCGGCGGCCGACCACCTCGACGAGACCCGCCTGCTCCTGGGCGACGAGCAGGTGCTGGTCCTCGGCCAGCACCGCGTGGACCTCGCCGAGCTCAAGCGCGCGCTGGCCGAGCGCGGCCTCACGAGCCTCCTCAGCGAGGGAGGGCCGCAGCTCCTCCGCGGCCTGCTCGCCGAGGGGGTCGTCGACGAGCTGGACCTCACGTGGGTGCCACGCGTGCTCGGCGGCGACCACCCGCGCATCCTCGACGGCCCACCGCTCGACCGGCCGCTCACCCTCGCTTCGATGCTCGAGGACGACGGGACGCTCCTGGGGCGCTGGCTGACCTGAGTCAGGTCGGCCTTCAGCTGGTCGTGCCCCGCGGCTGCGCGTCCCGGTCAGGCTCGTGGCCGACAGGCTCCGCACCGAGCGTGTCCGCGGAGGTGTCGATCTGTGTCGCGGCGTGGTTCGACGGCGGCGGGAGGGTGAAGGCGAAGACGTTGCCGGGGCGGTCGTAGCTGACCGTGCCGTGGTGGGCGCTGACCAGATCTCGGACCACCGAGAGACCGAGCCCCGAGCCGCCGGTGGCGGTGGAGCTGCCCTGGCTGTAGCGCTCGAACATCTTGGGGACGAACGTTGCCGGAACGCCGGGGCCGGCGTCGGAGACACGGATCGTGACGCCGCCCGGGAACGCCGGGTCGGGAGCGGCGACGATGAGCACCGGCTCGGCGCCGTGCTTCTGGGCGTTGCGGACCAGGTTGGCCAGGATCTGCTGGAGCCGCAGCGGGTCGGCGTACGCCGCGAGGCCCGGTGGGCAGTCCACCTCGAGGTCGAGGTCGGGGAAGCAGGTGGCGCACTCCATGAGCTGCTGGCTGAGCTCGAGCACCTCGGGGGTGACGACGAGGTCGCCGTACTCCAGGGTGGCTGAGGCGAGGAGGTCTTCGGTGAGCAGGGTGAGCCGGCGAGTCAGCATCCAGGACCGGTCCAGCATCCGCCTGGCCAGCGGGCTGTCCAGATCGTCGTCGCGGAGCATCTCGAGGTAGCCCTGGAGGCCGGCCAGGGGAGTCCGCAGGTCGTGGCTGACCACGGCGGTGAGGTGGTCGCGGAGCCGCGTCGCCTCGACGAGCTCCGCGTTGCGCTCCTCGAGCCGTTTCGCGACCTCGATGGTGCGCGCCTGGATCCGGGCGCTCTCGCGCAGGACGGCGAGCATCACGAACGCCGAGGCGGCCAGGCCGAGCAGCCGGGCCAGGTAGAAGGCGAGGGAGAAGCGGTCCTCGTAGAGAGCGGTGAGCCATACGTCGCCCAGGAACGCGACCGAGGCGACCACGGCCCAGCGCTCGAGACCGTGCGTGCTGCCTCTCCTCGCGACGCCCCACACCGCGAGCGCGACGGCGGCCAGGTTGAGGAGCACGATCGCGCTGTAGCCGACGTCGTCGAGGCGGTTCGCCGGCCCGCCGGCCGTGATGGACGGAAGCTGCTCCGGAGCTCTCGAGATCAGCAGCGAGATCACGAGGGTGAGCACGGCCACGGAGATCCAGGCGAGCGTGGCCCGGACCATGCGTCCCTCGGGGGCCGCGATCTTGCGCTCCAGCGCCTTGGGCCAGGGGGCGAGTGCCAGCCCGATCAGCACGGGCGGCACCACGTGGCGCGAGACCCACAGCCACTGGAGGCTGTTGTTGTCGGCGGCGAACGTCGGGTGGGCCTGGAGGACGCCTGGGACCGCGACCATGATCTGGATCGCGACCGCCGCCGACCAGAGGAAGGCCAACGAGAGCGCCAGGAGGCGGGCGGAGCCACCGGTGCGGTACTGACCCAGCAGGAGGAGGACGGTCAGCACGTCACAGCCGATGAGGAGGGTGAGCCACAACGGCGAGAAGCCAGGGATCGCGGGCAGTGCGGTGTCGCGCCACGGCAGCGCCACGAGGATCGCCAGCGGGATGGTCGCGGCGATGACCAAGGGCGCACGCCCTCTCCAGGCCGTGTGCCCGACGCCATCCAACGTGGTCACGCAGCCAAGTGTCGGGGGTCATCCGGAGGCCTAGGGTTGCGGCGCGTGGAAATGGCGCGCCTCGACACCGAAAATGACCCCAACGGGCTACTACCCGGCCCCTGGCTGCCCGGCCTGACGCATCATGGCGGGATGCGCCCCGGCCGAACCAGCCTCATCGTCGGGGCACTGCTCCGCATTCTGCCCGCTGCCATCGTCGCCTCGGTCCTCTCCGTCGGTCCGCTCGCCACGAGTCCGGCGTCGGCCGCCGCGCCGCCCGTGCACACGCTGGTCGTGACCGGCACCGGGGTCGGCAGCTACCCGGCCTTCGATCCCGGGATCGAGCGGTACGCCGTCACGACCACGGCCGCGACCGGCGGCACGATCACGGTGCATGCCACCACCACCGAGCCGGCCGGGGTGGTCCGGGTCGACGGGCGAGTCGCGCCGGGGGGAACCGCGACCGTGACCGGACTGGACGAGGGCGACGAGGTCGCGGTGTTCATCGAGGACTCGGCCGGGGTCGAGGTCCACGCGCTGGTCTACCTGCCCGCCGGGTTCCCGGCGCTGACGGCGGTCGCGTCGTCGCCGGCGGTGGCCGCGGGGGACATCGGGCTCACGCTCCTGCAGGTGAACCCGTCGGTCGCGCAGTACACGACGACGGTGGACCGCAACGGAGTCCCCACCCACGTCGAGCAGCTCACCGGCGGCTTCGACCTCAAGCAGCAGCCGGACGGGAGCACCACGCTCGCCGAGCCGGTGGCCTCCCCGGGCCGGACCGGCTCGGCCACGGTGGTCCGCGACGACCACTGGAACGAGGTGGCGCGGTACACGACGCTCGACCCGCTGACCAACACCGACGACCACGACTCGGTGCTGCTGCCCGACCACTCCAGGTTCCTGCTCGCCTCCGAGCCGAACCCGGTCAGCGGCATGACCGACGCGGTGGTCCAGGAGGTCGACGCCCAGGGCCAGGTCGTCTTCCAATGGTCCAGCGCAGGCCTCGAGGACCAGAGCGTCCGCCCGTCCTCGGACCCGGACTACGCCCACGTGAACTCGGTGCAGGTGGTCGGGCCGGACCGGGATGTGGTGGTGTCGATGCGGCACCTGAGCTCGGTCTACCGCATCGCCACCCGACCGCACGACGGCTACGCGAAGGGCCAGGTGATCTGGAGGCTCGGTGGTCGGTCGAGCACGTTCTCCTTCGTCGACGACCCGTACGGCGGACCGTGCGCCCAGCACACGGCCTCGGTCCTCCCCAACGGTCACGTCCTCCTTTTCGACGACGGCTCGGGAGGGGTGTTCGCGCCCGCACTGTGCCTCGACCAGGCTGACCCCGAGGGCGACCCGTTCATCCGCACCCAGAGCCGGGCAGTCGAGTACGCGCTCGACGAGGTGCACGGCACCGCCACCGAGGTGTGGAGCTACACACCCATCCCGCGCTACGCCCCCTTCATGGGGTCCACCTCGAGGCTCGGCAACGGCGACACCCTCATCGGCTGGGGCGGCTCCACGCAGGCGCTCGCCAGCGAGGTCGACGCCGACGCGAACCTCCTCTGGGAGCTGAAGGTGGCGTCACCGGCGCCGTACATCTCCTACCGGGCCAGCCTGATGCACGTCCCGGACGCGATCGCGCCGGTCGTCGACCAGGTCTCGCTCGCCGACGGGTCGACGTTCGCCGTGGGCCAGTTGGCGACCGTCGACTTCCGGTGCACGGACCGGGGCGGTGCGTCGCTGAGGACGTGCGGCGGTGACGCACGGCCCGGCGGCCGGCTCGACACCTCGACGCCCGGCCCGCACACGGTCCACCTGACGGCCACCGACGGCGCCGGCCAGACCACGACGGTCATGCGGAGCTACACCGTCGTCGCGACGTACCAACCCCGGTGGGGCGACGACCGGGTGCGGCGCACCCTGTCCGGCAAGCGCGTGGCCACGAAGGTCAGGGTCGTCAACGACGGGACGTTCGCGGACTCGTTCCGCCTCGCGGGTGACCGCGGCAACGCCGGCTTCCGAGTCCGCTACGTCGTCGCCGGCGAGGACGTCACGTCGGCGGTGCGCCGGGGCCGGTTCCGCAGCGCGGTCCTGCAGCCAGGCGAGGCGCTGGTGCTGCGCGTCGTGGTAGCGAGCACCAACCGGACGCGAGCGGGCGCGCAGCGCACGTTCAAGGTCCGCGCCACATCGGTCGCCGACGCCGCTCGACGCGACGTCGTGCGCGTCGTACGCGCGTCCGCGCGTTCCATCCGAGCTCCTGCCAGTGCAGGAGCGCGCGGGCCTCGAGGAGTGAGGGTCCGTACCACGTGAGCAGCCGGCCAATGACCAGTCGGGTCTCGGTGTGGGGGAACGACTCCGGGCCGTCCTGGGTGGTGAAGACGTAGGGCTCGTCCGGGAGCAGCACCAGGTCCACACCGGCCGCCTCGATCTGGGCGGGTTCGACCTTCGGGTAGCGATCAGTGTTGTCGGCGAACGCGTTGGCCCAGCCCAGCCGCCGGGCCAGGTCTCCGGTGAACGTCGACCCGCCGACCACCATCCACGGGTCCCGCCAGACCGGGATCGCGACGGTCGCACGTACGTCGGGAAGCGGCCCGCACCACAGCTCGCGGACCTCGGCCAGCCAGTCCGGCCGCTCCCACCCGAGCACGTCGTCGAAGAGGTGCTCGAAGGTCTCGACCGCCTCGGGGACGGTCTCGATGCGCGTCACCTCGACGCGCACGCCGGACTCCCGCAGGCGTCGTACGTCGAGCTCGCGGTTCTCCTCGTGGTTGGCGATCACCACGTCGGGTCGCAGCGCGCGGATCGTGTCGAGGTTCGGGTTCTTGGTGCCCCGGACTCGTGCCTCGAGGGTCTCGTCGAGGTCTGCGGGGTGGGTGCACCAGTCCGTCGCGCCGACGACCGCCTCGCGGCGTACGGACGCCAGGGCCTCGGTGATGCTCGGGACCAGCGACACGACACGCCCGGGCGTCACGTTTCAACGCCCCCGGCGCGATACTCCGTGACGTTTGGCCCTGTGGAAACGCTGGTTCCACAAGTCAAACGTCACGGACTATCCCCGCGTTGCGATGGCCACAGAACGCTCACACGTTGCGACGGTACGCGCCGCCGACCTCGAAGAACGCCTCGGTCACCTGGCCGAGCGTGCAGACGCGGGCGGCGTCCATGAGCGCCGCGAACACGTTGCCGTCTGAGACCGCGACCTCCTTGAGGCGGGCCAGGGCGGCGGTCGCCTCCTGCTCGTGCTCCTTCTGGAAGGCGTGCACGCGGTGCAGCTGTGACTCCTTCTCGGCGTCGGTGGCGCGGGCGAGCTCGACGTGGTCGGGAGTGCCGTCGTCGCCGCCGGGGCGGCGGAAGGTGTTGACGCCGATGATCGGCAGCGAGCCGTCGTGCTTGCGGTGCTCGTAGAGCATCGACTCGTCCTGGATGCGGCCTCGCTGGTAACCGGTCTCCATCGCTCCGAGTACGCCGCCGCGCTCGTTGATCGCGTCGAACTCCTTGAGCACCGCTTCCTCGACCAGGTCGGTGAGCTCGTCGATGACGTAGGAGCCCTGGAGCGGGTTCTCGTTCATCGCGAGGCCCCACTCGCGGTTGATGATCAGCTGGATGGCGAGCGCCCGGCGTACGGACTCGGTCGACGGGGTGGTGACAGCCTCGTCGAAGGCGTTGGTGTGCAGCGAGTTCGCGTTGTCGTAGATCGCGATGAGCGCCTGCAGCGTGGTGCGGATGTCGTTGAAGTCCATCTCCTGCGCGTGCAGGGACCGGCCCGAGGTCTGGACGTGGTACTTCAGCTTCTGCGACCGCTCCCCGGCGCCGTACTTCTCCTTCATCGCGACGGCCCAGATCCGGCGGGCCACTCGGCCGATGACGGAGTACTCCGGGTCCATGCCGTTGCTGAAGAAGAAGGACAGGTTCGGCGCGAAGTCGTCGATCTCCATGCCGCGCGCGAGGTAGGCCTCGACGTAGGTGAACCCGTTGGCGAGGGTGAACGCGAGCTGGCTGATGGGGTTGGCCCCGGCCTCGGCGATGTGGTAGCCGGAGATGGAGACCGAGTAGAAGTTGCGGATCTCCTTCTCGATGAACCACTCCTGGATGTCGGCCATGCAGCGCAGCGAGAACTCGGTCGAGAACAGGCAGGTGTTCTGGCCCTGGTCCTCCTTGAGGATGTCGGCCTGTACTGTCCCGCGGACCGTGCGCAGCGCCTCCTCGGGATCGAGGCCGCGCTCGCGCGCCTGGTCCATCGCGGTGTTGAGGAAGAACGCCAGCACCGTCGGCGCCGGGCCGTTGATGGTCATGCTCACCGACGTCGTGGGGTCGAGCAGGTCGAAGCCGTCGTAGAGCTCCTTCATGTCGTCGAGCGTCGCGACGCTGACGCCGGAGGTGCCGACCTTGCCGTAGATGTCGGGGCGCTCGTCGGGGTCGCGTCCGTAGAGGGTCACCGAGTCGAACGCCGTGGAGAGCCGGGCTGCTGGCAGTCCCTCGGAGAGCACCTTGAACCGGCGGTTGGTGCGCGCCGGGTCGCCCTCGCCGGCGAACATCCGGGCCGGGTCCTCGTTCTCCCGCTTGAACGCGAAGACCCCGGCCGTGAAGGGGAAGTGGCCCGGGAGGTTCTCGCGGCGCCAGTACTTCACCAGCTCGCCATGGTCGGTGTACGCCGGCAGCGAGACCCGCGGGATCCGGTTGCCGGAGAGCGACTCGCGACCGGGGTGCGCGGCGTACTCCTCGACGACGCTTGGCCATGCCTCGAGCTGCTTCGAGACGTTCTGGTCCAGCGCCTCGCGGGCCTTCTCGAGCAGCGCTGGTACGCCGCCCTGCTGGTCGTCGTCGAGCTCGGCCGCGACCTCGTCGAGCCGCTGTACCCGACGGGCCTGGTCGACCAGCTCGGCGGTCCGGGTGTGGTAGCCGCGAACCGTCTCGGTGATCTCGGACAGGTAGCGGACCCGGTCGGACGGGACCACCTGCCGGATCCTCGAGGAGTGCTGTACGTCGACGCGGGGGAGGGCGCCGTCCTCGAGGTGCAGCCCTTGCGCGCCGAGCAGTCCGGTGAGGCGCTGGTAGAGCGCGGTGACGCCGTCGTCGTTGAACGTCGCGGCGCTGGTGCCGAACACCGGCATGTCCTCGGGCCTCTTGCCGAACGCCTCGCGGTTGCGGACCAGCTGCCGGCCGACGTCGCGCATCGCGTCCTCGGCGCCGCGGCGCTCGAACTTGTTGATCGCGACCACGTCGGCGAAGTCGAGCATGTCGATCTTCTCGAGCTGGCTGGCCGCGCCGAACTCAGGCGTCATGACATACAGCGACGTGTCGACGTACGGCACCACGGCCGCGTCGCCCTGGCCGATGCCGGGCGTCTCGACGACGACGAGGTCGAAGCCGGCGGCCTTGAGCACGGTGATGACATCGCCGAGGTAGTCGGGCAGCTCGTGGGCGCCGCGAGTGGCGAGCGACCGGAAGTAGGTGCGGTCGCCGTCGAGCGAGTTCATCCGGATCCGGTCGCCGAGCAGCGCGCCGCCGCCCTTGCGCCGCGTCGGGTCCACCGCGACCACGGCCACGCGCAGCTTGTCCTGCTGGTCGATGCGGAGCCGGCGTACGAGCTCGTCGGTGAGGCTGGACTTGCCGGACCCGCCGGTGCCTGTGATGCCGAGCACCGGGACCTGATGCCTGGCCGCGGCCTGGGTGAGGGCCTCCCGCGCGTCCTGGGGGAGCTTGCCCTCCTCGACGCCGGTGATCGCCCGGGCGATGGCGACCCGGTCGCCGCTGATGACGTCGTCGGCGGTGACCGGGCGCTTGTCCCACAGGTCGAAGTCGAGGTCGGCCACGACGCTGTTGATCATCCCGGGCAGACCCAGCCGCTGGCCGTCCTCGGGGGAGAAGATCGTGACCCCGCTCGAGCGCAGCCGGTCGATCTCGTCGTGCACGATAACGCCACCACCGCCGCCGACGACGTGCACGTGGCCCGCGCCGCGTTCGCGCAGCGACTCGACGAGGTACTCGAAGTACTCGATGTGGCCGCCCTGGTACGACGACACCGCGATGCCCTGGACGTCCTCCTCGACCGCGGCGTCCACGACCTCCTGCACGGAGCGGTTGTGCCCCAGGTGCACGACCTCGCACCCCTGGCTCATGAAGATCCGCCGCATGATGTTGATCGACGCGTCGTGCCCGTCGAACAGGCTGGACGCGGTGACCAGCCGGACGGGGTTCTTCGGGACGTGGAGCTCGCTCATGTATGTGGACCTCAATTGGTTGGACGTCCTAGTAATGGTACGTCGAACCGGGCCCACCGGGGTAGTCCGTGACTCAACGGCCCCTGATCGGCGCGCACCAGGGCCGTTGAATCACGGACTATCCCGCCAGAGGGACTACCTGAGCGCCTCGAGGGCGGCCGCGGCTTGCGCCGCACCGGCGTAGCCGCTGATGGCGACGGCCAGCTGCTTGGCGCCGGCCTTGAAGCGGTCGTTCTCGAGCACGTCGTCGGCCGCCTCGGCGATTGCTTCGCTGCTGGAGTCCGGCATCAGCATCCGGCCCGCGCCCAGGGCGGCCACCTGCTCGGCGTTGAAGAACTGGTCGCGGCCCATCGGCGTGCAGACCAGCGGGACGCCGTACGCGAGCGCAGACATGGTGGTGCCCATTCCGGCGTGGGTGATCACCAGAGAAGCCGACGGCAGCACCTGCGTGTGCGGTACGTAGCGCACGACCTGGGTGTCGGCGCCGGCGCGCACAGAGGCCGGGTCGATCGAAGGGCCGGTCGTCACGATGGCTCGCACGGGCAGCGTGTCAACCGCGTCGACGCATCGCTGGAGCAGGTCGGCCTGACCCTGCTCGCTCGTGCTGAGGCTGACCAGGACCAGCGGCAGGGACCCGTCCCGGATGTCGACCTCGTCGAGCTCACGGACCAGTGGAGGTGCGTCGAGCACGGGTCCGACCCGCACCACGTTGGCTGCGTCGGGCGCATCGGGCTCGAACTCCCGCGGCAACGCGACGATCGCGCTCGCGCACGCGTCGTGGATGTCCCCGAGTCGTTCGACCGCAGGTAGCCCGAGCCGCGCGCGATGGGCGTTCGCGATCGCCAGCCCCGGCGCGAACATCTCCACGAGTGGTCCGCCGCGGAAGATCGAGTACGGCGTGTGGAACAGCGTCGCGGTCGGCACGCCATGGGCCAGCGCCTCGTCGATCGCCGTGAACAGCATGCAGTCGACCAGCACCGCGTCCGCCGGCTCCCGGTCGAGCTCCCGAGCCAGGTCCTCGGCGATGACCGAGCTGAAGCAGAGGTCCTCGATCAGCAGCCGCATCTCCGCCTCGAAGTCGTCCGGGTCGTCCATGGCGTCCCAGCCCTCGCCCTGGCTCAGCGGCACGAAGTGGGCGCCGGTGTCCGCGCACCGCTCGGCAATCGTGTCGTGACCGAGCATGCGGACGTCGTGGCCACGCTCGACCAGCGTGCGCGTGATCCCCAGCGTCGGAGCCAGGTTGCCGGCGCCGTCCCACGTCGCGATCAGGTAGCGACCCATGTTCCTCACACTCCTGTGGCCAGACTTTTGCTTGACAGGTTGTAAAGTACAGTATCTTTACATCGTGTCAAGTAGGCGTTCTCAGACCCGGACCCAGATCCTCGATGCCGCACGGGTGCAGTTCGAGGAGCACGGCTACCACGGTGCCGGCCTGGAGGCGGTCGGCAAGAAGGCCGGGGTGTCCCGTCAGGCGATCTACCTCCATTTCCCGTCCAAGGCCGAGCTGCTCACCGCCCTGCACCTGCACATCTTCGACACGGACGTCGCGCCCGCCATCGAGCGGCATCCGGTCACGGGGGAGATGACCGCTCTGGACGTGCTCGACGCGACGATCGCCGTCGACGTGGAGGTGGCAGACGCCGTGTGGCGGATCCACGAGGCCCTGACGACGGCACGACGGCAGCACCAGGAGGTCGACGACACCCAGCGTCCGCGGGAGGAGCAGCGCTACCGCGAGCTCCTCGACGTCGGGACCCGGCTCGAGCGCGATGGCGAGCTGCCGCCGGACGTCACTGTCGGCAGGTTCGCCGACATGTACTGGGGGCTCATGAACGTCGGCACGTACAAGAACCTGGTCATCGAGCGAGGCTGGTCCCTGGAGGAGTACCACCAGTGGGTGCGCGCCACCATCCGGCTCCTGATCGGCGCCGGGTGACCGGCACTAGCTCCCCGAGTCGCACGACGCTGCCGCGTAGACCTCGCACAGCAACGAGCGGAGCACGGCGATCGAGATCGGTACGTCGAGCACCTGCGAGTCGGAGGCGGAGCCAGCCAGGTGCTCGTACGCATAGAGCACGCCATCGCGCACCGTCGTGCGCACGGCGGTGATCTCCTTGTCGGACTCGGTGAGGACGCTGCGGTTGCCGACGAGGCGCCGCCCGGTCGCCGAGTCCAGGAGCTCGAAGGTGCCTTGCGAACCCACGAGCAGCACGAGGCTGGCCCCGTCCACCAGGTCTACGCCGACCGGATCCGGGACGCTGCTGGCCAGCGAGCCCGTCATCCGCCAGCCCGAGGAGGTCCTCTCCCACACCCGCACGGTCCGACGGTCGTCCACCGTCACGGCCTGCCGGCCGTCGGCGGTCAGCCCGAGCCGGGAGGCGTCCGATCCTGGCGGGGCGGGCACGACGGAGGGACGCGTGGAGGAGCGTGACCAGGTCACCACCTCGAGCGCGCCGTCGTCGGCGGTGGCCACGATCAGGCCCCGCTCGGCGCCGATGTCGTACGTCGCCACCTGCTGCTGGGTCACCGGCGCCGGGTCCGAGGTCCGACAGTCCGTCCATGAGCCGCCGGCGTTCGCCGCGGGCACCATGGCCTCAGCCGCTTCCACCGAGGTCTGGAAGCCGGGGGCGGGCAGGTACACCACGGGCGCGCCGGTGCAGCCCAGCGGCACCGTCTTCTCGGCGTCCTCATCAGCGTCGACCAGGGACCGCTGACCGGTGTCCACACCGGTCACGGCTCCGAGACCGTCGGGGCGCACGGCCACCAGCGTGCTTCCCGAAGGCAGGTCACCGGCCGGCACGGACACCCCCTGCGGCCCGACGAGGACCAGGCGGGTGGCACCGGACGGTGACGCTTGCACGACCACCCGGCGCTCGCCGAGGCCGGCCAGGGCGCCCTCGCCCGAGCGGCTCACCCCCCAGGGCCCCGGCACCTTCCCGACATCGAGCTGGACGACCTGGGTCGCCGCGCCGGGCGCGGTCAGGACCGCACGCTGGCGGCCGTTCACGGCGTAGGCCGACACCCGAAGCTGCTGGCCCGTGTACTCCGGGAGGATCGTGAGGGCGCCAGTGCCGCCTTCACTCGCGAGCAGCCTCAGGCCCGAGCCCGCATCGATGACCGAGCAGTCCGGCCCGAAGCCGACCAGGTCGCTGAAGCTGACTGCGTCGCCGCTCGCGTTCACGATCAGTCCCTGACCTGGACCCGACTGGTCGTAGCGAAGCGCGACCCGCGTGCCGGGGGCGCACTCGGCGTAGGCCGGGTCCTGCTCCTCGGTGACGGGCGACCCGTTGCTGGCGAACTCGCGGTACTTCCAGCCGTTGTCCAGGTCCGTCCATCCGTCGCCGAGGCCGGTCCCACCCGGCGGCAGCAGGAACGTCGTCGTGTGCCGCCACACTGCCAGCAGCTCCCCGCTGCCGATCGAGAAGAGGCGGGTCCGCCAGGACGGATCATCGCTCGAGAAGGAGTCGTCCGAGAGCTGCACCGAGCTGTCGTCGCCGGTCCACCGCACCTCGCCACCGCTGGTGATCCACGCGGCGCCCCCGGTCATGGACACGTCGACGAGCGGGGCCGCTTCGACCGCGTCGCCGGCCTGCACGACCGTGTGCAGCTGCCACCCGTCACCGGGGAAGGCGAACGCCCACGTGTCCGACGCTGTCTGCACGAAGAAGTTCCGAAAGGAGTCGCCCCAGCCAGTGCCGACCGCAGGCGATGACGAGAGCTGGCGCACCCCACCGGGGCCGACCAGCCAGGTCCCGGAGGGTCCCGACACCAGGGCGGTGTCGGTGCCGCGGGCGACGACGTCTGCGCCGTCGAGGGGGACCGGATCGTCCTGCCGGGGCAGGTACGCCGACGCGGGTCCGACCGGTCCCGTGGCGCTGCCGACGACCGCACCCCCGTCGAGCTGGGCGAGCCGGCAGTCGCCGGTGCCCGGCGCGTCGACGGCACGGTTGTAGGTGGCCTTCCCGGCGGTCAGCTCGACCATGGTCACCCCGTCGCCGTCGCAGGCGGCCAGCCTCGAGGGGGACAGCACCTTCAGGTCCGTCACGGCGGAGAGGTCCAGCTCGAGGTCCAGCAGGAGCCGGTGCGCGGACAGGTCGTGGAGCTGCACCCGGAGGCCGTCGTCACCGGAGGCGCCCCACATGGCGAGCACGGTGCCGGTGTCGTCGAGGATCGCGTCGGTCAGGTCGGTGCCGTGGGCACGGCTGCCGAAGGCGGCGACCAGCCCACCGGTGTCGGCTGCTACGGAGAGCATCGCTGACCGGACGCCGGGCGTGTCCGCCTGGCCTGCCGCGTCGAGCACGTGGCTGATCGCCTCGGAGTACGACGCCGGCACGGCGAGCAGCGCGGCCGAGGCGTCCGACTCCGCCTGCGCCCGGGTCGCCGCAAGCCGCGCGGCGTCGCGCTGGTGCTCGGCGTCGTTGCGGCTGAGCAGCGCGACGACCCCACCCACCACGGACAGCACCAGCAGCACGGCCATGACACCCACGGCACCGACCACGAGCCGCCGGCGGCGCCGTTGGTACTCCGCCTCCTCGAGCAGCAGGGCGCTCGTCTCCACCCCGACCAGGGCGGCGTACAGCGGAGCCAGAGCCGCCTCGTTGGCCGCGGCGTTCGGAGCGGAGAGGTCGACCCACTTCTGCTCGGTGCCGAAGCAGGTGCGCAGGGCCGGGGGCACCGCCTCCGGACGAGCGAAGGTGGAGGCCGCCTCGTCCCAGGAGAGGTCCACCGTGGTCTCGAGGCGCACCAGGAAGAGCCGGTCCGGGTCACCGCCGTGGCCGAGCCAGTGCTCGATCTCGCGTTGCACCCACGTCGACTCCGCCGTGTCGTGGCCGAGCAGGACGACGAGGTGCCGCGAGTGCTCCAGCGCCTCGGTGATCTCGGCGTTGAGCGAGCCGACGAGGAGCGACGAGGTGTCGAGGAAGACCCGGAACTGCTCGGCGCCGTGCCGCCGGGCCAGGGCCAGCAGCGACTTGCGGACCTGCTTGGCCTGCGCCACGGAGGTCGAACGGTACGACAGGAAGGCGGCGTAGGTCTCGACGGCCGGGTCGGAGGTCGCGCTCATGCGGCGCACTCCCGGGGAGGTGATGGTGCGGCCAGCACGCGGGTCCAGGCCCGGGGCAGGTCCACCGGGCCCGCGGAAGTGACAGCGAGGAGGTGCATCTCGGGCGTGGGATCCGTCAGGAACAGGCCGGTGCCGCAGTCCGTGCCGAACCAGCCGACCTGGGCCCGCTCCACCGGACCGGAGTCGCTCATGGTCTCGGTCGCTGGGTCGTAGCGGCGCTGGTAGATCTCCGGCCTCGGGTCGCAGCCACTGCCGTCCGGGCGGTGCACGCCGCCGTGGTCGGTGGCCACGACCCCGTCCGGACCACTGCTCCAGAAGAGCCCGGCGCTCTGGAACCACGCCTCACTTGACTGTTCGGTGGTCACGCCGAGGCCAGCTGGCAGAAGCGGGTCGGTGCCCAGGTCCGTCATGGTCCGCGTGTCGATCACCGCCAGGTGGTTGGACGTGACGCATGCCCCGCCGTTGCCGCCGACAGACAGCGCGAGGTAGCGGCCGTCGGGCGACAGCCGGTGGCCGTAGAGCTTGCCGTTCTCGACGGCGACGCCCGTCCGCCGGCCGTCGAGGTCGTGCGCTGCGATCACCCACGGGCCCTGCCGGACCCCGCCGGTCCGGGACAGGTAGCCGACGTAGGCCTGCGTCGCCGTGGCGCCGAGCAGCACCACCGGGGACTGGTCGGGGGCCGTCGTGGAGTCGATCGGGCGCTCGGCGACCCGCTCGGCCGGGCCACGAGAGACCTCGTGCAGCGCGTCGTCGAGCACGACGACGTCGAAGCCGAAGCCGGGCTGGAAGTTGTCCTGCGCGGTCACGATCCCGGCGTCGGTCACGGCGATCCCGTGGCACCCTGGGCACTCCTGGTCGGTCACGGTGCCGTCGCCGTTCAGGACACCCACCCGCTCGTCACTGACGAACGCGATCCGGTCGGCGTCGAGCACCGCGAAGTCGACGTCGAAGTCGGCCCTGACCCCGGCGACCGGGCGCACCGTGCCGTCGGCGTCGACGATGGCGACCTGGTCGCCCACATCCGCGACGACGGCGAAGTCCGGCGCTCCGGACTCGCGGTCCGCGGCTCGGGTCGGATGTGCGGGGGCAGGGCGAGAGTCGTCGTCGTCGCAGCCGGCGCCGACCAGGACCAGGACGAGGAGGAGAGCGAGACCTTCGCTCCTAGACGTCCACATCGTCCCCTGCCGAAGCGCGCAGGCCTCCGAGCAGGCGGGTGAGTCCGGACAGGTCTTCCCCCGTCAGTCCGGGGTTCTCGAACACCTCGGTGTTGAGACCGTCCGTGGCCTTCTCGACCACAGCGCGGCCGGCGTCGGTGATCGCGGCCAGCACTACCCGGCGGTCGTCGTCGTGGCGCTGGCGTTCGACGAACCCCTGCCGCTCGAGCCGGTCCACCGCGCTGGTGACCGAGGTCGGGTGCACCTGGAGGAGCGAGCCGAGCCGGGTCATCGGCATCGACCCGGCCGACGAGAACGACAGCAGCCGGAGCACCTCGTAGCGGGCGAAGGTCAGCTCGAGCGGGCGCAGCACCGCGTCGATCCGCTCCATGAGCAGCTGCTGGACGCGGACCAGCGAGGTCACCATGACCATGCCGTCCGCGGCATCAGCCCACCCATGTCGCACCCATTGTCGGTGCGCCTCGCGGATCGGGTCCCGCTGCCGGTCGCTCATTCGAAGCATCGTAGGGAGTGCGCGACGATCTGTACGGGAGCAACCGGACGGCGAGCAGTGGCAGCACCGCGGCAAGAGCCACCACCAGCAACGCGCGCTGGGCGCCGGCGTACTCCGCCAGGGCCGGCGCGACCAGGCTGCCGACCAGGCAGGCCCCGACCATGACCGTGTCGGCGAGCCCGAGCGCACCGGCGCGGTAGCGGTCGGGTACGGCGTCCTGGAGGGTGCCGGTCAGCAGGCTCTCGACCACGACGCAGCCGGCGCCGGCCAGCGCGAGCACGGGGAGCGCCGGCCACGGCACCGGTGTTGCCGCGACCAGCGCGACCGCGACGCCGATCGTCACCAGGCCGCGGGTCGTCGTGGCTCCCCCGAGCTGGCGAGCCAGCCGGGCCAGCAGTGGAGCGCCGAGCGCCCCGAAGCCCAGGCAGGCGGTCGCGATGCCGAACCCGGCGTCACCACTGCCCCACGTCTTCTCACTCAACGGCAGCAGCACCAGGCCCGCGACGGTGATGACCACGTTCAGCAGTCCGGCCAGGGCCAGCGCACCTAGCGCCGGCCGGCAGTGCAGCACCTGGCGGAGCATCCCGGCCACGGCGTCGGGAGCCCTCTCCACCGGGCCCGGGATGGTGATCCCGGTGGAGAGGACAAGTCCGAGGGCGGCCAGCGCGGCGGCGACCACGAGGGTCCACGCCCGCAGCGACTGCGTGAGCAGCAGCCCACCCAGCGCGGGCCCGACGACCCAGGCCGAGACCTCGATCGTCACCAGCAGCTCGGTGGCCCGGGCCCGGTTCGGGCCGGCCAGCCCGGGCAACGCGGCCGCGACCGCCGGATAGGTCGGCGTTCCGCACAGCACTGCGACCGCCGCGGCCAGCACAGCGAGCCCGACGTGATCGCCGGCTACCGCCGCCGCAGCGGCGACCAGGAAGACCAGCCGCAGGGCCGCGGTCACCTGCACCAGCCGGTCCCGGCGGACGTGGTCACCGAGCGAGCCGATCGCCCACGACAGCAGGACGTACGGCGCCATCCGGGCCGCACCGGCCAGGCCGACGAGCAACGCACCGTGGGGGCCGTCGCCGTACTGGTCCCAGACCAGCACCAGCAACAGCGGCCAGGGCAGCCCGGTGGAGACCGCGCTGCATGCGTACGCCGCGAGCAGCCGCCCGAGCAGCGGACGGCTGTGCCGAGGGGTGGTCACCCCCGGACGACCGACGTGAGCGGTGCGAAGCCGTTGAACCCGACCGTCGAGTAGGTCGCCACGTAGGCCCCGGCACACTGGAACCGCACCTGGTCGCCCTCCGCCAGCGCCAGCGGCAGCTCGACCATGACGTCCTCGTAGAGCACGTCCGCGCTGTCGCATGTCGGCCCGGAGAGGACGCACGGGCCGGTGGGGCCGGGGACGTCGGTGGCGAGCGGGTAGCGGATCGCCTCGTCGAGGGTCTCCACGAGTCCTGTGAAGACGCCGGCGTCGAGGAAGACCCAGCGAGTGCCGGCGCGATGCACCACGCCCACCACGGTCGTGACCAGGACGCCGGCGTCCGCGGCGATCCCGCGGCCGGGCTCGGCGATCGTGCTCGGCCGGCGGTCGCCGAACGCGGCGGCGAGGTGCCGCTCGATCGCTGCGCCGTACGCCTCCGGTGACGGGCAGCCGTCGTCGATCCGGGCCGGGAACCCTCCACCGATGTCTAGAAGCCAGGGGTGGAGCCCGTCCGCGCGGAGCGTGTCGAAGACCTTGGCGGCCGCGCCGATGGGGCCGGCCCAGGACTCGGGGTCGCGCTGCTGGGAGCCGACGTGGAAGGAGACGCCGTCGACCCGGAGGCCGAGCCGCGCCGCGGTACGCAGGATCGCGACGGCCTCGCCGGTCGAGCAGCCGTACTTGCGGGACAGGGGCCAGTCCGACCCGTCGCCTGAGGTGACCAGCCGGCAGAGCACGCGGCTGCCGGGCGCGGCCTCGGCGACCTTGGCGACCTCGCCGGGTGAGTCCACGACGAACAGGTCCACGCCGAGACGGGCCGCGAACCGGACGTCCTCGCGTCGCTTCACCGGGTTGGAGTAGACGAGGTCCTTCGGCCCGGCGCCGGCCATGAGGGCGGCGGTGATCTCGGCCGGGCTGGCCACGTCGAACCGGCAGCCCGAGCTCGCCAGCGCCGCGAGCAGGGTCGGGTCGGGATTGGCCTTGACGGCGTAATGCAGTGCGGTGTCTGGCAGCGCCGCCGCCAGCCTGCGGTACGTCGCGACGGCGTACGGCACGTCGAAGTCGAGGTACGGCGTCTGGCGGGTCAGGGCAGGAGCGAGCGATGGAGTCCCGAGACCGTCCACCGCCGCCGGCGGCAGCAGGTCGGTCATGCCTGCTCAGGAGACGGCCTCCCGGGCCACAGATATGACTCGTTGTGACTATTCCGGCTCAGCGGCGCAGGGCGGTCTCGCCGGCCATGTGTGACAGCTTCTCCGGATTGCGCACGGCGTAGAGCTCCGTGATGAGGCCGTCGTCGATGCGGACGCCGATCACCGTGTCGAGCACGCCGTCGAGCCGAACGACCAGCGCCGGCTGGCCATTGACCTGCGCCGGATGGAGGGACACCGACGGCGGGATCTTGCTCAGCAACCGGGCCACCTTGGCCGCACCGACGATGGGCACCCGGACGGCCTGGACGACTCCGCCACCGTCGGCCAGCAGGACGACGCCGGGCGACATCACGTCGAGCAGGGTCTGCAGGTCGCCGGTCTCGACCGCGCGCTGGAACGCCTCGAGCGTTGCCCGGGTCACGGTCGGAGTGATGTCGACCCGCGGTCGGCGGGCCTCGACGTGTGCCCGCGCCCGATGCGCCACCTGGCGGACCGCGACGGGGGTCTTGTCCACGGCGTCCGCGATCTCGTCGTACTCCAGGGCGAACACCTCGCGCAGGACGAACACCGCCCGCTCCGTCGGCGTGAGCGTCTCGAGCACGAGCAGCATCGCGGTCGAGACGCTGTCGGCGAGCTCGACGTCCTCGGCCACGTCGGGCGAGGTGAGCAGCGGCTCGGGCAGCCATGGGCCGACGTACGACTCCTTGCGCCGGCGCAGGGTCCGTAGCCGCGTCAGGGCCTGGCGGGTGGTGATCCGGACCAGGTAGGCCCGCGGGTCGCGCACCGACTCGTGGTCGACGCCCGCCCACCGGAGCCATGTCTCCTGCACGACGTCCTCCGCGTCGGCGGCCGAGCCGAGCATCTCGTAGGCGACCGTGAACAGCAGGTTCCGCAGGCCCACGAACGTCTCGGTGGCCGACTCCTTTGCTCCATCACTCACGTCGGGTTCCTCTGCCTCCGCTCTCGACCGTGCCACACCCACAGGACGCCGGTCACTTCGGATCTGTGACACCCCGACAAGACGAGCCCGGCCACAGGCCCTTCTGACAGGGTGCTCCCCATGCGACTGGTGACGACATGGCCGGCCATGGATCCTGTCTCGTGGCAGTGCACGCGGCCTTGATCCGTGGCGGCCTCGCCGCCGTTGTCGCCGCGTCGACGCTCGGCGGGCTGCCGGCGACGGCGGCTGCGGACCCCGACCCGGCGACGGCGCCGATCGTCCGGTTCGTCGGACGCACGGTTCCTCACGGTGCGAGCGGATACGCCGAGCTGACTCGGGTGCTGGGAAAGGGCGTGATGGTCTTCTGGGTCACCAACCAGGTGCGCGGCGCCGGGCGCTGGAACCTCGAACGGGACGGCACTCGCCTTACCGCCGGAGTGGTCCGCCGGCTGATTGGTCCGGTAGAGGGGGATAGTCCCTGACGTTCCGGCCGGCGACACGCCGGGCCGGCGACACGATCGTCAGGGACTATCGGAGTGCGGCAGGTGCTGTCAGATTCGGAGCATGAGCATGGAGTTCCAGGTGCTGACCGTGGTCCGGCTGATGACCCCCGATCCACGGCCACCGGACGGTCCCGACGACGACCGCATCCAGGCCGAGCACCTCGCCTACCTTCGTGGGCTCGGTGAGGAGGGCAAGATCGCGGTCAACGGGCCGATCCGGGCCGTCGACTCCCCGGAGTGGCGGGGGCTGACGGTCTACCTGGTCGATGTCGACGAGGCCAGGGCGCTCGCGAACGCCGATCCGGCGGTCCGGGCGGGCTGGTTCGACGTGGTCGTCGACCCGTGGTGGATCCCGGCCCGGGAGGTCGCCCTCGGCAACCGGGTCGACCTGACGCTCGAGGACTAACCAGAACCGTAGAGCGAGCCGTTCGCGGCGGACGGCGTACGTCGGCTCTCAACGAACGCGCCCGCCAGGACGATCGCACCGAGCGCGGCGGCCGCGAGCAGCGCCGTGTGGACGTGGCGATGGACCAGCAGTGCCCGGTCGAGATGGTTGGTCTCGAAGAAGACGTTCTCGATCGCCGAGACAGCCTGGACGCCGAACGCCAGGCCCAGCAGTCCCCCGCCGGCGACGCCCATTGCGGCCCATCGCGCGCCTCCGCCCCGGCCGAGGCACCAGCACGCGAGGGCCAGGAACATGAACGTATGCACGGCCAACAGGACGACTTGGAGCTTCACCTCTGCCGAGAACATGCGCAGACCTTACGTCTGCTGGGCGCTCAGGAGTCGCGCGCCTTGCGGGCCCGCGACGCGGTCTTGGCCCGGTCGTTCTGGTCGAGGACCAGCTTGCGGATCCGGACCGTCTGCGGCGTGACCTCGACGCACTCGTCCTCGCGGCAGAACTCCAGGCACTGCTCCAGCGACAGCTTGCGCGGCGGGACCAGCTTCTCGAAGTTGTCGGAGGTGGAGGAGCGGATGTTGGTCTGCTGCTTCTCCTTGGTGATGTTGACGTCCATGTCGTCGGCGCGGGAGTTCTCGCCGACGATCATCCCCTCGTAGACCTCGGTGGCCGGCTCGACGAAGAGGATGCCGCGCTCCTGGAGCGAGGTCATGGCGTACGCCGTCGCGACGCCCTTGCGGTCGGCGACCAGGGAGCCGGAGTTGCGCGAGCGGATCTCGCCCGCCCACGGCTCGTAGCCCTCGGAGATGTGGTGGGCGATGCCGGTGCCGCGGGTGTCGGTGAGGAACTCGGTGCGGAAGCCGATCAGCCCGCGTGCCGGCACCAGGAACTCCATCCTGACCCAGCCGGTGCCGTGGTTGGTCATCTTCTCCATCCGGCCCTTGCGGGAGGCGAGCAGCTCGGTGATGGTGCCGAGGTACTCCTCGGGCGCGTCGATGGTCAGCCGCTCCATCGGCTCGTGCACCTTGCCGTCGATCTCGCGGGTGACCACCTGGGGCTTGCCGACGGTGAGCTCGTAGCCCTCGCGACGCATCTGCTCGACCAGGATCGCCAGCGCCAGCTCGCCGCGGCCCTGCACCTCCCAGGCGTCGGGACGCTCGGTGGGCAGGATCTTCAGCGACACGTTGCCAACCAGCTCGGCGTCCAGCCGGTCCTTGACCAGCCGGGCGGTGACCTTGTGCCCCTTGACCTGGCCCACCAGCGGAGAGGTGTTGGTCCCGATGGTCATCGAGATGGCCGGTTCGTCGACGTGGATCAGCGGGAGCGGCTCGGGGTTCTCGGGGTCGGCCAGCGTCTCGCCGATGGTGATCTCGGGGATGCCGGCGACGGCAACGATGTCGCCCGGGCCGGCCTGCTCTCCGGGCTTGCGCTCGAGTCCCTCGGTCACGAGCAGCTCGGTCACGCGGACGTTCTTGACCTCGCCCGTACGCCGGATCCAGGCGACGTTCTGGCCCTTGCGGAGGGTGCCCGCGTGGATCCGCAGCAGTGCCAGCCGCCCGAGGAACGGCGATGCGTCGAGGTTGGTGACGTGCGCCTGAAGCGGCGCGCCCTCGACGTACGTCGGGGCCGGGATGGTCTCCAGGATGGTGCGGAACAGAGGCTCGAGGTCGCCGCCCTGCGGCATGGTCCCGTCGGCGGGCTTCTCGAGGCTGGCGATGCCGGACTTGCCGCTGGCGTAGACGACCGGGAAGTCGAGCGCGTCCTGGCTGTGGCTGTCGTCGAGCAGATCCATGAACAGCTCGTAGGTCTCGTCGACGACCTCGGCGATCCGGGCGTCGGCACGGTCGACCTTGTTGACCACCAGCACCACCGGCATGTCGGCGTTCAGCGCCTTGCCCAGCACGAACCGGGTCTGCGGCAGCGGGCCCTCGCTCGCGTCCACGAGCAGCACGATGCCGTCGACCATCGACAGGCCGCGCTCGACCTCGCCGCCGAAGTCGGCGTGGCCGGGGGTGTCGATGATGTTGATCGTCATGCCTTCCGGCGCGGACGCGCCGGTGTAGTGCACCGCGGTGTTCTTGGCGAGGATCGTGATCCCCTTCTCGCGCTCGAGGTCACCGGTGTCCATGATGCGCTCGCCGACGATCTCGGCCTGGTGCGCGGTGAACGCGCCGGCCTGCCGCAGCATCGCGTCCACGAGAGTGGTCTTCCCGTGGTCGACGTGCGCAACGATCGCGACGTTGCGCAGGTTCGCGGATTTCAGCTCAGGCACAAGGTTCAACTCTACGGTCGGACCTGCCCAGCCGACGATTCGTCTGCACCACCCAGCGCAGGATGACCGGCGAGCACGCAGACGAATCGCGGATACCGTGGCGACATGCCCCAGATCGCGACGAACACTCGGGTCGAGCGCGAGGAGCTGCTCGACTTCGTCCGCACCCGCCATCACCTCGTGCTGGTCACCCGTCGAGCCGACGGGAGTCCCCAGCTCTCACCCGTCACCGGCGGCGTCGACGCCGACGGCCGGATCGTCGTCTCGACGTACCCCGACCGCGCGAAGGCCACCAACCTGCGCCGCGACCCGCGCGCCAGCGTGCTCGTCCTCTCCGACGAGTGGAACGACGCGTGGGTCCAGGTCGACGGCACCGCCGACGTGCTCGACATGCCGAGCCAGGAGGCCGAGGACGGGCTGGTGGAGTACTTCCGATGCATCTCGGGCGAGCATCCCGACTGGGACGAGTATCGGGCGGCCATGAGGAAGCAGGGCAAGTCCCTGGTCCGGGTCACGCCAGAGCGGTGGGGCCCGGTCGCGACGGGCGGCTTCCCGGCCGACAGGGTGCCGCTGTGAGGTGCTCGTTCGTCCCGCCGTACCTGCTGCGCCAGATCGCCATCAGCAGGCCGGAGGAGGCAGCGTGGGTGGAGCAGATGCTGGCCCACGACGACGGCGTCCGGCTCCTGCGCACGACCGTCACCGCCGCGGCCACCGGGCCGGCGTGGGAGGTGCACGACGCGCACAACGGGTCAGCGCTGCCGGGCGAGCTGGTGCGCTCACCGGGCGACGATCCGACTGACGACCTCGCCGTCGACGAGGCGGCCGACGGCGTGGCCGCGTCACTGGCCCTGTTCAAAGAGGTCTACGACCGCGATTCGTACGACGACGCGGGCGCCACGGTGATGGCGACGGTGCACTATCAGCGGAACTACGACAACGCGTTCTGGAACGGCGCGCAGCTGGTCTTCGGCGACGGTGACGGCAGGACGTTCGACAGGTTCACCAAGCCGGTCGACGTGCTCGGCCACGAGCTCACCCACGCGGTCACCGAGCACACCGCCGGACTGGTCTACGAGGGCCAGTCCGGTGCGCTCAACGAGTCGGTCTCCGACGTCTTCGCGTCCTGCCTCAAGCAGCGACTCCTCGGTCAGGACGCCGTGGCCGGCGACTGGCTCATCGGCGCCGGGCTTTTCCTGCCGGGGGTCCAGGGTCGGGCGCTGCGCGACATGGCCCACCCCGGCACGGCCTACGACGACCCAGTCCTCGGCAAGGACCCGCAGCCCGGCCACATGGACGACTACATCGACACCACCGACGACCACGGCGGCGTCCACCTCAACTCCGGCATCCCCAACCGCGCGTTCCAGCTCGCGGCGACCGCGATCGGTGGCTCCTCAGCCGAGGGCGCCGGCCGGATCTGGTACGTAGCCCTCACCGGCGGGTTGTCCAGCCGCGCCGACTTCGCCACCTTCGCCCAGGCCACCGTCGCGGCGGCCGGCGAGCATGCCGAGCAGGTCGAGGAGGCCTGGCGCACCGTCGGCGTGACGCCCGGCGCCAGCACGGTCGGCCCTGGCCAGCCGCCACCGACCGCCGCCGACGAGCGGCGAGTGCGGGTGCGGCGTACCGGCGGCTTCGCCGGGCTGGTCGCCGACGGCGAGGTCGATCTCGACGCCGACCAGCGACGCGGTCCAGAGCTCGCCGAGCTCGTCGACCGGATCGACCTGCGTGAGGTGTCCGGTGGAGACCCCAAGCCGGACATGTACGTCTACGCCTTCGACCTCTGCGGCGACCGCGCCACCGTCCCCGAGCAGCACCTCACCACTGACCTGCGCCGGGTCGCCGACCTCGTGCTGGATGCCGATCGGTCGGGATAGTCCGTGACGAAGGGCCCTGTGGAACTGGCAGTTCCACAGGCCAAACGTCACGGACTATCCCGACGTAGCGGCTAGGAGAGGGCGCGATCCAGCGCCGCTTCGACGTGCAGGGTGGTGCAGGGGAAGACGGGGAGGTCGACGTCGGCCTGGTGGATGAGGAGCTCGAGCTCGGTGCATCCCAGCAGCACGCCCTCGGCGCCGGCGTCCCAGAGCTGGTGGATCAGCTCGACCACTCGGCGCCGGGTCCGGTCGAGCACGTGCCCGTGCACCAGCTCCTCGTAGATCGCCGCGTTCAGCCAGTCGTGCTCCGAGGCCGGCGGCACCAGCACCTCCAGCCCGTGGCTCGCCATCCGGTCGGTGAAGAAGCCGTCGGACATGGCGACCGTCGTACCGATGAAGGCGACGCGGCTGACCCCGGCCTTCGCGCATGCCTCGGCGACCACGTCGGCCAGGTGCAGCAACGGGATGTCGACCGCCCCAGCAACCTGGTCGGCGACCTTGTGGAACGTCGTGGTGCACAACAGCAGAAAATCGGCCCCGCCGCGCTCCACGTTGCGCCCGGCCTCGGCGAGCAGGGCACCGACCTGGTCCCACCGCTCGGCGTCCTCGAGCTCGGTCAGCTCGGCGAAGTCGACGGTGCTCATCACCAGCCGGGGCGAGGCCAGCCCGCCCAGCCGCTTCTGCACACCGAGGTTGAGGTCGCGGTAGTAGACCGCGCTGCTCTCCCAGCTCATGCCGCCGACCAGGCCGATCGTCTTCATCCCGCTCGCCATGCGCTCACTCTTCCATGCCTATTTCTGGGAAGGCTCGCGGTGGACCTTGTGATGAGCCGCCTGCCGTCGTGGCCGGATCACCAGCTCGTCGACGTTGACGTGCGCGGGACGAGTGGCCATCCAGGTGATGGCGTCGGCGATGTCCTCGGCCGTCAGTGGGTCCGGTACGCCGCGGTAGATCGACTCCGCCTTCTCCCGATCCCCGTCGAAGCGGACCAGCGCGAACTCGTCTGTCTTGACCATTCCGGGCGCGATCTCGCAGACCCGCACGGGCTGGTCCCAGAGCTCCAGCCGGAGCGTCTCGCTGACCACCTGGGTGCCGTGCTTGGCGGCGGTGTAGCCGCCACCGCCCTCGTAGGCGATCCGGCCTGCCGTCGAGCCGACGTTGAGGACCATTCCGTCACCGCTGGCGATCAGCGCGGGCAGCAGCGCCCGGGTCACCTGCACCAGGCCGATCACGTTGACCTCGAACATCCGGCGCCACTCGTCGCTGTCTGCCTCGGCCACAGGGGCCGAGCCGAAGGCGCCTCCGGCATTGTTGACCAGCAGGTTCAGCGTGCCGCCGACTGACTCGGCCAGCCCGGCGACCGACGCCTCGTCGGTGACGTCGCAGGCGACCGGCGCCGCGCTCCCTCCTCTGGCAACGATCTCGGCGGCGAGTGTCTCGACGCGGTCGGCACGGCGGGCGGCGCAGAACACGTGGAAGCCCGCTGTGGCGAGCATTCGGGCGGTCGCGGCGCCGATGCCACTGCTGGCGCCGGTGACCACAGCGGTCCGTTCCTGAGGGCTGGGGCTGGTGGGACGCTCGCTCATGGCCGCCATTGTGATGGCAGACTGGTTGGCCGTGTCACCACCCTCCCTCGCCCGCCTCGCCGGCATCCTGGGTGGCCTGTTCTGGATGGGACGGGCAGTTCTCGACACCGGCGATGGACCCACCTCTGTCATAGACGGCCTGCACTACGGCGGTCTCGCCCTCCTCGTCATCGCCCTCCTGGGCATCGGCGGCGGGCTGGTCTCCGGCCTGATCGCGCTGCGCGTCGTCGTCGCGATCTGCCTCGTGGCCCTGGCCGCAGCGGTCCTGTCCTTCCTGCACGATCAGTACGCCGACCGGTCGGTCGACGGGATCCTGGGCGGACTGATGGTCGTCTACTGCGCCATCGGCGTCCTGGTGCGCCGGGGCCGACCGCCCGGCGACGACGCCCGTGAGTCGCGCCACTCGCGGGGCGCGCACGCCGCCTGAACCCGAGGGGCGGGAGTACGACGGGAATGTGCCCGGCCCCCGCGGGGTTGGGCTCTTGGGGGAGACCGTCCCCAGACACAGACGCGTGCAGGAGGTGGGCGTGGACGAGCTGCAGCGACTGGCCATGATCAGCCTCCACACCTCGCCGCTCGACCAGCCGGGCACCGGTGATGCGGGCGGCATGAACGTCTACGTCATCGAGCTCGCCAAGCGGCTCGCCCTGCGCGGCGTCGAGGTCGACATCTTCACCCGCGCCACCAGCTCGATGCTCGACCAGGTCTTCGAGGCCCACGACGGGGTCACCGTCCGCCACATCCACGCCGGTCCGTTCGAGGGGCTGACCAAGAACGAGCTGCCGGCCCAGCTCTGCGTCTTCGCCCGCGAGGTGCTGCGCACCGAGGCGTCCCAGCCGGTCGGCCACTACGACCTCGTGCACAGCCACTACTGGCTCTCCGGTCAGGTGGGGGCGCTCGCCCGGGACCGGTGGGGCGTCCCGTTGGTGCACTCGATGCACACGATGGCCAAGGTCAAGAACGACGCCCTCGCCGAGGGGGACACGCCCGAACCACTGGCCCGGGTGATCGGCGAGGAGCAGGTGGTGGAGGCCGCCGACATGCTGATCGCGAGCACCGACCTCGAGGCCAAGCAGCTGATCGAGCTGTACGACGCCGACCCGGGGCGCGTCGACGTGGTCCATCCCGGCGTCGACCTCGACGTCTTCCGGCCCATGTCGAAGCAGGCGGCACGCGCGGCGCTCGGGCTGCCCGTGGAGGCCGATGTCCTGCTCTTCGCCGGCCGGATCCAGCCACTCAAGGCGCCCGATGTGCTGCTCCGGGCGGTGGCCACGCTCCTCGAGCGCGAGCCGGGCCGCCGCTCCCGGATCGTGGTCCCGATCGTCGGCGGCCCGTCCGGGTCCGGGCTCGACAAGCCGCAGGCCCTCGCCGACCTGGCAACGGAGCTCGGACTCACCGACGTGGTCCGGTTCGTCCCCCCGGTCTCGCAGGCCGAGCTCGCCCAGTGGTACGCCGCGGCGACCCTGGTCGCGGTCCCGTCCTACAACGAGTCCTTCGGACTGGTCGCCGTCGAGGCCGAAGCGACCGGCACCCCCGTCGTCGCTGCCGCGGTCGGCGGCCTGACCACGGTGGTCCGCGACGGCCGCAGCGGCCTGCTGGTCCCCGGGCACCGCACCGACGACTGGGCCGACGCGATGCAACGCCTGCTCGGGAACGACGAGCTCCGCGCGCGACTGGAGGCCGGGGCCCGGCGGCAGGCGGCGCTGTTCTCGTGGGACGCCACCACGGAGGCGACGTTGCGCGTCTACGAGCGCGCCCGCTCCTCGTTGGCGGCCCCGGCGGCGGTGTGAGCGCCCCGGCGGACCGGCTCCGCGCCTACCTCGAGGCCAACGAGCTCGACTACGACGAGCCGCAGCCCGGCCAGTTCTCGTTCGCCCTGCCCGGCGAGAAGAAGCTGAAGACCCCGGTCCGGCTCGACATCGGCACCCACGCGCTCGCCGTGCACGCGTTCGTCTGCCGCCGGCCCGACGAGAACCACGAGCGGGTCTTCGAGTGGCTGCTGCAGCGCAACCTGAAGCTGTACGGCGTCGCGTTCGCGGTCGACCGGCTGGGCGACATCTACCTCGACGGCCGGCTGCCGCTGGCTGTCATCGACGACGACGAGCTCGACCGGCTCCTCGGAGCGGTGCTCACCACCGCCGACGAGTCGTTCAACACGCTCCTCGAGCTCGGCTTCGCCTCGTCCATCCGCAAGGAGTGGAAGTGGCGCACCCTGCGCGGCGAGTCGACCGAGAACCTCGAGGCGTTCCGCGGCTGGCTCGAGGACTAGTGCTTGACACCCTCGTGAGCTTTCGGCCCCGGGTCCACGACGACGCTCGCTCCGCACGCGCGCTTCGCAGTCGTCGTGGCCACCGGGGCCGATCACGAGGCGCGCTCGCTCCGCTCGCGAAAGACGCCAGCGCCCGATCCGCCACGAAATCCGTCAGGAGGCGAGCAGCACGAGCGCGAACCCGAGGAGCGCCGGTAGCGCCTGCACGACCAGGATCCGGCGGTTGACCGTGACGGCGCCGTACGCGCCCGCCACGATGACGCAGGCGAGGAAGAAGAGCTTCACGTTGTCCAGGTCGTCGATCAGTCCCCACACCAGGCCGGCGGCCAGGAACCCGTTGTAGAGGCCCTGGTTGGCGGCCAGCGCCTTGCTCTCTGCCGCGAAGGCCGGCTCGAGGCCGAACGTCCTGTGCCCGGTCGGGGTGTCCCACAGGAACATCTCGAGCACCAGGAAGTAGAGGTGCAGGGCGGCGACCAGCCCGACCACGATGTCCGCGACGATGTCCACGGACCCAGTATTCAGCAGAGCCAGCCTCAGGCCGGCGGTTGCGGCGCGTCTGCCAGGGTGCGCGGCTTGCGGCGGGCGACCGCCACACCGACGAGCGCGAGCCCGCCGCCGACGTAGGCCATGCCGGGCGGGGTCTCGCTCAGGAAGAGCCAGCCCATCACGATCGTGATCGGCGGGACGAGGTAGGTCGTCACGCCGAGGCTGCTGGCCGACATGGTCCGCAGCGCATAGGCGAACGTGGTGAACGCGATCGCCGTCGGGAAGACACCGAGGTAGACGACCCACCAGACGTCCACCGCCGCCGCCGAGCGCGTGTCGTCGACCAGCCGACCCAGGAACGGCAGGCACACGACCGCGCCGACCGTGCACGCCAGCCAGGTCACGTGGATCGCGGGCAGCCGGGCGACGAGCGGCTTCTGCAGGACCAGGCTGACCGAGTAGACGACCGCGGCGACCAGGCACAGCACGACACCCGTCACGCTGCGGTCACCGGTGTCGCCGGAGGCCGTTGCGATCAGGGCGACGCCACCGAACGCGAGGGCGAGGCCGAGCCCGAGGTAGAGCGTGAACCGCTCGTTGAGGAAGATCGCCGCGAGCAGCGCGACCAGGACGGGTGAGACCTGGATGAGCATCACGGCGGTGCCGGCGTCGACGTCCTCCTCGCCGGCGTTGAGGGCGACGTTGTAGATGCCGAACCACAGGACGCCGATCGTCACGATCGAGACCCACTGGCCGCGGGTCGGTCGGGGGAGTCCGCGGCCCAGAGCCACCACGCCGAGGCAGATCGAGCCGATCACGAGCCGACCGAGGGACAGCGAGCCCGGGGAGAAGGTGCCGGCGAGATGGCGGATCGCCACGAAGGCGGAGGCCCACAGCAGGAGGGTCACGCCGACGGCCGCCGGCGGCAGCCAGGTGGGGGCCGTCGAGGCGGTCGGCTCGGGAGCCCCGCCGGTCTGCTCGGCTGGGGTCGTCGCGGTCACCGCCCCAGCCTAGGAACCGGCACCGACGGTTGACACGCGGTTATCAGACGTCGCACCACGACTTCCAGACATCGGACTGGACGTCCTTTGAATATGAGAGTTACTATCAAAAACAAGTAACCGTCAGATTGGAGTGACCGTCATGTCTGCATCATCGTCCGCACGCTGGTGGGCGTTGGGCGCCACCGCCCTCTCCCTGCTCGTGGTCGGCCTCGACATGACCGTCCTCAACGTGGCGCTGCCCGACATCGCGACCGACCTGGACGCCTCGACCTCGCAGCTGCAGTGGTTCGCGGACGCCTACCTGCTGGTGCTCGCGGCGGTGATGCTGCCCGCCGGCATGCTCGGCGACCGCCTCGGCCGCAAGGGGCTGACCGTGGGGGCGCTCGTCGTCTTCGGGGCCGGGTCGCTCTGGTGCGCGTACGCCGGCAGCCCGGCCTCGCTCATCGCCGCCCGCTCGGTCCTGGGCCTGGGCGCCGCCGCGCTGATCCCGCTCGCGATGTCAGCCGTCGTCGTGCTCTTCGAACCCGAGGAGCGGCCCAAGGCGGTGCTCGTGCTCAGCCTGTCCACCATGGTCGGACTGCCACTGGGCCCGATCGTCGGCGGTGCGCTGCTGCAGTCGTTCTGGTGGGGGTCGGTCTTCATCATCAACGTGCCCGTGATCGCGGCTGCGCTCGTCGCTGTCGTGCGATTCCTGCCGTCGGGAGGGGTGGAGCAGGAGAGCCGTGGCTTCGACGGGCTCGGGGTGGCCCTGGCGGCGACGGGACTGGTCACGGTGACCTACGGCGTGATCGAGGGACCGAACCGCGGGTGGACCGACCCGGCCACGCTGGCCTGCCTGGTGGGCGGGCTGCTGGTGCTGGCGGCGTTCCTGCTCTGGGAGCGGCGACTGACCGGCACCATCCCGGTCTTCGACTACGACGTGTGGGCGCACCCCGCGTTCCGCTGGGGCTCGATCACGGCCGCGGTCGCGAGCATGTCGTTGTTCGGCGTGTTCTTCACGATGCCGCAGTACTTCCGCCTGGTCCTCGGCGCCGACGCGCTCGGCACCGGGCTGCGTACCCTGCCGCTGGTGATGGGGATGCTCGTGGCGATGCAGCTCTCCAACCGGTTGGGCAGCCGGGTGCCCGCCGGGGTCACGGCGACCGCGGGCTCCCTGCTGGTCGCGCTGGGCATGGTGGTCGGCGCGACCACCGGGCTGGGCGACGGCTTCGGCCGAGCCGCGCTCTGGACCGCCCTCGTCGGACTCGGCTTCGGCGCCGCGCTGTTCGCGGCGCAGACCGCTGCTCTGATGAGCCTGCCCCGCACGCGCGCCGGCACCGGCTCGGCTCTGGTGCAGACGCTCCGTCAGGTCGGCAGCGTGCTCGGTATCGCAATCCTGGGTGCGGCGCTGAACGCCCACTACTCCGGCGCCGGCGACACGCCCGCCCACTTCGTGGACGGCATGGACCTCGCGCTGTGGATCTCGGCCGGGATCTCGGTCGTCGCGGCGATCATCGCCGCGGTGCGGCTGCCGCGGACGTCCCAGCAGGCAGAATCAGAGCGTGACGACCTCGCCCGGGCTGCGTGAGCGCAAGAAGGCGCGCACCCGCGCGACCATCCAGCGCGAGGCGTTGCGGCTCTTCCAGCGCAACGGGTACGCCGCCACGTCGGTCGAGGCCATCGCCGAGGCGGCCGAGGTCTCGCCCAGCACGTTCTTCCGCTACTTCCCGACCAAGGAGGACGTGGTCCTCTCCGACTTCATGGACGAGACCACCATCGGGCGGTTCCTGGAAGCACCGCCGGACTACTCCCTCATCCAGGCGCTGAGCTATGCGGTCGAGACCGGCATCGCGGCAATGCCCGAGGAGGACTTCGTCCTCGAGAGTCTCCGCAACCGGCTGATCCGCGACGTGCCCGAGCTGCGCCGCGGCATGCTCGCCGAGATGATGCGCCCGATGGAGCTGCTGGCCGAGGCGATCGGCCAACGGCTCGGCCGCGAGGTCGACGACGACATCCGCATGTTTGCCGGCGCGGCCATCGGAGGCCTCGCCCTCCTGGCGCCGGACCACGCCATCACCGTCGACGCCGACCCCCGTGCACTCATCGCCGAGATCGTCGAGCGCACCAAGCGGCTGGACCGGATCCTGACTCTGCCCGAGCCGGAGTGAGCCACCTGCTCGTGGCTCGGCCCAGTCAGAGGTCCAGCTTGTAGCCCAGGCCGCGCACGGTGACGAGGTACTTCGGCTCGCTCGGGTCGGGCTCGAGCTTGGCGCGCAGCCGCTTCACGTGCACGTCGAGGGTCTTGGTGTCGCCGACGTAGTCGGAGCCCCAGACCCGGTCGATCAGCTGGCCGCGCGTGAGCACCCGGCCCGGGTTGCGCAGGAACATCTCCAGCAGCTCGAACTCCTTGAGCGGCAGCCGCTGCTCCTCGCCACCGACCGTGACGACATGGCGCTCGACGTCCATGCGGACCGGCCCGGCCTCCAGCGTCGCGGGGGACAGGTCCGGCTCGGTGCCGCGCCGGAGCACGGCGCGGATGCGGGCGACCAGCTCGCGCGGAGAGTAGGGCTTGGTGATGTAGTCGTCGGCGCCGAGCTCGAGGCCGACCACCTTGTCGACCTCGTCGTCCTTGGCGCTGACCATGATCACCGGCACGCTCGAGGTCTGCCGGATGGTGCGGCACACCTCGGTGCCGGGAATTCCGGGCAGCATCAGGTCGAGCAGCACGATGTCGGCCCCGTTGCGGTCGAACTCGGTGAGCGCGGCGTTGCCGTCGGCCGCGATCGCGACCTCGAAGCCTTCCTTGCGGAGCATGTAGGCGAGGGCCTCGCTGTAGCTCTCTTCGTCCTCCACGACGAGCACCCGGGTCACTTCAGTACCCCCTTCATGTTGACTCAGCCTCGATGGGCTCAGGGTTGTCCAGCGCCGCAGCCCCGTGGTGGGACTGGTGCTGGGGAAGGGTCAGCGTGAACGTCGACCCCTGGCCCTCGACGGACCACACCCTGACGTCGCCGCCATGCGTGGCCGCGACGTGTTTGACGATCGAGAGGCCGAGCCCGGTGCCTCCTGTGGAACGGTGCCGGGCCGGGTCGACCCGGTAGAAGCGCTCGAAGATCCGGTCGATCTCGTCCGACGGGATGCCGATGCCCTGATCGACGACCGAGATCTCGACAGATCCCTCGTCGACCTTCGTGGTGACGAGGACGGTGGAGTCGATCGCGGAGTAGGAGACGGCGTTCGCGACGAGGTTGGCGACCGCGGCGGTGACCTGCTCCTCGTTGCCGAACACCTCGAGCTCCGGTGTGCCGCCTGTGACGATGTCGATCCGCTTGGAGTCCGCGTCGATGGCGCTGGTGTCGACGGCGATCCCGATGACGTCGTCGATGCTCACCGCGGTCGGCGTCTCGAGAGGATCGTCGGCCTGGAGCCGGGACAGCTCGATGATCTGCTGCACGAGTCGGGTGAGCCGGTCGCTCTCGGTGAGCATCCGGCCGGCGAACCGCTTGACCGCCTCCGGGTCGTCGCTGGCGTCGGAGACCGCCTCGGCCAGCAGCTTGATGGCGCCCACGGGCGTCTTCAGCTCGTGGCTGACGTTGGCGACGAAGTCGCGACGTACGGCTTCGACCCGGCGTTCACGGGTGCGGTCCTCGACCAGGGCCAGCACGAGGTGCGAGCCGAGCGGCGCGACCCGCGCGGTGACGTGGCGGGCCGGGGCGTGGGGACGGTTCATGAGCAGCTCGGTCTCGCGGATCTGGCCGTCGCGGCGCACCTCGTGGACCAGCCGGTCGAGCTCCTCGGAGACCAGCTGGGTGCCGCGCACCAGCCCGAGGGCGTACGCCGGCGCGGACGCCTTCACGACCGTGTCGGTGTCGTCGACGATCACCGCACTGCTGCGCAGCACCGAGAGGACGGTCGCCACCTCGGGCGGGACCACGGGCTCCTCGTGCGTGGGGAGCGTGGACTGCTGGCGGTCGCTGATGTGCCACGCGAGCACGGCTCCGCCGGCGACGACGGCTCCGAGGACGGCGGCGAGGAACGCCTGTGTCGTCGGGTCCACACCAATGATGGTAGGGCGGACGTCGTACTACGTTCGCTTCCGCGAGGTGCGGGGCACCGAACGTTCATGTTCAGTTCACGTCGTCACCCCGACTGGACACCTTGTCTCCCTACGGTGGCGCCATGCGTGAAGCCTTCCACGACCAGCTCGAGTCGATCTTCGACGACCTCGCCGCGATCTGCTCCCGGGTCGAGGAGGCGGTCTCCGGCGCCACGGAGGCCCTGCTCCAGGGGGACGCCGAGATCGCCGAGCGGGTGATAAGTGCCGACGTCGTGATCGACCAGGCCCGCGTGCGGGTCGAGGACACGGCGTTCTCCCTGCTCTCCCTCCAGCAGCCGGTGGCTGGTGACCTGAGGGTCGTCGTCGCCGCGCTGCGGATGGTGACCGAGCTCGAGCGGATGGGCGACCTCTCCGTGCACGTCGCCAAGATCGCGCGGCTCCGGGTCCCCAACATCGCGGTGCCGGAAGAGATCCGGCCCACCATCAGCCGCATGGCCGTGGTCGCCGAGGACATGGTCAAGTCGGTGCAGCAGGTGATCACCACCCGCGACGTGAACGCCGCCCTCGAGGTCCGCAAGGACGACGAGGAGATGGACCAGCTCCGTCGCCAGAGCTTCGTCGAGCTGCTCTCCGACAGCTGGTCGCACGGCGTCGAGGCGGCCGTCGACGTGGCCCTGCTC
Organism: uncultured Actinomycetota bacterium; assembly: GCA_963825455.1. Classification (GTDB taxonomy): domain Bacteria; phylum Actinomycetota; class Actinomycetes; order Propionibacteriales; family Nocardioidaceae; genus Nocardioides. Next base: position 490,724 of record CAWGTG010000008.1, read on the forward strand.
GGCCGCTACTACGAGCGGATCGCCGACCACGCGGTCTCCGTCGCCAGCCGCGTCGTCTACATCGTCACCGGCGAATTCCCAATAGCTGGAGGAAGAGCTCCAGCGGGGCGGACGCAATAGGAGCGGGGGAGCGAAGCGACCCGGTTTTTGCGAGCGCAGCGAGCGCGCCCCGCGATCGGCTCGGCGGCCACGATGGACCGCGAAGCTTCGCGCAGCGGAGCAAGCAGTCCGTCGTGGGTGCCGGGCCGAAGCTCGCGGGGGTGTTAAGTCAGCGGCCTTGGTTGGCCACGGCAGCCGCTGCCTCGGCGGCCGCGTCGGGGTCGAGGTAACGGCCGCCCCTGACGGTGGGCGTCATGTCGTCGTCGAGCTCGTAGACCAGCGGCATCCCGGTGGGGATGTTGAGGCCGGCGATGTCCTCGTCGCTGATCCCGTCGAGGTGCTTGACCAGGGCGCGCAGGCTGTTGCCGTGCGCGGCGACCAGCACGGTCTTGCCGGCGCGCAGGTCGGCGGTGATGTCGGACTCCCAGTAGGGCAGGAACCGGGCGATGACGTCCTTGAGGCACTCGGTGCGGGGCATCTCGGAGCCCAGGTCGGCGTACTGGGGCAGCCCGGCCTGGGACCACTCGGACGAGTCGTCGATCGGCGGCGGGGGTACGTCGAACGAGCGTCGCCAGAGCATGAACTGCTCCTCGCCGTACTCCTCCAGGGTCTGTTTCTTGTTCTTGCCCTGCAGGGCGCCGTAGTGCCGTTCGTTGAGCCGCCACGACCGGGTGACCGGGATCCAGTGCCGGTCGGCCACGTCGAGCGAGATCGACGCGGTGGTGATTGCCCTGCGCAGCAGCGAGGTGTGCACGACGTCGGGGGCGAGGCCGGCATCCTTCAGCTGCTGGCCGCCGCGCTCGGCCTCGGTGCGGCCCTTGTCGCTCAGGGGTACGTCGACCCAGCCGGTGAAGAGGTTCTCCGCGTTCCACGTGCTCTCGCCGTGGCGGAGCAGGACGAGAGTGTGAGCCACGAGGCTCAGCCCTCGCCGACGGCGACGCAGTCGTAGGGCTCGCCCGGGGCGCCGGCCGCGGAAGGACTGGCAGTGGTGTCGTCGGTGGGCACGTCACCGGGCGACGGCTCGGTCGTCGGAGGCTCCGACTCCTCGGGCTGCTGCTGGGACGGGTCGAGTCCCTCGTAGGTGTTGCAGGCGAAGACGATCGGCACGTCCATCGTGACCGAGTCGCCGCTGTCGAACGTCAGGGTGAGCTCGGCGAACTGGCCGGCGTCGAAGTCACCGGTGACGGTGATGGGGTCCTCGTTGACGAGGTTGACGAACCCGCGCGCCGGGATGTCGAGCGACAGGTCCGACGGGTCGACCTTCAGGTCGGTCCACTTGCCGGCGCCGGCCAGACCCGTGAGCTCGAAGGCCTTGGTAGGGGAGTTGTTGCTCAGCGAGGCCACGAAGGTCCCGGAGTCGGGCTGCGCGGCCACGATCACCGCGGACAGCACGTCCACGTCGCCGTCGCGGTCGTTGGTGCCCGCGGCCGGTGTGTAGATCTTGTCGGTCGCCTTGCCGAAGCCGCACGAGCCGAGGAGCGGCAGAGCGAGGACGATGGCTCCCGCGACCAGCCGAAGCGAGCGTCGGGTCTGCATGGCACAGAACACTAATGGACGCCTACGCCGTGGCTAGAGCGGCTCCTGCGCGAGCCCGACGTGCGTGCCGGCGAAGGCCAGCCCGACCAGCACGAGCACGGTATAGGTGCCGGCCACCCACAAGAGCCGCGAGGCTCCGATCTTCAGCCCGAGCTTGAGCGGGAGGTAGGTCCAGCGGTCCTCGTTGTCGGGCACCAGCCCCCACAGCGCGGTCAGCAGGTGCACGCCGATCCCGAGCAGCGCGGCCAGCCCGGTGATGAGCAGCTCGGGCGGGGCGCCCTTCTCCTGGCCGCCCCACCCGCCGTACGAGAGGAACGCTGGGTAGAACGCGTAGGCCGCCGCCCACGGCAGCCACGACAGGAAGCCCTTGCGCAGCCAGACCCACTGTCCGAGCAGGCCGATCGCGAGCGAGATGAGGTACGCCGACCCGGCGTACAGCCCGTTGCCCACCGACAGCGGCACCACGAGGAAGACCGCGAGGGCCAGGCAGAACCACACCGTGCCCGGGTCGAGCCGGCCGTCGGCGAGCGGCTTGCCGGTGCGCTGGTGGCGGGCGTCGCGCTTGCGGTCGACCAGGTCGTTGAACCAGCCGAGGATCACCTGGCCCACCAGCACCGTGCACAGGATCAGCAGCAGCTCGCGGCTGGGCCGTCCGGCCAGCGCGGCGGCGACGGTCATGCCGACCGCCGTGATCAGGGCCTGGCGCGGATGTGCGGCCCGGGTGAGCAGGAACGGCGTCAGGTTGCCCAGCTTGAACGCAGGAGTCTCGGGCTCCTGGCTGTCCTCCGTGGAGCCGGGTTCGAGGTCGCGCTCCGTGGCCGTCGCGACTGGTGCGGGTGGGGCGGTTGCAGCGGTCGAGTCCGCCGACTGGACCGCACCAGCGGTCTCCGAAGCCTCTCGCCGGGCCGACCTCCCGCGACCCCAGCGACGCTCGCTCGCCATGCCCCGAAGTATTGACCACGTGGGGTCGGCCGGTAGGGCTGCGGTGCCGATGACCTGCGATTTCACCTGTGCAGAGCCTGAGAGAACGCCGAGCCAGCGCGACCTCGGACCACCCCTCGCAGCATGAGCAACCGGCCTTTGTCAAGTGCCGATTGTGCCTCTGACCTGCGGAAACGTCGGTCAGAGACGACCAGTGGCGTGTTAGACTGGTCACCTAGGAAGGGGAACTTCACATATGACTTTCACCGTCGGCGAAACGGTTGTCTACCCGAACCACGGGGCCGCCATCATCGAAGACATCGAGATGCGGACCATCAAGGGAGAGGACCGGGAGTACCTCGTACTCCGGATCGTCGCCCAGCAGGACCTCGTGGTGCGTGTCCCGGCCTGCAACCTCGACCTCGTGGGTGTCCGCGACGTCGTGGACAAGGCGGGGCTCGACCGGGTGTTCGACGTCCTGCGCGCTGCGCACGTCGAGGAGCCGACCAACTGGTCTCGCCGTTACAAGGCCAACCTCGAGAAGCTGCACAGCGGCGACGTGATGAAGGTGGCCGAGGTCGTCCGCGACCTGTGGCGCCGCGAGCGTGACCGTGGCCTGTCGGCCGGCGAGAAGCGGATGCTGGCCAAGGCGCGCCAGATCCTCGTCTCCGAGCTGGCGCTGGCCGAGCACACCAACGAGGACAAGGCCGAGGCCATTCTCGACGAGGTGCTCGCCTCCTGAGCGAGGCCCCGCAAGATCTACTCATCGACCCGCCCGAGCACGAGCTCGGGCGGGTCGATGCGTTGGGGACCGTGGTCGAGACGGGCCGCGGCGCGCTGCCGTTCGCGCTGGTGCACGGCGAGCCACTGGTCGCGGCCGCCGCCTGGGCGATGGGCGAGGCAGGGGTGCACCTGGTCGACCTCGGCACCGCTTGGGAGGCCATCGTCGAGGCCGACGCCCCGTTCGTGCTCCACGACGCCCTCTGCCCGCTGACCCCGCCGACCTTCCTCGTCGAGTGCGTGACGCACGCCGCCGAGCGCGCGACCGTCACCGTCGGCGTCCGTCCGGTCACCGACACCGTCAAGGAGCTCCACGGGCAGGAGGTCGGCCGCACCGTCGAGCGCACCGAGCTGCTCCAGGTGGTCTCGCCCGTGGTGCTGCCGGCCGCGGTCGTGGCCGCGCTCGACGGCGTGCCGACCACGGACTTCGCGGCCCTGGTGGCCGAGCTCGCCACCCGGTTCCCCGTCGAGACCCTCGAGGCGCCCGCCGAGGCGCGCCGGGTCGCGGACGACTCGGACCTGCGGGTGCTGGAGGCCCTTACGGCGCCACGGACCTAGAACGTGTGCTGCCACCCTCCGAGGACGCGGTAGGTGCCCAGCCCGGGCGTGCCGGGCGCACCCGCGATGGTCGCGCCGGAAGCGTCGAGGTAGGTCATCGACACCACCTCCGCCGGCCGTCCCTTCCGAGGCGTCCCGAACTCGTCGTACGTCTGGCCGTCCGGGATCGGGAGGACGCGGCTGACCACGATGTAGCCGTCCACTGACGGCGCGTCGAACGTCTCGCCGTGCCAGGCGGTGAACCGCACTGCTGCGACCGCGTCGGGCAGCCTGGTGACCACGGTGAGGCGGAAGCTCCGGCAGCCGGGGTCCACGGAGCCGCCGACCAGCGGGCATCCCGGGCCGATCACGGTCACCGGCTGCGGCGGTCGGCGAGCCGCCTGGGCGTCGAACGAGATGACGGACGTTTTGCCGTCTGCGACGAGGCACTCGGCCCAGTAGCGGCCGCCAGGCGCCTCGAGCGCCGCGAGGAGGGAGGGGTCGGTCGTCGAGCTCTTCACGACCGGGTCCCCCTCGGCCCGCCCGAACACCGTGGCACCGGGGTCGTTGGCGATCTGCTTGCCGGTCCGGCAGGTCTCGAGGATCGAGTCGTCGGGCGTCGGAGTGTCGGCCGCGCGCTCCCTGCGGGGCGAGGGCTCGGGTACGGCGAGCGCCGCGACGGTGCCGCCGACTCCGGCGATGATCACCAGCGCCGCGGTCGTCACCGCCAGCCGGCGCCGCCGGAGCAGCCGGCGACCGGCGACGAGGTCGGGGCCGGTCGCGGGAGGCGCTGGCGCATCTCGCGTCTCCTCCTCGAGCAGTGCGTGGAAGGTCTCAGGCGTCATGGACGTCCTCCAGGAGGGTCTGCAGCGCGGCGAGCGCGCGGAAGGTGTGGCTCTTGACGGTGCCCTCGGCGATCCCGAGGTCTTGGGCGGTCTCGGCCACCGAGAGCCCCAGCCAGTGGCGAAGCACGACGGTCTTGCGCTGCATCTCGGGCAGCCGCTGGAGGGCCGCCACCAGGTCGTGGCGGGCCGGCAGGTCGGAGCCCTCGGCAGGCAGGTCATGGCCCTCGATGCCGCTGCGCTCCCGACGCCAGGGCCGACGAGCCTCGTCGATCGTGGTCCGGGCGACCGCACGCCGGACGTATGCGTCCTGGTCGGAGGCCCGGCTGACCCGCGGCCACACGACGTACAGCTTGGCCAACGCGGTCTGCACGACATCGTCGGCCGCGTGCCAGTCGCCGCAGAGGCTGTAGGCCAGCCGGCGCAGCCGCGGTCTGGCCGCGGCGACGTACGCCTCGAACTCCGCGTCCCGCTGGCTCCGCCTCACGGCAGCAGGACGGATGTCGCGCATGCGATCGGTTGTCACAGCAGCCGTTCGGCCACGACGAGGTCCTCGGGGAAGGTGATCTTGAGGTTCGCTGCCCCGCTGGGCACGGCGATCACCGGCAGGTCGGCGTACCGCTCGAAGCAGGCGGCGGTATCCGTGCGCTCGTAGCCGTCGTCGGCAGCCCGGCGGTGGGCGTCCAGCAGGGGTACGGCGCGGAACGCCTGCGGGGTCTGTACGCCGGCGAGGTGGTCGGCCACGGGGCGGAGGTCGCGGCCCAGCAGGCCCGGCAGCTCCACGACCGGGAGGGCCCCGCCGTGCTCGCGCGCGGCGGAGATCGTCGCCTCGAACAGTGCCGACCCCGCCAGCGGCCGGGCCCCGTCGTGCACCGCGATCACATCGACGGCGCCGGAGTCGACGTCGTCCGCCAACGCCTGCAGCGCCGCCCACTCGGAAGCGTGCCGCGTCGTCCCGCCCGCCACCAGGCGGACCTCGCGATCACCGAGGAGGGGCGCGATGGCCTCGCGGACAGCGTCTTCGTCGCCCGCGCGGACGCCGATCACCACCCGGACCACCTCGGTGACGGCGAGCGCCGCACTCACCGATCGGCCCAGGACGATGCTGTCACCGAGCGGCAGCAGCACCTTGTTGGTCTCCGCGCCGACCCGGCTGCCGGACCCGCCGGCGAGGATCACGACGGCGGCGGGCACGGACAAACTGTTACATGCCTGTTGCACGAAGAGCGTCAGGGGAAACACACCGTTCCTAGGTTCGGCGTCGTGAGCCCGCGGCCCGACCCGATCGAGTGGCAGCCCGTGTGCCGGCTCGCCGAGCTCGAGATCGAGCGCGGGGCAGCCGCGCTGGTGCACGGCCAGGCGGTCGCGATCTTCCGGGTCGACGAGACGACGGTCTACGCGCTGGCCAACCACGACCCGTTCGACCGGCACGCGACGCTGGCGCGGGGGATCGTCGGCGTCCACGAGGACGTGCCCTTCGTCGCGTCGCCGGTGCACAAGCACGGCTTCGACCTGCGCACCGGACACTGCCTGGACGACGGGCACGTCTCCGTGGCGGCGTACGACGTCAAGATCGTCGAGGGTGTGGTGCTGGTCGGGCATCGGAAGACTGCGGCGGCGTAGCGGCCCCCGCGTCCCGCAGCAGTGCCAGCGCCAGGGCTGGGTAGGCGACGACCGAGAGCAGGCCGGCGCAGACGAGGGCGGCCGCGGTGGTCTGGCTCATCGTCCCGGTGGCCACCCCGATCTGGCTGGCCGTGACGAGGAACGGCAGCGACGTCGCCTGCAGGAGTCCGGCGGCCGCCACCGAACGGCGGTCGTGCTGTCGAGCCAGCATCAGGGCCGGCACGCCCCGGACCACCAGGAGGGCGACCGCCAGGACCGGCACCCGGGCCAGGGCCGAGGGGTGGTCGAGGAGCCCGGCCAGGTCCAGCCGCAGCCCGCTCGACACGAAGAACACCGGGATCAGGAAGCCGTAGCCGAGTGCCTCCAGCTTGGTGCGGAAGTGAGGGTGCGACGAGGTGTCCCTGTCGACCAGACCGACCACGGCGCCGGCGAGGAAGGCGCCGAGGATCGTCTCCAGGCCGAGCTTCGCGGCCAGCGCCACGAAGCCGACGAGCAGCAGTACGGCGGCCCGCACCCGGATCTCCGCGGTGGTGTCCTGCAGCCGGGTCACGACCGCCGAGAGGCTCATCGAGTGCGACACGGTGAGGGCGGCGACCGCGGTGACCCCGACCAGGGCGGCGAACAGCAGCAGCAGCGCCACCCGGGTGCCGGTGCCCGACTCGCTGGTCGAGAAGAAGAGGGACAGGAGCACGATCGCCGCGAAGTCGGCCACCGAGGCGGCCGCCACCACGGTGAGGCCCAGGGCGCTGTCCAGCCGGCCGGCGTCCTTGAGCACCGGGACGACCAGGCCGAGCGAAGTGGCCGACAGCGCGACGGCGAGCAGCACCGGGCTGCTGATCCAGCCGGCCGCGTCGAGGGCGCCGCCCACGATGAGCCCGAGCGCCAGCGTGACGGCGTAGCCGACGATCGCCAGCCGCAGCACGCTGCCGCGGAGCCGGGCAAGGTCGATCTCGAGCCCGGCGAGAAAGAGCAGGAACGCGAGTCCGAGCACGGCGACGATCGAGACCACCACGTCGGCCTCGACCCAGCCGAGCACGCTCGGCCCGACGACGACGCCGGCGACGATCTCGAGCACCACCGCCGGCAGCCGCAGCCGCGGCACGAAGCCGAGGCACAACGGGGAGGCCAGGGCGATGAGCGTGACGACGAGAAGGTTCGTGAACCCGACCTCGGGCATGGGTGTCCTCCTGGGACGGGCGAGCGGGAGAGGCTGTCAGCGCTCGAGGTTGCGGAACGCGTCGAGCAGGGTCGACTGCGCCTCGGGGGAGAGCGTGTCGACGGGAACGGAGCCGAGCACCGTCAGGGTCTCGCGCATCTGCTCGATGTAGCGGGAGCAGGCGTCGCACACGCGCAGGTGCTTGGCCACCCGGCGTCGGTCGCGCCATCCGAGGGAGCCCTCGAGGTAGTCGGTGACCAGCTCGACCATCTCCTGGCAGCTCATGGCGGCTACCTCAGCTCCTCTCCAGGTACGTCGCGAGTCCGGAGCGGACTGCGGTGCGGGCCCGGTGGAGCAGTACCCGCTGGTTGGCCTGGGAGATCTCCAGCAGCGCGCACACCTCTTCGGAGGAGTGGCCGAGCACGTCGCGCAGGGTCAGCACGACCCGCTGCCGCTCGGGGAGCGCCTCGAGCGCCGTGCGGACCTCGCGGCGTACCTCGCCGGCCAGGACCGATCCCTCGACCGCGACCTCGGCCGGCCACGACGACGGCGCCGCCCGCCAGCCGCCGGCGTGCGCGTCTCCGGCTGACTGGAACAGGGCCGGGTCCAGGCTCGGGCCGGCATCCTCGCCGCCGAGGCTGCTCCACGGCAGAGTGCGGTGCTCGCGCACGCCGCGGCTCTTCGCCGTGTTGACCAGGATCCGGAAGACCCAGGTCCGCAGCGACGAGCGGCCCTCGAACCGGTCCAGCCCCTTGAGCACGGCCAGCCAGGTCTCCTGGACGACCTCCTCGGCGGAGGCCGCGGTGGAGACGAAGCTGCGCGCCAGGGTCAGCATGGGTCTCGACCAGTCGGCCACGATCCGGGAGAACGCCGCCTCGTCCCCCGCGCGCAGCGCGGCGAGCAGCTCTGTCTCGTCTCCCGCCACGCGGGAAGACTAGCGATCACGAGCGGTACTCCGGGTTCTCGAAGTCGAAGCGCGTTCCGGCGTTCCACTCCGAGCGCTGGTTGCCGTAGCCGGGCACGCCGCCGGCGTCCTTCAGCATCTTGGCCAGGTGCATGAGGTTCCACGTCATGAACGTGGTGTTGCGGTTGGTGAAGTCGTTCTCAGGTCCGCCGCTGCCGGGGTCGAGGTACGACGGGCCGGGGCCCGCCTCGCCGATCCAGCCGGCGTCCGCGTTCGGCGGGATCGTGTAGCCGACGTGCTGCAGCGAGTAGAGGACGTTCTGGGCGCAGTGCTTGATGCCGTCCTCGTTGCCGGTGATCAGGCAGCCGGCCACCCGGCCGTAGAAGAGGTACTGCCCCTTGTCGTTGAGCTCGGAGGACAGGGAGTAGATCCGCTCGATGAGCTGCTTGGTGACACTCGAGTTGTCGCCCAGCCAGATCGGGCCGGCCACCACGAGGATGTCGCTGGCCAGGATGCCGGGGTAGAGGTCCGGCCACGCGTCGTTCTCCCACCCGTGCTCGCGCATGTCGGGATAGACGCCGGTCGCGACATCGTGGTCGATGAGCCGGATCTCGCTCACCTCGACGCCGTGCTTGCGCATGATGCCGGCGCTGGCGTCGACCAGGCCCTGGGTGTGGCTCGGCTCCGGACTGCGCTTGAGGGTGCAGTTGACGAAGGTGGCCTTGAGTCCGGTGAAGTCGTGGTCCGTCATAGGGGTTCTCCTTGTGGGTGCGGGTCCAGGTGGTGGTTCAGAGCAGCTCGGCGTCCTGCTCGACGCAGAGCAGCGCCGGTCCGTCGGTGGCGAACAGCTCGGCCATGGCGGCGTCGAGCTGGTCGCGATGCGTGACCTTCAAGCCACGGGCGCCGCACAGCTCGGCGTACGTCGCCCAGTCGGGGTTGGTGAGCGAGGTGTGCCAGACCGGGTAGTCGGCGGCGAGCTGCTCCTTGCTGATCTTGCCGAGCGCGTTGTTGTTGAGCAGCACGTGCTTGATCGGGATGCCGTGGTGGACGGCAGTGGTCAGCTCCATGGCGTACTGGCCGAAACCACCGTCGCCGGTGACCGCGACCACCGGCCGCGAGGGGTCGGCGGCCCAGGCGCCCATCGCGGCGGGGTAGCCGAACCCGATCGAGCCGAGGTAGCCCGACATCAGCACCGGCTGCCCCTTCGACTCGAGGTAGCGGCCCAGTGAGTAGGCGTGGTTCCCGACGTCCACCGCGACCACGGCCTCCTCGGGGAGGTGCTCCGACAGGGCGGCGAACACGGCCGCCGCGGACACACCGTGACCGCGGTCGTCGGCCACCCTGCGGGCCTTCTCGGCCCGCCAGATCGCCCAGCGCTCGGCAACGTCGCCGCGCTGGTCCTCTGCGGCCGCTCCCGCTTCCGCGACGGCGGCCGCGAGCGCGGGCAGCACGAGGGCCGCGTCGCCGAGCAGGTCGGCCGTGACGGCGTCGAAGCGTCCGATCGCGTTCGGGGTGTCGTCGACCTGCACGATGGTCTGCCACGGTGCGATGCCGGTGTGGTTGGAGAACGACGCTCCGACGACGAGCAACAGGTCCGCCTCGTTCATCAGCCAGCTCGCGACCGGGGTACCGCTGCGGCCGAGCACGCCGGCCCCGAGAGGATGCGTGTCCGGGACCAGCCCCTTGGCCTTGAACGTCGTCAGCACCGGCGCCCCGAGCTGCTCGGCCAGCGCGACCACCTCGTCTCGGGCGTCGCGGGCGCCGTGGCCGACGACGATCACCGGCCGCCGGGCGCCGGCCACGAGCTCGGTCGCACGGGACAGGGCGCCGGCGTCCGGCCCGACCGGCCGTCGCGAGTAGCGACCATCAGGGGAGCCGGCAGGCGACTCGGACGGCAGCGCCTGCACCTCGTCGGGGAGGACGAGGTGCGCTACGCCGCGTCCGTCGCGGGCGTGCTTCACCGCCAGGGCCGCCAGCTCGGCGTGGTCGCTTCCGGACTGCACCGTCGTCGTCGAGATCGCCACGTCGCGGAACACCGCCCCGAGGTCGAGGTCCTGGAAAGCACCACGGCCGAGCACCTTCGACGGGACCTGGCCGGAGACTGCCACGACGGGCGCGCCGTCCAGCTTGGCGTCGTACAGGCCGGTGAGCAGGTTGGTCGAGCCCGGCCCGGCGATCGCGAAGCAGGCAGCGGGCCGGCCGGTGAGCTTGCCGTAGGCGCTCGCCGCGAACGCGGCGGCACCCTCGTGGCGGATGCCGACGAAGCGCAGCTCGCCGCGCTCCTCGGCCCGGCGCAGCGCGTCCGCGAAGCCGAGGTTGGAGTGGCCGACCATCCCGAAGACGGTGTCTACGCCGTGCGCGACCAGGGTCTCGACCAGGACGTCGGCCACCGTACGCATGGGTGGGGCGTGGTCGGGGAGGCGGACCCGGACGCCGTCCGCGCCCTCCTCGACCTCGTAGGCCGCCACCCGGTCGTCCAGGTGCTCGGCCAAGGCGCCCGGAGGGGCGCCGGTCGTCGGGTCGTAGTCGTAGCCGTGCCAGGGGCAGCGCAGCAGTCCCTTCTCGATGGAGCCCTCGCCGAGCGGCCCGCCCTGGTGTGGGCAGTGGTTCTCGAGCGCGCCGAGCCGGCCACCGCACCTCGTCATCGCGATCGAGCGACCGTCGACGACGACGCTGCGGACCCGGCCCTCATCGGGGACGTCGTGCGGCGGCACCGGGTGCCACGTCTCGGTACTGCTCGTCATGTAACGCTCCCGTCGCGGGTCAAGACCAATGCGCATCAGTGCCAGCCGACCGGCGCCGCGTTACGGCGGCCCGGAAATCGAGAACCGAAGGACCGACGTGGACCTCACCCGCACCCGCACCGCCCTGCACGGGATCGCCGAGCTGCTGCTGGCCGGACCGCAGTACGCCGCGAGCGGCACCATCCGGCTGCGCGTGGTCCCCGGCGGCATCGCGACCGTGGCGGCGCCCGACCTGCGCCTCGAGGGGACCGACCTCGTCGGCGCGCACGGCCGGCACCCGCTGCGGGGGAGCTTCGCCGAGATCGGCGCCGCGGTCGGTGTCACGCCACGCCTGCTCGACGACGTCTACCACGACCGGGCCGACATCACCCTGGGCGACGCGGTGGACCTCGACCCGGCTGCCCTCGCCACCCTCGTCGACGCGCTGGCCGTCGGCGACGCCGCACTGCGCGCCTTCGCCCCCGCCGAGGAACCGGTGCTGTGGCCCGAGCACCTCGACGTCGGGATCTCCAGCGCGGAGGTCAACTACGGCGCCTCTCCGGGCGACGCGCACCTGCCCGAGCCCTACGCGTACGTCGGCCCGTGGACGCCGCGCACCGGCGAGTTCTGGAACCAGTCCTTCGGCGCCGCCCGGCCGCTGTCAGAGTTCGGCGGTGCCGACGCCGTCGCCGACTTCTTCCGGGAGGGCGCCCGGCTCGCCGCCGGCTGAGCCGGTGTCCCGTCGAACCACGTGCCGGCCGAGCAGCCAGGCCGCGATCGGGATGCCGAGGAAGTAGTAGCCGACCAGACCGTCGGCGTCGGAGCCGGTGAAGGCGTGCGTCACCTCGTCCCAGTGCACAACGACGACAGAGAGCAGCAGGTAGCCGAGGAAGAGCAGCTGCCGGGAGCCGCGCGGCAGTGGGCGGCTCGACCCGGATGCGAAGCTCGAGCCGCTCAGCAGCGTCCACACGATGCCGAAGACGAGCACGACCACGCTGGAGAGGCCGACCAGCCCGCCGATGAACGTCAGGTAGTCGCCCCGGCTGGTGACCAGCCACGTGAAGCCCAGCACCGTGCCGAGCGTGACCAGGAACGGTACGTCGGCCTGCCGCCACCGCACCGCCAGCACCGCCAGGACGCCCACCGTGACGGCGACGCCCACGGTGGCGTGGGAGAAGCCCAGACCCAGGTCGAAGTTGGTGAGCGTCAGGGAGACGGTCGACCAGGCGCCCACCACGATCATCCCGGAGCCGAGCTCGTCGCCGAGTCCGCCCTCGCTGCGCCGCATCAGCAGGACGCCCGCGACCACCGCGACGGCCGAGGCGATCATCAGTCCCCACGTGTCGAGCCAGATGTCCGGGAACCGGGTCGCGAACGTCGCGACGCTGTGGTTGTCGGACTGGATCGCGACGACGATCGCGATGCTGAGGGCGACCAGCTTGAGAAGGAAGGGCAGCGCGAGGACGAAGGCCCCCGCGAAGACCAGGTCCTCCTTCGCGGACAGGGTGTCCTCGGAGCGGCGGAACCTGGTCACGACCACGACGACCGCGACCAGGAGTCCGACGCACCCGATCGTGCGGAGCACGGCCTGGGGCTGGCTGGTGACCGTCGCTCGCCAGTAGTCGAGCTTCGAGCCGACCTCGAACCACAGCTTCACGAGCGCCAGTGCCAGCACCAGCAGCAGCGCGATCCAACGACGCGTGATCCGGCCGGCAGGCTCGGCGACGCTCGTGCTGACGTCGAGTGCGAAGTCGATGACCGCGACCGCCGCGACGTACAGCAGCGGGAGCAGGAGCAGGTGCAGGTTGAACACCGAGCTGCCCACCATCGAGGGCATCAGCGTGGGCTGCTGGGCATCGATCTGGCCCACGTGGATCCAGAGCAACCCCAGGAAGAGGGCCGCCGCCCCCAGCACGCAGACCACCCGTGCGACGAGCACGACCCATCGGTCCACTCGGGGCCACCGGGCCGTGACCGCAGCCACCACCAGGGCCGCGGGCGGCGCCACGTAGCCGGCCAGGAGCATCTGGTGTGCGTGATTGAGGATCCACAGCTTCGACCCGATGTCCAGGGAGTCGCCGACGCCGAAGTCAGCACAGATCAGGAGGTAGCCCGCCGCGACCGCGAGACGCACGATCGCGGATCCTGCCAACGCTCCCCAGGTCAGGAGGACGTTCGCCAGCCAGAACCCCACCAGGCTCATCGCGAAGACGCCCGGAGGCACGAAGGCGAGGTTTGCCCCGACGTCGACCGGCAGCATGTCGCCACGGCGCCACACCGCTGCAAGCATGGTCGAGCCCAGCAGGAGCACGATCGCGAGCAGCCCGGCCCGGGCCAGGTGCCGCGTCGCCGGCGGGATCCCGTCGAGGCGGAGCCGCCCCTCTCGCACCGGGTCCCGGAACGTCCTCGTCCAGAGCGGGCCGAGAGCCACCGCCACCGGGTGGCGTCCGGGACGCCGGGCGGGGGCGGTCGCGGCGCTGCTCACCTCAGCCAACCGGACCCACCCCCATCACCACGACCTCGAAGTCCAGCCCGGTCGGCACCAGGACCGCGTCCTCCTCGCCGGGCGAGGCGAACGGCACGATCCAGTAGCTGGTCAGCGGTGGCTCCCACGAACCGAGGAACCGTCCGCTGCCGAGGTCGTACGCCGCGACGCGGTAGTCGCGCTGCTCCAGCACTTCGGGACGGCCCAGTGAGACGAGGAAGACGCGGCCGTCCCGCACCACCGGCACCCCGCCGACCGGCCGGTCCAGCGCCACCGACCACAGCTCGTTGCCGTCGCCGGCGTCGAGCGCGTGCACGGTGCCGAACGCGTCGGCGAACACGACGACTCCATCGGCTGCGCTCGGCCCGACGTACGCCGCGGGGGACCCGGGCACGAACCAGAGCGACGTACCGGTCGCAGCATCCCACGCACCGAAGCCGGATCCGCCTTGCCGGTCGACCGCAGCGAACACCACGCCGCCCGCCGTGACGGGCGCTCCGTACGAGAAGACGTCCTGGTGCGACCAGTGCAAGGTGCCGGTGTCCTTCTCGTATCGGGCCAGCCCGACCCCGTAGACGATGTCGCCGCCCGGCAACACCAGCGGCGTCGAGGGCAGATAGTCCGCGCTGACCGGCCCCGACCACCGCAGTCGGCCGTCGGCCAGAGCCACGGCGATGAGCCGGCCGTCCGAGGTGCCGGCGTAGACGGTGCCGTCCCGGACGAGCGGGATCGAGCCGCCGTAGGAGTCGCCGGCCGGGATGCTCCACGCGGGGTCTCCGCCGTCGACCGGGATCGCCTGCAGCTGGTCGTCCTTGCGGGCGACCACCAGCCCGTCGGCGACCGCCGCGCCGGTCGCGATCCGTTCGGAGTTCGTCACCAACAACGTGCTGCGCCCGTCTGGCTCGTTGCGAGTGAGCGTGCCGCCGTAGCCCGCGACGTAGAGGTCACCACCGACCGCTGTGACGGGCTCGGTCGGGCTGCCCGACACGATGTGGGGCTCCAGGCCCAGGAGCACGCCCGTTCCCGTCCCGTGCAGCGGGTACGCGTAGAGGGTCTGGTGCGCGGGTGCCGAGCCGGGATCCGAGGTGATCACCACGGAGTCGCCCACCACCGCGGAAGGGACGTCGACCAAGGGACGCTGGCCAGCAACCGGGCGGGGCAACCGCCACGTCTCGACGGCCTCGCCGGTCGCGAGGTCGAGGATCTCCACCTCGCCGTCGACCGAGGAGGTCAGCACCTCGTCGCCCACCACCACGGGTGCGACCACCGTCTTGGGCACCGAGTGCCGCCAGCGCACCGAACCGTCCTCGATGTCGACGGCCATCACCCTGTCGTTGGCCAGCAAGGTGACGACCGTGTCGTCGGTGGCCGCGAGGAAGCCGAGACCCTGCCCGCGGGTCCTCGCCTGCCACTCCAGCTCGCCGGTCCCTGCGTTGAACGCGTAGACGATGCCGTTGTCGTCCTGCGCCAGCACCCGGTCGTCACGGACGGCCAGCCCGAGGAGTGCGCCGTCCGTCAGCTCGCGGTCCCAGGCGCGGTCGCCGTCGTCCAGGTCGTACGCCCCGATCGCGCCGCTGGTGTCGCTGACGTAGACGGTCCCGTCCTTCACCGCCGGAGTCGCGGCCGCGCGGCCGGCGAGCATGGCGTCCCAGCGCACCGAGCCGTCCGTCAGGTCCAGCACGCTGAGACGGCCGCTCTCGCTGACGACCGCCGCCGCGTCCCCGGACACGGCGGGGCTGACCGCGATGACGTCGTCGAGCTCGTGCACCCACCGGGTCGAACCGTCGGCGAGTGAGAGCGCCCGCAGCTCCTTGCTGCCGTCGTTGACCAGGACCTCGTCACCGGCGATCGCCGGGGTCACCAGGATCGGCGGGGCGAGCTGCACCTGCCACACCTGTTCGCCTGTCACCACGTCGGTGGCCGCGACCAGGCCGCTCCGGTCACCGGTCACCATCACGTTGCCGCTCGACACGGGCGGGAAGGAGGTGGCGCCGGTCCGGCCGATCGTCCAGGCGAGGTCGCGACCGACCTGGCCGTCGTCGACCGCGTTGGTGCGCGCCACGTCGAAACCCAGTGCTGTCCCTTCAGCGTCGGGGCTCGGCGCCGACGGCGGGTCCGCCCACCAGTTGCCGCTCGCGCCGTGGAACTCGACCAGCTCCTCGGTGACGTCGACGCCGCCGGCCTCCCAGCGGTCGCTGCTGCGCACCGAGCCGTACCCGGGGCAGGTCCACTCCTCCTGGGTCTCCACGCTGGCCGGCGCGCCCTCCTGCTCGACCGGGATCGTCGTCACGAACCGCGAGCAGCCTTCGAAGGTGCGACCTCCGACCTCGACCGAGCCCCGCTCGGCGAGCTCCGTGGTGAAGGACAGCTCCTGGAAGTCGAGGGTCCCCGTGTACGTCCAGGAGTCGCCCACGTCGTCGAGCAGGGCATTGACCTGTGCGAGGGGATCGAGCTCCTGGAGGCGGTGCGTCGGCGAGGTCACGCCGTACTGGTCGATCGTCGTGTCGCGTGGCACGAAGTAGCCGTGGATCCGGCGCGCGCCGATCCCGGGGTAGTCGGTCCAGCTGTCCTGGACCTGGGTGCCGTTGAGGACCGACTGCTCGGCCGAGAGCAGCCGCGCCGGGCCGAGGACCTGCCGGGTGTGCGAGCCCGAGCTCTGGCCGTGGTCGGCGACCGCGTAGACCCAGGTCGTCCCGAGGTCCAGGGGAAACAGCTGGCGGGTCACCGGCGGCGGCTCGGGTGGCGTCGCGAGGTGCGCCGCCACGCCGAACCCGGCAGGCACGAGCAGCAGGGCCGGCACCCAAGCCAGCGCTCCGCGGAGCCGGCGCCCTCCCTGCGCCACTGTGACTCCCTTACAGCCCGTCGGGGATCTGGGCGGTCAGCACGTCGTCGCCACCGAAGGCGGCGTCCTGCCAGACCAGCCGCTTGCCCGACAGGGACGGGAAGCCCTGCTGGCCGCCCTCGGGCACCAGGTTGTAGATCTTCCCGGTCGCGAGCGAGGCGAGGTAGAGGTCGGTCTCCGGGAACGGCGAGTCGCCGCCCGCCACCCCGGCGGTCAGCGCACCCCTCTCCTCGGCCCAGACGACGTACCTGTCGTTCATGGTGACGCCGAACGGCGAGGCGGCGCTGCTGAGCTGGAAGCTCTGGCCGTCCGCGGTGAACAGCTCCACGTGTCCACGGTCGTCCACCGCCACCACGTTCCCGCCGTACGCCGCGACGGAGATCACGGCGCCGTCGAGCCGGCCGATCTGGGTGACCTGGCCGCCGGGCTGCCAGGCCATGACCCTGCCGCCGTCGGTGCCGATGCCGACCACGCCGGCGCCGGCGCCCAGCCCGGTGAGCGTGTCGCCGCGCAGCCCGGTGACCTGGGCCCTGGTGACCTGGCCGTTGGCGTCGACGTACGAGACCGTGTCGTCGGCGCGGACCCAGGCGGCTCCGGCGTCGGACCCGGCCAGCCCGGCCGCCAGCGACGCCTCGAACGGCACCTGGTCGAGCACGACAGCGGAGCTGCCGCTGTTGGTGTAGCGGGTGATGTCGCCGTTGAGGTCGAGGGTGACCAGCGCGTCGCCGCCGAAGGCGACCTCCGCGACGTTCGAGCTCCCGCCGATGCTCGGCGAGGCACCGCCGACCCTGGTCGTGGCGAGGAAGCCGAACTGGTCGCCGTCGCCGCTGACGTCGAGCCAGGCGACGTTGTCCTTGCTGACCACCGGGTGCAGCTGGGTGGCCGGCGAGGCCGAGACCGTGTCGCCGCCCAGCTCCCCGGTGTCGGGGCACCCGGGGCAGATCTTGTTGGCGTCGAAGACCTCCCGCGCGGTGCGGAGCACGACGGGGTCGAGCCCGGTGTCGATGATGACCTGCTCCACCGCGGCCCGCGCATCGAGGAACCCCGAGGTCGGGCCGAGCCGGGTGGTCAGCGCGGCGTACACGACCCTGTCGAACGCCTGCGCCAGCGGGGAGTCGTTGCCGGGCTCCCCGTCGATCTTGGCCAGGTTGACCCGGATCGACCACAGCGCGTTGTTCCAGATCGCGGAGTTGTAGTGCACGCCGCCCTGGTCCTGGCTGCTGAAGCCGAGCAGCTTGAGCCGGTAGCCCGGGTCGAGGGCGCGCAGGTAGTCGTCGAAGTCGTTGCCCGTCTGCATGTAGCGCAGCGACAGGCTGCCGTCGGGGTTCCTGGTGCAGAAGATGGTCTCCTCGGTGTAGCCGGTGCAGCCACCCTCGAAGATCGCGACGCTGTCGGTGCCCTTGACCTGGTTGCCGATGACGTTGCCGAAGTAGTCGGAGAAGCTCTCGTTGAGGGCGCCGGACTGGCCGGTGTACTTCAGCCCCGCCGACGTGGCGGTGACACCGTGGGTGATCTCGTGGCCGGCGGTGTCGATCTCGACCTCGGTCACCTCGGCTTGGCCCTGCGACGTCGTGCACGGGTTGCCGTAGACCATCTGCGGCTGGCGCAACGAGCTGGTGAAGAAGGAGTTGCAGAAGTCCGACGGGCCGTAGTGCACGGTCGACACCATCGAGCCGCCCTGGCCGTCCCACGAGTCGCGACCCAGCGCCGCGTAGTAGTCGTAGACGTCGCGGCTCAACGCCTGCGCGGCCATCGCCTCGGCGTCACGGATCTTGGTGTCGGGGCTGACCACGAGCTTGCCGGGCAGCTGCGAGCTGTTCTTGACCCGGGTGGCGTCGTACGTCGAGATGCCGCCGATCGCGCTGTCCTGCTTCCACGAGGGGGTGGTGGTGTCGAGCAGTGCCACCCCCTTGTTGGTCTGGACGCCGTGTCCGGTGAGCGTGCCCCCGATCGGGTTGGGGCCGGTGATCTCGACCGAGTTCGGGTCGGGGTCGGCGGCGATAGTCCCTGACGTTCTGGCCAGCGACACGCCGCCGCCGTGGCCAGAACGTCTGGGACTATCGGTCCCCGCGAGGTGCACGCGATGCAGGTACGTCGCGGCAGAGGCGGCCCACGGGAGCGCGACTCTTCCCTCGCCGGTGACCTGCTGGACGCTGAGGATGTCGCCGGAGGTCGCGTCGATGAAGTAGTTGGCGGCGGCGATCGGGGTGGTGGCGTCGCCGGTCGTGGCCACCGGGACCAGCCAGGCGAGCACGCCGGCGCCGCGGGGCATCACCACCAGAGACGGCGTGTCTTGCGCGGTGCCCCCGGCGGCCTGCTCTGCGACCGCCTGCGCCTGGTCGGCCGGGAGCCGCGGGTCCGTCGGCACCGACAGCCCCGGGAAGACGCGGCCCCGGACGCCGGTCAGGCGGCCGTCGCGCTCGACGAACACGAGCGACGCGTCGAGCACCGGGACGTCACCGACGTACTGGGTGGCCTTCGTGGTGACGATGCCGGGCACGGTCACGGTGTCCGGCACGCCGAGCCGGAGCACGGTGGATTCGACGCCGAACAGGTCCGGTCCGAGGTCGTCCATGAACGTCGTGGGGGTGCCCGGCCACGACCCGCCGCTGAGCTCGGACAGGTAGCCGGTGACGTCGTCCTGCCGGCCGACCCACCCCGTGCCGGTCTCGTCGCGCAGCCGGTCGATGGCCTTTTGCAGGGTGGTGAGGCGGGCCCGCACCTCCGAGCCGCCGGCGGCCCCGCCGCCGCCCGCGCCGGCCTGGTGGTCGTTGACCCAGGTCTCGGAGACGATGAGCGTCACCGGCTTCGTGGCGGGACCGGGCCCACCGCCGTCGATGCCGTCGATACCGGTGTCGCAGCCGCTCGCGACCAGGGCCACCACCGCAACGAACGGCGCCAGCCAGGTCGTGCGGGTGCGCAGCATCAGAGCCCTCCAGGCACGGCGGCGGTGAACACGTCGTCACCGCCGTAGGTGGCGTCCTGCCACACCAGCTGGCGGCCGGAGATGGACGGGAACCCCTGCTGCGCGGGGGCGGGGTGCAGGTCGTAGATCTTGCCGGTCCCGAGCGAGAGCAGGTAGAGGTCGGTCTCCGGGTACGGCGACGTGCCGCCCGGCACCACATCGGTCCGGATCGGTCCGGTGGCCTCGGCCCAGACGACGTACTCGCCCGACATCGCCGCGCCGAACGGAGCGGCGTTCTGGGTGACGTTGAGCGGCTGCCCGTCCGCGGTGATCAGCACCGAGCGGTGCGCGTCGTCGATCACGAACACCGGCCCGCCGTACGTCGCGGCGCTGAGGATGGAGCCGGGCAGCTGGCCCACCTGGCGCGCGTCCCCGCTGCCGGGGTTCCAGGAGAAGACCTTGCCCTGGTCGGTCCCCAGCGCAACCGTCCCGCCGCCGGCGGCGATCGTGGTGATGGTGTCGCCCTGGAGCCCCCGGACCTCGGTCTGGACGATGGCGCCGGTCGAGTCGACGTACTTCACGGTGTTGCCGCGGCTGAGCCACGCAGCACCGGCATCGGAGCCGGCGAATCCCGCCGCGAGCGTGGCCACCGGGTCCACCCGGTCGAGCAGCGACGCCGCGCCCGCGGCGTCGGTGCGGGTCACCTGGCCGCGGACGTCCAGCGCCACGACCGCATCGCCGGCGAAGCCGACCTCGAGAGCGTCGGACGCCGCCGACAGGGACGGGGCGCCCGATCCACCGAGCGCGGTGGACGCCGCGTACCCGGAGTACTCCGAGCCGCTGCTCAGGTCGAGCCAGAGCACCCGGTTGCCGGAGATGGATGGGTGCAGCTGGGTCTGCGGCGAGGTGGAGACGCTGTCCCCGGCCAGCTCCCCAGTGTCGGGACAGCCGGTGCAGATCTTCTCGGCGTCGAAGGCCTCGCGGGCGGTGCGGAGCACGACCGGGTCGAGCTGGGAGTCGATGATCACCTGCTCCACGGCCGCGCGGGCGTCGACGAACCCGCTGGTCGGCGTGAGGCGCGTGGCCAGCGCGCCGTACACCGCGCGGTCGAAGTCGTGCGCCAGCACAGAGTTGTTTCCGGGCTGGCCGTCGATCTGCGCCAGCCGGGTGCGGATGCTCCAGAGCGCGTTGTTCCAGATCGCCGAGTTGTAGTGCACCCCGCCGTTGTCCTGCTTGTAGTTGGTGAGGATCCGCAGTCGCTCGCCGGGCGTGAGGATCCGCAGGTAGTCGTCGAAGTCGTTGCCGTTGAGCATGTAGCGGAACGAGAGCGAGCCGTCCGGGTTGCGCACGCACAACGGGTTCTCCGACATCCCTTGGCAGGAGTCCTCGCCGAGGGCGACGCTGTCGTCGCCGTGGATCAGGTTGCCGATCACGTTGCCGAAGTAGTCGGAGAAGGCCTCGTTCAGCGCGCCGGACTGGCCGGAGTAGATGAGCCCGGCGGTGGTCGCGGTGACGCCATGGGTGACCTCGTGGGCGGCGATGTCGGGCTCGACGAAGGTGCCGTTCACCCGCTGCCCGTTGAGCACGCACGGGTTGCCGTAGACCATCTGCGGCTGGCGAAGATAGCTCGCGAAGAACGCGTTGCAGAAGCCCTCGGGGCCGAAGTGGACCGAGCTGACCAGCGGGCCGCCCTGGTCGTCCCAGGAGCTACGGCCGAGGGACTCGTAGTAGTCGACGATCTTGTGGCTGTAGGCCTGCGCGGCGATCGCCTCCGCGTCGGTGATCTGCGTGCTCGGGCTGCTGATCAGCATGCCGGGCAGCCCGGACTCGTTCTTGAGCGTCGAGGCGTCGAACGTCTGGATCGCACCGGTGCGCAGCTCGGCGTCCCAGGCATCGGTCGTGGTGTCGGTCAGCTCGACGCGGTCGCCGTTCTGCAGGCCGAACGCCGTGAGGTCACGCCCGAGCGGGTCGGTGCCGGTGATGGCGACGCTGTTGGGGTCCGGCGCGGCGCCCTGCCTGAGTTGAGGCACCAGCGGGACGACCTCCGCCGAGACCGGCCGGACGTCGACCAGGTCACCGGTGTGCGCGTCGATGTAGTAGCGGCCCGCCTGCATGTCCTCCGGTGTCGCGCCGACGACCACCACCTCCCAGGCGAGCGCCCCGGCACCGGTGGGCAGCACCACGAGCCGCCCGGTGCCATCGGCCGTCCCGGCGGACGCCTCGGCCGCGATGGCCGTCGCCTCCTCGGCGGTGATCAAGGGCGTTGTGTCGACCGTCAGCCCCGGGAAGACCCGGCCGAGGACGCCGGTGACCCGCTGCTCTTCGGTGCTCGCCGGGCTGCCGCGGCCGGTGAGGACGAGCGAGGCGTCGAGGACGGGCACCGCGCCGAGCGCCTGGGTCGCCCGCGTGGTCGTGACGTTCGGGACGGTCTCGGTGTCGGTGTCCCCCAGCCGCAGGGTGGCGGAGTCGACCCCGAAGAGGGCGGGCCCGTGCTCGTCGATGAACCCTGCCGGGCTGCCGGGCCAGGAGCCGCCGGAGAGCTCGGCGAGGAATCCGGTGATGTCGTCCTGGCGGCCGACCCAGCCCGTGTGCGTGTCCGAGCGCAGCCGCTCGACGGCATCGCGGAGCGCGCCGATCCGGGCAGCGGCCTCGCCCCCGGCCTGGTGGCTCCGGACCCAGGTGTCGGAGACCACGAGCGTGAGCGGCCCCTGGTCGTCGTCGATGCCCTCGATCGGGGTCTGGCAGCCGGTCACGACGAGCCCGAGCAGCGCGACCGCGAACCAGCGCCCGGCCGTCCCGCGCCCGTGCAGGCGGGACGGACGCGTACTCATCATGGCTACGCGATGGTCGGGGCCGGATCGTCCCGAAGTCAATGACCCGTCCGGGGCACCGCGAAAGATAGTCCGCCCTGGGACTCCTGAATGGCGGCGAGAACTGACACCATGCCCGCAGCAGCGCGCCCGTCGCGGCGTGCTCTCCTGCCCTGGACCCGATCAGAGGAGTGATGCACGTGGCGTGTCCTACGTGTTCGTCCGTCAACCCGGAAGTGGCGTCGTTCTGCAACCGCTGCGGGACGTCGCTCCGGGGCGGTGATGCGAAGCGCACGGCGTCGTACGCCGTCCAGTCCGCGGAGGGGGTGACGCAGTTCGCCCTCATCTCGACGGTGATGCCGCACACCTCGCGGCGCTCGGCCGACAACTACCGCTGGGCGATGATCCTCTCGGGCGTTCTGATCCTCGGCGCGACCGCGCTCGGCCTGCTGCCGATCGCCATCGCGGCGGCCGCCTTCCTGGTGCCGCTGGCCTACCTGGTCTACATCGACGACGTGAACCTCTGGGAGGAGGCGCCGACCGCGGTCGTGGTCGGCCTCTTCATCGCCACCGGCGCGCTCTCGGTGCTGGTCTCGATGTTCTTCTTCGAGTGGGTCTTCGACTCGCAGTGGGCCAGCTTCGCCGGCGGAGGCCGGGCCCGCGGCGGCATCGGCTCGTTGTCGTTCCCGGCGCTGCTCATCTTCGCCGTCCTGTTGCCGGTCATCGCCGAGGTCGCCAAGAACGCCTTCGCCGTACTCCTCGCCGCGCGGCCGCAGTTCGACGACATGATCGACGGACTGACCTTCGGCGTGGCAGCCGGCACCGCCTATGCGGCGTTCGAGACCGTCGTCGTCTACTCCTCGGTGTTCACGGCTCAGGACTTCCGCACCACGACGGGCGTCGCGTCGTGGCTGGTCGTGGTCGTCAACGTCATGGTCATCAAGTCGCTCATCTACGGCACCGCGACCGGAATCGCGGTGGCGTCGTTCTCCGGCAAGGGCGAGGGGTACGACGGCTTCACGCCGGCGTACTACGCGAGCTTCGGGCTCGCGGTCGGTGCCAACGTCCTCTACTGGGTCGGCGTCCGGCTGATGGCCTACCTGCCGTTCGGCAACGCGCTCGGCCTGATCTGGGGCTTTGCGATCCTGGCCGTTCTGGTCATCAAGATCCGGATGATGCTTCAGGCGGCGCTGCTCGAGGCCGCGGTCGAGGCTGCCGCCAAGGGTGACGGCTCCGAGGACAAGCGCTCGACGTTCGCGGAGACCTTCTGCCCCGAGTGCGAGAACATGCTGCTGACCAACGCGTCGTTCTGCATCGTCTGCGGCACGTCGGTCCGCTCGAGCTCGCGCCAGGCCAGGTCGGCCATGGGGATGAGCGCCCTACCGGCCGGGGTGCCGGCCGTCGACTTCGTCGATCCCGAGGCCCCGACCGATCCGGCCGCCCCGGGCACCGACGGGGGTGACAAGTGAGCACGCCTCAGACTCCGCCGTCGACCACCCCGCCGGTGAAGTCCTCCGAGGAGTACTTCAACAGCAGCCGGCTCAGGGTGATCGGCATGATCACCGCGGCGACGGTCGCCGTCGGCGCACTCGGTGGCATCGCCGGGGTCGCCTTCGACCCGGACCCGGTGCCCAAGGACAACGTCATCCAGCCGGGCGGCGATGGAGGCACCCGGCTCGCGCCGCAGTCGCTGGGCGGCCTGGGCAACTCCGCGCCGCACGGGAGCAGCGCGAGGTCGTCGTTCACCTCGCGGCTCCCGGCCTCCGGCGCGACCTCGTCGCCGAGCTCGGTGGGTAGCGTCTCGCCCGGCTCGGGCGGCGTCACCGACGCGCCCACCGACGAGCCAACGCCCACCGAGAGCGGTCCGGCGTGCGCGGAAGGAGCAGGCTGCGGCGCCCTCATCGAAGCGACCCAGGTGGCCATCTACGTCCCGCCGAACTGGACCGTTGACTTCACCGACGACAACCGGGTCTTCCAGAGCGACGGCAACGGCAGCTTCTCGTTCGCGTTCAGCTATGCCGACGACCCGGCGACGGCCGCCGGCGACGTCATCACGCAGAACCTGGACAACCTGCTGCCGCCGGAGAACTACACGCAGAGGCAGACCTCCGACGTGGTGCCGCTGGAGCCGTTCGGCTCCGTGGTGTCGCTGGCCGGCATCGAGTACGAAGCGCTCTGGGTCGACAACCAGGGGTCGGTGAGCATCCATGGCCAGATCTACGTGGGCGTCCGCCAGGACGGCACCGTGCTCGGCATCCTGATCGAGCACATCCCCGCTGAGGACTTCGAGTCGGCCTTCGAGGAGCTCACGCCGATCCTGGACAACTCCTTCGGAACTTTCGGCGGGCTCGGCTGAGCTGTTCTGACCAGCACCGGTCTGGGGGTGTCCGCCGCAGGTGCGGCGGACACCCGGCCGGTGGGGGAGCGGCGGAGGGGGGATGCGTGACTGACTACCACCGCCACAGCCGACGCCGGGTCATCGGCCTGGTGCTCGCGGGCTGTGTGCTGGTCGGTGGCCTCGGTGCGGTCGCCGGTGAGGTCTTCGACCCGCCGCCGACCGTCGACCGGAAGGTGAGGCCGAACGACCCCGACCTGGGCGTCGTCGTCGGCCCGGGGAACTCGGTCTCCAAGAGTCTGCCCGCTGGCGTCCTGTGGCTGGACGGGACCACCCAGGACCCGAACCTGACCGGCACCCTCTACGACCTGGGGTACGACGCCCCGGTGTTCATCCCCAGCGACTGGGAGGTCTACCAGACCGCGGACACCCGGCTCTGGGCGATGAACCGGAAGGGCAGCTTCGCCTTCGCAGCGGTCGGCAAGTTCAACGACTCGTCGGTGCGTGCCGGGGACATCATCGAGCAGAACCTCGACGGGCTGCTCCCGCCGGACACCTACACCCAGCTGGTCACGACAGGACCTGAGGACTTCGGAGACCTGCCGTACGGCGACCTGGTCAGCTGGTCCGAGCTCAGCTACGAGGCGCTCTGGACCGATCCGCAGGGCTCGGCATCGATCCATGGACAGATCTACGCCGGGGTCCGGAAGGACGGCGCCGTGCTGATCGTGCTGATCGAGCACGTGCCGCCGCAGGAGTGGGCAGAGACGCTCTACCCCCGAGCCGCGATCGTCGAGCAGTCGTTCCTGCGCTTCGCGCGGTTGTTCTAGTGTCCCGCACTGAAAGTTCGGCACATAATTCCGCACCCCGAGCACGCACCTCGCGGCGTTGCCGAACCTCGCTGGACGAACAAGTAGAGCGTCGCTCCGACGCCTGGCGATGCACGCACTCGGAGCACGGACTTACGCACCGTACTTCCAGTGCGGGACACTAGCCCGCCACCATGGCGGTGGCCAGCGCGGCCACCCCCTCGCCGCGCCCGGTGAGGCCGAGGCCGTCGGTGGTCGTCGCCGATACGGACACCGGGGCCCCGATCGCCGTGCTCAGCGCGGCCTCCGCCTCTTCTCGTCGGGGGCCGACCTTCGGTCGGTTGCCGACCACCTGCACCGCGGCGTTGCCGATGCGGAAGCCCGCCGCGCGAACCCGCCGGGCGGTCTCCTCGAGCATCGCGGTGCCCGACGCGCCCGCCCACTGCGGGTCCGACGTGCCGAAGTTCGAGCCGAGGTCGCCCAGACCGGCCGCCGACAGCAGCGCGTCGCACAGAGCGTGCGCGGCGACATCGCCGTCCGAGTGGCCCTCGAGCCCCTGCGGCTCGTCCGGCCAGGCAAGCCCGGCCAGGTGCAGGGGCACGCCGTCGGCGTACCGGTGCACGTCAACCCCCAGGCCCACGCGGGGCAGACCCTGCTCGGTGCCGGGTTCGCTCACGCGCCGCATCATGCCCCGTCGGATCGGCTGCGCGTAACGGATGAGGCGTCGTGGGGGACAATCTGGCCGTGAGGACGTTCCGCGGCGCCTGGTCGCTCGCGGGTCTCGCCGCGGGTGCCGCGGGGCTCGCGACCAGCTACTTCGTGGCCATGGCCATGACGCTGCGCGAGTCTCCGGTCATCTCGGTGGCCAACCTGGTCATCCGGCTCACCCCTGGGTGGCTGGCGCACTACCTCATCGAACAGGTCGGCAGCCTGGACAAGCCGCTGCTGCTGCTCGGGATATTCGTGGTCCTCGCGCTGCTGTTCGCCTGGGCCGGCCGGCTCGCGCGGCGGGTCTGGTGGGCCCCGACCATCGTGTACGGCGCACTGACCATGGTCGGCGGGGTGGCGGTGTCCGAGCAACGCGGATCGAGCAGCGTCGATCTCGTCCCCGTAGCGGTCGGCTTCGTGACCTGGCTGGTCGCCCTGTCGCTCCTCACCGAGCCCCTGCACCGCTTGGACGTGGCGGTCGAGCACGTCCCGGTCCTGCACGAGGCCGACGTCCTCGAGCCAGTGCCCCCTGGGGACCACACTCGGCGCAGCTTCGTCATTCGCGCCGGGATCCTCGCCGCCGGCGCCGCGGTGCTCGGCGCCGCCGGGCGCGTGGTCGGCCGCGGCCGCCGCCACGTGGAGGAGTCGCGACGGCTGCTGCGGCTGACCGACGTCACCGAGCCACGGGTGCCGAAGACGGCCCGGATCGGGCTCAAGGGGATCACTCCCTGGCAGACGGCGAACTCGAGCTTCTACCGCATCGACACCGCGCTCGTCGTACCCGCCATCGAGCCGACGAAGTGGTCGCTCCGGATCCACGGCAAGGTGGACAGGGAGATCACGCTCACGTTCGCCGACCTCGTGGCCCGCGAGCTGACCGAGGCGTGGGTCACGCTCTGCTGCGTGTCCAACGACGTGGGGGGCGACCTGATCGGCAACGCGTGGTTCAGCGGCGTCCGCCTCGCCGACATCCTCGCCGAGGCCGGCCCGCACGCCGACGCGGACGCGGTGCTGCAGACCTCGGACGACGGCTGGAACTGCGGCACGCCCCTGGCCGCGCTCACCGACGACCGCAACGCGATGCTCGCGATCGCGATGAACGGGGACCCGCTGCCGCTCGAGCACGGCTTCCCGGTCCGGACGGTCGTTCCGGGGCTGTACGGCTACGTCTCGGCCTGCAAGTGGGTGGTCGAGATGGAGGTCACCAGCTTCGAGGAGATCTCGGCCTACTGGACCGAACGAGGCTGGAGCGAGGAGGGTCCAGTCAAGATCGCGTCGCGGATCGACGTGCCGCGTTCGGGCGAGGACGTGCCGTCCGGAGCGGTGAGCTTCGGTGGCGTCGCGTGGGCACAGCACACGGGTATCGAGGGCGTGGAGTTCTCCGTCGACGGCGAAGCCTGGGCGGACGCCGAGATCGCGTCGATCCCGAACAACGACGACACCTGGGTGCAGTGGAAGGGCGTCGCCGAGGTCGAGGAGGGCGACCACACGGTGCGGGTGCGCGCGATCGACAAGGACGGCCAGGTGCAGACCGGCGTCGAGCAGGATGTGATCCCCGACGGTGCCACCGGGTGGCACACGAGGGACTTCTCCTGCACCTAGGGCGAGCAGCTACGCCCTAGGCTTTCTTGCCGTGACCGACTTCGCCTCGCGCACGGGCTGCGCCCTGGTGGTCGGTGGTAGCGGCGGGCTCGGCGTCGCCGTCGTACGCATGCTCGCGTCGAGGGGTTCCTCGGTGGCGCTCACCTACCGCTCTCGTGAAGAAGCAGCCGAGGCGTCCGTCGACAGTGCGCGCTCGTGGGGCGTGCACGCCTCCGCGCACGAGCTGGACGTCGCGGATCCTGCTGCGTGCGCTGCCGTCGTCTCCGACGTGGTCTCGGCGCACGGCGGACTGCACACGCTCGTCCACGCCGCAGGTCCGCACGTGCCGATGAAGCACCTGTCCTCGATCGACCCGGCCGAGATGGCGAACCAGCTCGCCGAGGACGCGGCCGGCTTCTTCAACGTCGTCCACCCCTGCTTGCCGCACCTGCGCTCCGCTGAGGGCTCGGTGGTCGCGGTCACCACGGCCGCGACCGCTCGCTTCCCGGTCCGCGACGGGCTGTCGTCGGCCCCCAAAGGAGCGGTCGAGGCACTGGTCCGGGGGCTCGCCGCCGAGGAGGGCCGCTACGGCGTGCGGGTGAACGCCGTCGGACCCGGCATGCTCAGCGACGGCATGGCCGCCCGGCTCATCTCCTCCGGGGAGCTGTCCGAGGAGGCGCTGGCCGTCGCTCGTCGCAACATCCCCCTGCGCCGTTTCGGCATCGCCAAAGACATCGCCGAGGCGGTCTGCTTCCTGGCCTCGGACCGCGCCGGGTTCATCTCGGGCCAGAAACTCGACGTCGACGGGGGCTACTCCGTCTGAGGAGGAGATCGATGAATCGTGAGGAGCTCGTCCGCCGGATGGACGTAGCGACACTGGGCGTGTTCGACATCGCCTCGACGTACCTGGGCGTGAAGCTGGGCCTGTATCGGTCCCTCGCCGAGGACGGGCCGGCGACTGCTGCCGAGCTGGCGACCCGCACGGGGACCAACGAGCGGCTGGTCCGCGAGTGGCTCGAGCAGCAGGGCGCCACCGAGCTGCTGGACGCGACGAACGAGGGCGGCGAGTGGCGGTTCGCGCTGCCGTCGGGCCATGTCGCGGTGCTGCTGGATCCGGACGCGCTGGACGGCGTGGCCGGCACCGTCCGCTCCCTGGTCGCCGATCTCGCGCAGGTGCCGCGACTGGTGGAGTCGTTCCGCACCGGCGTGGGCATCCCCTACGCCGACTACGGTCCGGACGAGGCCGAGGGGCAGGCGCTCGGCACCAGACCTGTCTACCGGGCCGAGATCGAGAGCTGGCTGGCCGCCGTACCCGACCTGGCGGAGCGGCTCGCCGCGGGCACCGCGCGGGTGCTGGACATCGGCTGCGGCGTCGGCTGGTCCAGCGTCTGCATGGCGCAGGCCTATCCGGGCGTGGTGGTGGACGGCGTCGACCTCGACCCCGGCTCGATCGAGGCGGCCAGACGCGTCGCCGAGTCCGAGGGCGTGACGGACCGGGTGCGGTTCGAGCTCCGCGACGCCGCCAGCCTGGCCGGAGCGGGCTACGACCTCGCGACCATGTTCGAGATGCTCCACGACCTGGCTCGACCGGTCGACGTGCTCCGCGCCGCAAGGGAGGCCCTGAACCCGGACGGCGTCGTCCTGGTCGCTGACGAGCCGTGCAGTGACGCCTTCGTCGGGCCGGCAGACGAGCAAGAACGACGCCACTACGGCTACAGCGTGCTGCACTGCCTGCCCGCGAGCATGACCGAACCGGGCTCCGCCGCCACGGGCACGGTGATCCGCCCCGACATCGTCCGGCGCTACGCGCGCGACGCCGGCTTCTCAGCCGTCGAGGTGCTCCCGGTCGAGAGCGTGGCGTTCCGGCTCTACCTGCTGCGGCCGTGATCCCGTCGGTCGGTTATGGGCAGACGTCGTAGCTGGCCGGCGGCCCGTTGGACGGGTTCGGTGTGACGGTACGGCGGCTGGGGGAGGGGCACGGCGGCTCGGCGGGCGTCGACGGCCCGCCAGGCGCGCCAGGCGCGCCAGGAGTGGGGTAGCCAGGCGGCAGCTCGTTGCGGACCGTCCCGATGAAGCCGGTGGCGGTCTCCGTCACCTCTGGAGGGCGCATCGCCTCCAGCGTCTTGTGGGAGACCCGTCGCCAGTCCCCGGACGCCGACCGGAGCAGGACGCCGCCGTGCGAGGCGGCGACCGCCACTTCGGTGCCGTCCTCCACCGGCAGTACGGCGAGGTGGACGAGACGGGTGACCGGGTCACCGCCGCACCCGGCCTCGACGCCCTCCGCCGCGTCCTCCGCCTCCTGCGCGGTCATGGAGACCTCGGTCCGCCAGGTCAGCCCGTTGTCGGTCGACACCTCCACGACCGGCACGTCCGAGTCGCCGATCCGCCAGCACGATCCGGAGCCGTCGCAGCCGATGTACGAGCCGCCCGGGTGAAAGTCCAGGCGGGAGGAGTCAGCTTCCGGCAGCGCGATGAGGGCTCCTTCGGCGTCGATCGAGAAGACGCTGCCCTGGCCGTCGAGATGGCCCACGATTCGGTGATCGAGGCCCGCCGGTGCCGAGGCCCAGGTGCCGCCTGCGAGCCACACCTGGACCACGCCGTCGAACTCCAGACAGGATGTCGCCGCGGTTGCGACCACGCCGAGTGGGACCAGTGCCATGCCGGTCGCGATGCCGACCACCTGCCGCCATTCGACCGGCCGCAGTCGCCCCACCCGGCGGTGCACCTGCCACGCGACCAACACCGCTGGCAGCGCGAGCAGGTCGGTCGGGTCTGCGTGCATTCCTGTGGGGAAGCCGGTCAGGCTCCACCATCCGCTGACCACACCCGCAGCAGCGGGGCTCACCTTGACCGCAGTGAAGCCGGCCGCCGTCAGCACGCACGCCCAGGCGCACGGCCGTCGTACGCCGATGGCGGCAAGGCCGACGGTCAGCAGCAGTGGCGCCACGACCAGCCCGGCAACGTCGCTCAGCTTGCCGGTCACCGCCCCCGGCCAGGCCTGCTTGAGCAGGTGGTCGTTGAGCACCAGCAGCACGAGGCTCACGACCGCCACCGGCGAAGCGAGCGCCCGCAGCGAGGTCCCCGTGCGCTCACGCATGGCAGCAGGGTCCCCGCGCGGACGGGCCCGCGGTGTCAGTAGGGCTGACCTGACGCCGGATCGTTACCGGTGTCGACGGCTGGTCCTGGTCCACGCGGGTTTCCGGGGCCGGCTGCGGCGGTCTCGACAATCTCGACCAGCGGTGGGCCAGCAGGCGCCTTCGCTGAGGTGGACGGCGTCGTAACGCAGGCAACCCGATGCCCGACCACGCATCGACCGACATGCTCTATCGCCGACGGAACCACCGATAGGGCAGCGGCTGGTCGTGCGCACTGACCTCCTCCAACCCGAGGGCGGCCATCGCCGCGATCGACTCTCGCTCGGCGGGCAGTGCTCGCATGACGACCGACGCGGCACCCCAGGCGTCGCACCAGTCCGTCATCTCCTCGATCAGCGCGGTGACGCTGGGCCGGATCGTTGCGTCGTCGAGTGCCCAGAAGGTCACGATCGCGCCGCCGGCCGGGACATCGTCGAGCACGGTCCCCGTGCGACTGAGGAAGTCGTCGAGCCGGCGCAGATAGACGCAACCGAGCTCGCGGCTGCGCGCCCCGTCGAGCATCGCGTAGGCGAAGGCTTCGCCGGCATCGTGCTCGCGCTCGTGCTCGGCTATGAGTTCAAGGTTCGTCTCACGGGTGAACCCGTTGATGGGCCACTGCCCGGCGCTGTGTGCGTCGATGGCATGCGGGCTAGCGATGTAGGCCGCCGTGTCCAGCTCGACGAGATGCCCCCGGAGGGGCTCCAGGGTGACCAGCCCGCGGTGGACCGGAGGCGCCGGCCACGGATCCCTCGACGTGCTCACCAGTTCCCGGGCGACGCGGGCAGCGGGTGCGCGGCGTCGTGGATGACGTACGCCGTGCCGCCGGAGCCGCCCAGCCAGACCGACTCGAACTGCGCCCGGTCGTAGGTACGCCGGACGCCTGCGGCAGAGGCAGCGGCGGGATCGTTGACCACCACGTCGCCCGCGGCGGTGAAGCCGACGATCACCAGCAGGTGGCCGGCCGTCGACGAGATGGGTGCACCGAACAGCCCACCCGAGGAGAAGGACACCGACGCGATCACCGGGATGCCGGCAGCGACCAGCGACTCGGCCTCGGACAGCGATCGGAGCCGGGTGACGAAGGCGGAGAGCCCGCGCGAGGCGGCGTACGCCGTGTTGAACGGCCAGTTGCCGGTGCCTTCGTAGGCGACGTCGTAGGTCCGGCGCGCGACCTCGTCGACCCAGGGGTCGGGACGGGAGCCCACCCACGAGTAGGAGCCGGGAGAAGGCAGCCGGCCGTAGTAGCCCAGCACCATCGCGGTCGACGTCGGCGAGCACCACGCCTCGCCGCCACCGCCGTACTGAGAGAACTCGCCGCGATGCACCATCTGCGAGTAGCGCGGGACGTCGAGCACGATGCCGGACGCGACGCCGGGAGCCGAGACGGCGGGGATCGAGGAGGGGAGCCGGGACGCGACCACGCCCACGAAGGACACCGACGGAGACGCCGACGACGCACCGGCCCGGCGCATCAACCGCACCTGCAGCTGGTACGACGACGCGGACGACTCCGCTTTCCACGTGTCGACGTCGACCCGGCCGAGGGCGTCCGACTGTCCGGGCACCGACGTGCGCCGCACGTGCTTGTCAGAGGACGCCCAGCGCCCCAGGACCATCCACCGAGACCGGTCGGACGCGGTGGCCAGCCGCACGCGGATCTCCACCCAGCTGTTCTTCGGCGTCACCGCCGACCACGACGCCACCAGCTGGGTGAGGCCGAAGCCGGGCGCGACGGAGGGCGAGGTCCACGAGCCGACGGCGTACGTGGTGCCGTGGTAGGCCCGCCGCTTCGAGCTGTCCTTGAGCACCAGCGCGCCGTGCTTGAGCCGCAACCCCGACGACGCGCCGGCGCGGAAGGCCGGGCCGCCCTCCCACCGGGAGAACGCCACCTGACGTGTCGACGGGTCACCGATCGAGGGCGGGGCCACACTCACCAGCATCCCGGCCGGGAGCAGACACAGCAGCAGCAGACGGCGCACCCATAGAGGTTAGGTCACTCCCGTCACTCCGGTCACACGAACACTTCGTCAGCTTTCCGTCGCACGATGCCTTCCCCGCGTACTCTGCGGACTGGCCGGGCACCACAGGGAGGCGCCGCCAGAGGGAGTCGGGCATGACCCAGAGCCTGTCGGGCGTACTGCTCGTCGAGGACGACGAGGGGGACGCGATCCTCGTTCGCGAGTGTCTGCGCGACGCAGGACTCGCCGATGACGACCTGACCTGGTGCCGAACGGTCGCCGAGGGCGTCGAGGCGCTGGCCGACAAGCCGGCGTGCGTGCTGCTCGACCTCGGGCTTCCCGACGCGGAGGGGCTCTCTGCGCTGCACACCGTCGTCGCCGAGGCCGTCACCAGCCCGGTCATCGTCCTCACCGGCCGCCACGACCGCACCGGCGTCGAGGCGGTCGCCGCGGGCGCCCAGGACTACCTGATCAAGGACGACCTCACGCCCGAGCTGCTCGACCGCACGATCCGGTACGCCGTCCAGCGCCGCCAGACGCAGCTGACCGAGGTACAGCTGCGCGAGGAGCGGTTGCTGGCCGCCGAGAACTCGCGGCTCGAGCGCGGGCTGCTGCCCAAGCCGCTGCTGCGGACCGACTTCGTCAGCTGCGCGAGCCACTACCGTCCCGGCCGCGCTCGCGCCGTGCTCGGCGGTGACTTCTACGACGTCGTCGAGACGCCCGACGGCCGGGTCCGCGCCGTGATCGGCGACGTGATGGGTCACGGCCCCGACGAGGCCGCCCTCGGCGTGCACCTCCGGGTCGCGTGGCGCACGCTGGTGCTCGCCGAGGTGGACGACGACCAGATCCTGGTCGCGCTCTCCCGCCTCCTCGAGGCGGAGAGCCCCGGAGGCATCTTCGTGACCGTCTGCGACGCCATCATCGACCGCGACCTGAGTCTGACCATCCGGGTGGCCGGCCACCCACCGCCGCTGCTCTGTGCCGACGGGGTGGCCAGCTACCTCGGTGTCGCGTTCGGGCCGCCGCTCGGGATCCGCGACGAGCAGCCGACGACGGGCTGGCCGGTCACGCGTGCACAGCTGGAGCCGGGCTCCGCTCTGATGCTCTACACCGACGGCCTGCTCGATGCCTACCGGCAGGTCGAGAGCGTCACCAGCGTCGGCCTCGACGAGATGCTCGAGATCGCGACCGGCGCGCTGGCCGAGGGGGAGTCGCTCGACGACCTGCTCGAGACCATCGTCACTCGGGCACCTGTGCAGGCCATCGACGACACCGCGCTCGTGGTCCTCCAGGTGGGCGAGGCGGCAGAGGAGGCTGGGAAGTGATCGGGCAGGGCTGGAGCCTGCGCCGTCGGGTCACTCGCGCGATCGTCGGCGTGCTGCTCCTCCTGATGGTCCTGATCGCCACCGTCATCTACTTCATCAACGACGCCAAGCGCACCGGCGACGAGCTCGTCGACCAGTGGGATCCGGCGTACACGATCAGCCAGAACACGCTGACCGCCATGGTCAACCAGGAGACCGGCGTGCGCGGCTATGCGCTGGGCCAGGAGCAGGCCTTCCTCGAGCCGTACGACATCGCGCAGCTGCTCGGGGGGTCCGCCCAGAGCACGCTGCGCAAGTACCTGCTCGGCTACCCCGACCTGCTGGCCGAGCTGCGAGCGCTCAACGCCGCCATCGACGACTGGCGCACGACGGTCGCGGAGCCGATCATCGCCCAGGTCGAGGCGGGCGACGACTCCGCGGCGGACGCCGCCGCGTCGTCAGAGGCCCGGGCGGCGTTCGACCGGATCCGGGCAGCGTCGAACCAGCTCACCAACAGCATCGACGCGATGCGGACCGAGGTCGCCGAGGACCGTGAGCGCGCCTTCACCTACGTGTGGATCGCGATCGGCCTCGGCTCGGCGATCCTGCTCGGCACCGGCATTGTGCTCGGCCGCGGGCTGCGTCGGCAGGTGCTCGACAGGATGACCGGGCTGGTAGGCCAGACCCGACAGGTCGCTGCGGGCAACCTCGACCTGGCGATCGTCCAGGACGGTCCCGTGGAGATCCAGAACCTCGCCGCCGACGTCGATCTCATGCGCGAGACCATGGCCGCCCAGATCGTGCGCATCGAGCGTGCCCGCAACCGGATACAGCAGCGCAGCGCCGAGCTGGCCCGCTCCAACGCCGACCTCGAACAGTTCGCCTACGTCGCGTCGCACGACCTCTCCGAGCCGCTGCGCAAGGTGACCAACTTCTGCCAGCTCCTGGAGCGTCAGTACGCCGACCAGCTCGACGA
Source organism: uncultured Actinomycetota bacterium (assembly GCA_963825455.1). Lineage (GTDB taxonomy): Bacteria > Actinomycetota > Actinomycetes > Propionibacteriales > Nocardioidaceae > Nocardioides. The sequence continues at coordinate 525,692 of CAWGTG010000008.1, forward strand.
CAAGGGCCACCAGTACATCGCCTTCATGGTCGACGGGGCCAAGCGGATGCAGGCGCTGATCAACGACCTGCTGGACTTCTCGCAGGTCGGCCGATCCCACGAGCGCTTCGTCCAGGTCGATCTCGAGCGGGCGCTGACCCGGGCCATGACGAACCTCGAAGAGCCGATCGCACGAGCGCACGCAGTGATCGAGCACGACCCGCTCCCGACCGTCCGGGGAGAACCGACGCTGCTGACCGCGCTGCTGCAGAACCTGGTCGGCAACGCCGTCAAGTACCGCAGCCAGGACCGCCCCTGTGAGATCCGGATCAGCGTCGAGCCGCAGGGCGACGACTGGCTGCTGTCCGTCGACGACAACGGGATCGGCGTCGAGCAGCAGTACGCCGAGCGGATCTTCACGATCTTCCAGCGGCTGCACCTGCGCGACCAGTACAGCGGAACCGGGATCGGTCTCGCCCTGTGCCGCAGGATCGTCGACTTCCACAAGGGCCACATCTGGTTGGCCGAGAAACCCGAGCCGGGTGCTAGGTTCCAACTCACCCTGCCCCAGACCCTGGCACCCAGTGAGACGGTGGACGACGATGAACCCGCGCTACGCGTTGCACCCTGACCAGGCACTCTCGGTGCTCCTGGTCGAGGACGACCCGGGCGACGTGCTGATCGCGCGAGAAGCCCTGGCCGCCGGGCGCCTCTCGACCGACCTCCACGTGGTCACCGACGGGGTCGACGCCCTGTCCTACCTGCGTCGCACCGACGACTTCACCGACGCGACTCGCCCCGACCTGATCCTCCTCGACCTCAACCTGCCCCGGAAGTCGGGCCACGAGGTGCTCGCCGAGGTGAAGCAGGACCCCGACCTGCGCCGCATCCCGGTGGTCGTGCTGACCACGTCGCAGGCCCAGGAGGACGTCACCAAGAGCTACGACCTGCACGCCTCCGTACACGTGTCGAAGCCGGCGGACTTCGACCAGTTCACCGAGGTGGTCCGGCAGATCGACGACTTCTTCGGAAACGTCGCCGAGCTGCCCGACTGAATACCCCCGCGAGCTTCGACCCCCAGCCCGCAGCGACAGCTCGCTGGCTGTCGACCCTCGTGAGCTTCGGCCCCGGGCCCATGGCGACGCTCGCTGCGCTCGCGGGCTGCGCAGTCGCCATGGCCACCGGGACCGATCACGAGGTGCGCTCGCTTCGCGAGCGGGGCTCGCTGGCGGCTTCGCTCGCTGCGCTCCCTCCGCTCCCATTGCGGATCTACCCGCGAATCGGCCCAGCCGGGCTCGCCTCTCTAGAATCGGTAGGTGCTCAGGCTCTACGACACCCAGACCCGCGAGGTCCGTGACTTCGTGCCGATCGAGGAGGGGCAGGCGGGTCTCTACGTCTGCGGGCTGACCGTGCAGTCGGAGCCGCACGTCGGGCACGTGCGGTCGGCGGTGAACTTCGACGTCCTCCAGCGGTGGCTGCGCCACCAGGGCTACGAGGTGACGTTCATCCGCAACACCACGGACATCGACGACAAGATCCTGGTGAAGGCCGCAGAGCAGGGCCGGCCCTGGTACAACCTCGCCTACGCGATGAAGCGCGAGCTCGATCGCGCCTACGAGGCGCTCAACGTCGCCCCGCCGACCTATGAGCCCGCCGCCACCGGTCACATCCCGGAGATGCTCGAGCTGATCGCCCAGCTGATCCAGAAGGGCCACGCGTACGCCGCCGAGGACGGCTCCGGCGATGTCTACTTCGACGTTCGCTCCTGGCCGGCGTACGGCGAGCTCACGCACCAGAAGATCGACGACATGGAGGCGGCCGAGGACGCCGACCCGCGGGGCAAGCGCGACCCGCGCGACTTCGCCCTCTGGAAGGGCTGGAAGAAGGAGTCCGAGCCGGAGACCGCCGCGTGGCCGAGCCCGTGGGGGCCGGGCCGCCCGGGGTGGCACATCGAGTGCTCGGCGATGGCCGGCAAGTACCTCGGCACCGCCTTCGACATCCACGGCGGCGGCGTCGACCTGCGCTTCCCGCACCACGAGAACGAGCAGGCCCAGTCGCGCGCGGCGGGCCACCCGTTCGCGTCGTACTGGATGCACAACGCGTGGATCACCACCGCCGGCGAGAAGATGAGCAAGTCGCTCGGCAACAGCCTGCTGATCCCCGAGGTGCTCAAGCGGGTGCGCGGCATCGAGCTGCGCTACTACCTCGTGGCGGCCCACTACCGCAGCCACGTCGAGTTCAGCTTCGAGGCGCTCGACGAGGCCGCGGCGGGCTTCCAGCGGATCGAGAACTTCCTCGACCGCGCCGGCTCTCCGGTGGTTGAGGAGGGCGCTCCGCGCCCGTCTCGAAACCCCGGAGACATTCCCGACGCGTTCGCCGAGGCGATGGACGACGACCTCGGCACCCCGGCGGCGGTCGCGGTCCTCCACGACACCGTCCGCGAGGGCAACCGACGGCTCGATGCCGGGGAGGACGCAACCTCGCAGTACGCCGCGGCCTTGGCGATGCTGGACGTCCTCGGACTGGATCCGGGCGACCCGGCCTGGCCGAGCACCGGCACAGCCGACGCCAAGCTGACCGGCGCCGTCGACGCCCTCGTCGCCGGCCTTCTCGAGCAGCGCCAGGCCGCCCGCGAGGCCAAGGACTTCACCACCGCCGACACCATCCGCGACCAGATCAAGGCCGCCGGCATCGAGGTCGAGGACACCCCTCAGGGCCCGAAGTGGGGCCTCTCGTGATCCGTTACAGCGGGATAGTCCGTGACGTTTGTGTGGGTCTGACGGCGCTTCGACCCACACAAACGTCACGGACTATCCCGACGGGGGCGATCTAGATGCCGGGCAACAGCCAGCGCAAGGGCTCGATCCGCAAGACCACCAAGAAGCCGACCGCGGGGTCCGGTGGCCGGGTCAAGCGCGGCCTCGAGGGCAGGGGACCGACTCCGAAGGCCAAGGACCGGCCCTACCACCAGGCGCACAAGGCCGCGAAGAAGAAGGCGGCGAAGTCTGCGGCGGCACGGCCGAAGCGACGCAGCACCGGAGACGCCGAGTGGATCGCCGGCCGCAACTCCGTGGTCGAGGCGCTGCGCGAGGGGGTCCCGGTCAACGGCGTGTACGTCGCCGAGGGCGCCGAGCGCGACGGCCGGCTCCGCGAGGCGTTCCGGCTCGCGAGCGAGCGCGGCATCAGCCTGCTCGAGGTCACCAAGGGCGAGCTCGACCGGATGACCTCCGGCGCGGTGCACCAGGGGCTGGCCGCTCGCATCCCGGCGTACGAGTACGCGCACCCCGACGACCTCATCGTGCGCGCCAAGGAGCTGGGTGAGCCGCCGCTGGTCGTGGCCCTCGACCAGGTCACCGACCCGCGCAACCTGGGTGCAGCGATCCGCAGCGCGGCGGCCTTCGGGGCGCACGGAGTCGTCATCCCTGAGCGGCGCGCCGCCGGCATGACCGCGTCGGCCTGGAAGTCCAGCGCCGGCGCCGCGGCCCGCATCCCGGTGGCGCAGACGGTCAACCTGGTCCGCCAGCTCAAGAGCTACCAGGACGCCGGCTGCATGGTGATCGGCCTGGCCGCGGACGGCGACGTGTCGCTGCCCGGCCTCGACCTCGCCGACGGCCCGCTGGTCGTCGTGGTCGGCTCGGAGGGCGACGGGCTGTCCCGCCTCGTGGCCGAGACCTGCGACCAGCTGGTGTCCATCCCGATGGTCAACCAGGTCGAGTCCCTCAATGCCGGCGTCGCCGCCTCGGTCGCCCTCTACGCGGTGGCGCAGGCGCGCTCCTGAGACCGTGAACGTCCGGATCCGTCGCGCGCTGGTCGGAACGGCGTACCTGCTGTGCTGGGTCCTCCTCAGCCTGGCGTCGGCCGCGGTCATCTTCCTCAACAGCAGCCGCGAGACCACGCTGGCCAGCCACGACGCTGTGATCCGGCCCGACCTGTCCGGCCATGTCGTGCTGCTCACCGGTCCGGTGCTGCCCGACGTACGAGTGCCCACCGACCAGCGGATCGGCGTCTCGGTCACCTTGGGCAAGACGGACGCACCGAGCACGGCCGTGCTGATCGACCGCTACGCGCTGATCGCCGGCCAGCCCGAGGGGCCCGAAGCCCGAGTCCGGGAGGTGGTCGGCGACCTGGTCGTCGACTCGGTTGTGCGCGGCGCCGCGCTCGGGCTGGCGCCGATCGTGATCTGGGTGCTGTTGGGCCGACAGCGGCGCAGGGTGCTCATCGAGCGCCCCCGCAAGCGACGCCGGTCGATCGCCCTCGTCCTCTCGCTCGTCGTGATCGGGGTGGTCGCGGCCGGACCGTGGAGTGACGACGAGCCGCGGCTCGACAGCGAGGAGCAGTGGCAGCCGCTGTCGACGTTCCTGGGACCCGACGTACCCCTGCCGGAGGAGCTGGACGGGGTCGAGGTCCGCGGCGACGTCACCACGAGCCAGACCCGGCGGCTGATCGAGAGCGCGGTCGGGACCTACGACGAGGGCAAGACCTTCTACCGTGACGCCGCCGAGGCGGCCGCCGACCTCGAGCTACGTCAACCCGAGGAGGGCGAGACGGTGGTGCTCCTCGTCTCCGACCGCCACGACAACATCGGGATGGACCGCGTGGCACGCGCGGTCGGCGACGCGGCCGGCGCCGAGGCCGTCTTCGACGCCGGCGACGACACCTCTACCGGCAGCACCTGGGAGGCGTTCTCGCTCGACTCGCTGGACGCGGCCTTCGACGACGGGCCGTACGCCGACAGCAAGTGGGCGGTGACCGGCAACCACGACCACGGCTCGTTCGTCGCCGACTACCTCGCCGACCACGGCTGGACCGTGCTCGACGGCGAGGCGGTCGACGGTCCGGCGGGGATCCGGTTGCTCGGCGTCGGCGATCCGCGGTCGAGCGGGCTCGGGAGCTGGCGCGACGAGACCGGGCTCAGCTTCGACGAGGTGGCCGCCAGGCTCGCGGACGCGGCCTGCGAGGCCGACGAGGACGGCGACCGGATCACCACGATCCTGGTGCACGACGCCAACATGGGCGACGCGGCGCTGGAGCGCGGCTGCACCGACCTGGTCATCGGCGGGCACCTCCACGTCCAGAGCGGTCCCACCGCGGCGATCGGCGACAACGGTGCCTTCGGCTACAGCTACACGACCGGCACGACCGGCGGTGCGGCGTACGCCATCGCGGTCGGCGCCGCGATCCGCCGACCGGCCGGCATCACGCTGCTCACCTACAGCGACGGCCATCCGGTCGGCGTCCAGCCGGTCACCCTCGACACGAACGGCGCGTTCACTGTCGGCGACTACGTCGAGCTCGCCCCGTCCGAGGGCTGATCTCGAAACCAGTGAACAACCGGGTGACCGGCGTCACCTTTCCCGTGGGCGTTCGTTGACGGACTGATACGTGTTCTAGTTCCGCGCCTGGGAGGACCTCCTTGCCACGTCTTGCCGCGCGCCCGCGCGTCGCCCGCTCCCTCGTCGCGGGTGGCGCCCTCGTGCTCGCCCTGGGTCTGGCGGCCTGCGGCTCGCAGCTCGACCCGGACGACGTGGTCGATGCGAACGGCGGCACCGGCGGGAGCGTCCAGGGCGGCGAGGTCGTGCCGGGCACGGGCGCCGACGGGGACGTCGTCGCCGGCGACGCCACCGGCGACACCGCGTCCGGAAGCGGTACGACGACCGGCGGCGGTACGTCGACCGGCGGCGGCACCACGACGACGGGAGACGGGTCCGGCAGCGGCTCCGGCGGTGACGACGACGAGGGAGGGGACGACGGCGGCGACGACAACGCGCCCGACGGAGGCGATGCCGCGGCCAGCTGCGACGGCTTCAAGAACGGTCCGGGGATCACCGACTCCGAGATCACCATCGGCAGCTCCTCCGACATCTCCGGACCGGTGCCCGGGCTCTTCGAGTCCTCGCAGGACGCGGTCAAGGCGTACGTCGCCTACTTCAACGCCACCAGCGACATCTGCGGGCGCAAGCTGAAGCTCGTCACCTACGACAGCCGCACCGACGCCGGCGCCGACCAGCAGAACTACGCCAAGGGCTGCGACGAGGTGTTCGCGATGGTCGGCTCGATGTCGGCCTTCGACTCCGGTGGCGCGAGCACCGCGCAGTCCTGCGGCCTGCCCGACATCCGGTCCGCGGCGGTCACCAGGGACCGCAACGCCTGCTCGACCTGCTTCCCCGCCCAGTCGGTCAACACCGGGGAGTGGGAGAACGCGCCGGGCGAGTTCATCAAGAAGAACTACCCGGACGCCGCCGCGCACGCCGCGGTCCTCTACATCACCGCCGGCGCGGCCGCCGAGAACGGCCCGGTAGAGGCCCGGGCCATGACGAAGCAGGGACTCCACTTCGACGTGGTCCAGGGGATCGACGTGGCGGAGTTCAACTACGCGCCGTACGCCCAGCAGTTGAAGGACAAGGGCGTGAAGGTCGTCTTCTGGGTCGGCGCCTACCAGCAGTCCGTGCGCCTGGCTCAGGCCTTCCAGCAGGTCGGCTACGAGCCGGACATCTACCTGCGCGACCCCACCGACTACATCCCCGACTTCGTCAGCTCGGGCGGCGACGCCGTCGACGGCACCGTGGTCTTCATGAACTTCGTGCCGTTCGAGGAGGCCGGCACCAACAAGGAGATGCAGCTCTACCTGAGCTGGCTCCAGCAGGCGAGCCCGGGTGCGTCGCCGACCTTCTTCGGAGTGTTCTCGTGGTCCGCGGCCCGGCTGTTCGTCGAGAAGTCGGTCGCGCTGGGCGGCAAGCTCAGCCGCTCCACGCTGGTCGATGCGCTCCGCAAGACCGACAACTGGACGGCCAACGGCATGACGGCCCCGCAGCACGTCGGGACCAAGAGGACCAGCGACTGCTGGCGGTTCCTCCAGCTCAGCGGCGGTGCGTGGAAGCCCGTCGGTGGCACCAAGTACACCTGCGCCGGCACCACGACGGGCTGAGGAGCGACCATGAGCTCGTTCATCGCATACACCCTCTTCGGGCTGTTCTCGGGGGCGGCGTACGCGATCGCGGCCAGCGGGCTGGTGCTGACCTACAGCACCACGCGGGTCTTCAACATCGCGCACGGTGCGTTCGGGATGCTGCTGTCCTTCGTGTTCTGGGACTTCAGCGTCCGGCAGGGGATGCCGACCCCGCTCGCGCTGGCGCTGGTGCTCCTCGTGGTGGCACCCGCGATCGGCTGGTTCATCGCTCGGTTCGTGGCCCGCGACCTGGGGGACGCTCCGGCCAGCGTGTCGCTGGTGGTGACGGTCGCCCTGCTGGTGCTGTGCGTCGGCGTCACCTCGCAGGTCTACCCCCTCGAGGCGCGCACCGTGCTGCCGTTCTTCGCGGGCACGAACTTCAGCGTCGGCGGCGCCAGCATCACCGCCCACCAGCTGATCACGATCGTGGCCTCCGTCGTGGTCGCGGCCGGTCTCTACGTGCTTCTCACCCGGACCCGCATCGGCACCGCGATGCGTGCCTCGGTCGACAACCCGGAGCTGCTCCGGCTCTTCGGTGGCAAGCCAGAACGGGTCGCGGCGCTGGCCTGGATGATCGGCATCTCGCTGGCCGGCCTCGGAGGCATCCTGCTCGTCTCGACCGTGGGCCTGGACTACTTCCAGCTGACGCTGCTCGTCATCAACGCGTACGCCGCCGCGATGCTGGGCCGACTAAAGAGTCTCCCGCTCACGTTCGTCGGCGCCATGATCCTGGGGCTGCTCACGTCCTACTTCCCCGGCTACGTGCACCTCGACGGGTTCCTCGCCCAGGTCCAGAACGTCCTTCCCGCGCTGTTCCTCTTCATCGTGGTCGTGGCGCTCCCGCAGGCCCAGCTGCGGATCGGCCAGGTCAAGGGCACCGTCTCGCCGCCCGTGCCGTCCCTGCCGCGCACGCTGGGCTGGAGCGCCGGACTGCTGCTGTTCGTGGCGCTGCTGGCCGGCGCCCTGTCAGAGCCGAACCTGCTTCTGGTCGGCAAGGCGGCGGCGTTCGCCATCGTCATGCTGTCGATGGTGCTGCTCACCGGCTACGGCGGCCACGTCTCGTTGGCCCAGCTCGCCTTCGCCGGCGTGGGCGCGCTGACCTACGCCAAGCTCGAGGAGCCGAACCTCTACGGGCTGCTCGTCTCGGTGCTCGTCTCGGCTGCGGTCGGAGCCCTCGTGGCGTTGCCGGTGCTCCGGCTGACCGGGCTCTTCCTGGCCCTGGCCACCCTCGCGTTCGCCTCGATCATGGACAAGGTCATCTTCCAGGCCGACTGGGCCTTCGGCTTCAACGGGCTGCTCCCGGCCGGCCGGCTGTCGCTGCTGGGCCACACGGTGAGCTCGACCGGTGGCTACGTGTTCCTGATGGCCGTCTTCCTGGTCGTCGTCGCGTGGGCGGTGCTGCTGCTCCGCAGGGGCGTCGTCGGCCGGCTCCTGATCGCCACCCGCGACAGTGCCGCCGCGTGCGGGACCCTAGGCCTCGACATACGAGGGTTCCGGGTCGTCCTCTTCGGGCTCTCGGCCGGGCTCGCGGGACTCGGCGGTGCGCTCTTCGCCGGGCTGCGCCAGAACATCGGGTCCGGCGACTTCATCTACTTCAACAGCCTGCTGCTGCTCCTGTTCGCGGTGGTCGCGGGGGTCACGTCCGTGACCGGCGCCGTGCTTGGTGGCATCGCGCTCACCGCGCTGCCCGAGCTCCAGTCGAGCTATCCCTCGGTGGCCGGGATGTTCTTCGTGGCGATCGCAGTCTTCGCGATCCTGCTGGCGAAGGAGCCGAACGGCGTGTCCGGCTACCTGTTCCGGCTGGGCCGCTGGCTCGAGCGCCGGATCGCACCGTCGATCCGGGCGAACCTGCCGACGCTTCCCGGCGGCTCGAACGACGAGCCCGAAGAGGCGAGGGACCCCGCTCAGGAGCCTGAGGGGGTGTTCGCTCATGCGCACTGAGCCGCTCCTGGTGGTGGACGACGTGGTCGTCCAGTTCGGCGGGGTCACCGCCGTCAACCACGCGTCGTTCGTCGCCGACTCCGGCCGGGTCACCGGACTGATCGGGCCGAACGGCGCCGGCAAGACGACGTGTTTCAACGTGATCAGCGGGTTGCAGAAGCCGACCCGAGGCAAGGTCCGGTTCAACGGCCGCAACGTCTCCCACACGCCGGTGCATCGCCGGGCCCGGCGCGGGATGGGCCGCACCTTCCAGCGACTCGAGGCGTTCGGGTCCCTGACCGTCCGCGACAACGTGCGCGTGGCCCACGACATCCACGCCGGGCCGCTCGGGCTGGTCCGGCCCGCGCGGGGCGGCCGGCTGGAGATCGACGAACTGCTCGAGCGGGTCGGCATCTCGTCGTACGCCGACGAGCGGGCCGACTCGATCCCCACCGGGGTCGCCCGACTGCTCGAGCTGGCGCGGTGCCTGGCCGGCGACCCGCAGCTGCTGCTCCTCGATGAGCCGTCGTCGGGCCAGGACGAGTCCGAGACCGAGACGTTCGGCGAGCTCCTGCGTGACCTCGCCTCCGAGGGCCGAGGCATCCTCATGGTCGAGCACGACATGGCCCTGGTCATGTCGGTGTGCGACGAGATCCACGTCCTCGACTTCGGCGAGGTGATCGCGAGCGGAGCACCGGCCGAGGTCCGCAACGACGCCAGGGTGCAGCAGGCCTACCTCGGCTACTCCGACGTGGGTGGCGCCCACGTCCTCGAGGAAACAAGAACCGATCTGCAGCCGGTCGAGGCAACGGCGACGATCCCGGCGGTGCAGACATGAGCGTCCCGATCCTCGAGGTGTGCGACGTGCACGCGGCGTACGGCCGCATCGAGGTGCTGCGCGGCGTCGACCTCTCGGTCCCCAAGGGGGCGGTGCTCGCGCTGCTCGGCCCCAACGGCGCCGGCAAGTCGACGCTCACCCGGATCATCAGCGGTCAGAAGAAGGCGACGTCCGGGGACGTCCACCTGGGCGGGGTCAACGTGCGCGACGCCAAGCCCGACGAGCTGGCCCGGGTCGGGCTGTGCACGGTCCCCGAGGGGCGTTCGGTGTTCCCCAACCTGACCGTCGAGGAGAACCTCCTCCTGATGTCGTACGCCGGCGTCGCGGCCCCCGCCGTGCTGGACACGGCGTTCTCCTACTTCCCGCGGCTGCACGAGCGCCGCCACCAGATGGCCGGAACCATGTCGGGCGGCGAGCAGCAGATGCTGGCGATGTCGCGAGCGTTGGCGAGCGATCCGGCACTGCTGATCCTCGACGAGCTGTCGATGGGACTGGCGCCGCTGATCGTGGACGAGCTCTACGAGACCGTGTCGCAGATCGCCGCGTCCGGCGTCTCCATCCTGTGCATCGAGCAGTTCGCCCGCACCGCGCTGCGGGTGGCCGACTACGCCGCCGTGATGAGCGGCGGACGGGTGGTCGCCACCGGCGAGCCGGCCGAGATCCTCGACACCATGTCCGACGTCATCCTCGGAGGGGCGGCATGAAAAGGGTAGTGATCCCGATCGCGGCGGCGGGGCTGATGGCCACGTCGCTCTCGTTCACCAACGCGGCGCGGGCGGACGAGGCGTCGGCGCCGACAGACACCGGCACCTACAGCGGCTACAGCAGCAGCGGCGTGGCCTCGCCGGTCAAGATCGAGATCTTCGAGCCCACCATCCCGATCCCGACGGTCCCGCAGGCCGAGTTCGACCTCGGCTACGCCAAGGTCAAGGCGGACTCGGGCAGCACCAAGGGCCGGGCCAGCTTCATGTGGCCCGGTGACGGTGTCGGCGAGGGGCTCAAGACCTTCTTCTCCCAGCTCGGCCTGCCCACCTCGCTGGTCGAGAACGGCTACCCGGTCCAGGTCAACTCGCTCTACCCCTCCGACACCACCAAGCAGCGCAACACCCCGTTCCCCGGCACGTCGATGACCACGACCTCGGGCGAGGGATCGGCCCGCGCCACCGTCGGGTTCTCCAACGACTGCAACGCGGGTGACGGCGCCGGCGACGACTCGGGCGACAGCGCCGATCCGGGCAGCCTGCTACCCGGGCTCCCCGGCGTTCCGCTGATCGACAACCTCAACGACATCCTCGGGGTGCTCGGCCTCGGCCGGACCTCGTCGACCTCCCGGAGCTTCTCGCGGGCCGACGGCGACGACGCCCAGGACGACCCGTCGGGCCCCGCCGACACCGACGTCTGCCAGCTCCCGGCGGCGCTGTCGGCGCTGATCGACGTGAACGGGTACGTCGCCGACACGCAGTCGGTCTCGGACGGCTCCCTGGTCACCTCGACGTCGCGGGCCGCGCTCGGCGACGTCCGGCTGCTCGGCGGCCTGGTGACGATGTCCGGCATGAGCTCGACGGTCGTCTCCAACAGCGACGGCACGACCGGCACGTCGAAGGGGCGCGCCGACTACGGCACCATGACCATCGCCGGCCAGACCTTCGGCCTCGGCCCCGAGGGCTACGTCGCCGCGGGCACGCCGGGCACGATCCCGGGACTCCCGGACAACCCGGCGGAGGCTCTCGCGGCGCTCGGCATCACGGTGCAGCTGCCCACGCCGACGTACAAGGCCGACGGCGACAAGGCCTCGGGCACGGTCGAGGGGCTGATCGTCACGATCGACCTCAAGACGCTGAAGCCGGTGCTCTCGCAGCTGCCACTGGGCACGATCCTCGCCCAGGTCCCGTTCCCGCCCGAGGCGGCGCTCCTCAAGAGCCTGCTGAGCTCGATCGGGAACCTGTCACCGAGGATCGTGCTCCACCTCGGTTACACCACGTCCGCTGTCGACACCGTGCAGTCGATCCCGATCCCGGACAGCGTGCCCGACAACGACCCGACCAGTGACCCGACCGACTCCGCGGATGACACGTCCGACGGGGCAACCGGCGGGAGCACCGACCTGGGTGGCGACACCGGTGCCGTCCCGCCGCCGGACGCGTCGACCCCGGCCCCCGAAGCCGCACCGGAGCTGGCCAACGCTGCGGCGACGTCCGGCCTACCGCCGCTGTTCTCGATCCCCGGAATGCTGCTCTTCGCCGGCCTCGGCGGAGCCCTCCTGGCCGGCAGCTACGTCCGCCGGCTCGGTGCCCTGGTGCTCGGCGCCGGTGGCGACTGCGCGCACGGCCTCGCGTCCGGCCTGCCCGACCTGCGAAAGGTTCGATGATGACCTCCATCTCCAGTGAGTCTCCCGCGACTGGCTCCCGGCTCGGGACCGCCACCGCGCTGCCGAAGGCCGGCCGCAGCGCCAGCGGCGCCGCGCCGCTGAAGAACGACAACTCCCGGCTGTTCCAGACGATGTTGTTCTGGGTGGGTGCCTCGCTGCTCCCGCTCGGCCTCGTGGTGATCGTCCTGGGCTGGTACGGCGTCGCGAACACGCCGTTCGGCTACGACCAGCAGTCGTACATGATCTCCGGTGGCTTCGGTGGCCTGGCGCTCACCTTCGTCGGCGGGTTCCTCTACTTCGGCTCGTGGCTGGCCCGCATCGCCGAGGACAACCGGGAGTCGTCTCGCCGGCTCGCCGACACCCTGCTGATCCTCGCCGACGTCACCTCCCGTACGGCCTCGCGCAACGACCAGGGCGTCGACGTCTCCGCGCTGCCCGTGACCGCCGGTGACGGCACCACGATGCACCGCAGAGACTGCGCGCTCATCGCGCACCGCGAGGACCTGCGCCCGGTCGGCGAGCACCGGCAGGACGTCATCGCCTGCAGGGTCTGCAAGCCCTGACCCTGGGACCGGCGCGTGCTCCGTCGCCGTTCTGCCGGCGGCGGGTCACGCGTCAGGCGTGTCCGCGACCGGAGCCGAGGTGATCGCCTCGTCCGGCTTGTCCTTCAGCACGGTCGCGATGTAGTCGGCCGCGGCCTCGAAGAGGTCGACGTCGTGGCCGGCCCGCTCGGCGAGGTACCACCGGTGCGCGAGCACCTCGTGGAAGATCTCCGCGGTCTCGAGCTTGCCGCTGGCGTCGGCAGGGATCATCGCGGCGATCGGCTCGTAGATCTCGTCGAGCCAGCGGTTGGCGACGAGGTGGCGGTCCTCTCGGCCGAGGTTGAGGGCTGCGGTGTACGACGCGAGGTCGTTGAGCAGCCGCCGGGCCTGCGCGTCCTCGACGTGGAGCCCGGTCAGCCCCTGGAGCTCGCGCTGGTGGTGTCCGGCCTCGACGACCTTGGGCTGGATCCGGACCTTGTCGCCGTCGAAGTCGGTGACGATGTCGAGCTCGTCGACGTCGAAGCCGAGGTCGTTGAGTCGCTCGATGCGCTGCTCGATCCGCCACATCTCAGCGGCCGAGAACTCCTCCTCCGCCGTCAGCTCCTGCCACAGCGCCTGGTAGCGGGTCTCGAGCAGGTCGACGATCTCGTGCGCCTCGACCTCGTAGCTCAGCGACTCACTGGCCTGCAGGTCGAGCAGCTCGGCGAACACGTTCTCGGTCGCGATCGTGAGGTCGTACTCACGCATCGACGTGGACAGGTTGGGCCGCAGCTCGCCGGTCTCCGCGTCGACGAGGTACGCCGCGAAGCCGCCGGCGCTGCGCCGGAACAGCACGTTGGAGAGCGACACGTCTCCCCAGAAGAAGTCGGCGAGGTGCAACCTGACCAGCAGCACCACCATCGCGTCGACCAGGGACGGCAGGTTGTCCTGGGAGAGGCCGTGGCTGAAGAGGCTCCGGTAGGGCAGCGAGAAGCGCAGGTGCTCGGTGAGCAGCGCGCTCGGCAGCTCCTCGCCGTGTGCGTCGATCCGGCCCGTCACCACCCCCTGCGGCACGACGGCGGGCAGGCCGATCCGCTGCAGGTCGCGGAGCAGTCGGTACTCCCGGAACGCGATGTCCTCGACGGTCTCCTTGACGGCGTAGATCCGGTCCCGAAGCCGCACCATGCGCACCACGTGGCGGGAGAGGCCGCGCGGCAACGGGACGAGGAAGGGCTCGCCCCACTCCTCGAGCGGGACCGACCAGGGCAGCGTGATGATCGCCGGGTCCGGTCGGCTCGCGACGATCCGCAGCGCCATGGGGTTGAGGCTAGTGCCGTCGCCGGGATAGTCCGTGACGTCTGTGTGGGTCTGACCGCGTCCGGACCCACACAAACGTCACGGACTATCCCGGCGCGATCACCAAGGCCGACGGTCGGGATCCAGGAGTACGGCGCCGGGACCGCGCTCGGCGAGGTCGTCGCCGGGGTTGGTCAGCGCGCAGGACTTCAGGCTCAGGCAGCCGCAGCCGATGCAGCTGTCCAGCCGGTCGCGGAGCAGCTCGATCCTGCGGATCTGGTCGTCGAGCCGCGGCCGCCAGTCCTTGCTGAGCCGGTGCCAGTCGGCTTTGGTCGGCGTACGCCGATCCGGAAGGGTCGCGAGCGCCTCGCCGATCTCCACGAGGGTCAGTCCGATCCGCTGGGCGGTCCTGATGAAGGCCACGCGGCGCAGCGTGGACTGGGCATAGCGGCGCTGGTTGCCGGTCGTGCGCTCCGACGCGATCAGGCCGCGGCTCTCGTAGAAGCGGATCGCCGACGTTGCGACTCCCGAGCGCTCGGCCAGCTGTCCGATGGTCAACGCGGTCATACTTCAATATAACTCGAACTTGCTGACGAACTAGAACAGGTTCTAGTGTGCGGCGGTGACTGAGCCACGGATCGTCGTCATCACCGGGGCCGCCTCGGGCATCGGCTTCGCGACCGCGGAGCTGTTCCGCGACCTCGGCGACACCGTCTACGGGCTCGACATCAACCCGACCGTGCCCGATGGCGTGACGTACGTCGAGTGCAACGTCGGCTCGAAGACGGCCGTGGACGCGGCCATCGCGCGCTGCGCCGAGCACGGCCGGATCGACGTGCTGGCCAACGTCGCGGGCATCGTGCAGTTCGGCCGGTTCGAAGGGATCACGGAGGAGGAGTGGGACCGCGTGCACGCGGTGGACCTCAAGGGGCCGTTCTTCGTGATCCAGGCGGCGCTGCCGCACCTGAAGGCGGTCAAGGGCAACATCGTCAACGTCTCGTCGGTGGCGGGGAACGTCTCACAGCCCTACGCCACGGCGTACGCCGCCGCGAAGGGCGGGCTCACCCAGCTCACCAAGGCGCTCGCCCTCGAGCTCTCCCCGGACGGCGTCCGCGTGAACGCGATCTGTCCCGGCACCGTGGACACGCCCATCGTGTCCCACGTGGCCAGCATCTTCCCGACCGACCTCGACCCGCGGGTGGCCGACCGCCTGATGATGATGCTGCCCGGCCGGGCGATCAGCCCGGCCGAGATCGGCTCGGCGATCGTCTATCTCGCGTCGAAGCCGGCACGGATGATCACGGGTGCGGTCCTGGCCTTCGACGGCGGGATGAGCTAGGCCCGGCTCAGTTGGGGCGCTGGCCGCCGGCCGGCGCGAGGTGGACCTCGTCCTCCTCGTCGACCTGATCGGCGTGCGCCTTCAGATCGGCATGGATCTGCGCGTCGGTCTTGTCGAAGTCGTTCGCGACGATCTCGAGGTGATCGGCGGCCCGGTCGATCTCGAGCGAGGTGTTGTCCAGGATGCTCACCAGCGTCGCGCGGAGCGAGTTCCACTCGGCGTAGGGCCCCAGAGTGCCCGAGCCGATCCCGGACGGTCGCGACCACGCGTCGGACGTGTTGGTGCCGTCGAACTGGCCCGCGGCCTTCCTGATCTCGCCAGCAATCATCGGCATCGTCTCGCGCGCGATCGTGCGCAGCGTCCCGAAGTGGACCCTGGTGTCGTCGACAGTGCGGAAGTCGCGGGCGTTGGTGTCGTCGTAGATCGTCGGGGCGGCGATGTCGAACGACGCGGACTGCGAGGTCACGACGTTCTCGACCTGGCCGAGGTGCTTGGCGAGGTCGTTCTCCTCGTCGCGGATCTGCTTGCTCAGCTTGTCGAGCGCGTCCCCGATGTTGTCGAGCACCGTGATCGGGTTGCTGGCTCCGAGCTCGACCGTCTCGGAGCCCTTCGGCGCGAACTTCGACGCCGTGCTCAGCAGGGTGCCGGCAAGCTTGACCACGACGCTGACGCCGGGCACGAGCCCGGCGATCGACGCCAGGGCACCGGCGATCGTGAGCACCGCGGACGCGTCGCCGCCTCCGTCGTCACACTGCTCCATCGCAGTCTTGCCCTGGACCGCGATGTCCGCCACCCCCTGCATGGCGCGCTTCCAGATCTCCTGCTCGCCGGCGACCGCCAGCCAGAGGAAGCAGGCCACGGCGTCCTGACCGTCGACGACGATCGGGAGCCGGTTGGCGTAGTTGGCCGCGAACGTCTGCATCGCGGCCCCGTCGAACCGCCCGATCTGCTGCTGGATCGTGGCGATCTGGCTGAGGTTGACGTTCGCTCCGAACGGCGACGCAGACCCCTTGCCCGGGCTGAGCTGCGCCTCGCTGGCGAGCAGCTGCGCGCCCTGTCCGCACTGCTGGACCAGGCCCTCGAAGTCCCGGTCCTGCGGGATCTGCCACCAGTCGGTGAACAGCTCGTTGATCCGGTTGTTGTAGTACTCCATCATCGACGGCAGGTCGTGGAACGGCCACTCCGGCCCGATCGGGATGGTGGCGGCGTACTGGCCCGTCGGGTCGGTCACCCGCCCGCCGTTGACGAACGTGCTGCCCTCGTAGCGGCCGCCCAGCGGCGAGACACGCACGGGCGGGCTGCCGCCGTCGAAGCCGCCGCTGACGGTGCCGCCGATGCCCAGGAGATGCATGGTCGACTCGATCGCCGCGTCACGCATCCCGTTGAGGGAGTCCGCCATGTTGTAGAACGAGTTGCCGCCCACTGTCGTCCTCCGGTCCGAGCTGCCGAGGCCGCCGTGGCCTCGAGTTCGGGTCTACCCCGGGGGCTGCGGAGCGAAACGGAATCGAGTCTGAACGGCGCTGACAACTACGATGTGCCGCGCACCTCGCCGGTGTAGCTCAGTTGGTAGAGCGTTGCTCTTGTAAAGCAAATGTCGCGGGTTCGACTCCTGTCACCGGCTCCGTATTTTGGCGGGGCTCGACCACCGCTCATCGAGCTTGTCGAGATGTCCGCAGGGTCGGCTCCCAGCGCACGCTGCGGCGGTCTCGACAGGCTCGACCAAAGGGTGGGCCAGTCCCAGCCCGGGCTCCTGACAGACTCGGGCCGTGACGTCCCCGACCGGCCCGCTCGTCGAGCTCGCGCAGGCGTACGGCGTCATGACGGAGTACGCCGACTGGCGCGGGCAGCAGGTCCAGGTCACCTCCGAGACGATCGAGGCCGTGCTCGTGGCCATGGGCGTCGACACCGACGACCCGGAGCGGGCGCGCCGGCAGAAGGAGCACGAGCCCTGGCTGAGGATGCTGCCGCCGACCGTGGTAGCGGTCGCGGGGCAGCCCGCCCGGGTGCCGGTGCACGTGACCGACGGCGACCCCGTGGAGGTGTGGGTCGAGCTCGAGGACGGCAGCGCCCGACGGGCCGACCAGGTCGACCACTGGGTCGAGCCCCGCGAGATCGAGGGGAGCCGGATCGGCGAGGCGACGTTCGCGGTGCCGACAGACCTACCGCTCGGCTACCACCTGCTCAGGGCCCGCAGCGGCGACAGCGAGGCCAGCGCCCACCTGATCGTGTCGCCCGCCTGGCTAGGCCTCCCCGAGCGGGCGGACCGGAGGCGCCAGTGGGGGTTCGCGACCCAGCTCTACAGCGTGCGCTCCGGCGGCAGCTGGGGGCTCGGCGACCTCAGCGATCTCACCGATCTTGCCGTGTGGTCGGCCAGCGAGCTGGGCGCCGACTTCGTGCTGGTCAACCCCCTGCACGCCGCCGAGCCGCTAGCGCCGTTGGAGCCTTCGCCATACCTGCCCAGCTCGCGAAGGTTCTTCAACCCGATCTACCTCCGCGTCGAGCGGATCCCCGAGTACGCCGCGCTGCCCCAGCACGAGCGCGACGCGGTCGACCAGCTTGTCGGCCAGCTGGCGCCCTGGCTGACCCCGCAGGACCCGATCGACCGCGACGCGAGCTGGACGGCGAAGCGTGCCGCCCTGCGGGTCGTCCACGCCGCGCCGCGGAGCGCGGGGCGGGAGCTCGACTTCGCGGCGTACTGCAAGAGGGAGGGCGACGCGCTCACCGACTTCGCCACCTGGAACGTGCTCGCCGAGGACCACGGCAACGACGCCCGCGAGTGGCCGGCAGAGTACCGCCGCCACGACAGCCACGTCGTGCAGGCCTTCGCCCGCGACCACGCGGACCGGGTGGACTTCGAGTGCTGGCTGCAGTGGGTGCTCGACGAGCAGCTCCAGCAGGCTCAGGCCAAGGCCGAGAACGCCGGGATGAGCCTCGGCGTCATGCATGACCTCGCGGTGGGCGTGCACCCAGGCGGCGCCGACGCGTGGCGGCTGCAGGACGTCTACGCGCAGGGTGTCCAGGTCGGCGCCCCTCCCGACCCCTACAACCAGCTGGGCCAGGACTGGAGCCAACCGCCCTGGCGGCCGGACCGGCTCGCCGAGCTCGGCTACCAGCCGTTCCGAGACCTGATCGGCGCGGTGCTCCGGCATGCCGGTGGCGTTCGGGTCGACCACGTCATCGGCATGTTCCGGCTGTGGTGGATCCCGACCGGCCGCCCCGCGAACGAGGGCACCTATCTCCGCTACGACCACACCGCACTGATCGGTGTCCTGGCTCTCGAGGCGCATCGTGCCGGCGCCGTCGTCGTCGGGGAGGACCTCGGTGTCGTCGCACCCGAGGCCCGCGACTTCCTGCGCGCCCGCGGCATCCTCGGCACGTCGATCCTGTGGTTCGAGGCTGGCGCCGACGGCGGTCCGCTCGCCGCCGAGCACTGGCGCGAGTGGTGCTTGGCCTCGGTCACCACGCACGACCTGCCGCCCACCGCCGGCTACCTCGCTGGCGACCAGGTCCGGCTGCAGCACCAGCTCGGGCTGCTGGAGGGTGACCTCGACGACGAGCTCGCGTTGGCCGGGGAGCACGTCGAGGGCTGGCTGGCGGAGGTACGCCGTCGCGGCATGCTCGACGACGGCGACGGCGACGGCGACGACGTCGTCGAGGCGCTGCACCGCTACCTGGCGCTCACCCCGGCGCGACTGCTGTGCGTCGCGCTCGGCGACGCGGTGGGCGACCGGCGTACGCAGAACCAACCGGGCACGACGAACGAGTACCCCAACTGGCGGGTCCCGCTGGCCGGGCCGGACGGCGTACCGATCTCGCTCGAGGAGGTCTTCACCTCGCATCGCGCCCGCGCGCTCGCGAAGACCGTCCTGCCCTAGTACGCATGGGCTACTGACTCCGGTGCAGCCGGTGTGCCACGCTGCGCGTCGAACCCGGGGAGGACCCGCTCGGAGGAAAGGCACGCCGATGACGCAGACGCCCAACCCGCCCGCCGGTTGGTACCCGCAGGACAACCAGGAGCGTTGGTGGGACGGCACCGGCTGGAGTGACAACTTCCGGCCGCTCGGCTCCGGCCAGTCGATGCAACCGGGTCAGCCGATGGCCCCGGTCGGCTACCCGAACACCTTCCAGCAGCCGGGCTACTCGCAGCCGACGTACGGCCAGCCGCAGCCGTATCTGACCCAGCCCGTGGAGAAGAGCCACACCGCGCGCAACATCCTGATCGTCTTCGGGGTGCTGTTCCTGTTGTTCGTGGGCGGCTGCATCGCGGTCGTCGCCGTGGTCGGCAACGAGGTCAACGACGTGGTCAACGACGACACCGTCGGTGGCCCCAACAACCCGCTCACGATCACCGAGGGCGAGTCGTTCGAGGTCGACGGGTTCGAGTACGCCGACGGCTGGTCGATCGTCGCGGAGCCGGTCAGCCAGACCTGGCACATCGAGAACCTGAAGGTGACCAACCACCGCGGCAAGTCGGACCGGCTGTTCACCGAGATCAAGCTGCTCAGCGGCAGCGAGATCGTCGCCACCTCCACGTGCGCCGCCGGCAACCTCGACAAGATTCCCGAGGACACGACGGTGACCGTCGACTGCACCAGCTCGGACCAGTTGCCCACGGCCTACGACAAGATCACGATCAACGACGTCATCTAGCCGATCCCGCGGGCCGGTCGAGGCGACCAGTCCATGTGCAGGGCGAGGGCCCGCCAGGTGAAGCAGGCTGCGATGCCTGGGAGCAGCACGGCGCCCGTCGACCAGCCCTGATCCTGGGCGAACGCCGCCCAGGCTGCGCCGACGAGCGCCGGCGTCGCGTACCAACCGCCCTCCAGCACCACCGGCACCCGGTTGGCGAGAACGTCGCGCGCGATTCCACCGCCGACGCCCGTGATCATCCCGAGCAGGGCTGCCGGGACGATGTCGAGGCCGGCGTTCGACGCCTTCAGCGCGCCGATGACGCAGAACAGCGCGAGCCCCGCGGCGTCCAGGGTGAGGATGAGGTTCTCCCAGCGGGAAACCACCCGGTGCCACAGGAACGTCGCCACCGCCGCCAGCGCGGCTGCCGCCAGGTAGCGCCACTCGACCAGCCCGGGTGGGGGGACGTCGCCGAGCAGCACGTCACGGACCAGCCCGCCGCCCAGGCCGGTGGCGCCGGCCAGCACCAGCGTCCCGAACAGGTCGAGCCGGGCGCGCACGGCGACCAGCGCGCCGGAGACGGCGAACACGAACGTGCCCGCGAGGTCGAGCATCGTGGGCACGGCGCCCAGGTCGAACGTGCTCAACGAAGCTGCCGAGCCGAGAACGGCGCCGGTGGGTCGGCGATCGAGTCCTGCGCAGCGATCAGCTGGATCTCGCGGGTGCCGGCCGCGACCGTGGCCTCGAGCACGGCGAACACCGACGCCGTGGTCCGCTCCAGCGCTGCTGCGGGCGAGCCGGTCGTGGTCAGGTGTGCGAGATAGAGCGCGGCGGTGACGTCGCCGCACCCGTTCGGAGTGATCGGGAGCAGGGGAGTGGTGACTGCCCAGGCACCCGCGTCGGAGACCGCGACCACGTCGAGCGAGTCCGGGGGGACGTCGGCGTGCAGCACCGAGGTCACCAGCACGTCGCGCGGACCGCGGTCGCGGACGGTGTCGACGGCGGCCAGCACCTCGTCGAGCGTCGTGGTCGTGGTGCCGGCGAGGAAGTCGAGCTCGAAGTGGTTGGGCGTGAGGATGTCCGCCTGCGGTACCACGGTGTCGCGCATGAACTCCGGGATCCCGGGCCTGACGAACATGCCCCGGCCGACGTCGCCCATCACCGGGTCGCAGCAGTAGACCGCGTCCGGGTTGGCCGCCCTCACGAGCTCGACCGCCTCGAGGATCACTGCCCCCACCGCCGGGTCGCCCTGGTAGCCGGACAGCACCGCATCGCACTCGCCGAGCACCCCGCGGTCGCCGATCCCGGCGATCACCTCGCGGACGTCGGCCGGGTCGAGCAGCGGACCGCGCCACGCGCCGTACCCGGTGTGGTTGGAGAAGTGCACCGTCAGGACCGGCCACACCTCGTGCCCGAGCCTTTGCAAGGGGAAGACCGCAGCCGAGTTGCCGACGTACCCGTAGGCCACCGATGACTGGATGGACAGGATCTTCACGAGGAGCATTCTGCTGCCGAGCGGCACTTCCGGCCCAAGTCCTGCACTTCCTGGGCGAGATCTCGCCCGGGAAGTGCAGGAGTCACCGGGGCCCCGGTGACTCCGACGCCGGACCTTCCGACCGAAACTAGAACGCGTTACAGTTCTCGCCATGTCCAAGGGTGCTCCGTACGCCGACGAGGCGGACTACGTCGTGGTGGGTTCCGGAAGCTCGGGAGCGGCGATCGCGGGCCGGCTGGCCGAGTCCGGCGCGAGCGTGATCGTGGTCGAGGCCGGCAAGAGCGACGAGCAGTTCCTGGTCAAGAAGCCCGGCATGATCGGCCCGATGCACTCGGTCCCCGAGATCAAGAAGAAGGTCGACTGGGGCTTCTACTCAGTGCCGCAGAAGCACCTGCTCGACCGCAGGATGCCGGTCCCGCGCGGCAAGGTGGTCGGCGGCTCGAGCTCGATCAACGGCATGGTCTACGTCCGCGGCAACCGCGCCAACTACGACTCGTGGTCGGCCGACGGCAACACCGGCTGGGACGCCGACACCGTCAACGCGGCGTACCTGCGGATGGAGGACTTCGAGGACGGCGCCAACGACTACCGCGGCGCCGGCGGCCCGATCCGCGTCACCCGCAACCACACGCCCCAAGAGGGCTCGATGCAGTTCATCCAGGCCGCGTCCGACACCCTCGGCGCCAAGATCCTCGACGACTACAACGCGGAGTCGCAGGAGGGCGTCAGCCGGATGCAGCAGAACGCCGCGGCCGGGCTGCGCTACTCGGCCTCACGCGGCTACATCCATCACCTCAAGCCGGGCGGCCTCGAGCTCCAGACCGAGACGCTCACCACCCGGATCGTGATCGAGAACGGCCGGGCGGTCGGCATCGAGGTCACCGACATCAGCAAGAAGGGCGACGGCGCCAAGCGCACGATCCGCGC
Organism: uncultured Actinomycetota bacterium; assembly: GCA_963825455.1. Taxonomy (GTDB): domain Bacteria; phylum Actinomycetota; class Actinomycetes; order Propionibacteriales; family Nocardioidaceae; genus Nocardioides. Next base: position 547,950 of record CAWGTG010000008.1, read on the forward strand.
GGGCAAGGAGGTCATCCTCTCGGCCGGGTTCGTCGGCTCGGCGCAGCTGCTCATGCTCTCCGGCGTCGGCCACGCCCAGCACCTGCGCGACCACGGCATCGACGTCGTGGCGGACCTGCCGGTGGGCGACAACCTGCATGACCACCTTTTCCACGCGCTGACCTTCCACACCACGACGTCGAAGATGCGCGGCACGCCGCTCTTCTTCGGACGCGGCGTGGCCAAGGAGGTGCTCCGGCCGGGCAAGTCGTTCCTGGCCAACACCGTCTTCGAGGCCGTCGCGTTCATGCGTACGTCGCTGGCGACCGACGTACCGGACCTGCAGCTGCACCTGCTCCCGTGGTCCTACGTCTCACCCAACCAGGACGAGCCGATCCGGCACGACGTCGACCCACGGCCGTCGATCACGATCCTGTCCACGCTGATCTACCCGCGCAGCCGAGGCACCCTGCGGCTCGCCAACAGCGACCCGACCGCCGCACCGCTCATCGACTTCCAGTACCTCGCCGACCCCGACGACCTCACGGTGCTCACCGAGGGCTCGGAGATGGTGCGCGAGATCATGGCCGGCGCGGCGTTCGGCGGCGCGGTCAAGGAGGAGCTCCACCCCGGGTCGAGCCTCCAGGGACAGGCCCTCCGCGACGCGATCCTGAACCGGGCGACCTCGGTCTACCACGGTGTCGGCACCTGCCGGATGGGCGTGGACGAGCTCGCGGTCGTCGGGCCTGACCTCAACGTCCGCGGCATCGACGGGCTGCGCGTCTGCGACGCCTCGATCATGCCGTCGATCACCGGCGGCAACACCAACGCGCCCGCGATCATGATCGGCGAGCGGGGCGCGGACCTCGTGCTCGGCCGAAACTAGAAGGGGCTGACGAGATGGCACTCCAGCGACCCGCGTCGCTCACCGACGCCTTCCTCGAGGGGCTCGTCGCTCGGGTCCCCTCCACGAGTGGCGGCAGCTGGAAGCTCACCGAGGTCTACACCGGTGACCTGCTCGTCGAGCTGCCACAGTCCACGCCGGCGGACGTGGAGGCTGCCTACGCCAGCGCTCGCGAGGCGCAGGTGGCGTGGGCCGCCCGGCCGCTCAAGGACCGGCTCGCGGTGTTCAAGCGCGCGCACACGCTGTTCATCGACAACGCGCAGACCACCACCGACCTGATCCAGGCCGAGTCCGGCAAGAACCGCCGGATGGCGATCGAGGAGACCTGCGACCCGGTGATGGTGATGAGCCACTACCTCAAGCGGGCGCCGAAGCTGCTCAGGCCGGTCAAGCGCGGCGGGCCGGTGCCGCTGCTGTCGACGTCGACCGAGCTCCGGCTGCCCAAGGGGATCATCGGGATCATCGCGCCCTGGAACTTCCCGTTCGCGACCGGTATCTCCGACTCGATCTCGGCGCTCATGGCCGGCAACGGCATCGTGCTCAAGCCCGACAACAAGACCGCGCTGTCTCCGCTCTACGGCGTCCAGATGCTCGAGGAGGCCGGGCTTCCCAAGGGGCTGTTCCAGGTCGTCTGCGGCGAGGGCCCCGATGTCGGGCCGGCGCTGATCGACCACGCCAACTACGTGATGTTCACCGGATCCACGGCGACCGGTCGAGTGATCGGCCAACGGGCAGGACGCAACCTGATCGGCGCCTGCCTCGAGCTCGGCGGCAAGAACCCGATGATCGTGCTCGAAGACGCCAACCTCGACGAGGTCGTGCAGGCTGCGATGTTCGGGGCGTTCGGCAACACCGGCCAGATCTGCATGCACATCGAGCGGATGTACCTCCCCGCAAGCAAGTACGACGACATCAAGAGCCGCCTCGTCGCAGCGACCGAGGCGCTGAAGCTCGGCGCGTCGTACGACTTCGGGCCGGACGTCGGCTCGCTGGTCTCGCCGGACCACAAGGACCGCGTCCAGTCGCACGTCGAGGACGCCGTGGCCAAGGGTGCCACCGTGCTCACCGGCGGTCGCGCGCGGCCCGACCTGGGGCCGGCGTTCTTCGAGCCGACGATCCTCGAGGGCGTCACCAAGGACATGCTGGCCGGTGTCACAGAGACCTTCGGCCCGGTCGTCGCGCTGCACAAGTACGACACCGTCGACGAGGCGGTCTCGCTGGCCAACGACACCGACTACGGCCTCAACGCCTCCGTCTGGGGCGGCGACGTCGCGAACGCCTGCGCCGTCGGCCGGCGGATCGAGTCCGGCAACGTAAACGTCAACGACATCCTCGCCACCGCGTTCGCCTCGAAGGGCACGCCGTCCGGCGGCGTGAAGCAGTCCGGCGTCGGCGCCCGCCACGGCGACCAGGGACTCCTGAAGTACACCGACGTCCAGAACCTCGCGGTGCTCAAGAAGCAGGTGATGGGCGCCCGGCCGGGCCAGGACTACGACAAGTACGTCAAGGGGATGCTCGGCGGGCTCAAGATGATGCGGAAGACGCGCATCCGCTGACATCGTGCCTTCGGGGGCCATAAGGTCCCGTCATGCGTCGTGTCACGGGGTCCTTGGCGGTCGTGCTTCTGCTCGTTCTTGGGCTCGTCGACGCGCCGTCGGCGACCGCCGGCCGACACGAGGAACGCCGGGTCGCGTCGCACGGTGACGTGGCTCGCGTCATCTCCGGGCGCGCCGAGCGGAGCGACGGAGAGGTCCCTTACGGCTACGCGACGGAGCACCGCGTCTACGTCGGCATCGTCACCAACCGTGGTGCCTTCACGCGCACCCCCGACCAGCTCGCCGCGGCTGTCGACGGGGCGCTCTCCGAGTGGACGACGACGGTGCCCGCGGGCTTCACGTCGTTCGTCCGAGTCGGCCCGGTCTCCTTCGCCTCGAAGAAGGCGCCGAGCGTCGCCGAGGGGTGCGGAGCGGCCGGCGGAGCGGGAATGTTCGAGATGGCCGGCGAGGCGCGCAAGCTGCTCAAGGTCCCGAAGCACTCGACCCCCGCCCTGGTCACCCATCTCCTGCTCCTGCTGCCGGCGGAGTGCGGGGTGAACGCCCACAACGGTGGTGTTGCCGACCTGACCACCGGGTGGGCCTCCGGCGACGGCACCGCCCTGGTCCCGGAGAACTCCGACCAGGCTTTCCACAATGCGCTCGTGCACGAGCTGGGCCACACGCTCGGACTCAACCATGCCTGGCGAGGCTGCCCTCCCGGCGAGACCTGCCAGCGGTCGGAGTACGGCGACTGCTACTCGCCGATGGGCTCCGGTCCCGGATCGGTCATCGGAACCGCGACCCGGGCGAGGTCCGGGATCCTCGCACCGGGTGAGGTCTACGCGATCGACGGGGACCTCGGGCCGACCGAGCAGGACGTCCTGCTCCCGGCCCGTGGCAACACTGCCGGTGTCCGAGGACTCTCGATCCTCGACCCGGAGACGGGCGAGACCTACTACCTCGACTACCGGACGACCACCGGCCTCGACGCGCACCGGCCCTACCCGTTCTGCCCGGACGGGGTGACCGTGACGACGTTCGGCGGGCTGCGCACCACGTTCCTCATCCCGAAGTCGTCGGTGGTCTTCCCGCCGGCGACTTCCTGGCAGCCCGGCGACGTCATCCACCTCGGATCCGTGACCGTGTCCGTCGGTGCGCAGGATCCGGCGACCGGGGCCACCCTGCACGTGAGCATCCCCCAGCTGCCTGCCGTGCCGGTGGTGGCGCAGCCGCGGATCACCCGGAAGGTCATCGAGTCGAGCTGGGCCCGCCTGAGGATCGGCGGGACCTTCCAGCCGGCGCCGACCCGGCTCGTGTACCGGTGGTACGTCGACGGTCAGCTCGTGCGCGACCACAACGAGGACGTCCTCACGGCCCGCCGGATCCGGGTCCCGGTCGGCGATCGAGGGAGGCTCGTGGCCGAGGTCACCGCCATCGTGCCGGGGTACCACCGAGCGATCGTGCGCACGGCACCGAAGCACATCGCGCAGCGAGCCATCTTCTTCCGGCCGTTCATCAAGGGCGCGGTCCAGGAGAAGGTTCACGTCGGACAGACGGTTCGTGCCTGGTTCGACCCCGAGTGGGGTGGCCCCCCGGAACTGAACCACGTGCACCACGTCTGCCGGTGGTACGCCAATGGGAAGCTGATCCAGAAGGGCTCCTCCATGCGGCTGCACATCGGACCCTCGCTGATCGGAAAGTACGTCGTCGCCACCGTGTCGGTGCACGGCAAGGGCTACGTGAGCGAGACGCGCAGTTCGAACCCGGCGCTGGTCCTGCCCTAGTGTCCTGATTCTGAATCAGGACCCTAGAACCTCTCAGGCGACCTGCAGGCTCCGCTTCGAGAGGCCCATCCAGAAGCCGTCGATGACCTGGAGCCCCGGCTCCTCGGGGTCGGTGGCGGCGCCGAGGGTGACGAACAGCGGGGTGTAGTGCTCGACGGTCGGGTGCGCGTAGGGCATGCCCGGCGCCTGGCTCTGGTAGGACGCCAGCGCGTCGACGTCGCCGCGGGCCAGGGCGTCGCCGGCCCAGGCGTCGAAGTCTGTGGACCAGCCGGGCGCGGCCGCGTCGATGCGGAACTCGGTCAGGAACGGCAGCCCGTGGGTGAGGAAGCCGGACCCGATGATCAGCACGCCCTCGTCGCGCAGCGGCCGGAGTCGCTCGCCCAGCGCGAGGAGGCGGACCGGGTCGTGGGTAGGCAGCGAGAGCTGCAGCACCGGGATGTCGGCCTCCGGGTACATGATCCGGAGCGGGACCCAGGCGCCGTGGTCGAGCCCCCGGCTGGCGTGCTGATGCACCGGCTCGGAGCTCGGCATCATCGCGGCGACCCGCTCCGCCAGGGCGGTGGCGCTCGGGGTGTCGTAGGTCATCCGGTAGTACTTCGCGTCGAAGCCGCCGAAGTCGTAGACCAGCGGCGCCCGGTCGGCGCTGAGCATCACCGGCGCGGACTCCCAGTGCGCGCTCACGATCAGGATCGCAGTCGGCCTCGGCAGGTCCTGGGCCCAGGCCGCCAGCTGGCCCGACCAGACCGGGTCGTCCAGCAGCGGCGGCGCGCCGTGGCCGATGTACAGGGCGGGCATCCGGTCGCTCATGACAGACACAATGGTTTCACATTCAACTTCATTCCACCATGGGGGCGTCGGGATAGTCCGTGACGAAAGGACCTGTGGAACCAGCGTTTCCACAGGCCGAACGTCACGGACTACCCCGACAGGTCAGTCCGGCAGCGACCAGTCCACGGGCGCCGCGCCCTGCTCCTCGAGCATCCGGTTGACCCTCGAGAACGGTCGCGAGCCGAAGAAGCCCCGGCTGGCCGACAGCGGGGAGGGGTGCACCGACTCGACCCACGGCACCTGGCCGAGCATCGGCTTGAGCGACTGGGCGTCCCGTCCCCAGAGGATCGCGACACACGGCCCGCCGCGCTCCACCAGCGTGGAGATGGCGCGCTCGGTCACCTCCTCCCAGCCACGGCCGCGGTGCGAGGCCGACTCGCCCGGCCGCACGGTGAGCACCCTGTTGAGCAGCATCACGCCCTGGTCGGCCCACCCGGTGAGGTCGCCGTGCCGCGGCGGTACGACGCCGACGTCGTCGCGCAGCTCGACGTAGATGTTGATGAGGCTCCTGGGGAGCGGCCACACGTGCTTCTCGACCGCGAAGCTGAGCCCGATCGGGTGGCCGGGCGTGGGGTAGGGGTCCTGACCGACCACGAGCACCCGGACGTCGGCTAGCGGCCGTTGGAACGCACGGAAGATGCTGTCGCCGGCCGGCAGGTAGGCCCGCCCGGCCGCGAGCTCCTCGCGCAGGAACTGGCCCATCCGGCCGATGCGGTCGTCCACCGGCGCCAGCGCCTCGGCCCAGTCCGGAGCCATGAGTCTCTTGTCGACGAGCCCGGCCAGCGCTGACACGCGGGCACTGTACTCAGCGCAGCTTGGCCAGGACCTCGGCGGCCGCGCGCTTCCCGGAGCTCACCGCGCCGTCCATGTAGCCGCTCCAGTACGTCGCCGTCTCGGTGCCGGCCCAGTGCACCCGGCCGAGCGGCCGGCGTACGGACGGGCCGTAGGGGACCAGCGTGCGGGGGCCGTGGATCGCGGTCGGGCCGCCGCGGGTCCACCGCTCCGTGGTCCAGTCGTGCTCGACGAAGTCGACGGGGTTGAGCGCCTGTGGGCCGAACATCTCCGCGAACCCCTGCAGCACCGCGGCCCGGCGCTGATCCTTCGACATGGTGCCGTAGGTGCGCCAGGCTGAGCCCCCGACGAAGGCGAGCAGCACGCCGGGGCCGCCGGAGGGCGGGGTGTTGTCAAAGACCGCGCGGGCTGCGCCGTGGTCGCTGATGCCGAAGCCGTTGAGCCCGGCGGCCCGCCAGAACGGCGTCTCGTAGATCGCGTCGCACTTCATCAGCTGACCCATGCGGGTCGAGGTCAGCAGCGCCCGCCGGTCGGCGGGCAGCCCCGGGTGGAAACCGATGTCGAGGACCGTCGGCGGCGGCGCGGCCACGATCACCCGCTTCGCGACGACGTTGCCGCGTCCGGTCCTGACGTGCACCCGGTGGTGCCTCTGGACGATGCGCTGCACCGGCGCCCGGAGCGCGACGAGGTCGCCGAGCTTCCTGGCCAGCTTGAGCGGCACCCTCTGGGAGCCGCCGACGAACCGGCGCTCCTGGGCGCCGTTCGCCGTGTCGGAGTTCCGCGAGAAGGTGCCCTTGTGCTGCTCGTCGCCCGAGCAGGCGACGTACCAGAGCGTGAACAAGAACGACAGCTCGCTCGGGTCGGCGCCGAAGCCCGGCTGCGTCCAGCAGGCGATGACGTTCTCGATGCCGGCGGGGTTGAGCGCGTTGGCCTGGATCCACTGGCTGAGCGTCATCGAGTCCCACTCCTCGGCCCGCGGGTGCGCCCAGGGTGCGGCGACGTCGATCTCGGCGGCGTACCCGTCGATCTGCTGGAGCAGCAGCGCCGCGTCCACGAGGATCGTCGGGTCCGGAGGGACCGTGCCGGGGTACTCCAGCCGGCCGATCGTCGACGACTGGTAGACGCTGTTGCCGCTGTTGTACTGCAGGAAGGTCGGCACCCCGAGCTCCTGGGCCAGCCGTGCGATGTGGTTCTGGGTCGGGCCGATGAAGGCACCACCCGACTCGATGACCTGGCTGCTGTGCTTCGTGTTCGTCAGGGGGTGGTTGAGCACCCGGCCGCCAACCCTCTTGCGGGCCTCCACCACGAGCACCGACCGGCCCTTGCGGGCGACCTCGCGGGCCGCGACGAGGCCGGCGAGGCCGGCGCCGACCACCACCACGTCGACCTCTTTCGGGAGCGGACCCTGGCGGGTCCCACCGAGGACGGCGGCCTCTGCGTCATCAGCGAGGCCGGTCAGCAGGCCGCTGCCGAGCAGCGTGGCGCCGGCTGAGGCGCTGCTGAGCAGGGCGCGGCGGGACAGCCCCTGGCCTTCGAACATAATCGGCACATGGCTCACAACGAACGGGTCACCGCGTCGCTACGGACACCTGAGCAGGAGGCGAGCTCGCGATGAGGGCCGTGTCGTGCGTCGACGCGACCCTGTCCGTCGTCGAGCTGCCCGACCCGAGGCCGGCCAAGGGGCAGCTCGTGCTCAACGTGCTGCGGTGCGGCATCTGCGGCTCCGACCTCCACGCCCGTGAGCACTGCGACGACCTTGCCGAGGTGATGGACGAGCTCGACTACGGGGAGTTCATGCGCCGCTCGACCCCGACAGTGCTCGGCCACGAGTTCGTCGGCCAGGTGCGCGAGCGGGGCCGCGGCGTGCGCAAGGGGTTCCGCGAGGGCGCCCATGTCGCCGTCTTCCCACTCGTGCGCGTCGACCGAGCCGTCCACCCGACCGGGCTCTCACCGCTCGCGCCCGGTGCGTACGCCGAGCAGGTGGTGGCCGAGCAGTCGCTGTCGTTCCTGGTGCCGAACGGGCTCGCGCCGGACGTCGCGGCCCTCACCGAGCCGATGGCGGTCGCACTGCATGCCGTGAACCGCGGCGACGTCTCCAAGAAGGACGTGGCGATCGTGCTCGGCTGCGGCCCGGTCGGTCTCGCAGTCATCTGCTGGCTCAAGGCACGCGGCGTCCGCACGATCGTGGCCTCCGACCTGTCGGCGGGCCGGCGAGCGCTGGCGACCAGGTGTGGCGCCAGCATCGTCGTCGACCCGACCGACGCGTCGCCGTACGACGTCGCGTCCTCGAAGTTCATGACCTCGGCGCCCGACCTGCTCGGCCTGGCGGTCGACTCGATGGACAAGCTGCGGCGGCTGCCGGGCTGGAGGCACGTCTTCCGCGCCGCCGACGCCGCCGGTGTCGCGATGCCCACCGGGCCGGTGGTCTTCGAGTGCGTCGGCGTACCCGGGATGATCGAGTCCATCGTCTCCCAGGCGCCGCTCGCGGCGCGGGTGGTCGTCGTCGGCGTGTGCATGGGCACGGACCGGTTCCGGCCCTCGATGGCGATCAACAAGGAGCTCGACCTGCGGTTCGTCCTTGGCTACACACCGCTGGAGTTCCGCGACACGCTGCATGCGCTCGCCGACGGCAAGGTCGACGCCTCCGCGCTCGTGACCGGCACCGTCGGGCTCGACGGCGTGGCCGCCGCCTTCACTGCCCTGGGCGACCCCGAGGCGCATGCCAAGATCCTCATCGACCCCACCTCGGACGCCAGCACGCCCCAGTAACTAGCCTCGGGTCGTGGCCCGCCGCGCGAAGGTCTCGGACGTGCACCAGCTGGCGCTCTCGATGCCAGGGGCGACGCGTTACGACGAGCGTGACCGGGCGGTCTACCAGGTGAGCCGCCGCAGCTTCATCTTCTTCCGCACCCCGCGCCCGGATGCCTTCGACCCCGAGACCGGCGAGCGGTACGACGACGTGATCGTCTTCTGGGTCGAGTCCGAGGAGGACAAGCGGGCGCTGGTGCTCGACGAGTCGACGCCGTTCTTCAGCACACCGCACTTCAACGGCCACGCGTCGGTGCTGCTGCGCGGGTCGCGGATCGGCGAGCTCTCGCTCGAGGAGCTGACCGAGGTGATCCAGGATGCGTGGCTCGCGAGAGCGGGCAAGCGGGCCGCGGCCGCGTGGCTCGCCCAGCACCCGCCGGCTCAGTAGCGCCCACCCGGCGGCTCCTCGAGCACCGGCCGGCCCTCTTCCGGGCCGGTGAGCGGGACGCCCTGGAAGTCGTCGGTCTCCCAGTCCGCGTGGAAGTAGGCAAGCCACCCGCGTCGCGCCAGGTCGACGACATGGACCAGCCAGGCGGCGTACGCCGGGTCGCCGCCGCGTCCGGCTTCGGCAAGGATCGGGTGCTCGGCGAGGAACCGCTCGGCGAGAGCCTCCGCGTCGAGCCCGTCGTCGGGGTTGCCTGAGGTCCAGCGGTCGACGTCGTCGCAGCCGGCGGTAGACACGGTGAGCCGCCAGTAGAGGCCGCTCGGCGCGATGGACGGGGTGATCCGGAGACGCTCGTGGCCGCGGCGGTGGAGCTCCGCGACCATCTCGAGGCGGCGGACCCCGGCTTCGGTCATCGGTGCGGCCGGGACAGCCGGTCGAGGAACGCGACCAGCAGCGCCTCGCGCATCGTAGGGGCTGCGACGTCGAGCAGCGCGTTCACCTCGGCCAGCCGGTCGGGAAGGGCCAGGCCGCCGTCCTCGCCGGCGCCGACCAGTCCCGAGGCGGCGAGCAGGCCGTCGAAGTCGGCGTCCGTGAGGGCCCGCGGGTCGAGGGCCTCGACGAAGGCGACCACGTCGGGGTCGACCCTGACGGGTCCGGACGCCTGGGCGGCCTCGACCGAGTCGCGCAGCGCGATGAGGAACTCGTCGACGTACCGGCCCGTGGCGGCGCTCACCGAGAGGTGGATGGTCGGCGGTGTCCCGGCGTAGGACATCTGGGGCTGGACGTACCAGTCGCGCGCCGCCATCTCGTCACAGACCGTGAACGCGTCGCAGCTTGCGTCGGTGACCAGCGCGATCAGCGTGGACTGTGGATGAACCAGTACATCGACGCCCGGAATGTCGGCGGTCCCGGCCACGATCGCGTCGACGGCCTCGAAGACCTCTCGCGAAAGGAGCTCGTAGCCCGTGTCACCCAGCGACTCGACGACGGCCCAGGCGCCGGCCAGGGGACCGCCCGACTTGGTCGACTGCATCGTCGAGTTCAGCATCGTGTAGCCCGGCCACGCCGCCGACGCGAAGAACTGCGGCTTCCGCAGCTCCGGCGTCCGGTGCAGCAGCAGCGACGTGCCCTTGGGTGCGTAGCCGTACTTGTGCAGGTCGACCGAGATCGAGGTGACCCCCTCGACAGCGAACGTCCACGGGGGCACGGCTCGGCCGAGCCGCGCGGCGTACGGCAGCACCCAGCCGCCGATGCAGGCGTCGACGTGGCACCGGATCCCGCGAGCGGTGGCGACTGCCGCGAGCTCGGTGACGGGGTCGACGACGCCGTGCGCGTACGACGGCGCGCTCGCCACCACCAGCACCGTTCGGTCGGGGTCATCGTCCACCGCCGCCTCGGTCGCCGCGACGTCTGCGGTGAAGTCGGCGCCGACCGGCACCATCACCGGCTCGACGCCGAAGTAGTGCGCGGCCTTGTGGAAGGCAGCGTGCGCCGTGGCCGGCAGCACCATGCGGGGCTCGACGACATCCGGGTGCGCATCGCGCGCCGCCTGCACCGCCAGCAGCACCGACTCGGTGCCGCCTGAGGTCACGGTGCCGACCGCCGACGCGGGTCCGTCGAGCAGACCGAGGGCGAAGCCGACCAGGTCGTTCTCCATCTTGAGAAGGCTCGGGAACGCCGTCGGGTCGAGGCCGTTGGAGCCGGCGTACGCCGCGACCGCCTCGCGGCCGATCCGGTCGATGTCGGGCAGCCCGGAGTCGTAGACGTAGGCCAGGGTCCGGCCGCCGTGCACCGGCAGGTCGCTGGCCTGGAGGGCCTTGAGCCGCTCGAGTGCGTCGCTCATACCGCGACTCCTGTCGGGGTCTCGTCCACCTGGTCGGAGCCGAGCGTGTAGCGCACGAGCCACACGAGGCTGACCACGATGAGCAGTGCGGGCAGCACCGAGAAGCCGAGCGTGATCGCGGTCTGGGTCGACTCCGACTGGGCCACGTCGCCGTCGGTGCTCGACCGGTAGCCACCCGCCGCCAGCACCAGCGCGAAGAGCCCGGGGCCGAGCGCGAGGCCGAGCGTCTCGCCGGCCGTCCACACCCCCGTGTAGACGCCGACCCGCGAGCTGCCCGTACGACGGGCGTCGACGGCCGCCGCGTCGGGGAGCATCGCGAGCGGGAAGACCTGCGCGCCGGCGTACCCGACGCCGACCAGCGCGACCGCCCCGACGATCAGGCCGAACGGCGCCGAGCGGGCCAGCACGCTGAGGAGCGCTCCCGCGGCCAGGATCACGGAGGCGATCAGGTAGCCCTGCTTCTTGCCGATCCGCGCGCCGAGGGCTGCCCACGCCGGGGTGAGCAGCAGCGCCGGAGCGACGAAGCACACGAACAGCACGGTCGTCGCGCCCTTGCGGTCCAGCACGTCGGTCGCCATGTAGTCGACTCCGGCGAGCATGCAGCCGGTGGCCAGCGCCTGGACGACGAACGTGACCAGGAGGAATCGGAAGTCGCGTGCGCCGGCAACGATCCGCAGCTGGTCGCGCAGCGTGCCCGGTCCGGCCTCGACCGCACCCAGCGGGGCGTTCCTCGTGCCTCGATAGGCGGACACCACGCCGACCACGATCACCAGCGCCATCGCGATCCCCATCACCCGGTAGCCCGCCCGGCCACCGACCGCGTCACGGATCACCGGAGCGGTCGCGCCGGCGAGCATGATCGTGAAGGCGAGGATCGCCACCCGCCACGTCATCAGTCGGGTGCGCTCGTCGTACGACGACGTCATCTCGGCGGGCATCGACACGTAGGGCACCTGGAAGAACGCGTACGCCGTCGCGCAGGCCAGGAAGCACACCAAGACCCAGGCCGCCTCGGCCGCTTTCGAGCCCATCGACGGCGCCGCGAACAGCAGCGCGAAGGCGACCGCCAGGGAGAGCCCGGCGCGCAGCAGCCACGGTCGCCGCGGTCCGCGCGGGTCGTCGGTGCGGTCGCTGATCCGGCCGGCGATGGGGTTCAGCACCACGTCCCACGCCTTCGGGACGAACACGATGAAGCCCGCCGCCACGGCAGCGATGCCGAGGCTGTCGGTGAGGTAGGGCAGCAGCATCAGCCCGGGGACCGTCCCGAACGCACCGGTGGCCACTGAGCCGGAGCCGTAGCCGAACCGCACCGACCGCGGCAGGCTCGAGGCGGTCTCCACGGAGGCAGACTAGGGCGAGATGGGTCCTGGGGCAGCGGGACCGCGCTAGCGTCCGGTCATGTCATGGCTCCGTCGCAACCTGCTCGCCCTAGTGGCGATCTGCCTGGCGCTCCCAGCGGGCGCCCACGCCGCCGGCACGGTGGCCAAGAAGACCGTCGCCAAGAACACCGTCGTGTCGAAGAGCATCAGGAACGGCGCGGTGAAGGCACGTGACCTCTCCAGCGATGCCGTCAGCTCGCCCAAGGTCGCGGACAACTCGCTGACCGGCGCCGACATCGACGAGTCGACGCTCACGCTCGGTCCCCAGACCGACCTCGTTGTGCGGCGGCTGTCGCCCGGCAGCCCGCTGTCCACCGTGGCGGCCCACAACGGGCTGACCATCAAGGTCGGCTGCACCGGCACCGGCGACACCATCATCCTGCGCAGCCAGGAGGACGGCGTCGGGATCTACGAGAACGGTCTGATCACGCACTCCTACCAGCAGCCGCTCACCGATGTCGCGATCTACGAGCTCGACAACGACTACGACTCGTTCGCCTACCGCTACCGGAGGGCCGCGGACGGAGCGGGGGTCTGGGTGGACGTCGGCAGCTTCAACTGGGACAGCGGTGCGCCACCCGTCCCGCTGAACAACGACGACTGCCTCTTCTGGATCCGGATGACCTACACCCAACTGTGAACGGAGCGGTAGCTCAGCGCGCCAGGCTGCGCGAGCTCGCCGAGCCGTAGCGACGCGTCGGGTTGACACCGATCGCGTCGGCGTCCGGAGCAGGCCTCCTGGCGGAGGCCGCCTTCTTCGTGGAGGCCTTCTTGGCAGCAGACTTCTTCGCCGCCTTCTTCCTGGTCGCCTTCTTGGTGGTCGGCTTCTCCGCCGGAGTGACCTCGTCGGCCGTCGACCACTGGCCGACCCACTCGTCGAGCACCCGCCAGGTCGAGCCGCGGGCGGCCCTGCCGGTCAGCATCCCGAGGTGGCCGCCGGGGACGATCTCGAACCGCACCTCCGCCGCTCCGCTGAGCAGGGGTACGACGGCCTTCACCGAGCCCATCGGCGCGATGCCGTCCGTGGCCCCGGCGAAGACCAGCACCGGCGCGGTGATGGCGGCCAGGTCGATGGCGCGGTCGCCGAGGTGGAACCGACCGTCGCTGAGTGCGTTGCTCCGGACGAACCGGTGGTAGAGCTGGCCGAACGATCGGCCCGGGTAGGCGATCATGTTGTCGGTGAACCGGTCCACTGCCTCCATCTGCGCCAGGAAGTCCGCGTCGTCGAGCCGGGCGGCCACCGCCAGCGGCTTGGTGATCAGCTTCTGGAACGACGAGAGCTGGAACGCCCACTTCACCAGCGGCTTCGGCGCGCCGCCGAGCAGCTGGTAGATCGGCGTCAGCAGCCGGCCATCGGTGAGGTTCAGGAGCGGCCGCAGCGGCGCGACCAGCGGCACCTGGGTGATGTCGACTGGAGACCCGACCACGCTGACCGAGGCGATCGCGAGGTCGCGGCGGTCCGCGGCGACGAGCAGGCTGAAGATCCCGCCCAGGCTCCAGCCGACCAGGTGCACCGGGCGTCCGCCGGCGTGCTTCGAGACCTCCTCGACGGCGGTGGGTACGACTTCGTCGATCCAGTGCTCGATGCCGAGGGCCCGGTTCTTGAACGACACCTCGCCGTACTCGACGAGGTACGTCGGCCGGCCGGCCTCGACGAAGTGCTCGACCAGCGAGCACCCTCGGCGGAGGTCGAAGCACAGCGCCGGCGCAGCGAGTGGCGTCACCAGCAGCACCGGGTCGCCCTGCTGACGAGCGGTGGCGACGGGCCGGTAGTGGTAGACCTCCCGTAGCGTCCCCTCGTCGATCAGGGTGCGCGGCATGGGACGCAGGTCGGCGAGTCCCCCGTAGAAGACCTTGTGCGCCACGTTGCCGGCCGCCGAGACGACCTGGTCGGGCTTGGGCACGAAGTCCATGTTCCGAACGGTAGCCCGGGTCCACCCCGGCGGGGATCGACAGGGCGTCGTCCGCCCGGCTAGACACAGCACATGAAGTGGACCCGGGTCGCGGCCGGTGCCGCGGCCGCCCTGGGCGCGGTCGCTGCTCACGACCTGACCCAGAAGAAGCACGCCATCCTGCGCAACTTCCCGGTCGTCGGGCACCTGCGGTTCACCCTCGAGCGGTTCGGCCCCGAGCTGCGCCAGTACATCGTCACCTCGAACGACGAGGAGCGGCCGTTCAGCCGGGACCAGCGGCGATGGGTCTACGCCTCGTCCAAGCTGGAGAACAACTACTTCGGCTTCGGCACCGACAACGACCTCGAGAACGCCGAGGGCTACCCGATCATCAAGCACCGGACCTTCGCCGGCCCCGGGGCCCCCACCGCGTCGCACGCCCACGAGGAAGCGTCCCTGCCGTCCGGCAAGGTGCTCGGCCGGCCGCGCGGACGGCGCCACGCGTTCCGGCCGGAGTCGGTGGTCAACGTCTCGGGGATGAGCTTCGGCGCCCTTTCCGGCAACGCCATCGAGGCGCTGAACCGCGGAGCCGCCCTGGCCGGCTGCCTGCACAACACCGGCGAGGGCGCCATCTCGTCGTACCATCTCAGCGGCGGCGACCTGATCTTCCAGATCGGCACCGGTTACTTCGGCTGCCGCGACGCGAACGGGGAGTTCGACCTCGCCCTGCTCACCGACCTGGTCGCGTCGACGCCGGTCCGCGCGATCGAGATCAAGCTGTCCCAGGGCGCCAAGCCCGGCCTCGGCGGCATGCTGCCCGGCGCCAAGGTCAGCTCCGAGATATCCCGGGTGCGCGGCATCGAGCAGGGGAAGGACTGCGCGTCGCCGAGCCGGCACCGGGTCTTCTCGGACGTGGACTCGATGGTCGACTTCGTCGAGACCGTCGCGGACGCGACCGGGCTGCCCGTGGGGATCAAGTCCGCCGTCGGGAACATGGAGTTCTGGGACCATCTCGTCCGGATCATGGCCTCGGAGCAGCGCGGCGTGGACTTCGTGAACGTCGACGGCGGTGAGGGCGGGACCGGCGCGGCGCCGATGATCTTCGCGGACGCCGTCGCCTACCCCTTCCGGGTGGGCTTCGCCCAGGTCTACAGACGGTTCGCAGCGGCCGGTCTCACCGAGGACCTCACCTTCATCGGCGCCGGCAAGCTCGGCATCCCGGAGAACGCCGTAGTGGCCTTTGCGCTGGGCGCCGACATGGTCAACGTCGGACGCGAGGCGATGCTCTCGATCGGGTGCATCCAGGCGCAGAAGTGCCACACCGACCACTGCCCGGTGGGCGTGGCGACCCAGAACCCGCGCTACACACGCGGGCTGGATCCGACCCTCAAGAGCGTCAGGTTCGCCAACTACGTCCGCACCCTGCGCCGCGACCTGCTCAAGGTCTCCGAGGCCGTGGGGGTGATCCACCCGAGCCTGATCGGACCCGACGACGTCGATGTGCTGAACGGCATCTGCACGACTCTCTCGATGCGAGAGGTGTACGGCTACGAGCCCGGCTGGGGCGTCGTCGGACCGCAGCTCCAGGAGGAGATCACTGCACTGATGGCGCCGCAGGTCTCTGCGAACCAGCCACAGGCGACCTGATCACAGGTCGAGGCGCGCCCCGATGCGCGCAGCCTGTTCACGGCTGTTCACGTGCAGCTTGCGCAGGACGTTGGACACGTGGACGCTGGCCGTCTTGACGCTGATGAACATCGCGTCGGCGAGCTGCCGATTGGTGCGCCCGGCGACCAGCCCGGCCAGCACCTCGCGCTCCCGCTCGGTGAGCCGGTAGGTGAGCTCGACAGCTTGGTCAGAGTCCTGCTCACCAGGCTCCGGCTCGGACGCCAGGTCGACCCGGGCCCAGCGCGCGAGCTTCTCGAGCTCGGCGACCACCAGGAGCGCCCCCAGCTCGCGCGCGGCCGTGTGGGTGTCGCGGACGGCGGCCACCGTGGCCTCGCCCGCTACCTTGCGCATGACCAGGGCCTCGGCGTACCGCCACCGTGCGTAGAGGTGGAAGAACGCGTCGTTGGCCTCTTCCCAGGCCGAGACCGCCCGGCCCCACGCCTTGGGGTCGGCCACCCGTCGGGCCCGGCCCAGCTCTGCCACCAACGTCTGCGACCAGGCCCTCGAGTCGGGCAGCAGACCTGCCGAGGCGTCCAGCGGATCGGGGTCGAGATCGGCCAGGAGCCCGGCCAGCCGCGGCACACCGTCCGGCACCTTCCCCTCGCGCTCTGCGAGGTCGCCGAGGGCCCGCGCAGCCAGCGCCGCGAGGCGGGACGCGAATGCCTGCTCTCCGCTGCGGGCCACGTCCGCCAGGCCCCGCTCGGCGATCGCGAGCGCGTCCTCCGGGCGGCCATCCCACCACGCGACGCCCGCCGTGACCTCGCGCATCTCTCGCAACCACGCCTCCGGGAACCCGTGCTCGTCGGCCAGCGCATCGAGCTCCGCAGCGCGACGCCGCGCCTCGTCTAGGTCGCCCCGGACGAGCGCCAGCCGGGCGCTCAGCAGCAGCACCGGGAACCCGCGCAGCCCGCGCGGAAGCTGGTCGAGAGCCTTGGTCATCAGCCCCGAGGCGTCGTCCCACCGTCCGGCCCTGATCAGGCACTCGACCGCATTGGCGCGGACGAACGCGCCGTCCTGCCGTGCCAACCCCACTCGACGCAGGGCGTCGTAGCCGGCCGCGCACACCTCGACGGCCTCGTCGTAGCGGCCGGCCAGGCCGAGCACGTGGCCGGTGTTGATCACGCTGGTCCCGAGGTCGTCCGGGTCGGCCAGTGCGTACGCGAGCTCCAACGCGCGGAGCAGCTGATCGGCCCCCTCGTCAGGCCGGCCACGGTAGGCGAGCACCAGCCCCTGCGCCCCGAGGGCGCGGCCCTCCTCCCTGGGGAAGTCCCAGGCGCGCGCCAGCTCCAGCGCCTCGTGCGCGGCGGTCTCGGCCTCGTCGAACCGGCTCCACGCGACGAGCAGGTTCGCTCGTCCCGACATCGCGCGCACCAGCGTCTCGCTCCGCTCACTACGAGACAGCAGGTCGAGCGCCTCGTCGTACGCCGCTTCGGCCTCGACGGACAGGCCGGCGTTGACGCAGATCTGGCCCTTGCGCTCCAGGACCGCGGCGCGTCGGGTCGAGTCGGCGCATTCCTGGGCTGCCCGGTCGGCAAGGTTGGCCGCACGGCCACCGTCCCCCAGCAGGTGGGCGGCCTGCGCGGCGTGCACGAGCAGGTCCACCCGATCGAGGCCGGTGCCCTCGAACGGGTCGAGTGCCGGGTCCAGCTCCCCGAGGAGGTCCAGGGCGCGGGTGAAGTGCTCGTCGGCCTCCGCGAACGCGAACAGGGTCTCGGCCGCGACGCCCGCCCTGATCGAGGACTCGAAGGCCAGGCGAGTCGCCCCGGCCATGTGCCAGTGGTGTGCGATCCGGCCCTCCCTGCCCAGGTCGTCGCCGGTCGGCGCCCGAGCCGACAGGGCCCGGGCCGCGTCCGCATGCAGGCGCTTGCGGTCGCCGGGGAGCAGCCCGGTCTCGACGATCTCCGCCACCAGCGGATGAGAGAAGCTCAGGCCACCGTCGGCGCCGACCTGGAGGACGCGGCGGTCCAGTGCGGGGCGGAGGTCGTCCTCAAGGCTGCCGCCCGAGCGTCCAGCCACCGCGGCGACGACCTCCGTGGCCGACTCGCCGGACAGCACGGCGACCACGCCCAGTGCGCGGCGCGTGTCGTCGGGGAGCGCGCTCAGCCGGGCGTTGATCAGGCCGGTGAGGGAGGCGGGCATCTCCTCGCGGTGCAACACCCAGGGCAGTGCCTCCTCGGTGAAGAGCGGGTTGCCGTCGGTACGTCGGTACACCTGTTCGACGTGTCGCGCCGGCAACGGCTGGCCGTGGAGCAGGCCGAGATGCTCGGCGGTCTGGTCGTGCGTCAGCCGGCCCAGGGTGACCGTGGTGACCTCGGACAGCCGCACGAGCTCGGCGTACCAGTCGCGCACGAAGTCGTCGCGGAACGGCTCGTCCGTGCGCATGGTCAGGACCACGAGCACTCGCTCGTCGCGCAGGTTGCGGACCAGGAAGCTGATCAGGTCGAGCGTGGACCGGTCGGCCCAGTGCAGGTCTTCGAGAGCGAGCAGAACCGGCGGTGGCGCGGGCCGGCCCGGCACGATCGCCGCCAGCTCTCCGAGGGTGCTGAGGATGGACTCGAACAGGCGCGCCTGTCCCGACATGCTGGTCCCTGCGGTGCCGGGCGACTCCAGCGCTGCCCGGCCAGTGGGGCCCAGGAAGGCCAGCTCGTAGGGCCAGCACCACTCCAGCCGGGCCCGCTCGTCCTGGTCCAGGGCGCGACCGAGCTCTCGGAACGCCTGGATCACAGGCGCGAACGGCATCGACTCGCCCGCCACTGGGAAGCATGACCCGCTGAGGACGCGCACCGTCATACGATCCGCGAACGCGGTCAGCAGCCGGGACTTCCCGATGCCCACCTCGCCCGAGATCGCGACCAGGCTCGGCTCGCCCTCCTCGGCGCGCGACAGTGCGCTGTCAAGGGTTGCCATCTCGGTTCCACGGTCGACCATCGCGGTGGACGTGGAGCGGTGCGCCATGAGTTCCCGAGGTCATGACCGACGCGGTGATGGGTCGGTGGGTCAGTGGGTCGCCCACCAGTATCGCCACGCCGGGGTCGGTGCGCCATGCCCGTTGCCTCCGGGGCGGGTTCCGGGGAGCTCAGACCCGGTGACCGGCCACCCCCGGGATCTGAGGTGCTCGTAGGCCGAATCTAGGGCGCAGTTGCCGATGATCGCGACCCTTGTCGCTGCCTACCGTCTGGCTCGCCCGAAACAACTCAAGGAAGCAACAACTCATGGAAGGCGATCCAATGAACCTACGAAGCGCATGCTTCGCGGCCATCTCGGTCGGTGCCCTCGCGGCTACCGCTTGGACACCTGCAACCGCATCCGGCGCGGCCACCCAGGCGGCGGCTGTCACCTGCAACGGCCGGGCCGCAACGATCATCGGGACGGCCGGCAACGAGACGATCAACGGCACCGCCGGTGCGGACGTCATCGCCGCGCTGGGCGGCAACGACGTCGTACGCGGCCTCGGCGGCAACGACACGATCTGCCTCGGCGCCGGGCGGGACTCGGCGAAGGGCGGAGCCGGCGACGACCGGTTCGTGGCCGAGCTCGCTGACGGCAGTGACTCCTATGTGGGCGACACCGGTCGGGACACGATGTCGTACCAGTCCCGCACCGTCGCCGTGACCGTGACCATCGACGGCGCGTCGAACGACGGCGCGGCGGGCGAGCGCGACGACGTACAGCTCTCGACCGAGAACGTCGTGGGCGGTCAGGCCGACGACTCCCTCACCGGGAGCGACGTCGGCAACGGGCTCTTCGGCGGCGATGGCCGGGACACCCTGCGCGGTGGGCTCGGCAACGACTCGCTCAGCGGCAACAACGACGACGACGTCCTGATCGGGAACGCCGGAGACGACTTCGGCTTCGGAAACGCCGGCAACGACACGTGGTTCTCCGCCGCGGTCGACGACGGGTCTGACTTCTTCGAAGGCAGCGTCGGCATCGACACCGCGACGTACGAGGGCCGGAACGCGGGTGACCCGGTCACGGTGCGGCTGGACAACGTCGCCAACGACGGCAGCAGCGGCGAGGGCGACAACATCCGGCTCGACGTCGAGAACGTCACCGGCGGCAGCGGCAACGACACGCTCGCCGCCAACCAGTTCCAGGCGGACCGGAACATCCTGCGCGGTGGCGCCGGCCGGGACATCATCAGCGTGACCGATGCGCCGTTCCTGGCCAACGACATCGCGGACGGCGGGTCGGACGTCGACCTGTGCTTCACCGACCCCGACGACGGAAGGGTCAACTGCGAGGTCTGAGGCATCACGCACAGAACCACGACAGGCCTCTCGGTGTCCTTGGCCCGGCTCGGAAGGGCCGGGCCAAGGGCCGGGCTAAGGCCATCGGGCTCCACATCTGAGGTGGCTTCCCCATGCGCGGCCCCAGCGTGACTACCTAGCCTCGGCTGACGAGGCATCAACCACTCAGGACAGGAACGCTCATGAACCGACCATCTCGGGCCCCCCGCCACGTAGGCACCCTGGTTGCGGGTGCCGCGCTGGCCCTCGTCGCCGGCACCGTCGGGGCGGGCGCCGTGATGGCGCCCGGGACCAACCGCGCCGACGTGACGTTCGGCGCCGACAACGACAACGCCGCCAACCCGTTCATCCAGCCGCCCGGCGTGACCGCCAAGCAGCACATGGACAACACCGACGTGCTCTTCGGCCGCGGCAACGCGGACCTGCTGGTCGGGAAGCGCGGCGGCGACACGCTCGTCGCGGGCCCCGGCGACGACGTCCTCGTCGGCGGGCCGGAGGCAGGGACCGCGCCCGCCCCCAACAGCGACGTGCTGCTCGGTGAGGCCGGCGACGACATCAACATCTGGGCACCGGGCGACGGCAGCGACGCCTTCGCCGGCGACGACGGCAAGGACACCATGCTGTTCGCTCCCTTCGTCCTCGACGCCAACGGCGACCTGACCCTTCGCCGCTTCGGCAAGGCCAAGGTCCCCGCCGTGGACACCGGGGGCGACCCGGCGTTCTCGTGCACGATCGTGCCGGTCCCCAGGCGCCAGCACCTCGGGGCACAGTTCCTGGTGCGCTTCAACGTCAACGGAACCCCGGCGGTCACCGTGCGCCAGAAGGACGTCGAGAGGCTGGTCTGTCCCAGCCCGACCGAGGGATACGCCCAGGTCGCCTCCTTGGTCCGGTCGCACCCGCGCCTGCGCGAAGTCGCGGTCGGCTCCTTCTCCGGCGCCCTCCGCGTGATCACCGCCGGGTCGTGATCGACCCCCGCAACCGCGTCAGTCGCGCCGGGCCGGCTTGAGCGTCTTCCGGTGCTCGTCGCGGACGTCGGCGAGGGCGGTCATGAAGCTGTCCGCCCAGGCCGCGACGTCGTGGCTGCCCACGGTCCTGCGCATCGCGCGCATCCGCTTGACCAGGTCCTTCTCGTCGGCCCGGTAGGCCTCGAGCAGCGCGGACTTCATGCCGTTGATGTCGTAGGGGTTGACCAGCCACGCCTGCCGCAGCTCGGCCGCGGCGCCGGCGAACTCCGAGAGCACCAGGGCCCCGGCGTCGTCGTACTGCGACGCGACGTACTCCTTCGCGACCAGGTTCATCCCGTCGCGGTAGGGCGTCACCACCATGATGTCGGCGGCCCGGTAGAGCGCAGCCATCTCCTCGCGCGGGTACGACGAGTGCAGGTAGCTGATCGCCGGCCGGCCGATCCGGCCGAGGTCGCCGTTGATCCGCCCGACCAGCCGGTCGATCTCGTCGCGGAGGATCTTGTACTCCTCGACCTGCTCGCGGGACGGCACAGCAACCTGCACGAAGACCGCGTCCTCGACGTCGAAGTGGCCGTCATGGATCAGCTCGGCGTACGCGCGGAGTCGGGCGTAGATGCCCTTGGTGTAGTCGAGCCGATCCACGCCGAGGAAGATCTTGCGCGGCTCGCCCAGCGCGCTGCGGATCTCCTTGGCCCTGGCGGCCACCTCGGGAGTCTGGGCGAGCTCCTCGAAGCCGCGCGCGTCGATGGAGATCGGGAACGCCGCGGCGCGCACGGTGCGCCCGTCGGGCAGGTAGACGAGGTCGCGGTGCGTCTTGTGCCCGACCCGCTGGCGGACGAGGCGCACGAAGTTCGCGGCACCGCCCGGCAGCTGGAACCCGACCAGGTCGGCACCGAGCAGGCCCTCGAGCAGCTGCCGACGCCACGGCAGCTGCTGGAACAGCTCGGCCGGTGGGAACGGGATGTGCAGGTAGAACCCGATCCGCAGGTCGGGGCGGAGCTGGCGCAGCATCTGGGGGACCAGCTGCATCTGGTAGTCGTGCACCCACACCAGGGCGCCCTCGTTGGCCAGCTCGGCGGCCTTGTCCGCGAACCGCTGGTTCACCTCGACGTAGGAGTCCCACCACTCGCGGTGGAACTCCGGCTTGGCCACGAGGTCGTGGTAGAGCGGCCACAGGGTGGCGTTGGAGAAGCCCTCGTAGTGGCCCTCGATCTCATCGGCGTTCATCGGCACGGGGTAGAGGTCGAGGCCGTCGACCTCGAACGGCTCGAGGTCCTGCTCGGTGCCACCCGGCCAGCCCAGCCAGACCCCATGGTCGGCGCGCATCACGGGCTCGATCGCAGTCACCAGGCCACCCGGCGACGGCCGCCACACCGAAGTGCCGTCCGGCTGCTCGACCCGGTCCACCGGCAGCCGGTTCGCGACGATCACCAAGTCGTGGCCCACGTCTCCACCCTAGGCACGGAACAATCGGTGCACTCCACCCTGTCGGGCGTGGGCGCCGCCAAGGGGCCATGGCGGTCATGAGGCCACGGCCGGGCATGGGGCTGGCCCGACACCGACTGTCGGGCTGGCAGGATCGTGGTGGCGACCGTGCGCGACGACGCTGGAGCCATGACGTACCTGATGACCCAACCGATGACTGACACCTCCCTCCCGGCGCCCGCATGGAGAGAGCCGGTCCGACCCCGCGGCGTGCGCCGGGTGCTGCTCGACTCCGGCTACGCGCTCTCGGCGTTCTTCCTGGCGCTGCCGGCGTTCATCCTGGTTGTCGTCAACCTCGCGCTAGGTATCGGGCTCATCGTGCTGGTCGGCGGGCTGCTGGTGCTCTGGGTGGCCGTGATGGTCGCCCGCGGGTTCGCGCGCGTCGAGCGGGTCCGGCTGAGGGGCATGCTCGGGAAGCCGGCCGCGACGCCGGCCTACCTCTGCCCGCGCCCCGAGGACAGCTTCTGGCGCAAGGCGCTGCTGCCCCTGCGGGACGCGCAGTCCTGGCTTGACGTCGTGTGGTGCGTGGTCGGGCTGATCACGGGGACCGCGGCGTTCTCGCTCGCGCTGGTCTGGTGGTCGGCGGCGGCAGGCGGCCTGACGTACTGGTTCTGGGAGCGCTGGATCCCCTACGACCCCGACGAGAACACGACCCTCGCGGAGCTGCTCGGCTTCGGCGAGGGCCGGCACCCCGAGATCGTGCTCAACCTCGTCATCGGTGCCGTCGCGCTGCTCACGCTGCCGCTGGTGATGCGGTTCGCCGCGGCCCTGCACGGCAGCCTGGCGCACGTGATGCTCAGCAGCCGCGCCGAGCTCCAGCAGGAGGTACGCCGAGTCGAGGGCGGCCGCGACGCGGCTCGCGAGGCGGAGGCGGCCTCGCTGCGCCGGCTCGAGCGCGACATCCACGACGGGCCACAGCAGCGTCTGGTGCGACTCACCATGGACCTCGGCCGCGCTCGCCGCCAGCTGGCGGACGACCCCGATCGCGCCTCCGAGACCATCGACGCCGCACTGCTCCAGGCCCGCGAGACCGTCGACGAGCTGCGCTCGCTCTCGCGCGGCATCGCCCCGCCGCTGCTGGTCGACCGCGGCCTCACCGCGGCGCTCGGTGAGCTGACCGTGCGCAGCGAGGTCCCTGTCGAGGCGACCATCGACGTGCCGGACACGCTTCCGCCGCACGTCGAGACCGCGGTCTACTTCGTCGTCGCCGAGGCGCTCACCAACGTCGCGAAGCACAGCGAGGCCACTCGTGCGTCGGTCGGTGTCTGGATGGAGAACGGCGGGGTCGAGGTCCGCATCGAGGACGACGGCATCGGCGGCGCCCACCCCGCCAAGGGCAGCGGCCTGGCCGGGCTGCACCAGCGGGTGCTGGCCGCCGACGGCCGGCTCGAGGTCAGCTCGCCCGCGGGTGGACCGACCGTGGTCTCGGCGTTCCTCCCCGTCGGAGGCGCATGAGGCCCATGCGGATCGTCGTCGCGGACGACTCCCTGCTGCTGCGGGAAGGACTCCAGCTGCTGCTCGCCGAGGCCGGCCACGAGGTCGTGGCCGGCGTCGGCGACGGTCCGTCTTTCGTCGCGGCGATGCTGGAGCAGCGCCCCGAGGTCGGCGTGGTCGACGTACGCATGCCGCCCAGCCACACCGACGAAGGACTGCGGGCCGCGGTCGAGGTGCGCCGGGGCTGGCGGGACGCCCGGATCATGGTGCTGTCGCAGTACGTCGAGGTGTCCTACGCCGACGACCTGCTCGCCGCGGGCGACGGCGGCGTGGGCTACCTGCTCAAGGACCGGGTGAGCGACCTCGACGACTTCCTCGCCGCCCTGGTCACGGTCGCGGACGGCGGCACCGTTCTCGACCCACAGGTGGTCGCCCAGCTGATGAGTCGCCGTCGCGACCCCCTCGAGGGACTCACCCCGCGCGAGCGGGAGGTGCTCGGACTGATGGCAGAGGGCCGCTCCAACGCAGCGATCGCGAAGGGTCTTGTGGTCACCGAGGGCGCCGTCGAGAAGCACACCCAGCGGATCTTCGCGAAGCTCGGCCTGCTGCCGGACGACGCCCAGCACCGTCGGGTGCTGGCCGTCGTCCGGTTCCTGCAGGCGGGCTAGCAGCGCTGACGCCCGTCGCGCAGCCCAAGGGCTCTCGTCAGCAGACCCCGATCACGTCGAAGTTCGAGCGGACCGCAGCCCCAGCGTCGTCCTTGATCGCGAACTGGATGAGCGCCCCACTGGCGCCCAGCGAGCGCCGCACGATCTGCGTGCCGGCGTTCGACACCGCGCTGGCGGTGACGGCACAGTTGTCCATCGACTGCGGGAAGGTGAGGACGACGAAACCGAGCGCTGTCTCGGCCGCGCTCACCGTGATGCCTGGGCTGCCGGCGTCGAGGGTGGGGTTCGCGGTCGTGTACGTGACCCGTGCGAAGATGCGCCGGGCGTAGCCCGAAGCGGGGACGCCGCCGAGGTTCGTGGCGTTGGTGGCGGTGGTGGCGGTGGTGGCGGTGTTGGCGCTGGCGGCGTTGTTGGCCGTCGTGGCGAGGGTGGCCTTGTCGGCGAGGGTGGCCTTGTCGGCAGTGGCCGCGTGGGCGACGGAAAGGCCCGAAGCCTTCTTGTTGACGACCTTCGATGCAATCTTCTTGACCTGCTTGGTCGTCAGTCCCGCCGCGGTGGCGGTGCCGAACGACCCGATCACCATGGCGACGACGGCGATGAGCACGACGATGGGCAGAGAGATGGAGCGCTTGAGCTTCACGGTTCCTCCGGATGTCCCCGGGTCAACGACGGGAAGTGGGAGCGTCGGGACCTCGCCACCCACCTCGACCGCGTCGAGGTCTGATACCTCGACGCACCTGCGACATCGTCTACGGGCGGGCGGTGCCCTGCCTGACCAAATGGGATGAGCCTCGAGTAGCCCGAACGGGTGGTGCGTCTCTGGGGCGACGTGTGCTACCGCTCAGTCTCCGGCGTACCGCACGCCCACCTGAGCTCGCAGGTCGTCCATCTGGCGCATGATCGTGAGCGTCTGGGCGTGCGGCACCAGAGCGCTCTCCAGGAGCCCCTCGGCCAGGCACCGCTGGAACTCGACCGCCTCGTTTCCGTAGCCGCGGCCGATCACGGGGTCTCGTCCGAAGACGACCATCGGCCGGCCCGGCTCGGTGAGTTCGTTGCTGCCGCCGGTGGCGGTCGGGATGTACGTCGCACGGGTCGGGTGGTGGAAGTCCTCCAGCACCAGCCGGCCGCGGTCCGTGGCGATCTCGGCCCGACGGGAGGACCACGAGGTCATCGAGGCCGCCATGGTCGCGACCGCACCTTCGGGGTAGCGGCCGGCGATCGCGATGTCGAGGTCGATGCCGGTGTCCGAGAGCACCGCGGTGGCGGTCAGCTCCTCGGCCTCGCCGAGCAGCAGGTGGGCGAAGGTCAGCGGGTAGATGCCCATGTCGAGCAGGGCTCCCGCGCCGAGCCCGGGGTCGAGCAGCCGGTCGTCGGCGCGGGTGTCGACGACGAAACCGAGCTCGGCATGCAGGTGGCGCGCGGTGCCGAACGCGCCCTCGCCGAGACCTCGCTGGACCGCCTGGACCACCGGGTGGCACGCCGTCCACATGGCCTCCATCAGCAGCCGCTCCCGGCGCAGTGCCAGTGCGAACAGCTGCTGGGCGTCCGCGGCGCGCAGCGTGATCGGCTTCTCGCAGAGCACGTGCTTGCCGGCCTCGAGGGCGGCGCTGACGTGCGCGACGTGGAGCGCGTGCGGCGACGCGACGTACACGGCGTCGACGGACTCGTCGGCGAGCAGCTCCTCGTACGAGCCGTACGCCGCCGCGAATCCGTGCTCCTGCGCGAACGCCGCGGCTCGTGCGTGCGAGCGGGAGCCGACCGCGGTGCGCTCGGCGTCCGGGACCAGCCGCAGGTCCTGGGCGAAGGAGCGGGCGATGCGTCCGGGCCCGAGAACCCCCCAGCGTGTAGCCATTGCGGCACCGTAGCCCGCGTCAGGCCCGCGTCGGGCCCGCGTCCGGCACGCCGGAGCGCTGAATGACATCGGTGTGATTCGTCGCCTACCATGACCGCATGGATGCGGCGAACGTCGGACGCCCCGACGCGGGGCAGGCGGAGGAGTCTGCCCTCAGCGACCGCGACCGGGAGATCCTCGAGTTCGAGCGACACTGGTGGAAGTACGCCGGCGCCAAGGAGACCGCGGTCCGCGAGAAGTTCGACATGTCCTCGACCCGCTACTACCAGGTCCTCAACGCCCTCATCGACCGGCCGGAGGCCCTCGAGGCCGACCCGCTGCTGGTCCGCCGCCTGCGTCGGCTGCGCGCCGCCCGTCAGCGGCAGCGCTCGGCCCGCCGGCTCGGCTTCGAGATCTAGCCATGTCCGCCCGGCACCCGCGCGACGAGCGCGGCGTGGTCTTCCCCTCGCCCGTGGTGATCCTCAGCGTGGTCGCCGTCGCCATGGCTGGCATCGCCTTCGTGGCCACCCGGGACAGTGCGCCGCAGGAGAAGCAGATCAGCACCGTCTCCCAGCCGGAGACCACGCCGTCGGCCACCGCGGAGTCCTCGCCCAGCAAGCCCGCGAAGCCGAAGAAGCCGAAGGTGGACCGCTCGAAGATCTACGTCGTGGTCTTCAACAACTCCAACGTCAGCGGCCTGGCCGGCAAGGTCGCGGCGCGAGCCAGCCAGATCGGCTGGCAGGTGGTCGGCTCCGACAACTGGTACGGCACCATCCCGGCATCGACCGTCTACTACCCCCCGCGGCTGGAGAAGGCGGGCAGGCTGCTCGCCCTCGACCTCGGCGTCCAGCGCACCGCGCCGGCCGTGGACCCGATGCGGCTGGACCGGCTCACGGTCATCCTCACCGGCCCGCTCGACTGACCCTGTCGGCCCTTTCAAGCGCACGCCCGGACGCGTGTGATGGGCTTCGGTCATGGAGTTCACCGCGGAGGTGGGCGAGCAGCGGTACGCCGCGCTGGTCCGGGCCGCCGCTGAGACGGTGGTGGGGCTGGACTTCGACGGCACGCTCGCGCCGATCGTGGACGACCCGTCCGAGGCCCACATCCACCCTGACGCGGGTCAGGTCCTCGTCGACCTGGCCGAGCAGGTGCTCGCGGTCGCGGTGGTCACCGGCCGACCGGCGCGCCAGGCGCTCGACCTCGGTGGCTTGGAGTGGGTCGGCAACGCGATCGGGGACGCCGGCAAGGAGCTGTACCTCTTCGGTCAGTACGGCAACGAGCGCTGGTCCTCCACCAACCGCCGGGTGATCTCGCCCCGACCGCCGCCCGGGCTGGCGTCTTTCACCGCCGAGGTGCCCCGGGTGCTGCGCCGGCTCGGCGCCGAGGACGCCCACATAGAGGAGAAGGGACTGGCGGTGGCGGTGCACACCCGTCGGGTGGCCGATCCCGACCGGACCTTCGAGGCGCTGCTGCCGGCGCTCGAGGAGCTCGCCGACCGCTATGACCTCGTCGTCGAGCCCGGCAAGCAGGTGATCGAGGTGCGCTCACCCGGCATGCACAAGGGGATCGTGGTCGAGCGGATCGTCGACGAGCTGCACGCCGGCGGCTTCGTCTTCGTCGGCGACGATCTGGGCGACCTGGAAGCGTTCGAGGCCGTGGCCGCGCTCGGCGAGCACGGCCTGCCCACACTCCTGGTCTGCTCGGCCTCCGACGAGGAGAGCGCCCTGGTCCGGCTCTCCGACGTTCTCGTCCACGGACCCGAGGGTGTCCTCGATCTCCTCCGGCAGCTGACCACTGACGCAGCCGCCCTCCGGGCCTAGCCTCCCAGGGCGTGTCTGACGATTCATGGCGGCGCCGGACGCCGCCCAGATCACGCGCTGGCGGCGTCGCCGACGCTGCAAAGACGCCCAGTCTGTGTGCGCGCCTGCGCCTGGCCAGCCCGCGCCTGGGCGACGCCGGCATCCACCAGCAATCGTCAGACACCCCCTAGGCCGCCGGTCTGGTCCTTCCGGCCATGATTTCGGCCTTCTTCAACATGCCCGACCCGCTGTGGTGACCATGGTGACGTGCACGCTCCTGCTCGGCCGCTGACGGTCATGGCGCCGCTGATCGCGGCGACCGGTGGCTACGCGCTGCTCCCGCCGGGTCCGCTCCGCGACGGGGCCTTCGCGGGCGTCGGTCTGGCCTGCGTCGTGACGGCGTTCGTGGGGCTGCAACGCAACGCGCCGCGGCGCCAGACCGGGTGGCTGCTGGTGATCACCGGTTTCCTTGGGTGGGTGGTCGGCGACGCACTCTTCTCGGTTCAGGGCGCCCTGGGAGTCACGGCCTACCCGTCGCCTGCGGACGGCGTCTACCTGGTCGCCTACGCGCTCATGGCCGCGGGGCTGGTGTTGATGGTGCGCCGGCGAGGTGCTGCCGGTGACCTGGCGGCGGTGCTCGACGCCGCGATCCTCGCGACCGGGACGGCGGTTGTCGCCCTGGTCTTCGTCGTGGTGCCGATCGCCTCGGACTCGAGCCTGACCGCACTGGGCAAGATGACGGCCACGTTCTACCCCACGGCCGACATCCTGCTGCTCGCGATCCTGGTGCGGTTCTGGGCCACGCCGAGTGCGCGCACGACGTCGTTCCGGCTCCTGATCTGCGCTCTGGGCTTCATCTTCGCGGGCGACGTCTACTACACGACGACGACCATCCTGACCGGCAGCGTCGAGTCCGACCTCGCGAACGACTTCGTCTGGTTCGCCGGCTACGTGCTCATCGCCGGAGCCGCCTGGGACCGCTCGGTGCACGACCTGGCCGAGCCCGCCCCCGGGCTCGAGGACGTCGCCGACCCGACCAAGCGACTGCTGGTGCTGACCGGCGGCCTCCTCCTGCCCGCCATCACCTTGCTCGCGGACGGTCTGGACGGCGACCTGACGGCATGGCCGGTGGTCGTCACGGGGTCGGTGGTGCTCTCCCTGCTGGTGCTTGCCCGGATGGCGGGGCTGCTCAACGTGGTCCGCGCGCAGGCGGTGCAGCTGGCGGCCCTCGCTCGCTCCGACGCGCTCACGGGTGCCCCCAACCGGCGGACCTGGGACTTCGAGCTGTCCCGAGCCTGCCAGGCCGCCCGCGACGACGACCGTCCGCTGACGCTGGCCGTGCTCGACCTCGACCACTTCAAGGCCTACAACGACACCCGTGGACACCCGGCCGGCGACCGGCTGCTCAAGGAGGCGACCGCGGCGTGGACCCAGCACCTCCGTCGTGGCGAGGTGCTGGCCCGGGTCGGCGGTGAGGAGTTCGCCCTTCTGCTGCCCGATCACGACGCGGAGGCGACCCGCCTGCGCGTGCTCGAGCTGCTCGCGAGCACGCCGAACGGACAGACCTTCTCGGCCGGGGTGGCGACCTGGCAGCCTGGAACGGATCCCGCGGTGGCCGTGGCCGCAGCGGACCGTGCGCTCTACAACGCCAAGCGGGGCGGCCGCAACCAGGTCTGTCTGGCGCCGTACGTGCCCTCGGGGCTGGTCCTGCCCATGCCGCGCATCGCCCTCCAGCCGATCGTGGACCTGGCGACCGGCGAGATGATCGCCGTCGAGGCGCTGAGCCGCTTCCGGGACCACGAGCCCATGCCCGTCTTCGAGCAGGCTCGCGCGCTGGGCCGGTTGGCCGAGCTCGAGGCGGCCGCCATCCGAGCGGCCCGGGTCGTCGCACTCCCCGGGCTCCTGCTGTCGGTCAACGTCGACATCGGCTCGCTGTCCTCGGACCCGATCCGGGAGGCACTGTCGGGCGACCTGAGCGACCTGGTCCTCGAGGTGACAGAGCACACTCACAGCCCGGTGGACCCGGAGGTGCTGGCCGGCGTCCTGGCCGCGATCCGCGAGTACCGCGACCGGGGTGCGTTGGTCGCCGTCGACGACTGGGGGACCGGGTACTCCGACATGGACCGCCTCGAGCTGCTCCAGCCCGAGATCGTCAAGGTCGACATGTCCATCGTCCAGGACCTCGAGTCCGCTCGCCACCGGGCCCTGATCGGCTCGGTCCTCGCCTGGTCGGCCCGCCGCCATGCCCGGGTGTGCGCCGAGGGCATCGAGTCCGAGGCTCAGCTCGAGCGCCTGCGTCAGCTGGGCGTCCACCTCGGGCAGGGCTTCCGTATCGGCCGACCCGCAGAGCCCAGCACGACGCGGGCCCCGGCCGGCTGACTCGGCTGTTCGCCCAGAACGAACGCCGGAACAGGGGCACGACGGCAGAAGTTGAGCCGGTATGACTCAAGCCTCGCTCCCGGTGCTGTTCCTGTCGGACCTCGTGGTCCTTCCCGGCATGGTCGTGCCGATCCCGCTCGACGAGGCCGCCCAGGCCGCGGTCGACGCCGCCCGCGCCAGCAGTGACGGCGAGCTGCTGCTCGCCCCTCGGCTCGACGACCGCTACGCGTCGTACGGCGTGGTGGCCAGCGTGGAGCGGGTCGGCCGGATGATGGGCGGCGGCGCCGGAGCTGTGCTCCGGGCCGGCCGCCGGGCCCGCATCGGCAGCGGCGTCACCGGACCTGGAGCCACGCTGTGGGTCGAGGTCGAGCCGGTCGGGGAGACCGTGAGTGACCACGCCCGCGAGCTCGCCGAGGAGTACAAGCGGCTGGTCGTGGCCGTCCTCCAGCGGCGCGAGGCCTGGCAGATCATCGACACCGTCCACAAGATGAGCGACCCGAGCGCCATCGCGGACGCCGCGGGCTACGCGCCGTACCTCTCCGACGAGCAGAAGCGCGAGCTCCTCGAGACCCCGGACGTCGAGCAGCGGCTCGAGACCGTGATCGCGTGGACCCGCGACCACCTCGCCGAGGCCGAGATCTCGGACAAGATCAGCGAGGACGTCCGCGACGGGATGGAGAAGTCGCAGCGCGAGTTCCTGCTGCGCCAGCAGCTCGCCGCGATCCGCAAGGAGCTCGGCGAGGGCGAGCCCGAGGGTGCCGACGACTACCGCGCTCGGGTCGAGGCCGCGGAGCTGCCCGACGACGTACGCGCGGCCGCGCTCAAGGAGGTCGACAAGCTCGAGCGCTCCAGCGAGCAGAACCCCGAGGCCGCCTGGATCCGCACGTGGCTCGACACCGTGCTCGAGCTGCCGTGGGGCACCACCACCGACGACAGCAACGACGTCACCCGGGCCCGCGAGGTGCTGGACGCCGACCACCACGGCCTTGACGAGGTCAAGGAGCGGATCGTCGAGTACCTCGCCGTCCGCTCCCGTCGCGCCGAGCGCGGCCTCCAGGTCATCGGCGGCCGGGGCTCCGGCGCGGTGATCCTGCTGGCCGGTCCTCCCGGCGTCGGCAAGACCTCGCTTGGCGAGTCCGTGGCCCGCGCGACGGGTCGCAAGTTCGTGCGCGTCGCCCTGGGCGGCATCCGCGACGAGGCCGAGATCCGCGGCCACCGGCGTACCTACGTCGGCGCGCTGCCGGGCCGGATCGTTCGCGCCATCAAGGAGGCCGGCTCGATGAACCCGGTCGTGCTGCTCGACGAGGTGGACAAGATCGGCGCCGACTACCGCGGCGACCCCGCTGCGGCGCTGCTCGAAGTGCTCGACCCGGCGCAGAACCACACCTTCCGTGACCACTACCTCGAGCTCGACCTCGACCTGTCCGACGTCCTGTTCATCGCCACCGCCAATGTCGTCGAGCAGATCCCGTCGGCGCTCCTGGACCGGATGGAGCTGGTGACCCTCGACGGCTACACCGAGGACGACAAGGTCGCCATCGCCCGCGACTTCCTGCTGCCCCGGCAGCTGGAGCGCGCGGCGCTCACCGCCGACGAGGTCTCGATCTCCGACGCGGCGCTGCGCGAGCTGGCCGCCAACTACACGCGCGAGGCCGGCGTACGCCAGATGGAGCGGCTGCTCGCCAAGGCCCTGCGCAAGGCCGCGACCAAGCTGGCGATCGGCGAGGTGGAGCGTGTCGACGTGGACGAGCCCGACCTCAAGGAGCTGCTCGGCCGGCCGCGGTTCACGCCCGAGTCCGCGGAGCGTACGGCGGTGCCCGGCGTGGCCACCGGCCTTGCCGTCACGGGCCTGGGCGGCGACGTCCTGTTCGTCGAGGCGTCGGCCCACGACGGCGACGCGGGGCTGACCCTGACCGGGCAGCTCGGCGACGTCATGAAGGAGTCCGCCCAGATCGCGCTGTCGTTCGTGAAGGCGCACGCCACCGAGCTCGGCATCGACCCGGCCTTCCTCGACCGGGCCATCCACGTGCACTTCCCCGCCGGGGCGATCCCCAAGGACGGTCCGTCCGCGGGCGTCACCTTGGTCACCGCGCTCACCTCGCTGGCCACCGGTAGGCCGGTGCGGTCCGATGTCGGGATGACCGGCGAGGTCTCCCTGAACGGCCGGGTGCTCCCGATCGGCGGCGTGAAGCAGAAGCTGCTTGCCGCCCAGCGGGCCGGCCTCACCGAGGTGTTCCTGCCCCAGCGCAACGAGCCCGACCTGGACGACGTGCCGGCCGAGGTCCGCGAGGCGCTCACCGTGCACATCGTGGCCGACGTCCTCGACGTCGTCCGCGGTGCGCTGACCCCGGCGGAGGAATCGGCCAGCGCAGCGGCTTGATCGCTGCCACCGGGATAGTCCGTGACGTTTGGCTTGTGGAACCGGCGTTTCCACAGGGCCGAACGTCACGGACTATCCCCACGTGCGTCCACATGCCGGGACCGGTGTACGCATGCTGAGACGCAACGTCGTAGGGTGGATCTCATCATCCAGAGGGACTGAGGGAAACGGCCCTGTGAAGTCCCGGCAACCGCCGCGTCAGCACCATCGACGCGGACCTGGTGCCAATTCCGTCCGGAGCTTCGGCCCGGAAAGATGAGGAGATCACATGAGCGCTGCCGTTGCCGAGAAGAAGGCCGTTCGCGAGGGCGCCTTCGGGCATGCCAAGGCGCTGTCCTGTCGCGAGTGCGGCCACCAGGTCGAGCTCGGGCCCTTCTATGCGTGTCCGGAGTGCTTCGGCCCGCTCGAGATCGCCTACGACTTCCCGAGGGTGACCCGGGAGGAGATCGAGGCCGGGCCGCGCAACATCTGGCGCTACAAGGCCCTGCTCCCGGTGCCGAGCGACATCGAGGAGAGCCCCAACACCGAGCCCGGCTTCACCCGCTTGCTCAAGGCACACAACCTGGGCCGCGAGCTAGGTATCGACAACCTGTGGGTGAAGGACGACTCGACCAACCCCACCAACTCCTTCAAGGACCGGGTGGTCGCCTGCGCGCTGAGCGCGGCGCGAGAGCTGGACGCCAAGGTCTTCGCCTGTCCGAGCACCGGCAACCTCGCCAACGCCGTCGCGGCGGCCGGCGCCCGCGCCGGCATCAAGACAGTCGTCTTCATCCCGAGCAACCTCGAGCAGCCCAAGCAGGTCAACTCGGCGATCTTCACCGAGCAGCTGGTCGCGGTGAACGGCAACTACGACGACGTCAACAAGCTCGCTTCCGAGATCGCCGGCGAGGAGGAGGGCTGGGCGTTCGTGAACGTCAACGTCCGCCCCTACTACGCCGAGGGCTCCAAGACGCTCGGTTACGAGATCGCCGAGCAGCTCGGCTGGCGGCTGCCCGACCAGATCGTGATCCCGGTCGCGTCCGGCTCCCAGCTGACCAAGGTGCACAAGGCGTTCCAGGAGCTGATCAAGCTCGGACTGGTCGACGACAAGCCGTGCAAGGTCTTCGGCGCCCAGGCCACCGGGTGCTCCCCGGTCTCTGTCGCCTACAAGGCCGGCGTCGACGCCATCCGCCCGGTCAAGCCCGACACCATCGCCAAGAGCCTGGCCATCGGCAACCCCGCCGACGGTGTCTACGTCCTCGACATCTGCCGGGAGTCGGGGGGTGCGGTGGAGGACATCACCGACGACGAGGTGCGCGAGGGCATCGTGCTGCTGGCCCGCACCGAGGGCATCTTCACCGAGACCGCCGGCGGCACCACGGTCGGCGTTCTCAAGAAGCTGGTCGAGACCGGCCAGCTGGACCCCACTCTGGAGACCGTCGTCATCAACACCGGGCATGGCCTCAAGACGCTGGACGCCGTTTCTGACGCAGTCGGTCCGGCTGCGACGATCGAGCCGACGTACGCCGCCTTCGCGGCGACCGGCCTGGCCTGAACACCGGAGGAGAGAGCACAAGTGACCGCCCACGTCCGCATCCCGACGATCCTGCGCACCTACACCGACGGCGAGTCGGAGGTGACCGCGGCCGGCACGACCCTCTCGGAGGTCCTCGACGACCTCGACGCGAACTACTCGGGCATCAAGGGCCGCATCCTCGACGACAATGGCGAGCTGCGCCGGTTCGTCAACGTCTACGTCGGCAACGACGACGTGCGGTTCCTCGACAACCTCAAGACGCCGACCCCGGACGGCGCCCAGATCTCGGTGATCCCGGCGGTCGCAGGGGGCTGACGGCGCCGCGCGCGCTACTCAGGACTCGTGTCCAGCCCGACGATGGCGGCGTTGCCGCGATCGTCGATCCGCACCGTTGCGGCGGCTCCGTCGGCGACCTCGGCCTCCAGACGGCGCGCCTCGTCCTGGTTGGTGAACCAGCTCTCGATGCCGCACGAAACGCTGAATCCGTGGCTGTCGCAGGTGAGGTAGGGACCCTCGGCCGGCCGGTCGCTCTCGTACCCGTCCGCCACCCAGTAGTCGCCGTCCCGCACCATGGGGAGGAAGACCTTGCCGTCAGGCGGCAGATCTGCCACGCGGCGCTCGTCGCCCGGTTGCAGGTCCGGGTAGGTCAGGTCGACGTACGCACCCCGGAACGGGTCGATGGGATCCACCGGCGCCACCCGGAACAAGTACTCCTCGCCCCGCGCGTACGCCGAGAGCCGCGGCGCGACCGCGACGCCCACGACCACCAGCTGGAGGACCGCCACCACGGCGACGGTTGCCATCCGGCGCCTCATCGGTCCGCCCCTTCGTCGTCGGTGACCGCGGCGACGAGTCTCCGCCGGGCCCGGTCGAACCCGAACCCGGTGCCGAGGAAGACCAGGCCGAGGGCCACGAACAGCCACGCACCCTCGAGGATCTGCGCGAACACCGAGAAGCTCTGCACGGTCGTGAACACGACCAGCGCCGCGGTGGCCAACGCCGTGAGGCGCCAGCTGTCGCGCAGGGCGCCGACCACCGCGACGGCCACGGCGACCAGGACGTAGGCGACGACGCTGACCGCGGCGTGGACCACGCCGGCATCCGTGACCGTGTCGGTGCCACCGGAGTCCCAGAGCGCCAGGCCGACGGCCCCGGCCGCGGCGAGCACGGCGCCCAGCACCTCGAGGCGACTGGCCAGGGGCGTCATCAGCGCACCAGCGGCGAGGGCAGCGGCCAGGGTGAGCATCACGACGAGGGAGATCGTCCAGACGAAGTCACGACCGTCGTCGAAGGGCAGTGCCGCTGTGAACAGCCCGCCGAGCAGGAGCGCCGCGCCCAGCTCCCGCCACGGCGCCGCGAGCTCCTCGGTACGACCGGGGTGGACGGCGGCCGCAGCCACGGCCACGACGCCGGCGGTCATGACACAGACGACACCGGCGAGCCCACTGTCCGCTTCCTGGAGCACCTGCCACACGAACCAGGTGGTGCCGGCGAGGATCGCGACCACCAACGGCATCACGGCCCGGACCGCGTAGGCGTGGACGAAGGCACCGAGTGCCCAACACCCCATCAGAGCGGGTTCGTAGGCCGGCACCTGCAGGCTCTGGGCCGCCTGGAAGACGACGGCACCGAAGCCCAGGGCGGCCATCAGCCGGACCGCGCCGACGAGCGGGGATCGGGCCCCGACGCCAGCCACGACGTCGTGCTCGCGGCGGGCGGCGAGCGTCTCGCTCGCGCCGAGGCAGGCCGCCCAGAAGAGCGAGACGGCACCGAAGCGGACCACCGGCGACAGGCCGGTCAGGTTCGCGGCGACGAGCCAGATCACGCCGACGCCGACGAACACGGCGCCGAGGGTCAGCAGCAGGCGCGCGAGCGAGAACCGGTGGTCCGAGTGGTAGCGACGCGAGATCCGGTCGGCCTGCGCCTGGTCGACCAGACCTTCGGCCTGCCACCGGGCGAGCTGGAGGGCGAGCCAGTCGAGCTGGGACCTCGTCGCGGGATGGGTGGCGCGTGGCACGTTGGCCGTGGAGAGGCTGCTCATGCGCTCATGATCGAGGCCGGGTGTGCCCAAGGCATGGGTACGCGAACTCAACTGCGCGAGGTACCGAACGTCGGCGGTAGCCCGTCGTTGGCCGGCCGTTCACCACGCCGTGGGACAACGGCGCCGTGCGTCGTACTGCCGTGGCATCGGCGGCCACCCTCGCCGGCACGCTGCTCGGCGGCCGTCTGCTGCTGCGCCGCCAGGCCGCGGTCGCGCGGCGGCTGATCGGCAAGCCGTTGGGTGACGAGGCACTGCCGGCGGACAAGAAGTACAAGAAGAAGTACGGCGCCACGATCGAGCTGCTCGTCGTGGGCGACTCGATCGCGGCCGGGCTCGGGGCCGAGCTGCCGAAGGAGACGCTCGGCGCCCGCCTGGCCACCCGGCTGGCGAAGGCGACCCGGCGCAGCGTGCGCCTGCGGACCGTCGCCCAGGTCGGCTCGGAGTCGTCGATGCTGGCCGGCCAGCTCGCGACCGTGCCCGCGTCGTACCGCCCCGACGTGGCGGTGATCATCGTCGGCGGCAACGACGTCACCCACCGGGTGCCGGTCTCTGAGTCGGTGCGCCACCTCGAGGCGGCGATCGCCGACCTTCGCGCCCGGGGCGCTCACGTGGTGGTCGGCAGCTGCCCCGACCTCGGCGCGTTGCGCCCGGTACCTCAGCCGCTGCGCGCGCTCGGCTCGCGCGCCTCCCGACAGCTGGCCCAGGCCCAGGAGACGGCCGCGATCGGCGCCGGCGCGCACGCGGTCTCGCTGGCGCACGTCGTGGGCCCGTTCTTCATCACCAACCCCGAGGAGATGTTCAGCCTCGACCGGTTCCATCCGAGCGCCGCAGGCTACAAGCGCACTGCCAAGGCACTCTTGCCCTCGGTGCTCGCCGCGCTCGGCCTCGAGGACGACCTGCCGTCCGGTCACCGCCGCCCGGAGCCGCTCGGCGGGTCTGGCGATTCCGCCACGGGAGCCCCGGTCGCGACTTGATACTGGTCCAGCCCCCAATGGCGGAGGACCCCCCGATGACGACCAAGCGAACCCGGTTCCGCGACTCGCGCAGCTGGTGGTTCGACCTTGGCCTGTGCGTGCTGGGTCTCGCCCTGCTGGCATGGTCGCTGCCCGTCGCATGGGACGGTGGCTGGAGGGTCGGCCTGGCCGCCCTGATCGGCGCTCCGCTGGTCATGGTCATCGCGCGCTTCCCGATGGTCCTCGACAACGAGGACGGCGGGATCGAGATCGGCTTCGAGTCGCTCGTCCTGATCTACCTGCTCTGCACGTTCGACGCCCTGCCCGCGCTCGCCGTGTGGGGGCTCGGGGTGCTGGTCACTCAGCTGACCTCCGGGAAGAAGGCGTCGGCCTACATCTTCAACATCGGCGTCGGCATCCTCGCCGGTGGGGTGGCGGCCGGCGCGCTGCACCT
Source organism: uncultured Actinomycetota bacterium (assembly GCA_963825455.1). Taxonomy (GTDB): domain Bacteria; phylum Actinomycetota; class Actinomycetes; order Propionibacteriales; family Nocardioidaceae; genus Nocardioides. The sequence goes on from CAWGTG010000008.1 coordinate 585,902, forward strand.
GCTGCGGGGTCCGGCCACAGGTACGCCGCGGGAGCTGGTGGCCGTGGTCGCCGCGGCCGCGGCCTACTTCTTCCTCGACTACGTGCTGTCGGCGATCTCGATCGCCATGGACTCCCAGACACCCGTGCGCCGCCACCTCGTCCAGGCAGGCATCTGGGTGGCGGTCGCGTGCTTCGTTCCGTTCGACCTGCTCGGCTACCTGGCCGCGGTCGTGCTGCGCAGCAACCCGTGGTGGACGGTCGTGCTCCTGGTCGTCCCGCTGGCGACGCTGCTCATCAACACGCGCGCGATCGTGCATGGCCGGGAGAACGCCCGCCGGCTCAGCGTCCTCTTCGAGGCCGCGGTCCGCGTCCAGGCCCTGCACGAGCCCGGGCTCGTGATCGAGGGCCTGCTGGTCGACGCCCGACGGCTGATCCGGCTGCGCGACGTGGACGTGCGTAGCTCACCGCCCGGGGAGCACGAGATCGGCGCGCAGGTACGGCGAGGCAAGGATGCGCTGTGGGTCGTTGCCACGTCGCGGGACCGCGCCCGGTCGACGGTGGGTGCCGACCAGCACGCGCTGGACGCGCTCGCCGTGATCTGCTCCGAGGCGTTCGCCCGCCTCCAGCTGACCGACGAGATGGTCCACTACGCGCGGCACGACCCGCTGACCGACCTTCCCAACCGCGGCATCCTGCTGGACCGGGCCGCGCAGGCCCTGCAGCGCGCGCGCCGGCGTGGCGCGCGGGTGGCGCTGCTCTTCGTCGACCTCGACGGCTTCAAGCCGGTCAACGACCGGTACGGCCACGCCGCGGGTGACGCCGTGCTGGTAGATGTCGCGCGGAGGCTGGTGGCCAACACACGTGACTTCGACACCGTGGCCCGTCTCGGTGGAGACGAGTTCGCGGTGCTTCTCGAGGATGTCACCGTCCGTGAGGTGCTCGAGATCGGCGACCGGATCCTCGCTTCGCTTGCCGCCGGGGCCGACGTCGCGGGCCACCGGGTCACCCTGGCTGCGTCGATCGGCATCGCGTACGGCGACGGGAGCGAGTCCGGCGAGGCGCTGCTCCGCCACGCAGACCTCGCGATGTACGAGGCCAAGGGCCGGGGCAAGGCCCAGTACGTCGCGTACGAGCCGGCCATCGGCCACGCGCGCATGCGCAGGCTCGAGCTGGTCGACGAGCTGCGCGCGGCCATCGCGCGACGCGAGCTGCGGGTGGTGTACCAGCCCGTGGTCGCCGCCGCCACTGGCCGGATCGCCGGTGTCGAGGCGCTGGTCCGCTGGCAGCTCGACGGTGCCGACGTTCCCACCGACGTCTTCATCCGCCTCGCCGAGGACACCGACCAGATCGGCGCCCTCGGAGACCTGGTCCTCGAGACCGTCGCCCACGATGCCCCGACCCTGCGGGACGCCGCCGGCGGGCCGATCTCGATGAGCGTCAACGTCTCGGCCCGACAGCTGCAGGAGCCGACCTTCGTCACCACGGTGGAGCGGACGGTCGCGTCCATGGGGCGCACTGGGCTGGTGCTCGAGATCACCGAGCGGCAGGAGGTCACCGACGGGTCTGCGCGGGAGGCCATGCGGGTCATCGCCGAGCTGGGCGTGCGGTTCGCGGTGGACGACTTCGGGGTCGGGTTCTCGTCGGTCAGCTACCTGCGCGACCTACCGGTGCACGTCGTGAAGACCGACGCCGCCCTGGCCCAGAAGATCGACAGCGACGAGCGCTCCCGTGCCGTCCTCCGCGCGGTCACCGTCATGGCGGAGGCTCTCGGCCTCGACGTCATCGTGGAGGGCGTTGAGCGGGAGGGTCAGCTCGCCGTGGTGCGCGACCAGGTGGGCGCGCCGTACGTCCAGGGCTACCTGCTGCACCGGCCGATGCCGATCACGGACCTGCTCCGGGTCGTCCGCGCGAACCGGCGCCGCGACGAGCCCCCTGCCGAACCGGAAGACCAGTTGGCGCACCTCGCCCTCTGATCCGCCTAGTGCGGGACAGCAGGCCCGAGCGTGATCTCGCGGTGGAGGCGGTACGGCGCCTTGTCCGGACCCAGGTCGATCGGGATGAGCAGCGATATGGTCGTCTGCCACCAGGATCGGCTCTCGAAGGCGTTGAGCGCGGCCAGCATCTGCTCGAGGTGGGGCTCGGTCGTGTGCTCGTTGATCGTGGCGATCCGCAGATCGGTCCGGAACATCCTCCTGTCCACGAACAGAAGGAGTCCCTTCGCGACCCGGGCCACGTCGCGCACGACCGCGTTGAGCTCGTCGAGGTCGCCACGCAGTCCGACGTACACCGACGTGTCGCCCTCCGGCTCCAATGCGGCGCCCCCGCGTAGGTGCAGCCGCGGGGACTGCCAGTCCGCGGCCTGGGCCTCCAGCGCGTCGATGAGCCGGGCGACGTCCGTGAGAGCAAGGTTGCCGAACTTGACGATCGGCACGTGCATCCGGACAGGCGGCACCAGGTCCAGCAGCGGTCCGGAGGGTTCTGCGGGCGGCGCGGGCGGAGCGGTGTCCTGAGCCCGGCGGCGGCTGAACCGCCTGCTGGACTCCGCGGCGTGGCGGCCGGGGCCAGTGTGGGCCGCCTCCTCGGCGACCGGCGTCGGCTCCGGCTCCCCGCGCACGTCGGCCGCCAGCTCAGCGACGAGGTCGAGCACATCGCGCGGCGGCACCAGGGCGGCAAAGAGGCGCATGAGTGCATTGTCCCCTGTGCGGGGTCAGACGCGACCCAGCGCGGCGCGTCGTTCCTCGAGATGGGCGCGCTCGGCCTCGTTGGCACACCGTTCGATCGCGGCGTCGTAGGCGACCAGCGCCTCGTCGGCCCGCCCGGCGCGGGCCAGCAGCTCGGCCCGAGCAGCCGGCAGTCGGTGGCCGGGCAGCTCCTCGACGGTGAGCCCGGCGAGTGAGGCCAGCCCGGCCAGCGGACCGTCGGCCTCGCCGACCGCCACCGCGCGGTTGAGCCGGACGACCGGGGAGTCGACCAGGCCGAGCAGCTCGTCGTAGCGCGCCACGATCCGCGACCAGTCCGTGTCGTCGGCCGTGGCCGCGATGGCGTGCTCGGCGGCCACCAACGCCTGGAGGAGGTACGGCGCCGGGGCGGCATGCGTGAGCGGCGTGAGCAGCTGGACCGCCTCGGTGATCTCGGCGCCCACCCAGAGCCGCCGGTCCTGGTCGGGCAGCAGCACCAGCCGACCGTCCTCCACGCGTGCGTCGCGGCGCGAGTGCTGGAGCAGCATGAGGGCCAGCAGCGCGTCCACCTCTGCCGCCGGCTCGGGCAGCAGGTCGCGCAGCACGCGCACCAACCGGATGGCCTCCCCGGCGACGTCGGCGCGGAGGACGTCCGAGCCGGAGCCGGGCGCGTAGCCGGCGGTGAAGGCGAGGTAGGCCACGTCGGACACGACCCGGACCCGGTCGGCCAGCTCGGTCCCGACCGGTACGGCGAACGACTCGCCCGCCAGCCGCTTGCGGGCCCGGGTCAGTCGGGCCGCCATCGTGGAGGTGCGCACCAGGAACAGCCGGGCCAGATCCTCGGTCGAGACGCCCAGCACCAGCCGGAGCGTCAGCGCCGCGGCGGCCTCGGGAGGCAGCGCGGGGTGCGCGCAGAGCAGGACCAGCCTCAGCCGCTCGTCGGCGACGCCACCGTGCTCACCCGGGTCCACCATGGTGCGCTGCGCCTCCTCCGTGAGGTCGGCCTCGACCGCGAGCAGCGGGAGCTTGCGGTTGGCGACCGCCTCGGCCCGCAGCCGGTCGGTGATCCGGCGCCGGGCCGCCACGAGCAGCCAGGCACCGGGATTGGTGGGGACCCCGTCGGCCGACCAGGTGCGCGCCGCGGCCTCGAACGCGTCGGCGAGCCCGTCCTCGGCCAGGTCGAGGCGCCGGTACCGCGCGACGAGCAGGGCCAGCAGTCGGCCCCACTCGTCGCGCAGCGCCGTGTGGAGCGCCTCGGTGGGGTTCATGCTTTTCCGGGGTCCCCGCGAAAGTCCGGGCTCACCGCGCGCAGCGCGCCCTCCGCGGAGTTTCGTGGGGTGGTCACATGTCGAGTATCGGGCGGACCTCGACCGACGACACCGGCAGCAGCCGGGCAGTCGACAAGGCCAGCTCCTGGGACGGCAGGTCGACGACGTAGAAGCCACCGACCTGCTCCACCGTCTCGGCGTACGGCCCGTCCGTGGTTGTGTCACCGCGCAGGGTCACGGCCTGCTCCGGCCGGGCAAGAGCCTCGCCGAAGAGCACCTGGCCGCGCTCCCGGACTGCGGCGGTGAACGCCGCAAGCCCGTCGAAGAACGCTTGCTGCTCCTCTTCCGAGGCCGCCTCCCAACGATCGAAGTGGTCCTCCTCGGCCATGAGGACCAGGAATCTCACGAGGCGCTGCCGCCCGCCGCCGCACGGATCTCGATGGCGCTCTCCCCGCGCGCGAGGATCTTGCAGACGTCGATGAGGCCGTCCAGGTCGTCGGACTGGACGATGTAGAAGCCGGTCAGCTGCTCGACGGTCTCGGCGTACGGCCCGTCGGTGACGGTGTGGTTGCCGTCGGCGTCGGTGCGCAGCACCTTCGCCTGCGCCGAGTTGGCGAGCTCGCTGCCGCCGGTCACCTTGTGGCCGCGCTCCTCGAGGGCCTGCGCGAACTGGCGGTGGATGGCGTACATGGCCTCCTTGTCCGCGTCTGACGCGGCAGCCCACTGGGACTCGTCACCGGGGAGCAGGACGACGTACTCGGTCATGGTGTTTCCTCTCGACTGGGTGATCCTTGCACCTCGATGACGGACGAACTGGACCAGAATCGACAGATGCCCCAGATTCTCCTCGCGACTTGCGCCAACCTGCCGGACGGCGAGCCGTGCGGTGACCTGGTGACCGCGGCGCTCGCGCGCCGTGGGCTCGACGCCGCCTGGGTGGTCTGGGACGACCCGACCGTGGACTGGTCGTCGGCGGACGTCGTCGCGGTGCGGTCGACGTGGGACTACCACCGGCGTACGCCGGAGTTCCTCGCGTGGGCGCGCGACGTCGAGTCGCGGACCCTGCTCCTGAACGGCGCCGACGTGTTCGCGTGGAACGCCGACAAGGGCTACCTCGCGGACCTCGACCTGCCGCACGTCCCGACCATGCTGCTCGACGAACCGTCCGGTCTGGCCGAGGCGACGGCGAGGTGGGGGAGCTGCGTGGTCAAGCCGAGGGTCGGGGCCAGCGGGGTCGGCGTCGTCGTGGTCGACGGGCCGGGCCACGAGCCGGCGCTGGGGCCGGCCCGTGGGTGGTCCAGCCGCTGGTCGAGTCGGTGCGCACGGTCGGCGAGACCTCGGTCTTCGTCTTCGGCGGCAGGGCCGCCTCCCAGGTCGACAAGCGTCCGGGCGGCGACGAGGTGCGGGTCCACGAGGAGTACGGCGGGAGCTCCGTCGCCGTGCCGTTGGATCCGGAGCGCGCCGCGCTGGCGGAGCAGGCGGTCGCCGCGGTGGGTGAGTGGTTCGGCGCGCGCGCCGGCGTACGCCCGCATCGACGTGATGCGCTGGGAGGACGCGTGGGTCGTCAGCGAGCTGGAGCTCATCGAGCCGGGCCTCTACCTGGACATCGACCCCACGCCGGCCGAGCCGTTCGCCGAACTGGTGGCGTCACTGCAGTGGGAGCGATCCCACCAAGGCTCTTGACAAGCAATGTGACACCCGCGAGTCTGAGTGGGAACGCTCCCACGAGCGAACCCAAGACTCGGCCGGCGGGTCCGATCTCACTCGACAAAGGCAGACCCGCCGGCCGCCACCAGAGAGTCGACATACTGACGCCATGACGCGGCAGCCGCGCATCCGGCCGACCTTGGAAGAGGTGGCCGCAGTCGCCGGGGTCGGCCGCGGTACGGCATCCCGGGTCATCAACGGCAGCAGCAAGGTCTCCGAGAAGGCCCGGCAGGCGGTCGAGGGCGCGATCGCCGAGCTCGGCTACGTGCCCGAACCGCGCGGCCCGCACCCTGGTCACCCAGCGGACCGACGCGGTCGCGCTGGTCATCGCGGAGTCGGAGGAGCGGGTCTTCGGCGAGCCGTTCTTCGCCGGCGTCGTGCGCGGCGTCGGGACCGCGCTCAGCGACGCCCGGCTGCAGCTGGTGCTGCTGCTCGCGCACGCCGCCCAGCGCAACGGACGGCTCGACGACTACCTCACCCGGCAGCACGTCGACGGCGTACTGCTGCTGTCCCTGCACGACGACGACGCCCTCCCGGAGCGGATCCGGGCGCGGGGCCTGCCCGTCGTCCTGGGCGGTCGGGCGACCGAGTGACCAGCGGGGTGCCTACGTCGACGCGGACAACGTGCTCGGCGCCCGGCTCGCGGTCGACCACCTCGTGCACCGCGGCCGGAGGCGGATCGGGGCCATCCTCGGGCCCCCCGACATGGTGGTGGGCCGAACCCGCCACGAGGGCTACCTGGCCGGACTGGCGGCCGCCGGGCTGGAGCCCGACGACGCGCTCGTCGCCAGCGGCGACTTCAGCCAGGACAGCGGCGAGTCCGCGATGCGGGTTCTCCTGTCGCGGCGGCCGGACCTCGACGCCGTCTTCTGCGCCAACGACCTGATGGCGGCCGGCGCGCTCCGGGTGCTGCGCGAGGCCGGCCGCGAGGTGCCCGGCGACGTGTCGGTCGTCGGCTTCGACGACGCGCCGCTGGCGCAGTCGACCCACCCGCCGCTCACCACCGTGCACCAGTCGCCCGAGCAGATGGGCCGCGAGATGGTCGTCGCTGCTGCATCGACGCCATGGCCCACCCGGACGAGCCCGCAGCCCCCCGGCTGCTCGAGACCCGGCTGGTGGTCCGGGAGAGCTCGTAGAACGCTGCGACCCGCGGTGAGCGGTGGGCGAGCAACCGTCGTCCACAGCCGCGGGCCAAGGGGCGGTGGACTACGGAACGGTTCTCCACGTGGAGAATGGTTGCTCAGCCACCGCCGCCCTGTGGAGAGCCGGTTGCTGAGCCACCGCCCCCCGGACCGGACCGGCCATGATGAGCGCGTGCCAGCTCGCCGCGACGTACCGCTGGTGGTGACGGCGGTGGCGTACTCGCTGGCGCACCACCTCGGCGTCGCTGCCGGACGGCATCGGTGACGCCGGGCCGGGGCACCCGGTGCGCGGACTGGCTCGACCTGCTGGTGCCGTTCGTGGTGCTGCTGCCCGCGCTCGGGACGCTGCTGGCCGCGGGCGTCTCGCGGGCGACGTACCTCTGGTTCGCGGTCGGTTCGTGGCTCTACGCCACCGGCCACGGCATCCACCTCTCGGCCAACTCGATCGGCAACGCCGACCCATCGCCGACTGCGCACCTGTGGGACGAGCAGGTCGGCCACTGGGTCTGGTACGCCGGCGTGGCCGTCATCGCCGCGACGCTCGCGTCGACGCTGGTCGAGCGGCCGGTGCCGCGGCACCCGCTGGCCTGGCTGCTCGCGGTGGCGGTGGGCGCGACGTGGGGGACCAACGCGACGGGCGGCGAGTTCACGTGGGCCGGCGCGGCGCTCGCCGTGGTCGCGTGCGGGTGGGGGCTGCGGCACCGCCACGACCGCGGGCGTCCTGCTGGCCGCGGTCGGCCTCGCCGGCGTGGTCGCCGTGGTGGTCTCGAGCATCGTCCGCTGAGGGCGAACTCTTGCTTGCACTCGCAGGGGTCGAGTGCTAAACATGACGCTGGCACTCTCGTCATGAGAGTGACAACCACCTGAACTCTTCAAGCGTGAGGAATCGCACCAGACATGGCGAAGTTGATTGCTTTCAACGAGGAGGCCCGGCGCGGGCTGGAGCGGGGTATGAACACCCTCGCCGACGCGGTCAAGGTCACCCTCGGTCCCAAGGGCCGCAACGTCGTGCTCGAGAAGAAGTGGGGCGCTCCCACGATCACCAATGACGGCGTGAGCATCGCCAAGGAGATCGAGCTCGAGGACCCCTACGAGAAGATCGGCGCCGAGCTCGTCAAGGAGGTCGCCAAGAAGACCGACGACGTCGCCGGTGACGGCACCACCACCGCCACGGTGCTCGCCCAGGCCATGGTCCGCGAGGGGCTGCGCAACGTCGCCGCCGGCGCGAACCCGATGTCGATCAAGCGTGGCATCGAGAAGGCTGTCGAGGCCGTCTCGGAGGCGCTGACCTCGGCTTGGCCAAGGAGGTCGAGACCAAGGAGCAGATCGCCTCGATGGCGTCGATCTCCGCGGGCGGTGACCAGAGCGTCGGCGACATCATCGCCGAGGCGATGGACAAGGTCGGCAAGGAAGGCGTCATCACGGTCGAGGAGTCGAACACCTTCGGCATCGACCTCGAGCTCACCGAGGGCATGCGGTTCGACAAGGGCTACATCTCGGCCTACTTCGTGACCGACCCGGAGCGGATGGAGACCGTCCTCGAGGACCCCTACGTCCTGATCGCGAACCAGAAGGTCTCGTCGGTCAAGGACCTGCTCCCGCTGCTCGAGAAGGTCATGCAGTCCGGCAAGCCGCTGCTGATCATCGCCGAGGACGTCGACGGCGAGGCGCTGTCGACCCTGGTGGTCAACAAGATCCGCGGCACCTTCAAGTCCGTCGCCGTCAAGGCTCCGGGCTTCGGTGACCGCCGCAAGGCCATGCTCCAGGACATCGCGATCCTGACCGGTGGCCAGGTCATCTCCGAGGAGGTCGGCCTCAAGCTGGAGAGCACCGGCGTCGAGCTGCTCGGCCAGGCCCGCAAGGTCGTCATCACCAAGGACGAGACCACCATCGTCGAGGGTGCCGGTGACAGCGACCAGATCGCCGGTCGCGTCAACCAGATCCGCGCCGAGATCGAGAAGTCGGACTCCGACTACGACCGCGAGAAGCTCCAGGAGCGCCTCGCCAAGCTGGCCGGCGGCGTGGCCGTCATCAAGGTCGGCGCGGCCACCGAGGTCGAGCTCAAGGAGCGCAAGCACCGCATCGAGGACGCCGTCCGCAACGCCAAGGCGGCGGTCGAGGAGGGCATCGTCGCCGGCGGTGGCGTGGCCCTCGTGCAGGCCGGCACCACGTCGCGTTCGAGAAGCTGGACCTGACCGGCGACGAGGCCACGGGCGCCAACATCGTCAAGCGTCGCGCCGGGGCCCCGCTCAAGCAGATCGCGATCAACGCCGGCCTCGAGGGCGGCGTCGTGGCCGAGAAGGTCGCTGGCCTCGCGGCCGGGCACGGCCTCAACGCGGCGACCGGCGAGTACGTCGACATGCTCGCCGAGGGCATCATCGACCCGGCCAAGGTCGACCCGCAGCGCACTGCAGAACGCCGCCTCCATCGCGGCGCTCTTCCTCACCACCGAGGCGGTCGTCGCGGACAAGCCCGAGAAGGCTCCCGCCATGGGCGGCGACCCGTCCGGCGGCATGGGCGGCATGGACTTCTGAGTCCACCGCTCCTCAGCACCCAGCTCACCAGCGCCCGCCGGGCCCGGGCGGCCGCTGTCGGAGATGCCGTCTCGCGACGCGACCTCACCCTGCCCGTCCGCGGTTTCCGGCGCGACGGCGTGTGTGAGGGTTGAGCCGTGGCCGAGGAGCACCCCGACGACGCCCGCGAGCGGTTCGAGCCGCTCGCGGCGGAGGTCGTCGAGCCGGTACGCCGCTTCCTGGCCCGGCGTACCGACCCGGACACCGCCGACGACGTGCTGGCCGAGACGCTGCTGGTCTGCTGGCGCCGCCTCGACCAGGTGCCGGAGCACGCGCTGCCGTGGGTCTACGGCGTGGCCCGCAACTGCCTGGCCAACGTCCAGCGCGGTGACCGGCGCCAGGTCCGCCTGGCCGCCCGGATCACCGTCGTGGACCCACCGCAGGAGGCCGAGCGCGAGCCGGACCCGCCGGACCCGCGGGTCGCGGCGGTGCTCGCGGCGATGCGGCCGGAGGAGGCCGACCTGCTCCGCCTGTGGGCGTGGGAGCAGCTCGGCCCGGGCGAGATCGCGGAGGTCCTCGGCATCACGCCGAACGCCGCGAGCATCCGGCTGCACCGCGCGCGCGGGCAAATTCATGGAGGAGCTGCGAAAGATCGACGACAGCGCCGGACATGAAGGGGTGAGAGAAGGGAGGGGACCATGAGCGACAGCGACTTCGACGTCGACGAGTTCGACAAGACGACGACCTGCGCGCGCTGCTGCGCGGCGGTGACCCCGCTGGCTCCCTCTCCCCGGCCGACCCGGCCGCTCTCGCGATCCTCCTGGAGGACATCATGAGCGCTGATCTCGATGTGCGCCCCGAAGCGGACGAAGGCAGCCGGGCCACCGGCACCCACGGCCGCAACCGGCTCACCTGGCTGGTCGCCGCTGCGGCCGCCGCCGTGATCGCTGGGGTCGGCGGAGTGGCGATCTCGGGCTCGGCAACGACAAGGCCCCGCCCTCCGCCGACCACCAGACCACCTCCCCGGGTGGCACCGAGCTCGACGCCAACGCTCCGCTGGCCGGCCAGACCACGACGCTCGGCGTCGCCGCCAAGCAGGACAAGTGCGCCGTCGCCGACGCCCGAGATCCTGGCCCAGTACCACGTGGCCTTCCAGGGCACGGTCACCGCGATCGAGGGCGACACGGTCACCCTCGAGCACCAGCGAGGTCCTCAACGGCGAGGTCGGCGAGACGGTCGAGGTGACCGCGCCACAGGCGACTCTTCGACACCATGATCAGCACCGTCGCAGTTCCAGGTCGGCGGGGACTACCTGGTCGCGGCCTTCGACGGCCAGCTGTCGCAGTGCTACACAGGATCGGCGAGCGGCGACCTCCGCTCGCCCTTCACGAAGGCGTTCGTCCACTGATCACTCAAGGAATTCTCCTCGCCGCTGGCGCCGGATCCCGCATGGGCCGGCCCAAGGCACTGGTGCACGACGCGGACGGGGCGTCGTGGCTCCAGCACGCGGTGGAGGTCCTGCGAGACGGTGGATGCAACGGGGTGACGGTGGTGCTCGGCGCCGGGGCCGACGAGGCGGTTCGCCTCCTCGACGGCCTCGGCGTCGACGTCGTTGTCGCCCATGACTGGGACGAGGGCATGTCGGCTTCACTACGATCCGGTCTCGAGTCGCTCAAGGGCAGCGACGTCGAGGCCGCCGTGGTGAGCCTGGTCGACCTGCCCGACCTGACCGCGGCCGTGGTACGACGTGTGCTCTCTGAGCGCGAGGGAGACGAGGCCCTCGCCCGTGCGTCGTACCACGGTCGCCCCGGTCACCCGGTGGTGCTCGGCCGAGCCCACTGGCAGCCGGTCGTCGAGACCGCCCACGGCGACTCCGGCGCCCGCGACTACCTGGCCGACCATGACGCCGCGCTCGTCGAGTGCGGCGACCTCGCCAGCGGCG
>CAWGTG010000009.1:0-187941 GCA_963825455.1 uncultured Actinomycetota bacterium
GGACGAACACACCACCGGAGCACCCGGCTTCAGTCCCGTTCGATCCTTTCTACCGAAATCTGCAGAGCTTCAAATTTTTCGATCATCGCCCTGCTTGCAGATCGTCCGCGGGAACGCATCGGTAGGTAAGGTCGTCGGCGCCGTCAAACGGGTCATGCGCCGAGACCATCTGCCTAACTCCATTATCGGTGAATCGAGCCGGGCGGGGGCGACGCCTGGCTCATACCTCTAACCGTCGCGGCTTTCAGCGGCGGGACGCATTCATCCAACCTCCACGGGCAACACGGTGCTGGCAGTTCCAGTGGTCCAACTGGCCAGCAACGGGCTAGCACGTGACGTCAAGGCGCGCCATACTCCGGTCACCGCTCAGAGAGGGCTGCCGTGATCAGGTTGTCGAGGCCAATCGCAGCACTGGTTCTCGGCGCCCTGCTGCTCACCGTCTGCGCGATCGTGGCCGGGTCCTACGGTTCTCTCAACGGACTTCGGGTTGGCCACCACCTTCTTTTCGGCGAGCCGTTCGCGTTTTAAAACGATCTGCTCGACTTCGCGCCCGGTGACGCCGAGAGGCGCGAATCTCAATCACCGTCGATGATGGAGTCATTGTCACGATGACGATCCACGGAGCGTCCTCCGATTGTAACGCCGTTACGCATGGAGACTTCCGCACCGACCCGGAGATCGTGGCCTTCGGGTACGTCGCTGACATTCGCTTGGTGGGAGCGCCCGCGACGGCCCACATGAGTGGCAGCCACCCACAGTCGACACCGAAGGCGCTCGATTAAGCTCACTGGGCACAGTGTCGCCCTGCCTCGTCGCCCGGAAGCAGTCGAGGTCAGGACCTTCTGTCGCAACAGCGAGTGCAGCACACATCTTGAGGTGCGGTCGACTTCGATCAACCTGCTCTGGGTTGAACCTCTGCCCGCTGGGGCCGATCGGAAGGCGCGGTCCTTATCAGCAGACCTGGATGCAGACACCTCAAGAGTAACCGTGCATCTGGACCCCGGGGCGACTCCTGGCACGCGAGTCACGCGGCACCTTCCCAACAACGTCACGTTCTGGCTGAGGGGGCTGGCTCGCACGACCTGGCCGCTGCTTGTCTGGGTGTTGCTGTGGTGGCGCCGCCGCCAGTGGCTCTCGACCGCGGACCCTGCCGCAGCAGCCGAGGTCCGGGCGCTGACCCTGTTGGGGATCACGACGGCCATCGTGTTGACCGCCAGCTATGTGCCCACCCTGATCCGCCTCGGCGTGCCCGACCGCGTTAGCGACGGAAGTTCCACCCCGTACAGTTGCTGTCCGACCTCCAGCGCGGAGCCCCACTTGCGGCCGTCGTCGGGCTTTTCGCGATGTGGACGGTCAGCACTCGCGTCGCCACGGCGAGGACTCGGCCATTCGGATGGCTGGGAGCAACCGCGCTGATCTCCGTCCCCGTTGCGGCCGCGCTGGCGCACAACGACCACCCTCTGGGCAGGTTCATTGTCACCTCGGATCGTGCGGTCTTCATCGTTATCGGGGCCGCCCTCGCAGGGCTGGTCGGTGCCGGTCTCGTAGCGCTGGCCTTCGGACCCGGCCATCGAGTTGACTCGGCACTGTTCGGTGTCGGGATGACGCTGGCCGTCGCAGTCCTGGACGCGTCCAACACTCCGCGCAGCTCGTGGATCTCGGCGGCCTAACTCTCGCCAGTGACGCGGCTGTCATGGCGCTCGTCGCACTTCTGCTGGTAAGTCAGCTACCAAAGCTCGGTGGACCTACGCTGGCCGGCCCATGGCTCCTCGTGGTCGTTATCGCCGGAGCGGTCGCAGCGGCGGTCCCGTCGTATCAAGCAAGCCAGCACCTCAGTCCGCTTAGCACGATCGACGCCCTGAACACCAACACGTCCCTGGCAAGGCTCATCGCTCTAACACTCACGGCGTTGGCTGCAACCCTCTTGGTCCGTAGTGCCGCAACCGGTCAGGACCGGTTGGTGCTGATCCTCCTTTGCTCTGCCTTAGTCCTCCGGCCCGAGGTCCAATACCTCGGCATTCCGTGGAGCTTCCTGGTAGGCCTTGCCATCATCGGACCACTAGTCGTCTCCCGGGCTGTCCCGTCCGAGAGCCTGACCGGGCCCGGCCGGCTAGAGCTGAGAGCACGCACCAAGGTCGTGGTGGATCAGGCGGCTGCAGCACACACCGCTCGAGAACTGAAAACCGCCTTGCGGCGAAAGGTCGCGACGGCCGATTTGGAAGCGACTGACGCCGACAAGATCCGCACCACGGTCACTCAGGCACTCGGCGATCGAGCTGAGGGTCCCACGTCAGATCAGCGGCGAGGCGCATTCAACTGGTCCGGAGAGCCGGACGCGCTGAAGCGTGGGCTAGTTGAATGTGGTGGCGTCCATCGTTGGCGCAGTGCTCAGCTTCGCCTACGCCGCCCGGACTCTCACGGACCTGGACGGCATCACGGGACCGGCGAACTTGTCGGTGCTCCTAGACGTGATCGTGGCCTTCAGGTACCCCTGGGTCGGGTTCGCTTTCGGCTGCCTGTACCCGAAGATCCCGGGCTCGACCGGGCTGGCCAAGGCGGCTCGGCTCTTTGCACTTCTTGGCGTCACCGAAACCCTGGTCGTCACGGTGCCCTGGGGTGCTCCCGACGTGGCCCAAGCCGTGGCACTGCGGCTCCTTCAACTTGCCGTCCTGTGCGCGGTCCTTGGCGTCGGCGGCGACCTGTGGACGCTCAGAATGGCTGGACTACCGGTGACCGACCTCGGCGAGGTCTACATGACCAATCGGTTCGTGCTGTGGACCTCCGGGGTGGCCGTGGCGGTAGCCACAGCTACAGCCACCGCCCTTCTGGGTTCCGCTGCAACTTTGCTGGTCGACAGGATCATCCCGCCGTCACCAAGCACGCCACCGGCACAGTCGACAACCCAACCAGACGATCGAGGAGGGAGGTAGGCACCGTCACTAGGTTGCCTCGCCACAGCCCGCGCAAAGGTATGTCCCGGCCCGGGGAGATAGTCGACCTCCACGCGTCCCTTCGCCGCCAGCGTCATACCGCCGCGTTCAGACGCCCCTTCGACGCCGGATCCAGGGCGGGGCCTGGATTCCTGGACGCGAGGTCAGGTGCCAACCGCCGCACGGTGAGCACAAGTAGACGCCCTTCGGCTCTGACAGCCCTCGACGTGCCTGCCTCCTAGCGATGGCTCGGATGGCGGCGAGGGACTCAGCGCGATTGAGGTGGTGACCGTCATGCAATTGGGCACGTGGAGCGTCCTTGATCTGGACGCCCGGCCGGCTCATATCCGCCCAGTGCCTGGGTCAACGCCTCACATGCGATGTGCCCGGCTGCGAGCTCGACGGCTCATGTGCGAGTCACGGTAGCGAGTGCGTATCAGCTACGTCTATCCGCCGCGATCAGGATGACCTGGACGCGTGGGACTTCGGGGCCCACGCCGGTGGATCAGGCCAAGAGGTCAGATGCCAACCCGGACACTTCTCGCATCTGTACGCCCGGATTGGTGCCTTCCGGTCCTTCGCCAAGTGTTTCCTACGGATGGCACGCAATGCTGACTCGGCGCGCCACCGGTGCGGGTACACGATCTTCGAGCACGGACACACGGCGACGTGTCCTCACGCACGCCGTGCTCATCTGGCTCATAGCCAGACCGACACGATGGTGTCTCACCTAACGGTGATCCTGCCGCTCGGGATGCATGGTCCCGCTGCCGATATGCAGGCTAGTCCCAAACGGGCCGGCTCAGAAGCCGCAACTGCGTCTAACCGCCGCGTACCGACCTTGCGGCCATGCCATGGCGCGCCCGATCAGGCGGCCCGGAACTGGGTCTCGAAATGCCAGGCAAGCGCCTCGCGGTTTGGTCTGTGATCGGCTGCACTGGGCGCAGCGATAACGAAGCCGGCAGCCTCACGCTCGTAGAACTCGGCGCCGTTCCATCCATGATCGCGTAGCTGAGGCGAGACCCTCAGCCGGAGATCGGCATCGACGCTGAGGTACCCGCGGTCGTAGAGACGATGGACGTCGGTGCGCAGCAAGAGGCCGTTGGAGACAGCGTGCTCGCCACCTTCCGCAAACGGCCTAATGTGCGCCGCTTCGAGGCTCGGAAAGGTCGCACTCCTCGTGACAGCGCACCGATGCTGATACGCAGCAGCGACGGCATGCTTGAAGTGGCCTTGTCCCATCCGTGGCCGGACAAGGATCGGCTGTCCGAAGCGCGGCCCGTCCCACTCGAGATCGACCCCACGGAGATCCGGCTCCCAGGCGTAGTCGACGCGCGCGCGATGCTGCAATGCGGCGAAGGCGTGCTCGACGTACTCCACGTCCAGGCGCGCATCGCCTCCGCCAGAGTCGTAACCGGTGTGAGTCACGATGTTTCTCGCCCAGTGGGGAGGCTCAGGCAACTCTTGACCTCGCTCCGCGAAGAAGACGTTGCGGAGGACCACACAGCCGATGGTTGGGTCAGGATCGATCGAGGAAGTGGCCCTCGTGCGGTAGGCCTGAGCTCGCAACAACAACTCAGCCTCGCTGGACACACCGTTGGCCGGCCCCCAGATCGTCCACGCCTCGCTGACCTTCAGCTCGACGTACTCATCGAAGAAGCCCCCGCCAACGAGGTGATACCCAGGGATATCGAGGCCCTTGAACTTCTTCGGGTCCTTGGTCTTGAAGAGAAAAGGCTCACCCGGCGACAGCGCCTTGAAGCCGTGCGGCGAAGGCTGCCAGAAGTTGGCCTCCGTGAAGGTCTTCGCGGTCGCGGAGGAAGGCCGCCCACCGGTTGTCTGTGACTCCGACGACGATCCTCACAAGGCGAGGATAGAAGGGGCATCACGGTTGACCCCGGCCGCCGACCGCGCTACTTCGACCGAGTGTTGCGCGTCTCCACCAGGATTAGCATCAGGGCTTCGAGTGCCTCGCCGTGTCGGCGGCGAGCACAGCGTGGCCCGACGAGTTCGTCGCGCGAGGTGCTCAATGTCGACCGAGTCACGACTGCTGCCGTTTCAGCCCACCACGATGACCACCGCGCAGTTGGCGGCGGTCTCGTTCCTGGCCCGGTACGCCGGGCACACCCACGAGTTGTACGCCTACCAGTTGCGCCGCTGGTTCGAGTGGTGCGAAAGCAATGGCTTGGACCCACAGGTCGGGATCCAACGCGCCCACGTCGAGCTGTACATCCGCAGCCTGGGCGAGGCCGGACTGATGGCGTCGTCGACCAACACGATGATGCACGGCGTACGGGGCTTCTTTCGTTCGCCCACATCGACGGCCTGATCCCGGCCGACCCCGCCGTCTACGCGCGGCTACCCAAGGTGCACAGCGACGAGTCCCGAACCCAAGGCCTCGACCGGCTCGAGCTGATCCGCTTCCTCCAGATCGCCCAGACCATCACCGTCCACCACGGCGCCCTCGCCTACCTCTTGGGAATCAATGCGCTACGCGCCTCCGAGGCAGCCGCAGTCCGCATCGAGGACTACTCCGAGACCCTGCGAGGCCACCGCGTCCTGCACCTCGTGGGCAAGGGCGACAAGCCCGCCACCATGCCCCTGACCGTCCCGGTCCTCCGCGTCCTCGAGACCTGCCGCGGAGAGCGAACCACCGGACCACTGATCCTGCGGCCAATGTCAGGCAGACCGATCGACCGCCGAGACGCCTACCGGATGATCGCCCGGGTCGCGAAGGCGGCCCGCATCCCGCGTCACATCAGCCCGCACTCGCTTCGTCACGCGGCCATCACCAACGCCCTCGATGCCGGCGTTCCACTACGCGACGCACAGATCCTCGCTCGACATGCCGACCCCAGGACCACCGAGCACTACGACCGCGCACGAGGAAACCTCGACCGCCACGGAGTCCACTTCCTTACCGCCTACGTCGCCGGCGTCTAGTCGACTCGACGGCAGTAGGTCGAGTCCGCCCAGAGAGACGCGGTGCGCTAAGGGGCCTCGGACCTCCAACATCTTGGAGCTCTGGTTGCCCTACCCCACCTTGAGATAGGTAGGCACTCCCAGAGTCATACGAACGGTCGGGATCCGGTCATCACCTGTGCCGTATGAGCGGACTTCTCTGCGCCTGTAGCGCCGCGTCGGCTTCACTCGTGCAGTGGTCGACGTGGCCACCCCAATGAGGTGGAGTCATGAGGTCAAGAGTTCTTCCTGCGGCGATTGCTGGAACCAGTGCCGGGCTGGTGATTGCAATCGCCCTCGTAGCAGTCTTGCTGCTTCAGCCCGGCGATGAAGCCACGGCGGGGCCTGTACCACTGCCACGCCAGTCCTCGAGCGCGCCAGCCGCGAGTCCGATTCAGAGTGCGCCTCCTGTCGAGGCTCCGAGCGTTCCCCCTCCAGCTCCCGTTGTCGATCCTCCCCCGCACATCCGTGGCACCCTGACCATCAACGAGTATGCGACCGACAAGCTGGGCGGCGGCGACCCCGCGTTTGCTCCCGGTGACTGCACCGCCGGCGATGGTTACGACGACGGACACAGAGGCACGCAAGTCACTGTCTACGACCAGGAGCACCAGGTGATCGGGACCGGAACGCTCAGACGCGGCTACCTGATCGACAAGAAGACCGCCTTCAGCGATCCGATTCCGGGCGTCTACGGAACGGCGGGTGTACCAGGGTTGAGCTACACGAGCGGCCGGTGCCAGTACGTTTTCAGCGTCCGCACGATCGCGTCGGCGAAGTTCTATGGGATCGAGGTCGGCCACCGCGGAGTGGTCACTTACCCGGCTGGAAAACTCACGAAGGTCCACTCGAAGGTTTCGTTAACCTTGGGGTGACTGGTGGGTCAATGACATCTCGCGTTTGGACCTACGTATGGCTCGGCAGGGTGGCGGCGCCTGAGCCGTGCGTCTTACCGACGCCCGTCGGACGCGCGGATCTGCCGAGATCCGCACCTTCAGATATCTGTGCTTCAGTCCTGCCGGGCTGCGCCGGATCGCGTCAGCAGTTCGAGTCGTTACCAAACGCTTAGGGGTCGACGTCAGCGAACTCGACAACTACGACACGGGGATCCAGTGGGTGCCCCAGCGTCCGACGTCGCGGGCACGCAACTCGGCGTTGCTGCTGATGACCCCGACGGGTGCGGTCACATCAGCGTCGAGGAGCGGAGTGACCACCCAAAGCTGCAACTCTCCTACGGTGAGGATCGTGGCCGGTGCGAAACGTGCTCTTCCCGGCGGCCCGTTCCCGACCACGGTCGGGAAACCAAAGGTCCAAACAAAGTCCCGAGAAGCGCCAGAGCGACTAATCCCGACGGCAGCACGTTCGAGAATCAGATCCTCATCACCTTCGTACATCTCTCTCGCCGTGGTGTACGGAGGCACCACGTAATCGCCGGCGAAGTCTTCGTCACCGAACCGTGCGGCATTCCCATCAATGAAGCACAAAAGCATGTGCGACTTGAGCGCCCACCTGCGCAGGACGAGGTTGAGCTCTGGTCCGAGGGGCTGGTCTTCGTCGCCTTTGAACCACTCGGCGACGCCTCCCATCGCGGGTTCGAGCCGGTTCATCCATCCGTTGTTGCAGCCGGTGCAGACCAACAACTTGATTCCGTCGAGGTGAGCAGTCGAACTCGGTGAGATCGGAATCAGCGCGGAGCAGGGGTGAAGAGCGGTCGACCCCGAAGGCTTTCGACACTGGCTTGCTCAGCAGGTGTTCCTTGCTCAGCGTGATGTTGTCGCCATTCTCCATGAAGCAGAACATGCATCGCGCTCGGCCCGTCATGGGCGCATCATGCGCGCCGGCGGGGGCATCCGCTCCCATCGAGAACCAAGAGTGTTGCTGGCGCAAGGCACGATTGGGTTTCTTGACGCGGTCCAAGGGCAAAGTCTCGACCCCGAAGGCGAGCGATCGCAAGACGATCTCCTGGAGGCGTACGAGGGCCCGGCGTCTGCTGACGGCCTCGTGCCAGCGATTCGACGAGGGCACAAGGGACGATGCGTATGTCATCGCTGCACTTCTTCGGAGTCTTCTCCACTACGGCTCAAGTCGACCGCTGTGGATGAACTCGGAATCATCAAGAAGTTGGCGTTCGTCGATACCGGCCCTCGCCACGAGCCAGGTCACAAATCCTCTTTGGTGGGCTCGTCCTAGTGCGGGTGGGCGTAGAGGCGGATGGTGGAAACATCAGCAGCGTCGCAGCGCCACTCGCTGGAGATACCAAGCGGACTCGGGCCTACGAGCTGGTGGAAGAATGACCTGGTTGTGCAGGGAGCCGACGGAACGTGGCACACGCGTCGCTTTGTCGTGACGCAGATGGCGAACACCGAGGCTGTCCATTTCGACCTCTTCGCCGACGTCGACTACGAGGCCCTCCGAACTGAGCCGCATGGGTGGTCGGGGGCGGTCGACGGTCAGGATCTCGAGGTCAGCGGCGACATCGTGACCGCATCCGTCAGGCAGATCGCATGGGAACTGGAGTCCACGCTCGGCGTACACGGTGAGACGCTCCCGAGATCCACTAGCACCGCGAGATCAGGCCGCCAGGAATGTGCGCCGGTGTGCTTGGATCTGCCGCTGGTCCGGCCGCCGCTTCATCGCGCTCCGCTCTCGGCGGCGCGTTCTGGGGCTCGTCCATCTCAGGTGAGAACCTGTACTGATGTCAGCACTCCTAGAACAGCTTCGAAGCTGCACGCCGACCTTCGGGCCGCGAGTGACCGCGACCCCGAGCAAGAGGTGACGGGTGTCGCAGTGCCGCTTGTCGACGCCGTAATGAGCAGGGCCCGGACACTCGTTGAGCCAGCAGATAGCGGGCTGGCCGAGCAGATTGACTTGATCTCCGTCAACAGATCGAGTCGGCGAGGGCATCCGTGCCGTCGACGCATTGATCCTGGTGGCCAACTGATAGCCGCGCTAGCGACCATGAAAACAAGGCCGATGCTCAGGAGACGCGAGCCGTCGCGGCGGACAAGAAGCTGTTGGCTGGCTTCCTGTCCCAGCTTCCGCCCGATGGACCTTCGGTGAGTCTCCTGCGGCACGACGGATTAGGGATGTTCTAGACAGTGACGACCTCCTCCCGCTCTGGCAGTGGGCCGACTCGGGACGCGCCCGAGTAGCGCTACCAGAGCGAGCAGCTCGCTGAGCTGGATGCGGCGTTCCGTGAGGCCGTGGATCAACTTCACTCACACATCGCCCGGCATGTCTTCATTCGCGACGACGGAAAGAGCAGGGTGTACCCCGAGTACGACTTGGACTGGGAGACCGCGGAGAACAAGTTCGTCTTCGATGCAATTCGAGCGGGCAACGACCTTCTACACGCGGCATACGAGTCGTACGAGCAGTTAGTTCACCAGGCGACTCTGAAACTTACCTAGGATCCCGAGGACCAGCTCCCGCCGAGCCCCTCAAACCGAAGGGTCATCGACCACCCAGTCGACGTTCGGGCCTCGCCACGATGGCGATCGTTGCCGGGGTCGTGCCGTGCTCGGCCCTGTGGCGTCAACCTCTCAGGCGTTCGGCGCATGAAGACCGTGCAATCCGATGGAGTTGCGCCGCTTCCGATAAAGCACCTTCGACAAGTCGTTCCACCGACCCAAGGCTTGGTCCTAGGAACTCGGCCTTCGCCTTCATCGAGGGCTTCTACAAACCCCCGTCGCCGCCATTCGACCTTGGGCTGCCTGAGCCCGCCGACTACCAAGACCAAGGCGCAGCAAGAACCCCTGCTGGACCCCTTGCCGAGACCGAGCGATCACACCCACCCAACCTGAGCGTCCGGAGAACCGGGCCACTTCAAGATCCTCAACACCGCGACCGAGGCCCGCCGCCTCGTCGACCCGTTCGCAAGCGTGGTTCAGACCGAGTGCCTCGCGTGCATTCGCAAAGAGGTCGCGTACCTTCTCCAAACCAGTTGCCCAGCGTCTCCAGTCACGGAGGCTGTCCCCGTGGACCCGGCCCAGCAGATGTTCCTCACCCAGCTCGAGGAGCTCGACACTACCTCAAGCGACGGAAGGTCAAGCAGTCGCAGAAGGTGCTCGGCCGCCTTGAGGACATCGCCCGGTCCAGTATCGACCCGGCCGTCGGGGACCAGATGCGGTCGATAATCGCTGCGCAGCGCGAGCGACTCAACGAGCTGCGGCGACAGATGCAAGCCGAGCGCATCCGGGCCGACGCCCTTCGATCGCTGAAGCCGACGAACGCGAAGTGCGACAAGTGCGGCCGGTTTCGCCGCAGGAAGAAGGACACGAAGCGGACCGTGTGCTTGATTTCCGGCCGGCCGGGGAAGGCAGCGAAGTCAGTCCGCGCCGTCAGCGGAGGTCTGCCAACGCTCGGGAAGGGCCACAAGTAGCAGCCCGCCCTGCCTGACGAGGGGCGGGCGGATGGACGGATGGACGTCGGGCCTGCTGGCGGGGTTCAGGCACGACATCCCGAACTGTTGCCGGAGAGGGGTCGCAGAAAGTGTGTAGTTCGCCCAGATCAGAGCCTCAGACCGGCCGCGCCGGCTCCTCCTCAGGCGCTGGCTGGCCTCCGGCTGTCCCATGGCACCGCTAACGGGTCCGTTGATTGCGTCGCCCCACGAGTCGACGGCGGCACCTGGCCTATGTAGGTCGACCTATGAAGATGCTCGACAATGACTTTTCTACCTAGCCGCCTCGGCCTGAACCTTGAGTTTGCCCAGCAGAAGCAGGCCCGAGGACGACGAAATGCCCTGGACCGTTTGTGTGGTGTTACTGATGCCCGGCGCCGTGATGCTCGCCCTGATCGTCGCGGTGTTCCTCGCCGGACGTCGGTAAGGCGCTGGCCGAGGTATTGACGGCATCGGCCGAGCCACTGCGGTCGATCACGCCTTGGCGATGTCGGGACAGGGCTCTACTCCCCGGCGAATCGCAGAAGTAGGGTCCCGTATGCCCAGCGCGGAGCGCCGCTACCTCTCTCGACGAGGTGTGGATGTCGTGCGTGCTCTCACCGGACCAATACGCCTACGTACGGCGCGGAGCTGATGGAGAAGCTCAACATCGCGAGCGGAACCCTCTACCCGCTGCTGCGCCGACTGGAGCGTGGTGGATGGACCGAGACCGAAGACGAGGACGTCGACCCGTCGAAGGCAGGACGACCAGCCCGGCGATACGTCCGCCTGACCGAAGAGGGCCGCTACGCCCTTAGGCAGATCGAGGCCGACAACACCTAGCAGCGGATTGCCGTGCCCGGCGGGCAACGAGCCAGCGAGTCGCTTAGTCGTGCGTATTCAATAACGAGCTCCCGCCACGCGCGCGACTATTGCGCGGTTCCCGGATTTGCCGCTGTCGGCGCTCGCGTCTGGGCCTCCGCCTAAGTGACCGCCGAGGGCCTCTCGGGCAGCTACATTTCAGTCGGCTGAAGGAGACTGCGTTCATATGGGCCTGCAAGACAAGCTGCTTGCCGCGGGGGGCATCGCGCTGCTCGGCGCTGTAGTCACGAACCTACGCAAGGATGCCCAGGAGACACGCAAGGAGGCTGAGGAGACTGAGCGCAGAAGGCTCTCGCCCCTCTGGTTCGATCCGCGCCTGACCCAAAATGACTTCAACGAGCTTGTCCAGGACATCGCTGGCCGAACTCCTCGGGTTGATACTGCCTGGGTCATCGGAATGACCGTAAAACTCAGGGTGGCTTCGATAAGTGGACTCTCCGCATGGACTGCCGAGATCGACTTCAATGACTACGGACGTCTCACCGGCACGTACTGGCTGGACACGGAGAATCCTGACTCATTGATTCCGGAACACTTTGCGGACAAGGTGCGGGCACAGATCAAGAGCCGCATGAGTGGACCTCTCGCCGAGGCATCTGCGGGTTCTTCCTCCGAAAGGGCTGGCGCCAGGGACAGTCCATGGCAGCCTGTGACCCTTCCATCAGCAGGTTGGTACTTCGATCCGTACCGAACAGCCCGCCTGCGGTACTGGGACGGACGGGCTTGGACGGGCCACGCCGCCCCGTAAGGAAACGTCACTGTGGAGCGATCTCGCGCCCCTGGTCGCACGTTGGGATACGCGCGTCCTCATTCACAATGAGAGGCCCGTTCCAGCTCATCCGAATCTGCCGCGATTGACGGGCAGCCGCCACCGCGCCCGGATGGACGCATGACAACCACCACGCTGCCAGAAGTCACGAAACCTGATGATCCGACGCTGCGCTTGGCCGTGGCCGCCCATCTCGCCCGCTACAAGGGTGAGACTCGTGTTCACACCGCCTCAGACCTCAACTCATACCTGCGGTGGTGCCTTGAGCGCTCGCTGAATCCCCTCGAGGCCAGCCGCGTCCACATCGAGCTCTACCTGCGCTGGTTGCAGGAGGTTCGCCGACTGAAGCCGTCGATGGTCTCCCGGCGCTTGTCGGTCCTCGCCACGTTCTACAGGACCTGTGCCATCGACGGCGTTCTTGAGCACTCGCCCGCCGAATATGTGCGGCGCCCTCAGGTGCCGCCCGAGTCGCCGACGCTCGGACTTAGCCATCTGCAGTTCGAGGCCATGATCACCGCTAGCCGAGAATCCGCGAACACGGTGCTCGTAACCTCTTGGCCTTGAAGCTCGGCGCGATACTCGGGTTCCAGCGTTTTGGTTCCAGGCGCAGGCTCGCGTGTGCCGCTGCGGGGATCGGTTCCCATTCCGCGTAGACCCGATAGCCGAGAGCTCCACCCACGAGGCTGTCCGCCAGCGGAGCAACGATGTGAATGACGTGTTGATCAACATTGCCGGCGTACTTGACTCCGTTGATCAGGTCAACGCCCGGCGCCTTCGGTGCGTCAAACAGGGCCGCGTAGGTCCCGTTGTCAGAGAGCTGGTTGGTGAGTAGATCGTTCAGAGTCTGCACTCGTCCGAGCCAGGTTCGGACATATCCGCCGAGTTCGCCGCCTAGAGCGGTCTCGGCGTAGTAGGCGGCTACCGCCTCTTGAATGTCTCGCATAGCTGCGAGGAGCCGAGGTTCTTCGCCTGGGGTGATCCTGAGTTGCGCGCTTCTCATCGGCGATTCCCTCACTGACCTATGGTCGTGGCCGGAGACAGAGTGTCATCCATATCCGCCCTGGCGACTGCACGTATCCTGCATCGCGGACTCGCGCGAACATGGCAGCCGAAAGTCGGATCTCCGTCACTATGGGCTGCAAAGCACCTGAAGGCGGGCGGCGCTGGTGTCCCGGGCGTAAATCTTGGTGGCACTGATCAGCTCGAGCTGGGCGTGAGAGGCGCGACTCTGGCTGAGCCCTGGTTGGGCGAGCACGATCTCCATGTCAACAGCCAGCGAGGGGAGGTCTCCGAGGAGCTTGAGAAGCTCCTCGGCCGTGCCCATCTCGAACCCGGTGGGCTTTTCTTGTGCATGGCGCCGGCGCTCCCTGCTCAACAGGCGTCGCACCATGTCGTGGGGGTGTCGTCGCCAGGCGGTGCTTTTCTGGGCTTGTCCGCACAGTTCGTAGAGGTCGGCGAGCCTGGCGCCAACGGTGCCGCCGTGTGCGAACTTGCAGTGCACCAACCTGATGTGGAGGAACGAGTCCTCGACGCGCATCGCGACCAGGTCGGCGACCTCACCTTTGCCGTCGTCATCGACGATGAAATCCCAGGGCTGGGTCTGCAGGAGCTCGAGACAGCGCCCCTGCACCGTGTGCGGGTCGCGGGCGGCGCCCCGTGACTCCTTGTTCAGTTCGATTCCGGTCCACGGGATCGCCGTGAGTTCATTCCGGTCCAATGGCGGGATGTCCCGGTTTGGCTGGTACAAGACGCCTGGAGGTGAGACCACGGCGTCTCCGCCCATGAGGACGATGGGGCCTTGCTCGGTCAGGAAGGCCGAACCAAGCGTCTCGCGGCGGCTGGTCATGAAGTAGACCTCCGCGCCAACTGCGCGGACGTGCATGCCGTCTTGGTCCAGCGCGATGTCGTAGGCCACGGACTCCGTCTCGGTCTCGGTCTCCAGGCTGAACCTTAGACAGCGATCGGCGGTGAGCTCTGGCTCGACACTCAAGCTGACCTCCGTGATGGACACCTCCCCGCCGGGGAACCGCAGCGTGAGGGACTGAGCCGGGGAGATGAGTAGCTCGGTCGGCCACTCGACAGCCAGTGGCACTAGGGCCGGCCACGCGTCGAGAATGACCGGACGGATGAAGTTCCGCTTCACGGCCTGGACGTCGACCGACTCATCGAGTAGCCGGCGCCCGACGTCCTGACACCACTGCACCCAGTCCAAGAGATTTCTGGCGATCAAGTAGCTCCAGATACGGCCCTTGAGGCTCACCCCTACGGTGACTCTCTCGCCGTCGCGGAATCCCGAGGCGAAGAGGTTGGTCTGGACCTTGGTGGCCTCCTCTGCAGCCGGGAAGCCATCGGTAACGTCAGCGCCGACGTACATTGAGAAGCGCCGGGCGCGACTGTAGATGTCCAGGACGCCAACGTTTGTCGGAACGGGCCGGGCCATGTCACCCATCGCTCGGAACACCCGCTCACCCATAATCAGCTGGGCGCTGTCGCCAGCAACGGCCCTGGCGATGTCCGCGTTGGTGCCTTCGTTGGCGGAGTGGTTCAAGTAGAGCAGGTTCTGCGCCTTATCCCAGTGCAGCACGAAGAGCGAGTGGGCCACGTCCTCGATCCCGGGGCCATCGACCCATGGAACGACAGCGCGGCTGCGGGTCACGAACCACATCACCTGCGCGGCGTGGTTTACCGGCAGTGGCAGGGTCAGGATGTCGTCCGGGTCGAAGAGCTCCAGAACTCCGTCGGGTGTCCAGTCCTCGCAGTCTGTCTCGAACACGACGGCGCTCATCTTTGGCGAAACAGCCCTAGTAGCGATGCGGACCGCCTGGGAGCCGAACTCCTGCTCGAACTGCGACACCTTCTCCTGGGCGAGAATGGCGTCCTGCGAAAGCTCTGCGATGACCAAGTTCCAGTCAGCGTCCTCTCCGTACAGCCGGGAGAGGCGCTGATCGAATAGCCGTTCCGAGCGCCCCGTGACGACGGTGGCGTCGCCGGTTCCCTTAGCGACGCGTGCAAATCGTCCGGCGAACTGCAACGTCGGCGCGAGGGACCGCTTTGGTCGTGAAGCGCTGCGACTTTGAGCTGAGGCAGGTCGAACCCCTCGCCGAGCATGTCGACGCAAACGATGATTCTTGAGCGTCGCGCCTCGACCTCCTTCAGCGCGCTAGCTCGCCTTCCGGCCGCAATGCCCGAGTGCATGACCACCGGGGCGAGTTCGGGAGCCAAGTCTCGATAGATCGAGTGAACCCGGTCCGCATCCGCGTGGGACCGACAGCGCGCCATAAGCACGTGGTCCAGTCCCTCAGCCAGGTCGTGTCGCACGACATCGACCGCACGCCGCGAGATGGCGCCGTCGAGATCGAGCAGGTCGTAGACCGACTCGTACTTGATCTGGCTGAAGACACCGTCTGCCTGCGCCTCCCTGAGTGGAAAGACGTAGGCAAACCGCCCCTGCAGGTGCTGACCGTCTTCGCGGAAGGGCGTGGCGGTGAACTGCACGACCTTTCGGTCGGCGAAGGCGTCGCGGACCTGGGTCCAGGTCCTGGCGCGGACGTGGTGGGCTTCGTCGAAGAAGACAGCGTCACAGACCTCGAAGAGTGCTTGCCGCACCTCTGAAGGCATCGAGGAGAGAGCGTTCGGAGTCGGGATGATGACTTGTGCCGCTGCCGTGAACGCACGGATCTCCTCCGTCGAGTCGGTCCGTGCGGTCAGCCTGCCAACCGACGGCCGCATTGCACTTTCGGGCAGAACGCCGAGAGGGCCGAGAAGGCCGAGTGACTCGAACTTCTTGGCGAGCTGGCTTCGAAGGGCGTCGCTGGGGACGACTACCAATAAGCGACGCAGCCGGGCCTCGACCAGGAGGGCCAGCATGGTCTCGGTCTTGCCGGTGCCGGTCGGAAGTACGACCGTCGCGGGTTCGATGCTGCCCGTCGACCAATGCGCAAGCACGGCATGAATCGCGCCTAGCTGGGCCCGCCGGAGGCCCGTCTCGCTCGAAGCTGACTGCAGGCGGAACTCGATGCCGGGCTTCCAACTCTCCCGAACTCTGTTGTGATCCGTTAGACAGGTCTCGGCATCGTCCCCGACCTCGCAGAGACGCCGCACGACACCGAAGCCGAACACCTGCTCGGCCACACCGTCGAGACCCAGTTCCGGACCGCCGCTCTCCACGTTGGCGTCGTATCACGATCGACAGCCGCGCGCAGGGATCCGACGCTCGTTGTCAGGAAGTCTTGGCGGGAATGTTGGGTATCTGTGCCCCTGCCGAGTGCTTCAACGTCGGGATGTGGCCAACCCGAGAACGCGACGTGAAGCCGTAGTTGTGCGCGCCGGAGTGCAGGCCATCTGCTTACTCAGCTACATCCGAACGTCCGGATCTGCCGCGATCCTCACAGTCACCCCGCCGCGTGCCGACCAGCAGACCCAATGCCCAATTCGTACCGCCCTTCCAGGCCTCTGGGGTGGGTTCTACCCTGAGTGGGTGCTCGACCTGAGCGGGTTCGACGTTGAGGAGATCGCTACCGCGATAGCGGATCAGACTGACTACGAGCACCGATGGCTGATCGACCCGCGCACGGGCGAACTGGCGTACTGGACCAGCGACACGGGCATCGACGGGGAGAACCCCGTCGAGATCGACGAGCTCGATCTCATTGCCATCGACCCGCTTCCGCCATATGTGTGGTTCCAGGACATGGCCGACTTCGCGGACGGCATCAGCGACCTCGCAACCGGCCGACGCCTGGCCGAGTCATTGCGCGGGCGAGGGGCGTTCAGACGATTCAAGAACCAGATCTATGAACACCACCCCGACCTGATTCCGGCCTGGCACGCCCTGCGTGATGCTCGAGCGCAACGGCGTGCCGTCGAGTGGCTGCTTGACCATGGACTGATCAACGCCGCGGCCGCGCAACAGTTCGCGACCGACCACCCAGATCCCGCCCTCCCTTGAATCTAGCCGGTCGAATGCGTCGCCCTCGGCTGCTGCCACCGACCACGAACCCGCGTCATACCGCCGCTTGTGCATCCCTCGCTTGATCAAGACGAGAGCGCCATCACCCGAAGACGACCACCTGCCGAAGGACGCCGAAGAACTCGTTCTGGATCAAGCGGTAGGGATCGGCGCGGACCCTTGTCCAGTCGATCCAGTTGATGTGGCGAATGAGTCCTGGAGGATCGCAGGCTTCGATCAGGATTGGGATGACGCGCTTGGCCTCTTCGAGTGCGATGCGGAGCTCGCGTTCCACCTGTGCCAGGTCGCCGAGTGCGGGGAAAGCAAGACAATGACCTGCTCGGCCGCCTGGAGGCCAGCGTCGATCTCTGCCGCCCAAGTCTCTCCGCCCACGAGTTCAGAGCGATCGCGCCATGTTCGATGCCCTCGACGTTCCAGCTCGCCTTCAAGAACCTTGGCCACGCCTTCGTCCTCTCGGGCATAGGAGATGAAGACCCGCCACCCGGTCTCTTCGACGTGCTCCGATTCGACGCATCCCGGTGACTGGTCGGGTCGAACGTCGCGACCGTCGGAGTCGACGATTCCCAGTATCTGCTTCGCGCAGCATGGAAACCGCCAGATGTCGCGATAATCATCTCGGGCTCCGGTCGAGGCGACGAAGACCGAGAGACTCGGATGATAGGAACACGCTCCTGCTGCGTTGTGCTGAGTCTCGAAGAAGCGATTGCAGTGGCGGCACAGAACATTGCGATTCTCCCTCGGCTGACCCTGCTGCTGATTGCCTTCGCGCTCTCTTGCTCTCACCCAATCAATGAATCTCGCAGCGGCTTTGGCTCCATCCTGCTCACTGAAGTGCACCTTGAACGACCCCTGATCGTAGAATCCAGCAGTCCAGCGGTCGCCGACACGCACGAGGCAGTGGCGACCGTCGATGAGTTCATCGAGGGCCCAGGACGCTCGACCAAGTGGCGACGCCTGCAGGGCATCGGAAACGAGCCGGAAGCCGGCTGCGCTATCCGGGGACATGACTGCCTCCTTGCAAGGGATCGCCTCAACGGTCGCGCCTGAAGCGGGGGTCGGCAAGCAAGCAACGGGTCAAGGCCTGCTCGAAGCGAGGCCAAGTGGGTGGTTTGGCCCAGTCACAACATCGCGGCCGGGGGCCGAGTCATTCCGCCGCGAGTGACCTACTCCCACTCGATGGTGCCGGGCGGCTTGGACGTGACGTCCAGCGTCACCCGGTTGATCTCGCTGACCTCGTTGGTGATGCGGGTCGAGATGCGCTCGAGGACGTCGTAGGGCAGCCGCGCCCAGTCGGCCGTCATGGCGTCCTCGGAGGTGACCGGACGGATCACGACGGGGTGGCCGTAGGTACGGCCGTCGCCCTGGACGCCGACCGAGCGGACGTCGGCGAGCAGGACGACGGGCATCTGCCAGATGTCGCGGTCGAGGCCGGCGCGGGTGAGCTCCTCGCGGGCGATGGCGTCGGCCTGGCGGAGGATGTCGAGGCGCCCGCGGGTGACCTCGCCGATGATGCGGATGCCGAGGCCGGGGCCGGGGAACGGCTGGCGCCACACCATCGTGGACGGGAGGCCGAGCTGCTCGCCGACCAGGCGGACCTCGTCCTTGAAGAGCGTGCGCAGCGGCTCGACCAGCTCGAACTGGAGGTCGTCGGGGAGGCCGCCGACGTTGTGGTGTGACTTGATGTTCGAGGTGCCGGCGCCGCCGCCGGACTCGACGACGTCGGGGTAGAGCGTGCCCTGCACGAGGTACGCCGTGTCGCCGGCCTCGGCCGTGTCGCCACTCTGCACGTCCTTGAAGGCCCGGACCTCGGCGGCCTCGAAGGTGCGGATGAACTCGCGGCCGATGATCTTGCGCTTCTCCTCGGGATCCACGATCCCCTCGAGCGCCCCGAGGAACTGGTCACCGGCGTCGACGACGTCGAGCTTGTCGAAGACCGCCTCGAAGTCGGTGCGCACCTGCTCGGTCTCACCGAGCCGCATCATCCCGTGGTCGACGTAGACACACGTCAGCCGCTCGCCGATCGCGCGCTGCACGATGGCCGCGGCGACCGCGGAGTCGACTCCACCGGAGAGTGCGCAGATCGCCCGGCCGTCGCCGATCTGCTCGCGGATCGCCGAGACCTGCTCCTCGACGATGTTGAGCATCGTCCAGGTCTGCCGGCAGCCGGCGATGTCGTGCAGGAAGTGCTCCAGCACCTTCTGGCCGTGCTCGGTGTGCAGAACCTCCGGGTGCCACTGGACGCCGGCCAGCCCGCGATCGAGATCCTCGAAGGCCGCCACCGGCGTGCCGGCCGTCGAGGCCAGCACCGTGAAGCCGTCGGGAGCACGCGAGACCGAGTCGCCGTGCGACATCCAGACGTTGTGCTCGACCGGTACGTCGGCCAGCAGCGTCCCGGGCTCACCAACCGTGACCGGGGTGCGGCCGTACTCGCGGACGCCGGTGTGCTCGACCTCGCCGCCGAGACCCTTGGCCATGAGCTGGAATCCGTAACACATGCCGAACACGGGAGTCCCGGTCGTGAAGATGCCCCGGTCGATGCCCGGCGCGTCCAGCTCGTAGACGCTCGACGGTCCGCCCGACAGCACGATCGCCTTCGGCTTGCGTGCCAGCATCTCGGCCACCGGCATCGTGTGCGGAACGATCTCGGAGTAG
This sequence comes from uncultured Actinomycetota bacterium, assembly GCA_963825455.1. Classification (GTDB taxonomy): domain Bacteria; phylum Actinomycetota; class Actinomycetes; order Propionibacteriales; family Nocardioidaceae; genus Nocardioides. Next base: position 19,542 of record CAWGTG010000009.1, read on the forward strand.
ACCCGAGCCTCGCGCACCCGCCGCGCGATCAGCTGCGCATATTGCGCCCCGAAGTCGACGACGAGGACCAGGTCGTGGTCCGAGTGAGCACCAGCAGCCGTCATGGACCGAGCCTAGTCTGGGCTCTCGTGGAGAGAGTGACCCGCGCCGACGTCCTGATGACCGAGCCGCTGATCCGGCCGCACGTACGGCGTACCCCCGTCATCGAGCTCGACCGGTCCGAGCTCGGCCTGCCGCCTGGGCGACTGGTGCTCAAGCTCGAACAGCTGCAGCACGCGGGCTCGTTCAAGGCCCGTGGCGCGTTCGCGAACGTGCTGTCCCGGGATCCTCGCCCGGAGAGCATCGTGGCGGCCTCAGGCGGCAACCACGGAGCGGCGGTGGCCTACGTCGCGCAGGCCTTGGGTATCCCTGCCCAGATCTTCGTGCCCGAGATCTCCAACCCGGCCAAGGTCGCTCGCATCCGCAGCTTCGGGGCGGACCCTGTGCTGATCGGCCAGACCTACGGCGAGGCCCTCGACGCCAGCCGCGAGTGGGCACTCGGCCGGGACGCTGCCGAGGTGCACGCCTACGACGCGCGCGAGACGGTCATGGGTGCCGGCTCCATCGCCATCGAGCTGCAGGAGCAGGCCCCCGACGTACGTACCGTGATCGCCGCCATCGGCGGTGGCGGGCTGCTGTCCGGCATTGCGGCCGGCTACGACGGCGCCGTCCGCGTGGTCGGTGCAGAGCCCGACGGCGCTCCGACACTCACCCGCGCCCTGGCGGCCGGGCGCCCGGTCGACGCGCCAACCGGCAGCGTCGCCGTCGATTCCCTGGCACCGCGCCAGGTGGGCGAGCACACATTCGCGATCCTGGACGCCCTCTGCGTCGAGGCCACCCTCGTCAGCGACGACGAGATCGTCGCTGCCCAGCGTTTCCTCTGGGACTGCCTCCGAGTGGTGGCCGAACCCGGCGGTGCCACCGCCTTCGCCGCTCTCCTGGCCGGCCGCCTCGACGTGAGCCCCGAGCCGGTGGCGGTCGTGGTAAGCGGCGCCAACACAACCGCAGTACAGCTCTGATCCGAGGCCCGGTCTGGTCGACTCGCCGTGGCGTCAGCCGATCCGCTCGGCGACCGAAACGACGAGCCCCTCCGGACCCCGGATGTAGGCCTGCTTCCACGTGCCTTCGTACTCACCGATCCCGCCGACCAGTCCGTAGCCGGCCGCCGCGGCGGTGTCCACGGCCGCCTGGATGTCGTCGACCTCCAGGCCCACGTTGCGCAGCCCCAGCTCGTTGGCCATGGCGTCGGGTGACCCCGGCGTGTGGTCGGGGTGGATGAACCTCGCCAGCTCGAGCCAGGTACCGCCGTTCGGGAAGTTGAGCCCGAGGATCTCGGTCCGCGAGCCGGGGATGCCGCACACGGTGTCGATGAACTCCCCCTCGATGAACATCCGCCCCCCGGCCTCGAGCCCCAGCGCGACGAAGAACTCCGCCACGAGGTCGAGGTCTGCCACGGTGATCCCGAGATGGTCGAAGCGAGGTGTCTGTGCCATGTGAGTACCAGACCACGACCGCTCCCGTTTCTCATCGGAGAGTGCCCACCGGCTCCTATCCTCAACTGATGAAGACCTGGCTGGCGGCGGCCGCCGTGCTGGTGGCCTCGCTGGCCGCCGTACCGTCTGCGTACGCCGAAACCACGGTCACGGCGACGGTCGACCACTGGAGCGACGGGGACACCGTCGTCACAGAGCTCGGCACGATCCGGCTGATCGGGATCAACGCACCCGACGTCGGCGCGTGCGGCTACGGGAAGGCCACCAAGCTGGCCGAGGCCCTCGCCCCCGCGGGGACGACCGTCACCCTCACGCTCCCTGCCGGGCACGACGGCACCGATGCCTACGGGCGCCTGCTCCGGTACGTCGACGTCGGCGGCGCGGACGTCGGGCTGAGGCAGATCCAGAAGGGCTCGCAGGCGAAGTACGACTCGACCGACGGCTACGACACGCACCCGCGGCAGAAGAAGTACCGCAAGCAGGACATCAAGCACCGCGACTACTGCGCGAACCACGACCTGAGGTCGTACCGACCCGTCTCGACCAACGCCTGCCCGAGGAAGGCGCCCATCAAGGGCAACCGCAGCGACGACTGGATCTACCACCTCCCCCACGGCGACGAGAACTACGGGATCACCAACCCTGAGGAATGCTTCGCCAGCGAGGACGGCGCCAAGAAGGCCGGCTACCGAGCTGCCCTGGTCTGACGTCCCAGCCCACCCTGCGGAGGTCTCGACAGGCTCGACCAGCGGTGGTCCGAGCCCCACAGCCGGTGGTGGCGCGCGCAGCGCGCCACCCACCCCACCACCAAACGCCAACCCACGTGGCACCCAACGAAACGACGCGGGGCTGCGGCCCTGGCCCCCGCGTCGCTAAAAGCGCGGCGTGGCGCGGCCCAACCCAACGCAACCAGGCTGGAAGCAGCGGCCAGCGACACGGCGTCGCCTGTCGGCGCGGGGGCCGGGGCCGCAGGCCCGGACCCAAACGGGACCACGGGAAGGCCGCCTGCCAAGGCAAAGAAGAAGAAATGCACCAGGGCCCGGCCGGGGAGGGAGGGTGGCCGGGCCCTGATCGTCCACGCATCTGTTGGACAGCGCCTGGACAAACGGAGACCGGTCAAAGGGAGGGAGCAATGGCGACCGGTTCCGTCCGGCTCAACGAGTCCTTGGCAGGCGGGTTACGCCTGTAGAAGCCCCAATCCGGAGCGGAAATCGGCCGGTCTGGACCACTGATACCCACCATGGTGTCTGACCTGCGACAACGCTGGCGACGATGCGGCTCAGCTCACACCGACGATCGGAAGTCGCAGGGCACCGGGCGCCGAGTCCGGGACGACCGGGGAGTTCGGGGCGACCGGCTGGACGCGCGCGTACCGCTCGCCGAGGGCCGGTCGAGGGTCGGCCTCGCCCTTGTTGGGCCAGAACGACATCGCCCGCTCGGCCTGGGCGGTGATGGTCAGCGACGGGTTGACGCCCAGGTTGGCGGTGACCGCCGCGCCGTCGGCGACGTGGAGCCCGGGGTGGCCGTAGACCCGCTGGTAGGCGTCGATGACACCGTGCTCCGGCGAGTCACCGATCGCGCAACCGCCGATGAAGTGCGCGGTGAGGGGCATCCCGAACGGCTCGCCGATGTTGCCGCCGGCGGTGCCGTCCACACTCGCGGCCATCCGGCGTACGGCGTCGTTGGCAACCGGGATCCAGCTCGGGTTGGGGGCGCCGTGGCCTTGCTTGGAGGTCATCCGCCAGGGCGTGAACCGCCCGCCCTTGCCGTAGGTCGTGATCGAGTTGTCGAGGCTCTGCATCACCAGTGCGATGACGGTGCGCTCGGACCAGTGCTTGAAGTCGTAGAGGTCCTTGATGTTGGCGCGCTGGGTCCACATCTCCTTCAGCCACACCCGCCAGCGCGGCCCGTCGCCGTCGCCGTCGGTGAGCACCGTCTGCAGCATGGCCATCGTGTTGAAGCCCTTGCCGTAGCGCACCGGCTCGATATGGGTGTCGGCGTCGGGGTGGAACGACGAGGTGATCGCCACGCCGTAGGAGTAGTCCGTCAGGTCCGAGGCGGGGGCGATCGCGCCGAGGATCGACTCGGAGTTGGTCCGGGACAGGTAGCCGAGCCGCGAGGAGAGGCGAGGCAGGTGGCCCTCGTCCTTCATCCGGTGCAGCAGCTTCTGGGTGCCCAGCGACGCCGCCGCCATCACGACGTGCTCGGCGGTGAGGACCTTCTGGCCGCGGCCGGTCTTGGCCTTCGTGAACTTCACGCGGACGTCGTAGCCACCCGCAGGGCGCGGCGAGATGCGGGTCGCCGTGGTGAGCGGGAGGACGGTCGCGCCGTTCTGCTCGGCGAGGTAGAGGTAGTTCTTGACGAGCGTGTTCTTGGCGTTGTGCCGGCAGCCGCTCATGCACTCGCCGCAGTTGAGGCAGGTGTTGCGGGCCGGCCCGGCGCCACCGAAGTACGGGTCGGGCACCTCGTCGCCCGCCGGCTGGCCGGGGCCGCCGAAGAAGACGCCGACCGGCGTCGGGTGGAAGGTGTCGGCCACGCCCAGGTCGGTCGCGACCTTCTCCATCACCTCGTCGGACGGCGTACGGACCGGGTTCTCGACCACGCCGAGCATCCGCTTGGCCTGGTCGTAGTACGGCGCCAGCTCGTCCTTCCAGTCGGTGATGTGCGACCACTGCGGGTCGGTGTAGAACGCCGGGAGCGGCTCGTAGAGCGTGTTCGCGTAGACCAGCGAGCCGCCGCCGACGCCTGCGCCGGCCACGATCATCGTGTCGCGGACGGCGTCGATGCGCTGGATGCCGTACATGCCCAGCGCGGGCGCCCAGAGGTACTTCTTGAGATCCCACGTGCCCGAGGCGAAGTCGCCGTCCTCGAACCGCGCCCCGGCCTCCAGCACGCCGACGCGGTAGCCCTTCTCGGTCAGCCGGAGCGCCGTGACCGAGCCACCGAACCCGGAGCCGACGACCAGGACGTCGAAGTCACATTCTTGGCGAAACTGCGTCGGAGACGATCAGGCGCGGCCCAGCTTCTTCATCAGCCTCAGGTTGGCGGTCATCACCTTGGCGTAGGTCTGGTCGGACATCCCGAGCATCGGCGCGAACCGGATCAGCCGCTGCGTCGCGACCGACTGCGACTCGGTGTAGCGGTGGACGCCCTCGCTGCCCTGGCGGCGGCCCATCCCGGACTCGCGCATGCCGCCCATCGGGCTGTCGATGCTCGCGAAGGTGGCGCCGAAGGCCTCGTTGATGTTGACGGTGCCGCACTTGATGAACCGTGCGATCGCCCGTGCGCGGGCGCCGTCCTGGCTGTAGATCGCGGCGTTGAGGCCGTACTCGCCGGCGTTCGCCCGTGCCACCGCGTCCGCCTCGTCGTGGAAGCGGTAGAGCGAGATCACCGGGCCGAACGTCTCCTCGCCGAAGCAGGTCATCTCCGGCGTGACGCCCTCGAGGATGGTCGGCTCGAAGAAGTACGGGCCGAGGTCGGGCCGCGCCTTGCCGCCGGTGAGGACCCGGGCGCCCTTGGCGACGGCGTCCTCGACGTGCCGGACCACGGTGTCGAGCTGGTCCTGGGAGATCAGCGACCCCATGTCGACACCCCAGTCGAGGCTCGCGCCGAGGGTCATCGCCTCGGTGCGGGAGACGAACCGCTCCACGAACCGGTCGTAGACCTGGTCGGCCACGAACATCCGCTCCATCGAGACGCACAGCTGCCCGGCGTTGGAGAACGACGCGCGCACGGCGCCCTCGGCGGCCTTCTCGAGGTCGGCGTCGCGGAGCACGAGGAGCGGGTTCTTGCCGCCCAGCTCGAGCGAGCAGCCGATCAGCCGCTCCGCGCAGCCCTTGGCGATCAGCTTGCCGACCTTGGTCGACCCGGTGAAGCAGATGTGGTCGGCGCGGCTGACCAGCTCCGGACCGATCTGCGGACCCGGGCCCGCGACCACGGTCCACAGGTCCGGCGGGAAGCCCGCCTCCTCCAGCAGCTGGGCGCCGAGCAGCGCCGAGAGCATGGACTGCGCGTCCGGTTTGGCGACCACGGCGTTGCCCGCCAGCAGCGCCGGCAGCCCGTCGCAGAGCGCCATCGTGAACGGGTAGTTCCAGGGCGAGATGATCCCGACGACGCCCTTCGGGACGCGGTTGACCTCGACCCGGGTCAGCCCCGGGACGACGCCGATCTTGCGCTGGGTGTCGAGGTGCTCGTGCGCCGTACGGGCGTAGTAGCGGGCGGTGAGCGCGACGTGCAGCGGCTCGTCGAAGGCGTGCTTCCTGGCCTTGCCTGACTCGAGGACGATCAGGTCGATGATCTCGTCCTGGCGGTCCAGGATCAGGTCGTGCAGCCGGAGCATGGTCGCGGCCCGGTCGTCGAGGCTGACCCGCGACCACGCCTGCTGCGCCTTGCGGGCCCGCGCGAACGCCTGCCCCACGTCGTCGGCGCTGGACTGCGGGATGTGCGCCAGCGGCGCGCCGTTCAGCGGGCTGCGCACCTCGACGGTCTGCCCCGTCGTGGCCAGCAGCCGCCTGGTCAGGCTCTCGGCGTACTCCGGCTCGAGGGCGTACGACGCCGTGGCGTCGTGCTCGGGGTCGCGCGGCCCCTCGACCAGCGGACCGCCGGGAGGGCTCGGGTTCCGGTCGCTCATCCTGCGAGCCTAGGCCGTCGTGACGTGCGCTACTACCGCTGAGCAGCCCACTGTGGCGCTTTACACAGTCGCTTGATCTGTCAAGCCGGCCGGGGTTGTCGGGTTCCCCGGGTACCCGGGGAAACCTGACGATCTCAGCCATTGCAACACCCCAGATCGTCCGGGATTGCCCCAGATCCCCCGGGTACCGCGGAGCTCCCCGCCGGCGCCTACCTGTACGCGTCAGAGGATGAGCGAGGTCTCCTCGACGTTGATCATCCGGGCGTAGAGCACCTGCTCGTTCACCTCGAGGTTGTTGATCAGCGTCAGGGCGAGCACGACCCCGTTGCCGACGAGCTCACCCTCGACCTCGCCGTACTGCACCTCGATGAGGACGTTGTCGGCGCGCTCGTCGTTGGACACGCTGTCGGGGTCCTGCCAGGTGCCGGCGGCGGCAAGCTCGGTGGAGGCGCGCATGAAGTCGAGGGCGCCGGCCTTGAACCGCGGCACCGCAAGGGTCAGCAGCTCCTGGGGTCCGCGGGCAAGGTCGCAGCCCATCGACGAGTCGCCGAACAGGAGAGCGAAAAGGACGTCCTTGGTGTGGGTGAGCAGCTCCTCGCCCGACGCGGTGCGGTCGGCGGCGGTGAGCAGTGCGGTGCCCTTGGGCGGCGCGGCGTCCATGAGGTGGCCGGCCGCAACCAGCGAGTCGCGGGTGACTCCCGCGTGCTCGCCCAGGAAGGCCTGCAGGTCCGCGAGGCCGAAGGTCATGGCGCGAACGCGCTCGAGCCGTTCGCGGCGAGCCGTGGCCTTCGCCTCGGCCACCACCCTCCGGTCGGCCTCCTCGAGAGCATGGTGGTCGAGGGTCAGCCTCACGACCTGCTCGACCAGCCACTCCCGGTCGCGGTCGGCGAGCGCTGCGCGGAGCCGTTCCTCGAAGACCGGCACCAGCTCGCGGTTGATCCCTCGGACGATCGATTCGATGGTCACGCCCGGGAGTGTCCTACGCCGTGGGCAGCTCCGTATAGATCGACTTCAGCTCGGTGTACTGCGCCAGCCCCTCGGGTCCGAACTCGCGGCCGATCCCCGAGGACTTGTAGCCGCCGAACGGCGCCGCGAAGTCCATCGTGTAGGTGTTGACGCCGTAGGTCCCGGCGCGGACCCGCCGAGCGACGTCCATCCCGGCTTCGCGGTCCGACGTCCACACGGTGCCGGCCAGGCCGTAGTCGGAGTCGTTGGCGATCCGGACCGCGTCGTCGACGTCGTCGTACGGGATGACCGAGAGGACCGGCCCGAAGATCTCCTCCTGCGCGATCCGCATCCCGTTGTCGACATCGGCGAAGACGGTCGGGCGGACGTACCAACCCGAGGACAGCCCGTCGGGCATCCCGTTGCCGCCGAGCGCGACACGGGCGCCCTCCTCCTGGCCGAGCGCGATGTACTTCTCCACCCGCTCCTGCTGGCGCTGTGCGACCAGCGGACCGATCTCGGTGGCCGGATCGGCCGGGTCGCCGACCGGCATCGACGCGACGGTCTCCACGAGTGCGTCGACGACGGCCTCGTAGTTGGCTCGCGAGGCGAGGATCCGGGTCTGCGCCACGCATGCCTGGCCGGAGTTCATCAGCGCGGTGAACCGCAGCCCCGCCATGGTGGCGGTGAGGTCGGCGTCGTCGAGCACGATCGCTGCGGACTTGCCGCCGAGCTCGAGCGAGACGCGCTTCAGCTGCTCCCCGCAGACAGCGGCGATCCGGCGCCCGGCCGCGGTCGAGCCGGTGAACGCGACCTTGTCCACGCCCGGGTGGGCGACCAGGTGCTCGCCCACCTCGCGGCCGGCGGCGACGATGTTGACCACGCCGTTCGGTACGCCGGCCTCGGTGAGCAGCTCGGCGAGCAGGTAGCCGTCGAGCGGCGTCTCCGGTGCCGGCTTCACGACGATCGTGCAACCCGTGAGCAGCGCCGGCACCAGCTTGGACATGATCGTGAACTGCGGGACGTTCCACGGCGGGATCGCGGCGACCACGCCGACCGGCTCACGGCGTACGACGACGGGCGAACCGAGAACGCCGGCGCGCTCCTCCTCCCACGGGAACTCCCGGGCGATCGCCAGGAACGCCTCGATCTGCATCCACGGCGCTGGTGACTGTGCGAGGTTCGAGAACGACGTCGGAGAGCCCATCTCGAGAGTGATCAGGTCGGCCATCTCGGCCAGCTTCCCGGCGTACAGCCCGGAGAAGGCCTGGACGACTTCGATCCGCTCTTCCGGAGACATCCGTGGCCACGGGCCGTCGTCGAACGCGCGGCGGGCGGCCGCGACCGCCGCGTCGATGTCGCCGGTCGAACCCTCGGGCACGCGCGCGACCACCTGCTCCGAGTGCGGCGAGACCACCTCGAGCACGTCGGTGCCGGCCGGCGCGGCCCAGCCGCCGTCGATGAAGAACGCGTCGCGGTCGTGGGACACAAAGAGCTCCTTGATCAGGGGGCGAGGGTGAACCAGTCGGCGAAGCCGCTGGGGTCGTGCCGGCCGAGGGCACCGTGCTCGAAGAGCCCCCAGCCCTCGGCGCCGTCGCAGACAGCACGGCCGACATGGTCGATGACACCGAACATCACCCGGTCGGCGACGTCGGGGTCGGTGATGTCGTAGCTGACCCGCTCGGTGAAGTCGGGGCCCTTCCAGACGCCGTGCGTCCAGTCGGAGTCGCCGCCGTAGCCGCCGCCGACGTGGATCGGCACCGGGAGCAGCGACTCGACCTCGAGCTGGACCGGCTTCCCCTCGGGCGTCGTGCACGTGACCGACGCGCCGGTCGGGATGCGGGTCCCCGACGCGTAGTGGATCTTCACCAGTGGCCAGCCGAGCTGCTCGACCCGGCCGTCCTTCCAGATGCGGGTGCAGTCGTTGAGCGAGCGGTGGCCGTCCGGCTCCTCCTGGATGATCAGGCAGATCGCGAAGTCGTCGAACGCCATCGGGATGTAGAGCCACCACATCCCTTCGAACTCCGGATTGGCCGGCGCGCCCGCAGGGATCGCCTCCCCGATCGGACGGATGCCCCACGAGCGGTCGCGCGAGCCGATCCAGCGGTCCGGCGTCACCGCGATCTCCTCGCCGTCGACCGCGATCGTTCCCGACCAGGAGCCGACCTGGGCGAACCGCTGCGCGTCGAGGGTGACCCGGGAGCCGGCGCGCATCACGTGCGGCTGCTCGCGGATCACGGGGAAGAGCCCCTCCCACGTCAGGTCCGCGGCGATCCCCTCGGACTCGTCGAACGCGACCCGGATCTTGTGCAGCGGCTCGACGACCTCGCAGGTGTAGGCGCCGACGCGCTGGTTGAGCCGGTCGTCGTCGATCGGGTCGCCGAAGTGGACCGCGGTCTGGGTGTCGCCCCGGCGGACCAGGAAGAACGCGTCCTTCGTGCCGAGGTTGGGGTAGTAGCCGTGGCCGAAGATGCAGAAGATGTCGCCGGTCCGGTCGTGGGCGTTGAAGTAGGAGCGGTCGTAGAAGTTCCGGTCGCTGCTGGCAGCCCACGTGAGCGGCAGCGGCGCCTGGTGGATCGGGTACTCGTCGAGCGGCCCGATGCCGCCGGCCCACCTGCTCATGTCAGGCTCCCGCTTCTGCGAGCAGCCGCTCCATCAGCGGCTTGTGGTGGAACAGGGTCTCGATGTCGTCGGGTCGCTCGACCTCACCGAAGTGGATCGACCGGGCGCCGGTACGCATGAAGACCACGCACCACTCGACGGCGTTGTAGAGGTGGAACCAGGTCAGGTCGCCGAGCTCGACGCCGGTGAGCTCGGCGTACGTCGCCTTCACGTCCTCCTCGCGCATGAAGTGCGGCATCCCGGGTAGCTCGAAGACCGCGGTGATCGACTCGAAGACCATGTGCGCGAAGACGATCCACGAGACGTCCATCTCGCGCGGGCCGATCGCGGCCATCTCCCAGTCGAGGACACCGACCGGCGCGAAGTCCTTGAACATCACGTTGCCGATCCGGGCGTCGCCCCAGCACAGCACCGTGTCGGCACCGGCCGGCGACGCAGTGGCGGGGAGGTTGGCCTCGAGCCAGTCGAGGGCGCGCTGGGTGATCGGCGACGGGCCGAGGTCGGGAATGGCCCACTCGTACCACGCGCGCACCCACGCGAGGTTGCGCGCGAGCGGCGTCTCGCCCAGATGAGCCGAGCGGTCCAGGAAGGCAAAGGCATCGCTGGCGTCCTGGATCGCGTGCAGGCCGGCGATCGCCTTGACGGTGTTGTCCTGCAGCCGCCGCTGGTCCTCCACGGAAGCGTCGGCCAGCCAGTTGTCGCCCCAGTTGTACGGCGGCACGTCGGGCGGCACCAAGCCGTCGATGCGGTCCATGAGGAAGAACGGTGTGCCGAGCACCTCGCCGGTCGGCTCGAACAGGCCGACGTTGGGCACGGGCACGTCGGTGCGCTCGCCGACGATCCGCATCGCGTCGTACTGGTCCTGGAGCGCGTAGTTCATGAAGACCGGGAACTCGTCGGGCGACGGTGCGACCCGGGCGACGTACTCCCCGGTCTTCTGCTCGCCGTCCTCGGTCCAGGTCGCGTCGAAGACCAGCGTCTCCGAGGACATGCCGTTGGCGTCGATGCCGCTGCGCAACGTGACCTTGGGTGCGGCACCCGCGGGCAGTGCCCCTGCCAGCCAGTCCTCGAGCAGCCCCGGGACGGTGGCGGCGTCGCGGCTGGTGCGCTGGAGCTTGAGGTCGGCCGGTGGCCCCTGGGTCACGTGCCCTCCCGGATGTGACTCGAGCGTCGAGTTGACACGCGTCAGAATTGTGGAACGTGTTCTAGTTTGTCAACGGTCGAGTCGTGGCCTTGCAGATCTCACTGTCATGTGTCATCTTTTTCTTACACATGACAGAAGGATGGATACGGTGACCCGCGAACAGAGGGACGGCGACCAGCTGCTGGCCCTGCTCGCGGCCCTGGCCAACCCGATCCGACTGCGGATCGTCGCGGCCCTGACCGAGAGCTCGACCTACGTCAGCCAGCTCGCCCGCGACCTCGGAATCAGCCGGCCGCTCCTCCACATGCATCTGCAGAAGCTCGAGGCGGCCGGTGTCGTCGTCGGGCGGATGGAGGTGTCGGAGGACGGTAAGGCGATGAGGTTCGTGGCGGTCACCGAATTCGTCCAACAGCTCGACGCCGCCACCATCGCGCGCGCCGTGTCGTCCCTCCGGGACGGATCGAAAGGAAGCACGACATGAGCAGTGACGACCTGACCGGTGTCATCTTCGGCATGGGGGTGCTGGTCCTCGGGACGACCATCCTCATCGTCGTCCTGATGCAGGCCGGACGGCTTCTCAACGTCCGGTCCCAGCGCGCCGAGGACAACCGCTTCGCCGAGCTCGCGGAGCGCTACGAGGCGCTGGCGGACAAGGTGAGCGGCGGACAGGACGCCAGCGCCGCAGAGCTCGCCGAGATCAACACCCGCGTGGGCGAGATCGAGCGCCTGCTGCGCGACGTGGGCTGAGCGATGCTGCGCCCTGCACGGGCCGGCGTACGACGGGCGCGACTGCTCGTGTGGGCCGGGCTCGCGGTCGTTGCTGCCCTTGTCCTCCTGGCGGGCCCGCAGGCCGGGAAGGTCGGGGACGTCGAGGAGAACGGTCCGACGTCCCAGCTCCCGCGCGGCTTCGGATCGACGCTCGTCGAGGAGGAGCTACCGTCGTTCGGCCAGTCCGAGATCCAGCCGGCGGCGGTCGTCTACGAGCGGCCCGGCGGGCTCGCCGACGCGGACCGGTCCGCGATCGAGGCGGACCGTGGGTCCTTCGGCGCTTGGGCCGCAGAGGGCCAATCGGTGACCCTGGAGTACGCCGACGACGGCGCGGCGGCACTGCTCGTCGTACCGGTCGACGTCTCGACCGACGAGGGCTTCGATCTGGTCGAGGTCTTCCGCGATGCCCTGGAGACCGGCCACCCCACCGGACTCGCCGCAGAGGTCACCGGCCCACCCGCGACGATGTACGACCAGGTCGCGGTCTTCGACGGCCTCGATACCCGACTCCTGCTCGCCTCGGCAGGCGTGGTCGTGGTGCTCCTCCTGCTCACCTACCGCAGCCCAGTGCTGTGGCTGCTCCCGATGCTGAGCATCGGGGTGGCGATGGTCCTGAGCCAGGCGGCGACCTACCTGCTGGCCCGCCACGCCGGCCTGCCGGTCAACGGCCAGAGCGGCGGCGTCATGCCGATCATGGTCTTCGGCGTCGGGACGGACTACGCGCTGCTCGTGATCTCCCGCTACCGCGAGGAGCTGCGCCTCACCGAGGACCGGCTGGTGGCCCTCACCCATGCCGTACGGCGGTCGCTGGCGCCGGTGCTCGCCTCGGCCGCGACCGTGGTCCTCGGGCTGTGCTGCCTGTTGCTGGCCGACATGAACGCCACCCGCAGCCTCGGCGTCGTGTGCGCGGTCGGCGTGGCCTGCGCCGCGGTCTCCATGCTGGTGACCCTGCCGGTGCTGCTGGGCCTGACCGGCCGGTGGGTGTTCTGGCCGTTCCGGCCGCTCGCGGGCCAGGACGTCGGCGCCTCGGGCGGCGGGTGGGCAAGAACCGCCGACCTGGTCCGAGCTCAGCCGCGGGCTGTCTGGGCCTGCGCGGTCCTGGTGCTGGGCGGGCTCGCCCTCGGGTCGGCGAGCATCGCGCACGGCGCGACGTACGAGCAGCAGTTCCGCGACCCGCCCGGCTCGGTCCGAGGGCAGGCCATCGTCGACCGGCACTTCACCTCGGGCCAGATCGCGCCCGCCACCGTCCTCGCGAGCGCCGCGCGTACCGACGTCGTCGTCTCGGCCCTCGCCGCGACCGAGGGCGTGGCCTCGGTCGGCATGACGCGGGTTGCCGGTGACCGGGTGCTGGTGCCGGTCGTACTCGCCGACGAGCCCGACTCCGCGGCCGCTGGGGCCACTGTCGATCGAGTACGCGACCGGCTGGCCGAGGTGCCCGACGCGGACGCACTTGTCGGAGGGCCGACCGCGCAGCTCGTCGACGTCGAGGACGCCTCCTCGGCCGACCTGCGAATCGTGGTGCCGAGCGTCCTCGTCGTGGTGTTCCTCGTGCTGCTGGTCCTGCTCCGGGCGGTGGTGGCCTCGGCGCTGCTCCTGGCCACCGTGGTGCTGACCTATCTCGCCGCCCTCGGGCTCGGATCGCTGGCGCTTCGGGCCGCCGGGTTCGAGGCGCTGGACGTGACGCTCCCTCTGCTCGGCTTCGTGTTCCTGGTCGCCCTCGGCGTCGACTACACGATCTTCCTCATGTCGCGGGTCCGCGAGGAAGTGGGGCGACACGGCCACGCGACGGGGATTCGCCGTGGTCTGGTCTCGACAGGCGGCGTGATCACGAGCGCCGGCCTGGTGCTGGCCGCGACCTTCGCCGTCCTCACGACGACGCCGGTGTCGTTCATGATCGGGCTCGGCGCGGTGGTGGCCCTGGGGATCCTCCTGGACACGTTCGTGGTCCGCTCCGTGCTGGTCCCTGCCCTGCTCTGGGACCTCGGCCCGCGGGTCTGGTGGCCGAGCACCGTGCGATGACCGAGGCGGTCAGCCCAGGAACCGCTCGACGTACGGCGCGAACCTCTCCCGCAGGTCGACCTCCTCGAGCCCGAACATCTCCGCGCTGGTCCCGACCGTGCCGAGGCGACCGCGCTGGTGGCCGGCCAGGTAGTGCTGCATCGCTCCGCTCGCCTCGTTGGTGAGCTCCTCGCCGGCGAGCTCGTAGACCTGAGCGGCGACCGCGAGGTCGTCGGCCATGAAGTCGTCGAACCGCACGTCCATCGACCGCTCCGCAGGGACGCCGTCGCGGTCGCGGACCACCGACTGGAGCATCTAGTCGAGCCGGTCGACCCAGTAGTCGACGATCTCGGCGCAGTCGACGGGCGAGCGGTGCATCCTGGCGGTGTAGCAGAGCATCACCAGCATCGAGAGGGTCACCGGCACCGGGTCGCGGTGGGTGACCACGACGGTCGCGCCGGGGAAGACGCGTTCCAGTACGGGCAGCTGCTCGAGGTGCTGCGGCGACTTGAGCAGCCACCGCCGGCCACCCCGAATGTGCTGGAGCGCCTGCAGCTGGAGCCGCAGGTGCTCGTAGTGCGGCGTCTGGTCGTGCGCGACGTAGTGGTCGCGCCAAGCGGGCACGTGACCGAGCGTCTCCATCAGCATCGAGGAGACGTCGTTGAAGAGGAGCTGGATCTCCTCGTGCACGTGGTCGGTCGTCATCTCGTGCATCAGCTTGAAGTGCGGCATGGCCTGGTTCATGAAGTCGACGGCCATGTCCGTGCGCGCCATGCGCGGGTCCGGCTCGACCCCGGCCTCGGCCGGCATCGGGAACGGCTCGATCGACTCCCAGTAGCGCAGCACCCGGAACGTCGGGCCGGCGGCGAGCAGGTTGTGCAGGTGCGTGGTCCCCGTGCGCGGCAGACCCGCGATCACCACCGGCGGCACCAGCTCGATGTCCCGGATCTCCGGGTTCCGCTTCACCAGGTCGGTGAGCAGCAGCCGGTTCTTCAGCACCTGGAGCAGCTGCATGTGGAAGCTGAGGACACCTGGCGCGTGCAGGCCGTCGATGGCCGACAGCGCCCCGACGAAGAGGTCCATCCGCTCCCGGTAGTCCTCGGGCCCGAAGTCGTCGAGCCCGGTCTCGGTCCGCGCCTTGTCGTGGAGGACTCCGACGTCGAGCGGGGTGTCCGCCGCCATGAGGCCCATGAAGTCGCGGATCTCCTCGACCTCCGGTGTGAACTCCGGCTCGGCGAGGTCGTCGATCACGACTGGCGCTGTCATCTCGTCACCCTTTTCGTTACGCTAGTCACGTAATGAAAGCAGCAAGCGGGCGGCCGCGGAACCCCCTCATCGACCAGGCGGTGCTGCGCGCCGCTGCCGAGCTGGTCGTGGAGGTCGGGTACGCCGACCTGACGATCGCCGCCATCGCAGAACGCGCCGGCACCAGCAAGCCGGCTATCTACCGCCGCTGGCCGGGCAAGGTGCACCTGCTGCACGAGGCGGCCTTCCCCGTGGAGGACGACCGGCTCGGGCTGCCCGACACCGGGTCGCTGGCCGACGACCTCGCCGAGATGTTGCGACGTGCGTCGGCGGCGTTCGCCGACCCGGTCGCGCGCGCGATCACGCCCGCCCTGATGGCCGAGATCGCCGCCGACCCGACGCTGCACTCGGTCCTGCTGGAGCGGTTCGGAGGGGTGTGGAAGGGCTTCCACGACCGGATGGTCCTCGCCGCCGGGCGCGGCGAGGTGCGTGCGGACGCGGACCCCGACGTACTGCTCGAGACCCTCGCCGGCGCCGCCCTGATGCGCCTGCTCATGGGTTCGCCCAGCGGGCTCGACGACGACTGGGTCACCCACACCACCGCCCTGCTGATGAGAGGGATCGCCGCATGACGCCCAAGAAGCGCACAGGCGACCGAGGCCTGGCACGAGCTGCTCGACACGCTCCGCGGCCTCGACAGCGCGTTCCTCGAGGGCGACCGCGCGGTCCAGGACGACCGGCACGTGGCCGACGGCTACCGCGCCCTCGCGACGACGCTCGGGGTCGCCTTGGACACCTATCTGTTCGCCGAGCCCAGCCGGCCCGTCTTCCTCGAGCTCAACACCCCCTTCCGTCGAGACCGCCGCTGGGGCGGTGACAACACCGACGCGTTCTACCGCCTTTGCCCCGTGGACCCGGCCCGGCGCTACCGCATCACCGGCAACCGGGGCGACGCGATCTACTTCGCGCTCACCGGCTACAACGAGCCGGCCCCCGGCACCTGGTCGGACCAGATCGTGCTGCACCTCAACGACACCGACATGGGCGTCGACGAGCACGGCGACTTCTCCTTCGAGATCGGCCCGGTCCCGGGCATCGCCGCCCTGGTCACCCGTGACTACCAGGTCGACCCACTCACCGGCCGCCCGGTGACCTGGCGGATCGAGTGCCTGGACGAGCCGGACCCGATCAGGCACGGCGACGAGGAGACGGCGGCCGGTCTGCGGGCGAGCGCCGCGTGGCTCCGGACGATGTTCCTGATCATCCCGTTGACCGTCGGAGCCCGGGTCGACGACGAGCACACCCTCGGCCACGAGATCGCGAACGCCGCCAACACCATGGGCGCGCCGTACCAGGTGCCGGACGGCAACTTCGGCTGGTCCGCCCGCGACGCGTGCTACTCCTTCGGCAGCTACGACCTGGCCGAGGACGAGGCGCTGGTGATCACGCACCGGCCGCCGCCGAGCCGCTTCTGGAGCATGTGCGTGTGGAACCAGTTCATGGCCAACCACAGTGCCGGCGACGGGCGTACGTCGGTCAACATCGGCAGCGCCGTGCCCAACAGCGACGGCACGGTCACCCTCGTGGTCAGCCATGGACCGTCGGCGCACCCCAACGCGCTGACCACGATGGACTACCCGCGCGGCAACCTGGCGTTCCGCTGGTTCCTGCCGGACTCCGTGCCCGAGCCGCCGGTGGTCACGCTGGCCAAGCTCTCGGACGCACCCAGCACGATCACCTAGGATTGTTGACAGTCTATCGTCGACACTTGCGTTAGCATGGCGCCATGACGGCCACGCCCGATCACGAGACGACGATGCTGCGGCCCATCGACACCGGACGGTCCCTGGCCGAGAACGCCGCCGACCGGATCCGGGAGCAAGTGCTGATCGGTGGCTATCGACAGGGTCAGCACCTGGTCGAGGCGCGGATCGCCGACGAGCTCCAGATCTCTCGGGGTCCCGTGCGTGAGGCGTTCAAGATGCTTCGCGCCGAAGGACTGCTGACCGAGGAGCCCCGTCGGGGAACCTTCGTCGTCAGCATCACTCCTCAGGACGTCCGCGACATCTACGGTCTGCGCGCGGCCGTCGAGGGGGCCGCGGCGAAGCTCCTCTGCAAGAGCCAGGATCCCGCCGCTCTTGCCCAGCTCGAGCAGGCCGCCGAGGCGATCGGCGAGGCGGCCACCACCGGGGACGCCACGGCGGTCACCCGCGCCGACCTGGCCTTCCACGAGCAGCTGTGCGAGCTCTCGGGCAACGGCCGGCTGCTCGAGACCTTCCGGCGCTACGTCCCGGTCCTGCGCGGCCTGCTGCGCATGGACGAGAGAGTCATGCCGTCCATCGAACACGTCGCCGACCAGCACCGTCCGGTCGTGGCTGCGATCCGCGCCGGTGACGTGGACGAAGCGGTGCGCCTCGTCACCGAGCACTCCGAGAGCGCGGGCGAGCTGCTCGCCAACCTGCTCGAGCACGGGGAGTGAACGACGCCGCCGGCGCGGTCCTCACCAGCCCGGCACCACGCTTCACCGACGACGCGATCGACCGGCTGGTCGACGACGGCTACGGCATCTCAGGTCGCGTCATCCGGTCCCTCGACTCCGAACGCGACCAGGTCGTCCTGTTCGGTCACGACCAGCGGCAGGTCGTGGTGAAGCTGTCGAACGAGTCCGAGAGCGGCACCAACATCGACCTGGAGGAGGCCGCGGCACTGTGGGCCACCGCCGCGGACCCGGGGCTCCCGCTCAGCACTCCGCTCGCGCGGATCGACGATGGTGCGCGGCACTCGGTCGTCTCCCATCCGGAGACAGGGGCAGCGCACTTCCTCCGCGCGTACGACCGGCTGCCGGGCCGCTCGAGCCTCAGCGTCACCGACCTGACGGGCGACACCGTCTTCGCGTACGGCGCGACCACCGCGCGCACCGCCCGAGCGCTGCGCGGGTTCTTCCACCCGGCGGCCGGGCGTCGGGTGCTCTGGCACGTCGAGGAGCGGGAGCAGACCCGCCGGCTCAGCGGTCACATCGGCGACGCCGCGACCAGGAGCCTCGTGGAGGCGGCGTTCGACAGCTTCGAGGAGAGGGTGGCGCCACGCTGGAGCGGGCTGCGGGCCCAGGTCGTCCACGGCGACCTCACCCTCGAGAACCTGCTCATCGACGACGGCGCCGTCACCGGCGTCCTGGACCTCGGCGACCTCACGCACTCGACGCTCGTGTTCGACCTCGCCGCGGCTTTCGGGTCACTCAGCGGGACGCTCCAGGGCGACGCGCTGTTCCGGACACTTCGGCGGTTCCTGGACGGCTACCGCTCGGTCACACCGCTCGAGCCTGAGGAGCTGTCCGTCCTCGGGGACACGATCGCGGTGCGCGCGGCGATCACGCTGTGCATCTCGCACTGGCGGGCGTCCGACCACCCCGACAACGCGGACTACATCCAGGGCTGGGACGCCACCTCGCTGAGCCTCCTGCGTCAGTTCGCCGAGCTCGGCCACGAGGAAGTCACCAGGCAGCTCGGCGGGCCGACCTCGCCCCCGGACACCGCCGACCTGGTACGCCGCCGCGCCGCCGCGTTCGGCGACGCCATGGCCCCGCTGACCTACTCCAGACCCGTGCACCTCGCCCACGGCAGCGGCGCGACCCTGACCGACACCGACGGCGACCGGTTCATCGACGCCTACAACAACGTCCCGGTCGTGGGCCACGCGCATCCCCGGGTGAGCGGCGCCATCGCGGACCAGGCTCGACTGCTCAGCATCAACCTGCGCTACCTGCATCCACGCGCCATCGAGCTCGTCGAACGACTGGTGGCCACGATGCCCCCGGGCCTCGACACCGTCCTGCTGGTCAACTCCGGCAGCGAGGCGACCGACCTGGCCTGGCGACTGGCCACCACCGCCACCGGGCGCACCGGCGGCCTGGTGACCGAGTTCGCCTACCACGGCGTCACGACCGCGACGACCGCGCTCTCCCCCGAGGAGTGGCGCGGCGGGTGGGCGCCCGCGCACATCGCCCGGTACGCCGCACCCCACGGCGCAACCCCCGACACCACGTCGTTCACCGACGCCATCGGCAGGCTGCAGGGCGCGGGGCACGAACCCGCTCTGGTCATCGTCGACTCGGCGTACACCAGCGACGGGATCCTCGACGCGGGGCAGGCCTACCACCACGCCCTGGGCGCCGCTGCGCGAGCCGCCGGGGCGCTCGTCGTCGCCGACGAGGTGCAAGCTGGCTTCGGCCGGACCGGCGACCACCTGTGGTCGTTCGTCGGCGCGGGGCTGGATCCCGACGTGGTCACGCTCGGCAAGCCGATGGGCAACGGCTACCCGATCGCCGCGGTCATCACCAGGGGCAGCTACGTCGAGGCGCTTGGCAACCAGGCGGAGTTCTTCAGCACCTTCGCCGGCAGCCCCGTCGCGGCCGTCGCCGGGCTCGCCGTGCTGGACGTGATCGACGACGAGGATCTCGTCGCGCACGCCGCGGCCATGGGTGCCCTCCTGCGGGACCGACTGCGCGAGGCCACCCGTGACTGCACCGCGGTCCGTGACATCCGTGGCCGCGGGCTGCTCATCGGGGTTGACCTGGCCGGCACGCCCACCGCCGCGGTCGCCGCCGCACAGGATCGGGCCCGGGAGCAGGGCGTGCTGATCGGTACGACCGGCCCGCTCTCCGACGTACTGAAGATCCGTCCTCCCCTCGTCATCACCGCGGATCAGGTGGAGAAGGTGGCCGAGGTCGTCGCCTTCTCGGTGAATCAGATTGCAGATTGTTGACAATCAGCCAGCACTCCTGACAGGCTGCCGAAATGAGAAGCACCGAGCAGTTCGCAGGCATCGACCGCTCCCTCCAGCGGGCGTGGATCAAGGGCGCCGGCTTCACTGACGAGGAGCTCGCGCAACCGCTGGTCCTGATCGCCAACACCTACCAGGACTTCTCGCCTGAGAACGCCCACCTGAGACAGGTCGTCGACGCGGTCAAGGCCGGGGTCCGGATGGCCGGCGGCACGCCGCTGGAGTTCAACACCTTCCACGTCACCGACAGCGAGGCGTTCGCGGCCCGCAGCATGCGCTACGTCCTGCCCAGCCGCGATGTGGTCGCCGACTCGATCGAGCTGATGGCCGAAGGCCACGGCGTCGACGGGCTGGTCCTGCTCACCGGCGGCGACAAGCCGACCCCCGGCATGGTCATGGCCGCCGCGCGTCTGGACCTCCCGGCCATCCTGCTCTATGCCGGGGCGACCGAGCACGGCCTGCACCGCGGCAAGAAGCTCTTCCTCGAGACCGTGTACGACGGCGTCGGCGAGGTCGTGCGCGGCGAGATCGACGAGGTCACGCTCAAGCACTGGGAGGACCAGCTGTTCCCCGGACCCGGCGCCGGCGCGACCCTGACCTCCGGCAACACCGCCGGCATCTACACCGAGGCCCTCGGCCT
This sequence comes from uncultured Actinomycetota bacterium, assembly GCA_963825455.1. GTDB lineage: Bacteria > Actinomycetota > Actinomycetes > Propionibacteriales > Nocardioidaceae > Nocardioides. The sequence goes on from CAWGTG010000009.1 coordinate 39,845, forward strand.
GTCCCTGCCGGGAACGGGCACCCTCGCCGCCGGGACCAACTTCCAGCTCCGGGCCGCGAAGTACACCGGCATGCGCGCCGTCGACCTGATCCGCGAGGACGTACGGCCGAGCCACATCCTCACCCTGGCCGCCTTCGAGAACGCCCTGCGCGTCTCGCTCGCCGTGTCGGGCTCGACCAACCTGGTGCTGCACTTCATCGCGATGGCGAAGGAGGCCGGCATCAAGCTCGACTTCGACTTCATCGACGCCATCGGCCGCAAGACGCCGACGCTGGCCAAGCTCGCCCCCAGCGGCCCGTGGGGGGTCACCGAGCTGGGCGCGGCCGGTGGCGTCCCCGCTGTGCTGCGCGAGCTGGGCGACCTCATCGACGGCTCGACGATCACCGTGTCCGGGAAGACCACCGGTGAGATCGCGGCCGCTGCCGAGAACCTGAACCCGGAGCTCCTGCACAGCGTCAGCGCCCCCCTCGCCCCCGAAGGGGCGATCTACATCCTGCGCGGGACGCTCGCGCCCGACGGCGCCGTGGTCAAGGCGTCCGGGGTGGCGAAGTCGATGTGGCAGTTCACCGGGACCGCTCGCGTCTTCGAGGACGAGGAGACGGCCATCGAGGCGACCCTCGCGGGCGAGATCGAGGCAGGGACCGCCATCATCATCCGCAACGAGGGCCCACGAGGCGGACCGGGCATGCGCGAGATGCTCGGCGCGACGTCCGCAGTGATCGGCATGGGTCTCTCGGAGACCGTGGCGCTCATCACCGACGGACGATTCTCGGGAGCCACCCACGGCCCGGCGATCGGCTACGTCGGCCCGGAGGCCAGGGACGGCGGTCCGATCGCGCTCGTGGAGGACGGCGACCGCATCGTGATCGACCTGGACCAGCGGCGCCTCGACCTGGACGTGCCCGACGACGTGCTCGCCGAACGCCGCGCCAACCACGTCGCCCGGCCGCCGACGGTCACCCGTGGCTACCTGGCGTTCTACGCCGAGCACGTCGCCCCCGCCTGCGAGGGCGCCGTGATGCCGCGATGACGCGACACATCGACGTGCGCACGGCCCCGCTCGAGGCCTACGACCTCGACGCGTCCGAGATCGTGGACGGCAGCCCCGAGACCGCCGAGCTCAGCGTGACGAAGGTCGGCGAGGCGGAGGTCGGCATCTGGGAGATCACCCCGGGCACCGTCACGGACGTCGAGAAGGACGAGGCGTTCGTCGTCCTGTCCGGGGAGGGGAGGATCACGTTCACCGACGGTGAGGTCGTCGAGCTGGGACCCGGGTCCCTCGTCCGGCTCAACGCCGGCGAGTCGACCGTGTGGGAGATCCGCTCGACCCTGCGGAAGGTCTACGTCGTATGACGTCCAAGCCCTGGGACGCAGTGATCATCGGCGGTGGGCACAACGGCCTCGTCGCCGGCTTCTACCTCGCTCGCGCCGGCCTCCGCACGCTCATCCTCGAGCGACGCCCCTTCGTCGGTGGCGCCTGCAACACCGAGGAGTTCGCCCCCGGTTACCGCGCCTCGACCGGCGCGTACGTCCTGTCGATGCTGAGGCCGGCCATCTGGCAGGACATGAAGCTGGTCGAGCGCGGGATCGTCGTCGACGAGGCGGGCCCCAGCCTCAACCTCTATCCGGACGGCGCCAGCTACCTCCTCGGCGACGACATGGACGCCAACATCGAGGAGACAAAGCGCTTCTCCAGCGCCGACGCGCAGGCCCTGCCGGCCTTCGAGGAGGAGCTCGGCCAGGTCGTCAAGTCGGTGCTCCCGATCTTCGACATGACCGCCCCGGACCCGCGCCTCCGCGGGTTCGACGACCTCCGGACGCTGGCGACGATAGGGCGGCTGGCGGCCAAGAACCGGCAGCACATCAACGAGCTCATCGAGATGTTCACGTCGAGTGCCGGGCAGGTGCTGGCCGAGCGGTTCGACAGCGAGCACGTCCGCGCCGCCCTCGGCTGGCATGCCATCAACGACAGTGTCGCCGGTCCCTCGACCCCGGGGACCGCGTTCGTCCTGCTCCACGACCACGCCAGTGACACCGGCGAGTCCGGCGTCCGCCAGTGGGGCTTCGTCCGCGGGGGCATGGGCGTCCTCACCGAGCGGATGTCCGACGCGGCGCGCGAGGCCGGCGCCACGGTCCGCTGCGACGCCGAGGTCGAGTCGGTCCTCACCAAGGGCGATCGTGCCGTCGGCGTCCGGCTCACCAACGGCGAGGAGATCCTCGCGGACCGGGTGCTGTCGAACGCCGACCCCAAGCGGACGTTCCTGGGTCTCTGCGCGGACGCGAACCTCCCGGAGGAGTTCGTCCGCGACATCGAGGCCTACAAGTGCATGGGGACGAGCATCAAGATCAACCTCGGGCTCTCGGCGCTCCCCCACGCCAAGGGGCAGCCACAGGACGGCGTCCAGCCCTACCACAAGGGCATCGTCGAGGTGAACCCGTTCATCGCCGAGATGGACCTGCAGCAGGCCCAGGCGGCGTACGGCGTGGCGGTCCAGGACTCCCACGTCGAGCTCTGCTTCCCGACGGTCCACGACCCGTCGCTGGCACCCGAGGGCAAGCACATCGCGACCATCGACGTGAACTCCCAGCCGTTCCACCTCCGCGAGGACACGTGGGACGACATCAAGGACACGCGAGCGGACCAGGTGGTCGCCCAGCTGGAGCAGTACTTCCCGGGGTTGTCCGGTCTCGTAGAGCACCGGCAGGTCCTCAGCCCGCTCGACATGGAGCGCGTCATGGGGCTCACCGGCGGTCACGCCCTGCACGGCGACATGGCTCCCCACCAGCTGCTCTTCATGCGGCCGGTCCGGGGCTGGGCGAAGTACCGCACCCCACTGAGGGGGCTCTACCTGTGCGGCGCCGGGACGCATCCTGGTGGCGGGGTCACCGGCGCCAACGGCCGGAACGCCGCGCGCGAGGTCCTGCGTGACGCGAAGAAGCGGAAGCGCAGCTAGTGTCCCGCACTAGGCCGTTCGGCCGGCGACGGCCGTCGACACCGCATCGACGATCCGGGCCACGGTGGCGTCGTCCATCGCAGCGCTGGCTTGCAGGCGGATCCGGGCGGTCCCCTCGGGCACGACGGGGTGGCCGAAACCGGTCACCAGCAGCTGGAAGTCCCGCTCGAGTCGCTCGCTCACGGCGATCGCCGTGCTCGTCTCCCCCACCAGCACGGCGACGATGCCGCTCTCGGACGGCAGAGGCGACAACCCGCGTGCGGTCAGCCCGTTGCGCAGCTGATCGGCGACCTCGTGCAGTCGGCGCACCAGACCCGGGTCGCCGTCGAGCCGGCGCAACGCCGCCAGCGCGCTGCACGCGACCGTGGGCGGCAGCGCGTTGGAGAACAGACCCGGCCGGGCCTGCTGCTCCAGCAGGGAGCAGACCTGACGGCTGCCCGCGACGAAGCCGCCGGCCGCGCCACCCAGGGCCTTGCCGAGGGTGCCGGTGACGACGTCCACCTGGCCGTGCAGGCCGAAGTGCTCGGCGGTCCCGCGTCCCGTCGGGCCCATCACGCCGTGGCCGTGCGAGTCGTCCAGGACGAGCACGGCGTCGTGCCGCCTGACGACCTCGACGATCTCAGGGAGCGGGGCGAGGTCGCCCTCCATGCTGAAGACGCCGTCGGTGACGACGACCTTGCGCGACACGTCGGCGTGCTCGGTCAGCGCACGGTCGAGGGCGGCCACGTCGACGTGTGGGTAGACGACGCGCTTGCGGGCCTGCGCGGCCCGGCAGGCATCGATGATCGAGGCGTGGTTGAGCTCGTCGGAGAAGAGCACGGTGTCCGGGCCGCCGAGGCTGCCGATCAACGCGGCGTTGGCGTTCCAGCACGAGACGTACGTCGTCGCGGCGGCCGTCCCGACGAAGTCGGCGAGCGCCTGCTCGAGCTCGAGGTGGGCGGTGAACGTGCCGCTGATGAACCGCACGGAGGCGGTGCCCGCGCCGTACCGGCGCAGGCCCTCGATGCCTGCCTCGACCACCGCGGGGTCCGCGGCCAGGCCCAGGTAGTCGTTGGAGGAGGCGACCACCACCTCGGCTCCGGACGCCAGGCGCGTGTGCGGTCCCTGCGGCGCGTCCAGGACGCGGAACCGCTTGAAGGTGCCCGCTTCACGCTGCGCGCTGAGGACGGCGCCGAGCTCGTCGTCCAGACGCGCGCTCATCGGTCCGCGCCCGCAAGCACCTCGTCGATGGCGTCACAGACCAGGCCGAGCGCAGAACGGAACGCGGGCGGGTCCATGACCAGTGACGGCTGGACGTTGATGCTGACCGTGCTCGAGTCGACCAGGACCCCGCGTGCGAGGACGGCCGCGGCGATCGCCTCCTGCAGCTTCGGCGCGCGGCGCTGGGACGCCTTGTCGGTCACCACCTCGATGCCGATGAAGCAGCCCTGGACGCGCACGTCCCCGACCTGCTCGTAGCGGTCGACCAACGGGGCCAGCACCTCGACGGCGATCTTCTCCAGGGCCCGCACGTTGTCCAGCACGCCCTCGGTCCGGAACACATCGAGGGTCTTCAACGCGACCGCGCAGGACGCGGGCAGCCAGGCCCAGGTGCTGCCCGTGGACACGTCGTCGAACGTGCCGAGCACCCGCTCCGAGCCGAGCACCGCGCCGATCGGCATCACCCCGCCGCCCATCGCCTTGCCGAGGCACATCAGGTCCGGCTGCAGGTCCCAGAGCTCGGCGGCGAACAGCTTCCCGGTCCGACCGAAACCGGTCTTGACCTCGTCGAGGCACAGCAGCCAGCCGTGCTCGTCGCAGAGCGCCGTCAGCGCGGCCCAGAACCCGGCCGGCGGCACGATGACCCCGCCGGAGCCGAGGACGGGCTCGATCACCACACCCGCCACCTCTCCCGGGTCGATGGCGTGGAACAGCATCTGGTCCCGGATGAAGTCGATGGTGCTGTCCCCCGAGCCGCCCGGGCGAGGTGGGGCGAACGGGTTGCGGAAGGGGTTCGGGTACGGCGCGTGCACGAACCCGCCGCCCAGCCCGCGGACCTCCTGGCTGATCTCGTGGTGCTCGGCGCCGAGCCCGGCCGTCGTGGTGGACTCACCGTGGTAGCCGCCGTAGAAACCGAGGATGACCGAGCGTCCGGTCGCCCGGCGCATGAAGCGCACCGCGGTCTCGACGGCCTCGGTGCCGTTCAAGGAGAGGTCGACGCGGGTCAGGCTCGCCGGGGTGACGTCGATCAGCTCCCGGGCGAGCTGCGACATGAGCGGGTTCGTGACGGCGTGGCTGTCCTCGTTGCCGAAAGACAGCAGCTGCTCGGTGGCGGCCGCGACGAGATCGGCGCGCCCGGCCCCGAAGGGGACCGAGGCGGACGAGCTCACCAGGTCGACCAGGACGTTGCCGTCGAGGTCCTCCACCAGCCAGCCCGACTTGCGGGCGGTGACGAAGGGATAGACACCGTGCGTCAGCCCCGGGTAGAAGACGGCGCGCTGGGCTTCGAGCTCGGCGCGTGAGAGCGGCCCGGGCAGCGACCCGTTCAAGCGGGGCGCCTCGTCAGGCGTCACAGCGATGCTCACGGACTCAAGGTCCATCTCGTCACTCGTCCTGTTCGCTCAGCGTCGGCGGGTGCCGCCCTCGGGCAGCACGCGCTCGAGGATGCTGTTCGGCTCCGTCGGCGGGTTCGACGCCACGTCCCGGATGACGTCGGCGACGGTCTCGCAGGACCATTCGAACAGGTCCAGGGGCATGTTGAGCGCCGGCTGCATGCGATAGACCCACTTCCCGAGCTGGGTGATGCCCAGGACGCCACGCTTGACCGACTCCTGGTGGACCAGCCGATGGAACTCGGGGGCCGGCCGGATGGACTCCGGGTCGGTGACGAACTCCACGCCGATGAAGGCTCCGAGCATCCGGACGTCACCGACCTGCGGGATCTCGTCCACCAGCGGCGTCAGGATCCGCCGGGCCGTCTCCTCGAGGGCGATGACGTGGGGCAGGGTCTCGCCGTTGGTGAGGATGTCGATCCCGGCCGAGGCTCCGGCACACGCGGCCGGCGTCCATGCGAAGGTGCCACCACCGTGGACGTCGGTGTTCGACATGACCTCCTCGGTTCCCAGCACCGCCGCGATCGGCTGCCCGCCGGCCGTGATCCCCTTGCCGAGCAGCACGATGTCGGGACGCAGGTCCCAGTACTCCGAGGCGAAGATCTTGCCGCACCGGCCCATCCCCGTCTGCACCTCGTCGAGGATCAGCTTCCAGCCCCAGCGTCGGCACGCGGCGGACAGCCGCTCCCAGAACGCGGCGGAAGGGATGTGGATCCCGCCCTCGCCCAGCACCGGTTCGATCAGCACGCCGGCGATCTGCTCCGGCTCGACCTGGTGCACGAGCAGCCACTCCTCGATGAAGTCCATGTAGAGGGTGTCGTCGTAGGGACCGGGTCCACGATGGAACGGCGCGCGGTACTGGTTGGGGTAGGGGGCGAAGACCAGCCCGCCGACGTACGACGAGTTGGTGCTGTTCACCTCGGCGAGGTCCGAGGACACGCTCGCGGTCAGGTAGGTGGCCTCGCCGTGGTACTGACCGTGGAAGACCAGGATCATCGGGCGCCCGGTCGACTCACGGGCGAGCTTGACGCCCGTCTCCACGGCGAGCGTCCCGCTCAGCGAGGCCATCGCCCGCGTGATCCCGGGAGGGGCGATCGCCACGAGCTTCTCGGCGAACTCGACCGCCACGTCACTCTGGACGTAGTCGAAGATCTCCATCCCGTAGCGGCGCTGGGCGTCGATGACCGCGTCCGTGACGGCGTTGGGCGTCGAGCCGAACGGGGCGGCACCCCAGCCCGAGACGAGGTCGGAGAAGACGTTGTCGTCCGCGTCGACGATGAGCGACCCCTCCTTGCGGACCTCGACGAACGGCGCCTCGTCGTGGTCCTGCATGGGTGCGGCGGCCACCTTGTCCATGCGCTCGAACAGCGCTGCGCTCTTCGGGCCGGGGAGGGCGGTGTCCACGTGTGGCCAGAGGTCGGTCATCGTCACTGCTTCCTGTCGTGTCGTCCGCGCGGCCAGCGAGAGCCCCGGCGCAGGTCGCGCAGGGCCTCGGTCGCGCAGTTGCGTCCGTTCGCTCCGCTCACGCCGCCGCCCGGGTGGGTCCCGGCCCCGCAGAGGTAGAGGCCGGAGATGGGGGTCCGGTAGTCGGCATAGCCCCGGACCGGCCGGTTCATGAACAGTTGGTCCGGTGACATGTCCCCGTGCAGGGCATGGCCGCCCGTCAGGCCGAGCACCCGCTCCAGGTCGAGCGGCGTGAGCACCTGCCGGTGCAGGACCGACGACGAGAGTCCGGGGAAGTATCCGTCCAGCTCCTCGAGGACGCGGTCGGCGACGCCGTCCTTGATCGAGTCCCAGTCGCCCTCCGCCAGCGTGTAGGGCTGGGAGTTGATGTCGATGGTCGCGATGTGCTTGCCGTCCGGGGCCAGGGACGGGTCGTGGACCGTGGGGAAGCACATCTCGATGTGAGCACCGGTGGCCGGAGTCCCCGCGCGGGCCTCCGCCTGCTGGAGGTCCAGGACGTCGAGCGTCGGGCCGAGCTCCAGGATGCCGTGGTGGTACGGCTGCGGACCGGAGCCCGTCTGCCCCGCGACCGCGGGCAGTCGGTCCAGGGCCAGGTTGATCTTGATGCTGGTGCCGTCGGAGCGGATGTTGCTCACCGCGCGTCGGAAGTCGCCGGGCAGGTCGCCCGGGTCGCACAGCCGGAGGAACGTGGTCTTGGGGTCGGCACCGGACAGCACCATCTCGCTGGTCAGGGTCGACCCGTCCTCGAGGTGCACGCCCGTGACCTGGACTCCCGAGCCGGAGTCGCGCGTGAGGATGCGCTCGACGGCCACACCCGTGCGGATCTCGGCTCCGGCCTCTCGCGCCGCCTCCGCCATGGCGGCGGTGACCCGGCCCATGCCGCCACGCACGAACCCCCAGCGCCGCAGTCCCCCGCCGGGGTCGTGCGAGACGTGGTCGTGCAGCAGGACGTACGCCGTCCCGAACGTCTTGGGGCCGGCCAGGCTGTCGTTGATGGAGTGCCAGCCCAGCGCGGTCCGGACGTAGGGCGACTCGAACCGCTCGCTCAGGTAGTGGTCGGCCGACGCCGTCAACAGGAACAGCGCCTCGTCCAGGTCCTTGCGGCTGCGCAGCGTGTTGCGGAGCAGCGTCGCGAGGGTCCGACTGTCGCGACGGCGCAGGTGGCCGACGTTGAACGCCGTGAGGTCGAAGGTGGGCACCAGGAGTGCGGCCAGCCGCAGCAGCTGGTCCTCGACCTCGGGGAACGCCTTGGCGTCGGACGGGGAGAACCGCCGGACCGCCTCTGCCGCCTGCCCCGGGTCGTCATCGAGCAGCAGGTCCGCGCCGTCGGGGAACAGGTTCAGCGAGGGCCCGGCGTCGTCGGTCACCACGCCCCGCTCGCGCAGCCGCAGGTCGGTCCACACCGCAGGGCGCAGCATGCTCAGGATGTAGGCGCCGGTCGAGGCGTGGAACCCGGGTGCGAACTCCTCGGTGACGCAGGCGCCACCGACGATCTCCCGACGCTCCACGACAACGACCCGGCGGCCGGCCCGGGCCAGGTAGAAGGCGGCTACGAGACCGTTGTGCCCACCACCGACCACCACGGCGTCGTACGACGTCTCGCCCACGTCCGAGACGCTAGGGACGCATGACCGGATTGTCAACAATCTTCTGTCGACAAGAGGACGTTCCTCTCGATACGGTCGCGTCGTGCGTGTCGTGGTCGTGGGAGCGGGCGCGTGGGGCCTGCCCACCGCCGCGGAGCTCGTGCGCCGCAGGCACGACGTGACCCTCGTCGACCGCTACGCACCAGGGAACCCGTGGTCGTCGTCCGGCGGGCCCACCCGGCTGTGGCGGGTCGCCGACCCGGACCCGGCGGCGATCCGGCTCGGGCGCCGGGCCCTCGCCGCACTGCACCGCCTCGAGGACCGCCTCGGCCAAACCGTGCACACGGCCTCGGGCCTGCTCTGGCGGGACCGGCCCGCGGCGCTGGACCTGATCAGGTCCGCCGTCCTGGCGGAGGGCGTGACCCACGCTCAGGTCCCGGCCGCTTCGGTCCCAGAGTTCTTCCCGGGGCTGGTGCCGGACGAACGAGACGCTCTGTGGTTCCCCGAGGCCGGCGCCCTGCTCGCTGCGCAGGCCATCGCCGGCTACACCCGGCTCTTCGACGAGGGTGGCGGACGTTCTGTCTTCGGGACGGAGGCCACGGCGGTCCGCACGACAGCCGCCGGTGCCGCGGTCACCCTGGCGGACGGCAGGTCGCTGGACGCAGACGTCGCGGTGGTCTGCGCAGGACCTGGGACGCCGGAGCTCCTTCCGGGAATCGGACTCGAGGTCCCTCTGTGCGCCTTCCTGGAGCAGGTCGTGCACCTCGGACGAGCCGAGCATCCCCATCACGGCGACGAGCTCCCATGCCTGTTCGACGGTCCGGCCGAGGACGAAGCCGGCATCTACGCGATGCCGACGCCCGGGGTCGGCTACAAGATCGGGGTGGACAGCCCGCTGCGTGAACTCCGCCCCGAGGACCTGGACCGGACGCCCGACCCGGACCGGACCCGCACCATCGTCGAGCGCGCCGACCGGATCCTGCCGTCCCCCGGCCGTGAGGTCGTCGACGAGCTCGTCTGCTGCTGGACCGACTCACCCGACGGCTGGTTCGTGATCGACCGGGCGGGATCGGTCGTGGTGGCCTGCGGCGACTCGGGCAAGGGCTTCAAGTACTCACCGGCCATCGGCGAGATCCTGGCCGACCTGGCCGAGGGTGGTGCGCCGGACGACGACGTCGCCGCCATGTCGGCCCAGCGTTTCGAGGGACACTCCCCCGCGACGACCTGGGCGCCCACCAGCTTGGGTGCCACCCGAGCCTGACCCCAACGAAGCGAGATGGATCATGACCCAGCCGACCTACCAGGTGACCAACCCCGCGAACGGCGAGATCGTCGAGGCGTTCCCCTTCGCCAGTGATGCCGAGATCGAGCAGGGCCTGGCCGATGCCGCGAACGCCTTCGTGGAATGGCGCGAGCGACCGGTCGAGGAGCGTGCGGCGATCGCCACGAGGGTCGCCGAGCTCTTCGCCGAGCGGGCGGGCGAGCTCAGCCGGCTCGCGGCGACGGAGATGGGCAAGTCGGAGGCGGAGGGCGCCGGTGAGGTCGAGTTCTCCGCCGACATCTTCAGGTACTACGCGGACAACGGGCCGGGGCTGATCCAGCCCAGAGGCGTGCCCGGGAACGACACCGCCCGGGTCGAGTACCGCGCCGTCGGCACGATCCTCGGGGTCATGCCGTGGAACTACCCCTACTACCAGGTGGCCCGGTTCGCGGCACCCAACCTGATCGTCGGCAACACGATGGTCCTCAAGCACGCCGAGAACTGCCCGACCTCGGCACTGGCGATCGCGCAGATCATGCGCGACGCGGGCGTGCCCGACGGCGTCTACGTCAACCTGTTCGCCACCCACGAGCAGGTGGCGGGGATGATCGCGGACCCTCGCATCCACGGTGTCTCGCTCACCGGCTCCGAGCGGGCCGGCGCGGCCGTCGCCGCCGAGGCGGGCCGGAACCTCAAGAAGGTGGTCCTGGAGCTCGGCGGCTCAGATCCCTACATCGTGCTCGACACGACGGACGCGGACAGCGCTGCCGAGACCGCCTGGGCGTTCCGCATCGAGAACGTCGGCCAGGCGTGCAACTCCAACAAGCGGATGATCGTGATGGATGAAGTCTTCGACGAGTTCGTCGCCGGGCTCACCCGACGTGCCGCAGCCATGACGCCACGGCTCGCCGGAGGAACCGCGTCCGACGAGTACTCGCCGATGGTGTCCCGGCGGGCCGCCGAGGGCCTCCTCGCACAGGTCCGGGACGCGGTGGACAAGGGAGCGGAGCTGCACACGGGCGGCACCCTGATGGACGGGCCGGGCGCCTACTTCGCGCCGGCCGTGCTGACCGGCGTCACTCCGGAGATGCGCGCCTTCCACGAGGAGCTCTTCGGTCCCGTCGCGGTGGTCTACAAGGTCTCGAGCGACGAGGAGGCCGTGCGTCTCGCCAACGCGGTCGACTACGGCCTGGGTGGGTCCGTGTGGAGCTCCGACGAGGAGCGGGCCATCGACGTCGCCTCTCGCCTGGAGGTCGGGATGACCAACGTCAACGCGCCTGCGAGTGAAGCAGCGGACATGCCCTTCGGCGGGACCAAGCGCTCCGGCTTCGGCCGCGAGCTCGGGCCGCTAGGCATCGAGGAGTTCGTGAACAAGCGGCTGTTCTACGTCAACCGCTGAGGCCGGTCAGCCGGGCTGATCAGGGCTCAGGACTCCAGGCGGTTGATCCGCGACAGGCGGTAGGCGACGGCGGCCACGATGCCCGAGGAGACGAGCAGGACGAAGCTCAGTGCGGCACCGCCGGCCATGTCGCCGCGGGTGAGGATCAGGTCGTTGGTCGCCTGGCCCAGCATGTAGCCGCTGGTGCCGCCGACCATGGTCGGGGTCGCGAAGTCGGTGAACAGCGGGATGTAGACCAGCAGCACCGCGACGAAGATCCCGGGCGCCGCGAGGGGCAGGAGGATCCGCCTCAGGATCGTCCACCAGCCGGCGCCGAGATCGGCGGCCGCCTGGAAGAGGTTGGCGTCGATGGCCTTCATCGACGCGTAGATCGGGATCACCGTGTAGGTGATCCAGCTCGTCGACAGCACGACGATCACGGCCCAGTTGTTGAACAGCAGGGCGTCGATGGGCTTGTCGATGACGCCGAGGAACTCCAGCGAACCGTTGATGATCCCGTTGCGGCCGAGCAGCATCCGCCAGGCGTAGATGCGCACCACCGGGTTGAGCCCGTCGAGCACGACCAGGCCGAGCACCATCGGCAGCTCGAACCGCCCTGCCTTGAACGCCATGATGTAGGCCAGCGGCACGCCGACCACGAGCTGCGCGACCATGGCCGCAGTGGCGATGAAGATCGTCGTGACCGCGACCTCGCGGTACAGCGGGTCGGTGAAGAACTCGTGGTAGTGGTCCAGGGTCCACACCGACTCCTGGTTGGCGACCCCCAGTCCGATGCTGATCAGGAACAGGATCACCATCGGGACGACGAACAGCACGAGCAGCACCAGCATGGGGGCGCTCAGGTAGGCCGCCGGGAGCCATCGCCTGCCGGCGCCTCCTCCTGCCGTCGACCCTCGCCCCGCCTCCGGCGGCGTGGCCACCTCCGCAGTGGCGAGGGCCGGGCCGCCGACGAGGCTCATCCGCGGCCTCCCGCCACCAGCGAGGTGAGATCGTCGCCGCTGCCCCGGCGCTTGCCCAGCCAGCGGATGAGCAGGTAGAGGCCGTAGACCGCGAACACCTGGATCGCCGAGACCAGGGTGGAGATGGCGTTGACCACCGGCAGGTTGTACGAGCGCCGGAGCACGGCGTACACCCAGACCGGGAAGGTCTCCTCGTAGCCACCGTTGTAGAAGCTGATCTCGAAGTTGTTGAACGACCAGGCGAAGGCGAAGATCAGCGACGCCGCGAGCGCCGGCGTGAGCTGCGGGAGCACGACCTTGGTCATGAGCTGGAGCTGCGAGGCCCCGAGGTCGATGGCCGCCTCCTCCTGCGAACGCTCGAAGCGGACCAGCCGCGCCGACACCAGGGCCGTGACCAGCGGGAACGTGACCGCGATGTGCATCAGCGTCACCGTCGTCAGGGACAGCTCGACCTCGAGGTAGACGAAGAACACCAGCCCGCTGATGCCGATCACCAGCCACGGCACGACCAGGGTCGCCCCGATCAGGCCGGTCCAGAAACCCCTGCCCCGGAACCGGAACCGGGTGATCCCCCAGGCGGTCGCGGTTCCGAGGACGACACAGGCCGGCGCCACGATGGACGCCACGATGAGCGAGTTGCGCAGTGAGTCCTGGACGGTCTGGTCGGCCAGGGCCGTCTTGTACCACTCGAAGGTGAACCCCTCGAACGGCAGCGAGATGATCGTCGAGTCGTTGAAGGAGAAGACCGTGAGCAGCAGGATCGGGCCCACCAGCACGACCAGGACGACCGAGACCAGCCCCAGCGCCAGGATGTCGCCGATCCTGAGCCGGTAGCTCACCCGGCCTTCACCTCCTGCCAGTACTTGCGCCACAGGTCGGCGTTCTCGGGCGCCACCTCGGGGTGCGCGCCCACCAGGATCCTCGGGTCGGAGCTCTCGACGAACTCAGGGTCGACCATCGGCACGGCCAGCGGGTTGATCATCACGAAACCGTTGTTGCCGAACAGCACCTGGGTCTCGGGCGAGGAGGCATCGTTGATGAAGGCGTAGGCGGCATCGATGTTCTCCGCGTGGGCGCCGATGCTCAGCCCGCACACCCAGGAGAGCGCCCCCTCCTTCGGCGGGGCCCAGCCGACGTTGCCGCCGCCGGTGACGATGTCCTGCGAGGTGGCACGTCCTCCGTCGGAGATCACGATCTCACCGGACTTGAACATGTTGCCCATGTCGGCGTCGGAGCGGGCGAAGGCCCGGAAGTGGCCGTCGTCCACCAGCTCGATCAGCCGGTCCCGGGACTCCGCGACCTCGTCGTCGGACTGGGTCATCGGGTCGGTGCTGCCGTTCGCCAGCGCGACGATCGCGAACGGGGTCAGCCAGTAGCCGCCGTCCAGGGCGACGCGGCCGGCGTACTCGGGGTCGAACAGGTCGGCCCAGGAGTCGACGCCGTCGGGAAACTCGTCCTTGTCGTAGATCAGGCCCACTGCGCCCGCCTGGGTCGGCACCATGGTGACCTCACCCTCGGTCGCGACGCCGGCGGCGTCGCGGAACGTCGGGTCCAGGTCGTCCCAGTTCTCCAGTCGCGAGACGTCCAGGGGAGCGAGCATCCCCGCATCGACCAACGGCCCCTGCTCGTCCAGGCAGACCTCGATCACGTCCGCTCGGAACCCGGCCTTGATCTTGGCAGCGGCCTCGTCGTTGCTCTCGAAGGTCGCAGTCCGGACCTCCACGTCGGGGTACTTCTTCTTGAAGTTGACGAGCTTGGACTCGTGCACCGTGTCTGAGTAGGTGAAGGTGCGCAGCTCGCCCGACACGACCCCGTCCTTGCCGCTCTTGCCGGAGTCACCGTCCGACCCACACGCCGCCAGCATCAAACCCGCCGAGAGCAACGCAACAGCGGTGGTCGCCCGCCGGGAAGTCGTGTTCGCCATGGCTCTAGTCCTTGTCCTCTGTGAGAGCTTCCGCATGTGCAGGTCCGATGACGTGTGCGCCGTCCGGCGCCCAGGACAGCAGGACCTCGGTGCCCCGCTCGACACCTTCAAGGGCGACGTTGTCGCTGAGCAGGTGGACCACCAGCCGCTCGCCCGTCGCGATGGCCACGCTCACGTGCGTCGTCGAGCCGACGTAGACGACATCGTGCGTGCGGCCACGGACGAGCGAGTGGCGCTCCGGGACGACCGCGGCCAGGTCGGTGTGTAGGGCGATCCGTTCCGGGCGAACCGTGATCTGCACGCGGGACCCGTCCACCGGCCCCTCCGAGCAGGCGGTCAACCGCTCACCCTCGCCCAGGGCGACGACGAGCAGGGAGTCGACCACTGTGGGCTGATCGAGGACGAGGAGGTTGGAGGTGCCGATGAAGTCGGCCACGAACGCAGTGGACGGCTTCTCGTAGAGGGTGCGCGGGTCCGCCAGCTGCTCGACCCGACCGTCGCGCATCACGGCGATGCGGTCCGACATGGTCAGGGCCTCCTCCTGGTCGTGCGTCACGTAGAGGAAGGTCGTGCCGGTCGCCCGGTGGACCTCCTTGAGCTCGGCCTGCATCTCCTTGCGCAGCTTCAGGTCGAGGGCGCCGAGCGGCTCGTCCAGCAGGAGGGCGTGCGGTCGGTTGACCAGGGCACGGGCCAGGGCGACCCGCTGGCGCTGTCCCCCCGACAGCTGGGCCGGCCGCCGCTCGGTCAGACCGGTCAGCTGCATGGTCCCCAGGGCGGTGGTCACGCGGTCGTTGCGCTCGTCCCGACCCAGCCGCTTGACCTTGAGGCCGAACGCGACGTTGTCGGCCACGGTCAGGTGCGGGAACAGCGCGTAGTCCTGGAAGACCATGTTCAACGGACGCTTCGCCGGAGCCTGCGCAGTGATGTCCGTGCCGCCGAGCAGGATCGACCCCGACGTGGGCCGCTCGAACCCGGCGACCATACGCAAGGTCGTGGTCTTGCCACATCCACTGGGTCCGAGCAGCGAGAAGAACTCGCCGTCGCCGATGGTGAGGTTGAGGTCGTCGACGACGGTGTTCTCCCCGAAGGCCTTGCTCACACCGACGATCTCGATGGCTCTCGCGGTCATCAGCTGGTCCTCGGGCTCGGCGGTGGGCCGAGCGTACGCGGCCTCACAGCCCGAGACTGGCCCAGTCGCCGGTGATCGCGCACGTGATACCGGGCACCTGGATGTTGACGAACAGCCACTTGCCGTCCGGGCTGAAGCAGGGCCCCGCGAACTCGGAGAACCCGACTCCGTCGCCGGCCGACGCGCCGTCGTCCGGGACCGTGGGGTCGTAGAGCTTGCCCGATGCCTCGATGTAGTGCTTCTGGACGGCCACCAGGTTCTCGGCGACGTTGATCAGGGTGCCGTTCGGAAGCAGCGCCTTCACGAAGTTGCTCTGCAGGTTGCCGTCCTCGGCGATGACGATCGCGCCACTGGGGCTCGTGCACATGTTGTCGGGACCGTCGAGCTCGTTCAGGTTCTTCGACTCGAACAGCAGGACGAGGTCGCCGGTCTCCTTGAGCTTGCCGATGTTCGTGCGCGGCGTGTACTGCCAGATCTGACCACGACCGGCGTCGCCGCCCTCGCTGGAGCCGAAGACGACCGAGTCGCCGCGACGCGTGCAGCCCTCGCCCCCGAGGAACTTGGCTCCACCCTTGGCCCGGCCCTGCTTGAAGACGGCCGACGCGTCGTCCTCGGCGTTGGCCGGGTCCGGGTCGTTGATCGTGACCCAGTCGCTCTTGAGCGCCGCGCCGACGGTCTGGCCGGTGATCGTGTTGTACTTCGCCTTCTTCTTGACGCGAAGCATCTGGAGCGTGCCCTTGCGCAGGCCTCCCGGCCGGTCGGGGACGAAACGGTAGAAGCCGTCGGGACCCTCGTCCTCGGTCAGGTAGACGACGCCGGTCTTGGGGTCGATGGCGCCGGCCTCGTGGAGGAACCGGCCCATCCCCTTGAACGGCGCGGTCCGGACGGCCCGGTTGTTCTTCGGGTCGACCTCGAAGACGTACCCGTGCGGCTTCCTGTAGCCCGCGTCCTCACCGACGGTGGTCTCCTCGCACGTGAGCCAGGTGTTCCACGGCGTCCGGATGCCGGCGCAGTTCGTGTCGGTGCCGTTCAGGCTGACCCAGTCCGAGATCAGCTCGGCGCTGTTCGCGTCGAGCTCGAGGGTCACGGTGCCGCCGGGCGCCTTGCGGTCGTACGCGGTCCGGGGGTTGCCGATCACGGTGCCGGCCGGAATGTCGTTGCCCTCGCCGAGCTCGTGGTTCCGGACGATGCGCAGTCGACCGTTGCCCATGTCGAAGCAGGCCATGCCGTCGTGGATGGGCGGGGTTATGAAACCGTCGCTCATCGCGGAGCCGAACGCCCCGAACGTGTGGTAGCTGAAGCCCGGCGGCAGGCCGAGCTCGGGTCCGGCCTTCACCAGGCCGACGCCACGAGCCGCGGCACTCGACCTCACGCGTCCGGCCATCGATGCGGCGCCGGCGGCCCGATCGGTCTGCATGATCGCGACGCTCCCCATCGCTGCGCCGATCACTCCCATGCGGACGAAGCCGCGCCGACCGACCTCACCTCGGCGCCCTACTCCGTCTGCCCGGACTTCTAGGTCCGGATCGTTGATCGTCATGGGATCCCCCCTTGGCCACCGCTGCTCATGGTGGGTTGTGTGATGTGGACTGTTGACAATCTACGAATATGAATGTCGTCGGTCAACCCTTAGGGTGAAGAGAAGGTCCTGATCTCCACGGGAGGGCTCATGTCGGACGGGCGTGCACTGCTGCTGGCGGTGCCGTTGCGCCACCTGGTGTCGGCGGCCGGCGCGACGGCCGGGCCCGCGATCCTGCCGGCGGGCGGTCCAGGAGACCTGGACGACGCCTCGGCCGGCATGCCACTGATGGTGATGGCGACCGACGCGGGGGACGCCGAGGTGCCGGCCGCGACCTGGCGCGCGACCTTCGTGCGCCGCGTGCCCTACGACGTGGGCTCGCCCTGGCCGGAGGGGATTCCGCCGACCTGGAGCGAGGAGCACCCCGTCCCGCCTGCGGCCTCACCCTCCGGCCGGACGGAGGACGAGGACGACGAGGACGACGACGTCGGGCCACAGTCCTTCCTCGCGGTCTCGGACCTGCAGCCGCTCCCCAGGGACTCGTGGCTGTTCGCCAACGAGCTGGTCGGCAAGCAGTCGCGACGCGGCAGGTCCTTCCGGCCCCGGGTGCCGACGATCGTCGACCTGCCCGAGTGAACGTCTGCCCGGCACGTCGTCGGATCAGTCGACGAGTGCCTTGACCTCGAGGAACTCCGCCAGGCCGAGCGGCCCGAACTCCCGTCCGAGTCCGGACTTCTTGTAGCCCCCGAAAGGCGTCCACCCCGTTCCCGACGCACCGTTGATGCTGACGCCTCCCGCACGGATCCGGCGGGCGACGCGGTGGGCACGTTCCGAGCTCGCGGACCAGACATCGGCGCGCAGCCCGTAGTCGCTGTCGTTCGCGATCGTGACCGCGTCCGCCTCGTCGTCGTACGCGACGATGGCCAGGACCGGACCGAAGATCTCTTCGCGAGCGATCACCATGTCGTTGGTGACGTCGGAGAAGACCGTGGGCCGGACGAAAAAACCGTCGCCGGCCCCTGCCGGCGCGTTGGGGCCACCCGCGACCAACGTGGCGCCCTCCGCGAGGCCGCGCCGGATGTAGTCCAGGACCCGATCGCGCTGAGCCTCGGAGGCCAATGGCCCGAGCTGCGTGCCTTCGGCGAGCGGGTCTCCCACGACCATGCCGTCCGCGACCCGGGCCGCGATCGAGGCCGCCTCGGAGAGCACCGCACGTGGCACCAGCATCCGGGTGAGGGCGTCGCAGGTCTGCCCGGAGTTGGCGAAGCAGTCGTGCACGCCGTAGGTCACCGCCTCCTCGAGGTCGGCGTCGTCGAGGATCACGAGCGGTGACTTGCCACCGAGCTCCAGGGTCACCCGGGCGACTCGCTGCAGGGCCAGCCCGCCGATGCGTGTGCCTGCCCGGGTGGATCCGGTGAAGGACACCATGTCGACGTCCGGGTGGACGACCAACGGTTCGCCGACCGTCGGGCCGTCGCCGCTGACGAGGTTGAAGACACCCGGCGGGAGTCCGACCTCGGCCATGATGTCGGCCAGGACGAACGCACTCAGCGGAGCGATCTCCGACGGCTTGACGACGACGGTGCAGCCTGCCGCGAGTGCCGGTGCGACCTTGGCCGCCAGCTGACTGAGCGGATAGTTCCATGGCGTGATCGCCGCGACGACCCCCACGGGTTCGCGCACGATCAGCGCGTCGTACGCGGCCTCCTCGAACGGGTACGTCGAGGCGAGCTCGGCATTGATCCGGAAGTCCTCGACCGGGATCTGCTCCTCCGCGCACTGGTCCTCCGGCATGCCCACCTCGAGCGCGATCAGCTCGGCAAGTTCCTCGGACCGCCGTTCGAGGCCGTCGGCCACTGCGTCGAGGTACGTCCCGCGCTCGGCTGGTGGAGTGTCGGACCAGCTCGTGAAGGCCTGCCGTGCTGCCGCCACCGCCGCGTCGACGTCGGCGGCGGCGCCGCGCGGAGCCGAGCCCATCGGGCGCGCAGTCGTCGGGTCGATGACGGGGATCGCGCCGGCCCCCGTGGACGGGACCCACCGGCCGCCCACGTAGATCGCCTCACGCACCGTGTCGGCCCGTGCTCGCCGCCTGGACTCCATCGCGATTCCTGACTTGTCGACAATCTTGCAATCGGACAATAGCCTCAAAGGATGCCCGCGATCACCAGGGTCGACGTCATCGCGACCGGACCGACGATGCCGGAGGTCCAGTTCACCGATGCCCTGCCGGCGGTGTTCACGACGGTGACCTTCGTGCTGATCACCGACGAGACCGGCGCGGTCGGGATCGGCGCGGTCGAGTCGGACTCTTTCGGGAGCTTCGACCTCGGCCCGCTCGAAGCCCTGCGGCCGATGGTTCCGGCGCTGATCGGCCAAGACGCGCTCAAGCCGTCAGCGATCGCCGCGCTGGCCGCCTCGCGGCTGCCGTCGGCCTCCCGGACGGTGCCGTGCGCGGCGGTCGAGGTCGCCTGCTGGGACCTGATGGGCCGGCATGCCGGTCTGCCGCTGGCCCAGCTGCTCGGCGGTGCCCGCGACGAGGTCGCGGCGTACGCCTCGTTGCCCTACGAAGGTGATCTCCAGTCGCTGCTCGAGCTCGTCGGCGAGGTCAGCGCGGCCGGCTACCCGGCTGCGAAGCTGCACGTCTCCGGCAACCCTGGTGCCGATGTGTCCCGCGTGGCGGAGGTCCGCCGAGCCTTCCCCGACCTCCAGCTGATCGTCGACGCCGAGTCCGTCTACGACCGTCGGGGGGCAAACCTGGTGGGGCGCGCGCTGGACCACCTGGACATCCGGTGGTTCGAGGCGCCCCTGCCGGACAGGGACATCGACGGCTACCGCGACCTGACCCGATCCATCCACACTCCCGTCGTTCCTGCGGGCGGGTTGATCGACGACCTCCGCGAGTTCGCAAGCGTGCTGAGGTCCAACCCCTGGTCCGCGGTCCGGTCCCAGACGATGGAGGGCGGCATCGGCCACATCCGCGACCTCGCGGCACTGGCTCGGGCCTTCAGCCTCGACGTCGAGCTCTGCAGCTACGGCACAACCGTGACCCAGGCCATCGACCTGCACATGATCCTGGGGCTCGGCCTGGGCGGCTTCTACGAACAGCCGTTCCCGATCGAGCCGTGGGAGTTCGGCACCACGACTCCGATCCGTGTCGAGAACGGCATGGTCCGCGCTCCCGAAGGTCCGGGGCTCGGCCTCGAGCTCGACCTGGACGCCATCGACGCAGCGACCCTCGCCCGCTTCTGAGGGCGGGCGTTGCTGCTACTCGGGGCTCTTCGGCGCGGACTCGTCCGCGCTCGCGAGCCGGGCCGCGGAGATGTCCATGTGCGCGGCCACGAGGCGGTCGACCTCGGCGAGGTCTCTGTTCCGGATGGCGTCGGTGATCTCCTGGTGCTCGCGCACCACCTCGTCACGCCCGGGGTAGAACGGCTCGAGCCGTGCGACGCAGAGCTGCGACTCCGCCACCAGGGTCCGGAACATCCGGTCGAGTCGCGGACTCGCTGCGGCAGCCACCAGCGCCACGTGGAACTCCAGGTCCAGCTTGGTCAGGTTCACCCAGTCGCTGTCGACGGCAGCAGCGAGCTTGTCGACCATGGACTGCAGGCAATCGAAGTCCTCGTCGGTGCCACCCGAGCCGACGATCGCCGCCGCCGCACGCTCGACGGCCGAGCGCGCGAGGTAGATGTCGCGCACGTCGTTCGGCCCGAGGTCCACGACGAAGACGCCTCGATTGCGCTCGCCGCGCAGCAGACCTTCCTGGAGCAGCCGCTGCATCGCCTCGCGGATGGGTCCGCGGCTGACGGAGAGCTGCTGCGACAGCGCGACCTCCGACAGCTGGGTGCGGGGCGGGAAGGTCCCGTCCAGGATGCCTTCGCGCAGTCGGTCCGCCACCAGGACGGGAGTGCTCTCCAGCCGCAGGGGGGCCAGTTGACCCGAGCCAGCCACAGGATCTCCTTCCAGGGAAATCTGTATAATGTTGACAATGAGAGGATTGTACGCCATCCCGGTGCGGCTCCCAGCCGCGATGACCGGGGACCGGTGACGATCGACTTCGGCAGCGACAACTGGTCAGGGGCTACTCCCGCGGTCGAGGAGGCCCTCCGCCGGGTCAACGCCGGGTACGCCCCGTCCTACGGCGAGGACGCATTGACCGCTCGGGTCACCCGACAGTTCTGCGACGTCTTCGAACGCGAGGTCGCAGTGCTCTTCGTCGCCACCGGGACGGCCGCGAACCTCCTGTGCCTCCAGGCCAGCGCCCGGCCGAGCGGGTTCGTGATCTGCAGCGACCAGGCTCACCTCTACAACGACGAGTTCAACGGTCCCGAGTTCTTCACCGGGATGAGGCTGGTGCCGGTCACCACGAACGCCGCGCGGATGAGCGTCACGGGGTTGCACGAGACGTTGGGGGCACTCCCCCCGGCCGACGAGCGAGGCCCCGTGGCCACCCTGTCCATCACCAATGCCACCGAGTACGGCACGACCTACGCGGCCGCAGAAGTCGCGGAGCTCGCCGCCATCGGCGCCTCGCTCGGCGCTGCGGTGCACGTCGACGGCGCTCGCTTCGCGAACGCCGTCGCTGCCACCGGCGACTCACCGGCCGACCTCACGTGGCGTGCCGGCGTCGACCTGCTCAGCTTCGGTGGCACGAAGAACGGCTGCTGGGCGGCTGAGGCGATCGTGGTCCTCGACCCCGCGGCGTACCCGGTCCTGAGCCAACTCCGGCAGCGAGCCGGGCACGGGATGAGCAAGCAGCGGTTCATCGCCGCGCAGTTCGAGGCCTACCTGACCGACGACGCATGGCTGACGACCGCAGCCCACGCCAACGCCATGGCTGCACGTCTGGCGGCGGGTCTGACTGCCGTCGGCGACGTCCGGCTCGAGTGGGCGCCGACCACCAACGAGCTCTTCCCGGTCATGGCGAAGCAGACCGCGACCCGGCTGCGGGCCGCCGGGGCGAGGTTCCACACCTGGAGGGATCGCGGTGACGAGGAGATGGTCCGCCTCGTCACGTCGTTCGCGACGACGGAGCACGATGTCGACGAGCTCCTCGCACTGCTCTGATTCTTCGACCGGCCGAGGGTCCCGGGCTACACGATGTCGGGAGCCTTGACCCGGGCCTCGTCGGCCTCCTGGTCGGTCATCATCGTCTGGCTCTGCCGCTCCGCCTCGACCCGGCGCAGGTAGTGGTCGACCTCGTCGGCCAGCCGCGCGTCGTCCCAGCCGAGCTCGGCACCCATCAGCGCGGCGGCCGCGGGCGCCGAGCGCACCCCTCGGTCGAAGGTCTCGATTGAGATGCGAGTACGCCGGGTGAGCACGTCATCGAGGTGGCGGGCGCCCTCGTGGGTGACGGCGTAGACCACCTCGGCAGCGAGGTAGTCGTCGGTGCCGTCGAGAGGCTCGGCCAGCTCGGGACGCTTCTCGATCAGGGCGAGCAGGTCGTCGACCAGGTCGCCGTACCGTCCGAGCAGGTGGTCGACGCGGGCGACGTGCAGGCCAGCGCGGCGGGCCAGGTGGACCCGCTGGTTGGTGCGGGTCTCGAACCCGTCCGCTCCGAGCAGCGGCACGCGATGGGTGATCGACTCACGGACCGACGTGCCGGTCGTGGCCAGGGAGTGCGCCGCCGCGTCCACGGCGTCGCGGGCCATCACGCGGTAGGTCGTGAGCTTGCCGCCGGCGATCATCACGAGTCCGGGCACCGGCGTGACCACCGTGTGCTCGCGCGAGATCCGCGAGGTCGGCTCGGACTCCCCGGACAGCAGCGGCCGGAGCCCGGCGTACACACCCTCGACGTCGTCGTGGTCGAGCGGCTCGCGCAGGATCGCATTGACGTGGTCAAGGACGTAGTCGATGTCCGCGCGGCTCGCCGCCGGGTGTGCCTTGTCCAGGTCCCACGGGGTGTCAGTGGTGCCGATGATCCAGTGCCGGCCCCACGGGATCACGAAGAGGACGGACGTCTCGGTGCGCACGATGAAGCCCGCCTCCGCGCGGATCCGGTCGCGGGGAACCACGAGATGGATCCCCTTGGAGGCCTGCACGTGCAGCGACCCGCGTCCACCGACCATCTCCTGGATCTGGTCGGTCCAGACGCCGGCCGCGTTGACGACCACCCGGGCGCGGACCTCGAGCTCGCGGTCGTTCTCGAGGTCCAGGGCGCGTACGCCGACCACTCGCTCGCCCTCGCGGAGGAAGCCGGTGACCTTCACCCGGGTGGCGAGCTGGGCGCCGTGCGCGGCGGCGGTGCGGGCCACGGTGAGCACCAGCCGGGCGTCGTCGACCTGGCAGTCGTAGTAGCGGATCGCGCCGGCGATCGACTCGGGTGCGAAGTCGGGGGCGATCCGGGCGACGCTCTTGCGGGTCAGGTGTCGGTGCCGAGGCAACCCGGACTCGGCGGGACCGAACCGTGCCATCGCGTCGTAGAGGAGCAGCCCGGAACCGACGTAGGGTCGCTCCCAGCCGCGGTGGGTCAGCGGATAGAGGAACGGGACCGGCCGGACCAGGTGTGGCGCCAGCCGGGTGAGGAGGAGGCCGCGTTCTTGGAGGGCCTCTCGCACCAGACCGAAGTCGAGCATCTCGAGGTAGCGGAGCCCGCCGTGGATCAGCTTGCTGCTGCGGCTGCTGGTGCCGCTGGCCAGGTCGCGCTGCTCGATGAGACCGGTCGACAGGCCGCGGGTGACCGCGTCGAGGGCGACGCCTGCGCCGACGACACCGCCGCCCACCACCAGCACGTCCAGGTCATGGATGCCCGTCGACAGCGCCTCGAGGGCGCGGATCCGCGCCTCCGGGCTGAGCGCGCTCGGACCCCGGTCCATGCCACCCATCCTGACAGGCGTGCCTGCGCAACCCGCCGCCCCGCCTGTGCGTCACTGTCAGCGTGAGGAGTCGGGCGCGCGCCGCGGTCGGGGCGCTTGCCGCGTTCGCCGCCCTCGCCGCCGCCCTCGGCACCCCGCATCCCGAGACCAGTCGGGTCCCCGTCGCATCCGGAGCGATCGTCCTGTCGTCGGACAGCACCGCCGCGCCGGCCGCCCCGGCCGCTGCTGCCGTGACGCCCGCCCGTCGGCCGCGGCGGACCGCCACCCTGGTGATGGGCGGCGACCTGCTGTGGCACAACACCGTGTGGGAGAGCGCTGCCGAGGACGGGCACGGCAGCTACGACTTCGACCCGATGTTCGCCGGCGTACGGTCGCTGGTGACCGGTGCGGACGTGGCGCTGTGCCACGAGGAGGTGCCGTTCGCGGCACCCGGCCAGCCGCTGCAGAGCTTCCCGGTCTTCGCCGCGCCGCCGCAGGCAGCGGCCTGGATCGGGTCGTTCGGCTTCGACGGCTGCACCACGGCGTCCAACCACAGCATCGACCAGGGCTTCGACGGGCTGGTGCGCACCGCTGACCTGCTCGAGCGGGCCGGGGTCGCACACGTAGGGACGTTCCGTTCGGTCGCCGAGCGGCGCCGGCCGGTGATCCTCGAGACCGAGGGCGGCGTGCGGATCGGGGTGGTGGCCGGCACGTACGGGACCAACGGCTTCCCGCTGCCGGCCGGCCGCGAGTGGTCGGTGTCGATGTGGGACGCACCCAACCTGCTGGCACAGGCACGCGCGGCCCGCGCTGCCGGCGCCGACGTGGTGGTCGTGCACCTGCACGGCGGCGACGAGTACACCCACCTGCCGAACGCCGCGCAGACCGCCCTCGTCGAGCGGCTGACCCGCTCCCCCGACGTCGACCTGGTGCTGGGCGACCACGCCCATGTCGTGCAACCCATCACGCGAGTGCACGGGAAGTGGGTCGTCTACGGGATGGGCAACATGGTCGCCCAGCAGGACCCGGCCCGCGCTGACACCTACCAGGGGATCCTGGCGCGGTTCACCTTCACCGAGCGACGCAGCGGCCGGTTCGCCGTCACCCGGGCGGCGTACGCCCCCATCGGGTGGAACGTCTGGCACCCCGGCTCCGCGCCGATCCGCGTCGTGCGGCTCCGCGGGGCGGCCGCCGACCAGGTGACGGCGTACGTCGAGGGGCTGGGCGCACTGCCGGGGCTGCACCGGCTCTGAGTCAGCCGACGATGCACGCCATTCCGACCCGTCGGAAGCCCACTCCCTCGTAGACCCGGGCCACGTCGTCGCTGCCGGCCGACATGAACATGGTGTCCACGCCTGCCTCCGCCGCGTCCGCGGCCAGCACCCAGGTGAGGTGGCCGGCGATCCCGCGCCGCCGCTGGGCCGGCAACACGGCGACGCCCACGATCTCGGTGACGTCACCGCGCGGGTTGTGGCTGCCGCCCCCGACCGCGCCGAGGGCCGGGTCGAAGGCGCCGTACGTGACGGTCCGTCCGGCCGCGATCATGGCCGAGATCGTCTCCACGTGGGAGTCCGGCTCGGTCGCGCGGACGTCGCGCTCAGCCACCGATGCCGGACCGATCTGCGTGTCGTCCTGGCCGAACCCGACGTGGATCGCGGCCTGCACCGCGGCGAGGTCCGGGTCGTCCGGCGCGAGCCGGCGTACGGCGACAGGGCTCTCCCGCGCGACCGGCTCCCCGGCGAGGACGAGCAGTGGGTAGTCCCCCACCTCGATGCCCGCGGCCACGGCAGCGGCGCGGAGCGAGGGCGTGGTGTCGTGCACCCACTCGATCGACTGCGGCAACCCGCGCTCCTCGAGGTGCGAGAGCACCGACGTCACCTCGTCGGGGGTGATCTCGTCGGTGAGCCCGAGGCGCGGCCGCGCGTAGTAGGGCCAGCCGCCGCGGGACACGAAGACCGTGAACGGGCCGTGCTCCACGGTGTCGGCGTTCGCTCGCGGCGCCTCGTCGTAGTAGCGCTCCAGCCGGGTCAGCAGATCGTCGTTCATCGCGCCCATCCTCGCGGGCGAGGACGCACGGGGCCTACTGGTTTTGGGCTGTTTCTGGCCGGCGGTTGACAGGCGCCGGCCTTCCCGGTGGTATGCGACCACGGGTCGCGACCGGCCACCGTGGCTGGCCAGGGGGGATCACCATGAGCCGGCTCAGCGAGCGCCTGCCGCGAACGCTGCCCGCAGTGCTCCTCGGAGCACTGGCCGTCACGTGGGCACCGGTCTCCGGAGCCCCGGCCGAGCCGTCCGCACAGGTGGCACAGGACGGAACGGCGCCGGCTGGGCCCGCAGCGTCCGCCGCCGCCGGGTCGAACCCCCTGGCCGGTCGACCGTGGGGCACCTATGCCGGGGTCGGCGACGCGGCGTGGGTGGCGTGGTCGGCGCTGCCGGACGGCGCGGAGAAGACGCTGCTGGAGAGGATCGTCCTCCAGCCCAGGTCGAGGTGGTACGGCCAGTGGGTCCCCCTCGACCACGTGCGGTCGTCGGTCGAGGGGAGCATCGCCGTCGCCCAGAACGGCAACCCGGAGACGGTCGTGCAGCTGACCGTCTTCCGCATGGTCCCGTGGGAGGAAAGGGCGTGCACCAGCCTCCCCACGGCCGCCGAGCAGGCCGACTACAAGGCCTGGATCGACGAGTTCGTGGCCGGGGTCGGTGATGCGCACGCGGCGGTCGTGCTGCAGCCCGACGGCCCGTTCGCGCTGTGCGCGCCACACGGTTCCAAGATCTACGCAAAGCTGATCAAGTACGCCGCCCAGCGACTCGGGGCGCTGCCCAACACCTCGACCTACATCGACGCCGGTGCGTCCGACTGGCTCAAGAAGGACCCGCAGCGGGCCCTGAAGATCCTGCTCCCGGCCGGCATCCGGTCGGTGCGCGGCTTCTCGCTCAACAACACCCACTACGCGGCCGTCGAGGACGAGATCGCCTTCGGAGCAGCGGTGGTCAAGGCGCTGGCCAGGCGGGGGATCAAGGGCAAGCACTTCGTGGTCAACACCGCTGCCAACGGGCGGCCTTTCAACGGCTACGAGTACAAGGGCAAGAACTTCGACAACGCCGAGACCTGCAAGACCAGGCGTCAGCGCAAGTGCGTGACGCTCGGCATCCCGCCCACCGCCGACGTCGCCGACCCGGCCTGGGGGCTGCCGGCGGCGATCGCCCGGCTGGCGGCGAGGTACGCCGACGGCTACGTCTGGGTCGGCCGGCCGTGGCTGTACAACCAGGCCGACCCGTTCGACCTGCGGCGCGCGCTCGACGTGAGCCGGACGACGCCCTTCCAGTAGGCCTGAAGTTGACCGAGTCACTCATCGTCGTTGCGAGCCGCCAAGGTCAAGACGCCGTCCGGGACCTGCGGCTCCTGGTCGACGAGGTCGTCTCCTCCGTCGTGCCTGCCGACGCCGACCATGCGCGCGCAGCCTTCGCGGCTTGGGAGCGCTTCGGAAAGGGGCGGCATCCGGCGGGCCTGAACCTCGGCGACTGCTTCGCCTACGCCACGGCGCGTCTGGCCAGCGCCCCCCTGCTCTTCAAGGGCGACGACTTCGCCCGGACCGACCTGACCTCGGTTCTGTAGGCAGGGACGCGTCAGTCGACGACCACGACCTCGACCCGCTGGAACTCCTTGAGGTCCGTGTAGCCGGTGGTGGCCATCGAGCGCTTCAGGGCGCCGATCAGGTTCATGGTGCCGTCGGCGACGCGGGAGGGGCCGAAGAGGATCTCCTCGAGGGTGCCGACGGTCTCGAACTCGACCCGCTCGCCGCGGGGCAGTGACTTGTGGTGCGCCTCGGCGCCCCAGTGGAAGCCGTGGCCGGGGGCGTCGGTCGCGCGGGCGAACGGCGAGCCGACCATCACCGCGTCGGCGCCGCAGGCGACCGCCTTGGCGATGTCGCCGGACTTGCCGATCGAGCCGTCCGCGATCACGTGGACGTAGCGGCCACCGGACTCGTCGAGGTAGTCGCGACGGGCGGCCGCGACGTCGGCGACCGCGGAGGCCATCGGGACCGCGACGCCGAGGACGGTGCGGGTGGTGTGGGCGGCGCCGCCGCCGAATCCGACAAGTACGCCGGCCGCACCCGTGCGCATCAGGTGCAGCGCGGCCTGGTGGGTGGCGCAGCCGCCGACGATCACGGGGACGTCGAGCTCGTAGATGAACTCCTTGAGGTTGAGCGGCTCGGCCTGCGACGACACGTGCTCGGCGCTGACCGTCGTACCCCGGATCACGAACATGTCCACGCCCGCGTCGACCACGGT
Organism: uncultured Actinomycetota bacterium; assembly: GCA_963825455.1. Classification (GTDB taxonomy): domain Bacteria; phylum Actinomycetota; class Actinomycetes; order Propionibacteriales; family Nocardioidaceae; genus Nocardioides. Next base: position 67,712 of record CAWGTG010000009.1, read on the forward strand.
CTTGGCGAACTCGCGGGTGCGCTGTGGCGAGAGCGAGCCGGCCACGGTGACGCCGGCATCGCGCACCTCGCGGACCCGCTCGGTGATGAGCTCCTCCTTGACCGGCTCGGCGTACATCTCCTGGAGCCGCGCGGTGGCCTGCTCGCCTTGAAGGCCGGAGACCTCGGCAAGCATCGGGGTCGGGTCCTCATATCGGGTCCAGAGGCCCTCGAGGTTGAGCACGCCCAGGCCGCCGAACCGACCGAGCGCGATGGCCTGCGCCGGGGACATCACCGAGTCCATCGGCGCGGCCAGGACGGGAAGCTCGAACCTGTAGGCGTCGATCTGCCAGTCGACGCTGACCTCCTCGGGGTCGCGGGTGCGTCGCGAGGGCACGATCGCCACGTCGTCGAAGGAGTACGCGCGGCGCGCCCGCTTGGCCCGGCCGATCTCGATCTCGGTCACGCCGGCAGTCTCCCATCGCGCGCCGTCAAGGACGGAAATGCGGCACACTGCCACCGCCATGCTCGAGCTCCCTCTGAACCTCGCCCCGCTGCTCCGACCGGAGCCGCACCTCGACGTGCTCGGCACCTGCGACCCCTGGGTCGTGCCGGCCGACTGGCTCGAGACGACCCAGCAGAAGATGAAGGGGCTGGCCGAGGATCCCCGTGGCCAGGGCGGCGTGGCGCCGTCGGGCAGCTGGAAGTCGGGCGCCTCGGGCGCGGTGCCGTTCCTCTGGAACCTCACGACCTTCCTGCCGAGCGCGATCCCGGTCTGGGCGGGGAGCTACGCCAGTCTCGGCGACCAGCTGCTCAAGCCCTGGCTGTCCGACACCTACGTCTCGACCGAGCCCAAGATCACCTACTACGTCAACAGCGACGACACCTGGCACCTCGACCTGTGGTGGCGCCAGCGCGACCTCGGCGCCGAGGCACGCATCAAGGCGCTGGAGCTCACGATCGAGTGCGTTGCGGTGTTCGCCGACGTGCCGCAGTACGCGCCGCGCGCCGCGACGTTCACCGCGATGTTGCACAAGGTCCTCGACGACCCGGAGCTGCGCACGCTTCACGAGGAGGCGGCCTGGGAGGTCATCTCGAAGACGTGGCGCGAGCAGGTCTGCACCGAGCAGGACGCCCAGACCTTCTCCGAGGGGCGCGGCTGGACCTCCCAGCTGGTGTGGTCGATCAACGGCCTCGACGCTGCGCACCAGGTGCTCGGCACCGTGGTCAGCCGGGCCCAGTCGGCCGACGAGGTGATCGCCTCGATGGCGCTGCACGACGACGTCGACGAGCTGCCGTCAGCGCTGGCCGCGGCGGTCGGCAGCGAACGGTTCGGCGCGATCAACACGGCGTTCGAGCGGCTCAAACCGGGCTTCGACGGCGCGGACTGGATGTCCGACAACCGCGGCTGGCTTGCCCGCGGCATGGTGAACGGCGAGATCGACGCCGTCCGGCTGTGGCTCGCGATGGCCACCCAGGTCGCCGAGCTGGTGGCCGGGCTGCCGTCGTTCGCCCGGTCCACGTCGTGCCCGAGCCGCACCGGCTACCTCGACGACCTGACCGGCGTCTTCCGGGCGCCGCCGGCAGTGGTCAACCCGATGGCCACGAAGCTGCTGGAGGACCGCCGCAACCAACGCCCCTTGGCCACGGCGGGCACCACGGTCACGCCCGAGGGCGTCCGGCTCTCGGCGACCGAGGACGGCGAGGTGGTTCCCGACCTGGCCGTGCCCGAGGTCGAGATCGGGGACCCGATGGCCGAGCTCGAGGAGCTGGTCGGGCTGGCACCGGTCAAGGAGCAGGTCAAGCGGCTGGTGGCCGAGCTCAAGGCGGAGAAGCTGCGCACCGACGCCGGCATGCCGCCCTCGGAGAAGTCGCGGCACATGATCTTCAGCGGCAACCCCGGCACCGCGAAGACCTCGGTGGCCCGGCTCCTGGCCCGGATCTACGCCCAGCTCGGCGTGCTCGCTCACGGCCACCTCATCGAGGTCAGCCGCGCCGACCTGGTCGGCGAGTACATCGGCCAGACCGCGCCCCGCACCACCGCCCGTTTCAACCAGGCATCGGGCGGCGTGCTGTTCATCGACGAGGCCTACTCCCTGGTCCCGCCGGACTCCTTCCGCGACTTCGGCAACGAGGCGATCTCGACCCTGCTGAAGTTGATGGAGGACCATCGTGACGAGGTCGTCGTGATCGCGGCGGGCTACCCGAGGGAGATGCAGCGCTTCGTCGAGTCCAACCCCGGCGTCGCATCCCGTTTCCCGTCCACGATCGCCTTCGCCGACTACTCCCCCGACGAGCTGTGGGGCATCTTCCGGCTGTACGCCGAGAGGGCCGGCTTCTCACTGCTCGACGGCGTCGAGGCCGCGTTCCGCCGACTGGTCCCGGACCCGCGGCCCGATGCCTTCGGCAATGGCCGCTTCGTCCGCAACGTGTTCGAGGAGGCGGTCACGCGCCAGGCGATGCGGATCACCGCCATGACCGACCCGGTCAAAGAGGTCGTCACCCAGCTGCGACCCGAGGACCTGCCCGACAGTGCGTCGGCGACCGGCAGGAGCGACGGGACCGGGCTCTACCTCTGAGCCGCACCGGACCGATTCGTCTGTCGCCTCGGGCCGAGGACTACCGGTCGTACCGCAGACGAATCCGCTCGTCAGCCCGAGTAGTTCGGCGCCTCGACGGTCATCTGGACGTCGTGGGGGTGGCTCTCCTTGAGCGAGGCGGAGGTGATCCGCACGAACCTGCCCTTCTCCTGCAGCTCCGGAACGGTGCGGGCGCCGACGTAGAACATCGACTGGTTGAGGCCACCGATCAGCTGGTGGGCAACGGCGGAGAGCGGGCCGCGGTAGGCGACCTGGCCCTCGATGCCCTCCGGGACGATCTTGTCGTCGCTGGCGACCTCCGCCTGGAAGTAGCGGTCCTTGGAGTAGGACTTCTTGCCGCGGCTGCTCATGGCGCCGAGCGAGCCCATGCCGCGGAAGGCCTTGTACTGCTTGCCGTTGACGAAGACCAGGTCACCCGGGGCCTCCTCGCAGCCGGCCAGCAGCGCGCCGACCATGACGGTGTCCGCGCCGGCCACGAGCGCCTTGGCGATCTCGCCGGAGTACTTGATGCCGCCGTCCGCGATCACCGGCACCCCGGCGGGCCGACAGGCCAGGGCGGCTTCGTAGACGGCGGTCACCTGGGGTACGCCGACGCCGGTGACGACCCGCGTCGTACAGATCGCCCCGGGACCGACACCCACCTTGACGGCGTCCGCGCCGACGTCGACGAACGCCTGGGCACCGTCGCGGGTGCCGACGTTGCCCCCGATCACCTGGACGTGTGCGGTCGCGGGGTCGGTCTTGAGCCGCTTGACCATGTCGAGCAGCATCCGGACGTTGCCGTGCGCGGTGTCGGCCACGAGCACGTCGACACCGGCGTCGACCAGGGTGGTGGCTCGCTGCCAGGCATCGCCGAAGTAGCCGATCGCGGCGCCGACCATCAGCCGGCCCGCGGCGTCCTTGGACGCGTCGGGGAACTGCTCGGACTTCACGAAGTCCTTGACCGTGATCAGCCCGCCGAGGCGGCCCTTCTCGTCGACGAGGGGCAGCCGCTCGCGCTTGTGCTTGCGGAGGAGGAGCGTTGCCTCCTCGCGGGAGATGCCGACCGCGCCGGTGATCAGCGGCATCGGCGTCATCACCTCGTCGACCTTGGTGGTCGCCCACTCGGCGACCGGAGTGAACCGCAGGTCGCGGTTGGTGATGATCCCGAGCAGCCGGCTGTCGGTGTCCACCACGGGGAAGCCCGAGATGCGGTACTCCCCGGCCAGTTGGTCGAGCTGCTCGAGAGTCGCGTCGGGGCCGATGGTCACCGGGTTGGAGATGATCCCGGTCTGGGTCCGCTTCACCAGGTCGACCTGGTAGGCCTGGTCCTCGATCGAGAGGTTGCGGTGCAGCACACCGAGGCCACCCTCGCGGGCCATCGCGATGGCCATCCGCGACTCGGTCACGGTGTCCATCGCGGCGCTGATCAGCGGCGCCTTGAGCGAGATCTCGCGGGTCAGCCGGGTCGTGGTGTCGATGTCGGCCGGGGCGAGGTCGGAGTGTCCCGGCAACAGCAGGACGTCGTCGTAGGTGAGACCCAGCGTCGCGAACTTCTCGGGCAGCTCCACCTTGCTCAGTCTAGATGAGTAGTTCCAAGGGGTCGTGCAAGCGAGCGGCGCTCAGCACCGCGCTGGCAAGGCGCCGGCGCGCTGGCAGACTGGGCGTCTTTCGAGCGTCCGGCAACGCCGCCAGCGTGGATGCTGGGCGTCGCATAGCGTGCGAGCCCTTGGACCTACTCATCTAGAGGCGCCGCGGTTGCACTTGGCGCAGCGGGACTGCGTCATGCTTGGCGCCATGACCGAGGTGCGGACGGACGCGCTGACCGCGAGCCCGGTCCACGCCATCGTCCGCGCCGAGCGTCTGGTGGGGCGCTGGGTCGACTCCCGGTGGACCGTGGCCGTCGCGGCGGCCGCGGCGTTCCTGCTCCGGCTGCCCGGGCTGACCCGGCCGGTCCGCGCCGACGAGGCCGGCTACCAGCTGGTCGCGCGGGCGTGGCACCCGATGTCGGACAGTGTCTACGGCGCCTACTTCGTGGACCGGCCGCCGCCGATGATCGCGCTCTTCAAGCTCTCCGACGCGATCGGCGGGCCGCTGTTCGTCCGGGTGCTGGGCGCGGTTGCGTGCGCTGCGCTGGTGCTGGCGGCAGCGGCGGTGGCGCGACTCGTCGCCGACGAGCACGCCGCGCGCTGGACCGCGGTCGCGGTGGCCGCGCTCAGCACCAACGTCCTGATCGACGCGGTGGCGGTGAAGGGCGAGCTGCTCGCGCTGCCCGTGCTCATGTCCAGCCTCGGGCTGTCGCTGGTGGCGGTCCGAAACAGGTCGTGGCGAGTAGCGCTGGCCGCAGGGCTCCTCGCCGGGCTCGCGCTCGGCTTCAAGCAGAACCTCGCCGGTGGTGTCGTGTTCGCCGCGGTCCTCTACGTCGGGTCGTGGCGGGCCGGGCGGCTGACCCGGCCGGAGCTGGTCCGGTTGACCGCTGCCGCGGCGGCCGGCTTCGCCGTACCGGTCCTTGCCACCGTCGGCTGGGCTCTGGCGGCCGGCGTACGCCTGCACACGCTGTGGTACGCCGTCTACGGCTTCCGATTCGACGCCAGCCGGGTGCTCTCGGACGCCACCGACACCGCCCCGACCTTCCGGGCCGGGTTGCTCGTCCTGGTGGCCTTCGGCGCCGGGATGCTGCTGATCATCGGTGGCTTCGTGGTGCACATCCGTGGCGAGTGGGCCGACGACGCGCCACTCACCGCGGCGGTGGCCGCGCTGCTCGCCATCGACGTCTTGGGACTCGTTTCGGGGGGCAGCTACTGGCGCGACTACCTGTTCCCGCTGCTTCCCGGCACGGCCCTGTGCGCGGCCCTGCTGGCCCGGCGCGCCAGCCGTCGCGGCCGGGCCATGCGCACCGTGATCGTCGCCGCGACGGCCTCGACCGCACTGTGCCTGGTCGGCTGGGTGGCCTACAACGTCGGCGGCCTGCAGGAGTACGACGAGCACGACACCGGCACCGCCCTGCGCGAGGTGGCCGAGCGGGGCGACACCCTGGTCGTGTACGGCGGCCGCGCCGACCTCCAGCTGGAGAGTGGCCTCTCCTCGCCGTACGCCTACCTGTGGAGCCTGCCCATGCGCACCCTCGACCCGGACCTCTAGGAGCTCCGGGCGCTGGTCGGCGGCGAGACCCCGCCGACGTGGATCGTCGAGTGGGTCGGGTTCCGGCACTGGGACGGCAGGGACGGCGCCCGCCTCGAGCAGCTGGTGCAGGAGCGCTACGTCCGTGCGGGCACCGCCTGCGGCGACCGCCCGATCTGGCTCCTCCGCGGCGTCGACCGGGTCACCCCCGAGCCGGACTGCCACGGCGGCCACCGCTTCGAGTTCAGCTCCGGGCCATGATGCAGAACGCCACCCCGCTTCGCGGGGTGGCGTTCGTGGTGGTTCAGTCGCGCTAGCTGTTCAGGTTGGTGCCACGTGCGGTGACACGGCAGTTCTGCACGACGCGGGCCTTCGGCGCGGGCATGCAGAACGGCCGGGCCACCGATACTGACCTTGGGTCAGTGCCCGTGCCCGTGGCCGTGACCGGCCGCCTCGGGCTCGTCGTCCTCGGGCTTGTCGACGACCAGGGTCTCGGTCGTGAGCAGCATGCCCGCGATCGAGCTGGCGTTGACCAGCGCGGAGCGGGTCACCTTGACCGGGTCGAGGACGCCCTGGGCGACCAGGTCGCCGTACTCCTCGGTGGCGGCGTTGTAGCCGCTGCCGACACCGAGCTCGCGGACCTTGGTGGTGACGACGTAGCCGTTGATGCCGCCGTTCTCTGCGATCCAGCGCAGCGGCTCGTCGAGGGCGATGCGGACCACGCGGACGCCGGCCGCCTCGTCACCCGTCAGGCCCAGGCCGTCGGAGAGCACGGCCGCCGCGTGGATCAGCGCCGAGCCGCCGCCGGCGACGATGCCCTCCTCGATGGCCGCCCGGGTCGCCGACACGGCGTCCTCGATGCGGTGCTTCTTCTCCTTGAGCTCCACCTCGGTGGCGGCGCCGACCTTGATGATGCAGACGCCACCGGCCAGCTTGGCGAGCCGCTCCTGGAGCTTCTCGCGGTCCCAGTCGGAGTCGGTGTTCTCGATCTCGGCCTTGATCTGGTTGATCCGGCCCGTGACGGCGGCGGTGTCTCCGGCGCCGTCGACGATCGTGGTGTTGTCCTTGGTGATGACCACGCGGCGGGCCGTTCCGAGGACCTCGAGGCCGATCTGGTCGAGCTTGAGCCCGACCTCAGGGGCGACGACCTGGGCACCGGTCAGGGTCGCGATGTCCTCCATCATGGCCTTGCGGCGGTCACCGAACGCCGGGCTCTTCACCGCGGCAGCGTTGAACGTCCCCCGGATCTTGTTGACGACCAGGGTCGAGAGCGCCTCGCCCTCGACGTCCTCGGCGAGGATGAACAGCGGCTTGCCGGACTGGATGACCTTCTCCAGCAGCGGCAGCAGGTCGGCGACGGCCGAGATCTTGCCCTGGTGGAGCAGGATGTAGGGGTCCTCGAGGACGGTCTCCATCCGCTCCGGGTCCGTGACGAAGTACGCCGAGATGTAGCCCTTGTCGAACTGCATGCCCTCGGTGAACTCCAGCTCGGTGCCCATGGTGTTGGACTCCTCGACGGTGATCACGCCGTCCTTGCCGACCTTGTCGAAGGCGTCGGCGAGCAGGCCGCCGATCACCTCGTCGCGGCTGGAGATCGTGGCGACCGACGCCATGTCCTCCTTGGAGTCGACCTCGCGAGCGATCTTGAGCAGCTCGTCGTTGACCGCCTGGGCCGCGGCGTCCATGCCGCGCTTGAGCGCCATCGGGTTCGCGCCGGCGGCCACCGCGCGCAGGCCCTCGTGGACCATCGCCTGGGCCAGGACCGTCGCGGTCGTGGTGCCGTCGCCCGCGATGTCGTTGGTCTTGGTGGCGACTTCCTTGGTCAGCTGGGCGCCGAGGTTCTCGAAGGGGTCGTCGAGCTCGATCTCACGGGCGACGGTGACACCGTCGTTGGTGATGGTCGGAGCGCCCCACTTCTTGTCCAGGACGACGTAGCGGCCGCGCGGGCCGAGAGTCACCTTGACCGTGTCGGCCAGTTTGTCGACGCCGCGCTCCAGCGCCCGGCGGGCACGCTCGTCGAACTCGAGGATCTTGGGCATTGCTCTCCTTGGAACGTAGGTCGGGTCGTGCGCCTGAGCCTGCGATCTCGCGCAGTCTCAGGCACACGACCCGTCAGACAGGGGTGACCTGGATCAGGACACGACCGCGAGGACGTCGCGCGCCGAGAGGATCAGCAGCTCGTCGCCGCCGTACTTGACCTCGGTGCCGCCGTACTTGCTGTAGATGACCTTGTCGCCGATCGCGACGTCGAGCGGGACCCGGTTGCCGTTGTCGTCGATGCGACCCGGGCCGATTGCCAGGACCTCGCCCTCCTGGGGCTTCTCCTTGGCGGTGTCCGGGATGACCAGGCCAGAGGCGGTGGTCTGCTCCGCGTCGAGCGGCTTGACCACGATGCGGTCCTCGAGGGGCTTGATGTTGACCGACACTGATCAACCTCCACTTTCGTGCTTGTTGGCGGTGGAACGGGCTCTGCAGGATGTATTTGGGGCTGGCACACTCACCCGGAGAGTGCCAGCACAAAAACTAGCACTCTCATCAATGGAGTGCCAGAGAGGGTGCCGTGGACGTCGACTCCGTGCAGTGGTTGCTGACCGAGGACGGCCAGCGAGTGCTCCGGGAGGCCTGCGCGCTGGACGAGCCGGACCCCCTGCGGGCGCGCTCCGCGCTGGAACGCGCCTGCTCCGGAACTCCGTCCGAGCTGCTGGCCGTGGCGCTGACCCAGGCCGAGCTGCGCAGCCGTGCTGTCGAGAAGTTCGGCGACCTCGCCGCCTCGATGTACTTCACCCCGGACGGGCTCGAGCAGGCGACCCGGCTATCGGTGGCCACCCACCGGGCCGCTCGCCTCACGGCGTTCGGCGCCACGACCGTGGTGGATCTCGGATGCGGCATCGGCGGTGACCTGCTGGCCTTCGCCCGGGCGGGCATCACTGCGGCCGGAGTCGATGTCGACCCCGTGCGAGTCGCCATCGCGTCCGCGAACCTCTCCGCCCTGGGGCTGCCCGGCGCGGTCGGGGTCGCCGACGCGCTCGAGGTCGACATCATTCCGTTCGACGTGGCCTTCGCCGACCCGGCTCGTCGTACCGGCCGGGGCCGGACGTTCTCCTTGGACGCCTGGAACCCGCCGTGGTCCTTCGCCGAGTCGCTGCTGGCCGGCCAGGCCTGCGTGAAGACCGCCCCCGGAATCCCGCACGACATGATCCCCGCCGGCGTGGAGGCCGAGTGGGTGAGCGACCACGGCGAGGTGAAGGAGGCCGCGCTCTGGGGCGGCAGGCTCGCCACGGCCGCCCGCCGGGCCACGGTGATCCGGGAGGGTGGTCTGGCCACGCTGACCGACGAGGACGACCCCGGTGCGGACGTCGTCCCGCTCGGCAGGTTCCTCTACGAGCCGGACGGCGCCGTCATCCGTGCCGGCCTGGTCACCGCGGTCGCCGCCGGCGTGCAGGGCGGGCTGATCGACCGCCACATCGCCTACGTCACCGCCGACTCGTCGTTCCACACGCCGTTCGCACGCTCGTACCAGGTGCTCGAGACGCTCCCCCATCGCGAGAAGGCCCTCCGCGCCGCGCTGCACGAACGCGGCGTCGGCAAGCTGACCATCAAGAAGCGGGGCGTCGACGTGGTCCCCGACCAGCTCCGCAAGCGGCTCGCGCTGACCGGAGACAACGAGGCCACGATCGTGCTCACCCGCATCGACGGCCACGGTGCATGTCTGCTCGTCCGCCCCTTCTGAACGACATATCGCCCAACGCCGACCCGTCGTTACTGCTCATCAGTAACGACGGGTCGGCATCGAACGACATATCGCTCGCCCCCAACGACATGTCGCCCAACGCCGAGCCGTCGTTACTGCTCATCAGTAACGACGGGTCGGCATCGATCAGAAGAGGACCACCGAACGCAGTACGTCGCCGTGGTGCATCTTCTCGAAGGCCGCCTCGATGTCGCCGATGCCGATCTCCTCGCTGACGAAGGCGTCGAGGTCGAGCCGCCCCTGCAGGTAGAGGTCGACGAGCATCGGGAAGTCACGGGTGGGTAGGCAGTCGCCGTACCAGCTCGACTTCAGCGAACCACCGCGACCGAAGACGTCGATGAGCGGGAGGTCCGGCACCTTCATGTCCGGGGTCGGTACGCCGACGAGCACCACGGTGCCCGCCAGGTCCCTGGCGTAGAAGGCCTGCTGCCACGTCTCGGGGCGGCCGACCGCCTCGATGACCACGTCCGCGCCGAAGCCGCCGGTCAGCTCCTGGATCGCCGCCACCGGGTCGGTCGACGACGAGTCGACGGTGTGGGTGGCGCCCATCCTCTTCGCGGCTTCCAGCTTCTTGGCGTCGATGTCGACGGCGATGATCGGTGACGCGCCGGCCAGCGCGGACCCTGCGACCGCGGCCACACCCACCCCGCCGCAGCCGATCACGGCGACGGACTTGCCGCGGGTCACCCGGCCGGTGTTGATCGCGGCCCCGATGCCGGCCATCACGCCGCAGCCGAGGAGCCCGACCGCAGCCGGCCGCGCCGACGGGTCGACCTTGGTGCACTGGCCGGCCGCGACCAAGGTCTTCTCGGCGAAGGCGCCGATGCCCAACGCGGGAGACAGCTCGGTGCCATCTTCGAGCGTCATCTTCCGGGTCGCGTTGAACGTCGCGAAGCAGTACCACGGCTCGCCGCGGTTGCAGGCTCGGCAGTCTCCGCACACGGCACGCCAGTTGAGCACCACGAAGTCGCCCGGCTCGAGCCCGCTCACCTCCGGGCCCACCGCCTCGACCACGCCGGAGGCCTCGTGCCCCAGCAGGAACGGGAAGTCGTCGTTGATCCCGCCCTCGCGGTAGTGCAGGTCGGTGTGGCAGACCCCGCAGGCCTGGACCTTCACCACCGCCTCGCCGGGCCCGGGGTCGGGCACGTTGATCGTGACCAGCTCGACCGGCGCGCCCTTGGCCTTCGCGACCACGGCCTTGACCTGCTGCATGGGTTCCGCCTCTCTCCGCTGGCATGGCACTGCTCGGGCCCAGCCAACCGCATGAGGCAGGACGGACGGCAGGGGGATGACAACCATTCGCGTGGCGGGCTGCGTCCTTGGCGTGTGAGAGGACGATCATGACGGAGCCGACGACGGTGGCCGCTCGGGCGACGACGGGAGCGCGGATGACTGACCGGGACGCCGACTTCACCGCGTACCTGGAGGCTCGGCAGGGCCGGTTGCTGCGCACGGCATACCTGCTCACCGGCGACCAGCACCAGGCCGAGGACCTCCTGCAGACGTCGCTGGCGAAGCTGTACCTGTCGTGGGACAAGGTCCGCGACCGCGGGTCCATCGACGCGTACGCCCGTCGGATCATGGTCAACGAGAACAACTCGGCGTGGCGGCGCCCGTGGCGACGCCGCGAGCGCGCGACCGACTTCGAGGCCGAGGGAGCGCCCGTCGGCACCCCCGTCCGGCACGGGTACGACGACGGCGTGGGTGACTCCGTCTGGCAGATCGTCCAGACGCTGCCGCGGCGGGCCCGGGCGGTGGTCGTGCTGCGCTACTACGAGCAGCTCACCGAGGCAGAGACCGCTGAGGTGCTCGGCATCTCGATCGGCACCGTCAAGTCACAGACCGCGCGGGCCATGGCCTCCCTCCGCGAACGAACACCGACCACGTTGCGACCTGGTGACGGGGAGGAGGAGCGATGAGCGAGCAGACCTTCGTGCGCGAGCTGGAGCGCCGCGCCGACGACGTGCAGCCGAGGCATCTGGGGTTCGAGGACGTCCGCGCCTCGGCGTACCGCATCCGACGTCGGCGCCGGATCGCCGTCGCGGGCGGCGTGGCCGCCGCGGTGGCTGCTGCAGTCCTGCTGCCCACTGCCCTGCTCGGTGGCTCACCGAAGAGCAGCGAGCCGGAGCCGGTCCCGCCCGGGCCGACCATCACGCCGGGCCAGACGGTGCCCTACGACCTCGACCGGCCCCTGGGTGATGCGCCGCGGGTGCTCTACCAGCACGCGGCGGACTCCGTGGCGATCGACGCGGCCGGCGAGCACGACCTGCCCGACGGAACCTTCCAGGTGGTGCCGTACGGCGACGGCTTCCTCGCCCTGGCATTCGGCGAGAACCCGGCGCCGTCGGCGCAGGTGCGGCTCTACCAGCTCGACGTGGCGTTCAACCAGGTAGTGGACCTCGGCCCCGTCGGCGAGAAGATCGTGGCGTCGCCGGACGGCCGGCGGGTGGCCTGGATGGAGGTGGCGCCGAACGGACCAGCGCTCCTGGTGGTGGCCGAGGACGGCGAGGTCGTCCAGCAGCTGCCGCTACCTGAGGGGAACGTCGGCTACCCGGTCGGCTTCACCGCGGACGGCACCGTCTACGCCCTCGTGGCGCCGGACGGGGAGATGACTTGGGAGGTGGCGGAGGGTGACGAGCGCCAGCCGGTGCCCCACCTCATCCACATCACGGACGCGTCGCCGTGTCAGCGACCTGGTTGTGGGCACCACTCGCTTCGACCGCAAGGCAAACCTCCCGCGCGCCGGCGCGGTCGCGGGCTCGGAGCTCCTGTGGGAGGAGTGCTGCTACACGCTCGAGGACCTCAGCCCCGACGGCTCGCTGGTCATCGGCTACCCCGACGAGGGCATCCCGTCGTACCGGCGGCTCACCGTCCTCGATTCGCGCACCGGCGAGATGGTGGTCGAGTTCGATGGCGGGCGCCTGGCCACGGTGCTCGAGTCCGCGTGGGAGGACGACGAGCACGTGCTCGCGGTCGTCCAGCAGGACAACCGCCAGGCCATCCTCCGGCTCGGATTGGACGGCACCGTGGAGAGGACGACCGACTTCGCGCGGGTAGGCGGGCTCAACGTCACCTGGTTCCTCGCCGGCCGACCCTGGGAGTGACCCGCCGGTTTGGCGGCTGACGCCTTCGGGTACGCGGCCAGTGGGTCCGGTCCGCCGGGCCCCGCCGTCGTCGGAGTCCGGCACAGACCCCACCCACTGTTCCGTGGCAGGTGGAGCCTGGGGGGAGCCGGGCATGGGACTCCGCGGCGGTGCCGCGTCAACCACACAAGCGACGCTGGCGTCTTTTCCACGTGCGCACCCTGGCCATCCTCACGCTGCTGCTCGCGCTGTGCGGCTGCCAGTGGGGACCACCTCCACGGATCCCGTACGTCGATGGCACGACGTACGTCGCGCCGAACGGGGCCCGCGAGCCCCTCGCCGGCCAGGAGGGGCGCGGCGTCAGCGGCATCACACCCCTCGACGGCGGGCACCTCGTGGCCGACACCTTCTGGTTCGAGGGCACGGTCGGCCTCTCTGCGCTGGTGGGCGGCGAGCGCACCGAGCTCGGGCCGTGCGCGACCGGAGCGGGCGTGGTGAGCCGCGACGGGCAGGAGGTCGCTTGGCTGACCATGGGCTGCCCCGAGAGCAACCTGACCGGGCCGACCGTCGTGCACGTGGGGCACACCGTCGGAGCCGGCGGATGGAGCCGCAGCCTTGGCTTCCAGTACCTGATGTCTGCCGTCGGGTTCGTCGGCGAGAGGGTCGTGATCACCAGCCGGACCGACCAAGTCCTGCTCGTAGGGCGGAGCGGACCTTGGGTCGCCGTTCCACACCTGCGCCACGCGGTCGACGCGCACGGCCGCGTCGTCGCGGGCCGGCAGGGGGTCGTCGACACCGTCACCGGGCAGCTGATCTGGCACGAGCCGCACACCGAGCTGATCTCGTTCAGCCCGGACGGACGGCTGCTCCTGGGATACCAGCGACGGGAGCTCGTGCTCCTCGACGCACGCACCGGAGAAGTGCGAGCCACCTTGCCGAAGCGGCTGGACCGGGTGACCTGGGAGGACCACCGGCACCTGCTCGCCGTCGCGTGGGGCAGGGGCCAGGAGGCGATGGTGCGGATCGGCCTCGACGGTCGCGCTGTGCTGGTCGGTGCCGTGCAGCCCGTGCCACCGGGGCTGCCGTACCGCTACGTCTTCGAGACCCAGCCCTAGACCAGAACGCTCGTGACAGGCTGGCTGCTGTCAGCGGGCAGGTCCAGCGCCGACGGCGCACGCCCGCGGGCGACCATCTCCGACCCGAGTGCGGCGACCATGGCGCCGTTGTCGGTGCAGAGACCGGGCCTCGGCACCCGCACGCGTACGCCGACCTCGGTGGCGCGCTCCTCGGCCATGGCGCGCAACCGGGAGTTGGCGGCCACTCCGCCGCCGATGAGCAGGTCCTCCACGCCGGTCGAGTTCGCGGCGTCGAGCGCCTTGCGGACCAGGACGTCGCAGACCGCCTCCTGGAACGACGCCGCGACGTCGGCCACCGAGACCGGCTCACCGGAGCGCTCCCGCGCCTCGACCCAGCGCGCCACCGCCGTCTTGAGCCCGGAGAACGAGAAGTCGAACCGGTGCCGCTCCAGGTCGCGGCGGCTGGTGAGCCCGCGCGGGAAGTCGATCGCGACCGAGCTGCCCGACGCCGCGGCGCGGTCGATGTGCGGACCGCCGGGGAACGGCAGCCCGAGCAGCCGAGCCACCTTGTCGAACGCCTCCCCCGCCGCGTCGTCGATGGTCGCGCCCAGCGGCTCGACGGTTCTCGTCACGTCCTCCACGCGCAGCAGAGACGAGTGACCTCCGCTCACCAGCAGCGCCAGGCACGGGTCCGGCAGCGGTCCGTGCTCGAGCTGGTCGACGGCGACGTGCGAGGCGAGGTGGTTGACGCCGTACAGCGGCTTGTCCAGCCCGATCGCGAGCGCCTTGGCCGCGGCGACGCCGACCAGCAGCGCACCGGCGAGGCCCGGACCGCTGGTCACCGCGATCGCGTCGAGGTCGTGCAACCGCACGCCCGCCGTCTCGCAGGCCCGCTCGATGGTGGGGACCATCGCCTCGAGGTGCGCCCGGCTGGCCACCTCCGGTACGACGCCGCCGAAGCGGGCGTGCTCCTCGACGCTGCTGGCCACCGCGTCGGCGAGCAAGGTGTTCCCGCGCACGATCCCGACTCCGGTCTCGTCGCACGACGTCTCGATGCCGAGGACGAGGGGCCCAGCCTGGGATTCAGCCACGAGCCCCATTGTGCAAGGGGGCTACTTCCAGACCCTGACGTAGTCGACCTTCATGACCGCCGGGACCTTGGTCGCCGCGGTCATGGCGTTCGCTCCGGTGCCGAGCGCCTGGGTCAGGTTCAGGATGTAGTGCTTGCGGAAGGCGCTGTCGCCCGAGGTGTTGACCAGGCAGCTGCGGCCGTTGATGAAGACCTCCAGCCGCGAAGCGGTCCACTCCAGCGTGTAGGTGTTGTAGACACCGCGCGGCGCGGCGCAGCTCCACGACGTGTTCGTGCCCGGGATCGGGCCGCCGTTGTCGTCGTTGCCGTAGTGCAGGAACGGGATGCCGAGGTCTGGGTAGACCGAATAGGTCTCCGCGACGTCGATCTCGCCGTTCAGCGGCCACAGCAACTGGGCGAGCGGGTCCCGGTCGTCCGGCCAGAGCCACCACGACTCCTGCAGCCCCGGTGCGGTGGTCGCGGTGGTCTTGAACCTGGCCTCGAAGCGGCCGTACTGCTGGGAGAACAGGTGGTACGTCGACACCATGCCCGCGCGGTACGGCGTGGGCGGGAGCCCGTTGGCGCAGGGCAGCGCGGTGGCGTTCTTGCGGACCGACAGGTTGAGGTTGCCGCCGCTGACGGAGACGACCGACGGGTCGTCGTCGTAGCAGGCGTAGCCGGTCAGCGCGTCGCCGGTCGCGAAGATCGTCTGGGGCACCCACTTGGTGCGGTTGAGGGCCGTGCCCGTGAAGTCGTCGACGAAGCTGCAGGCCCAGAAGGTGCCGTCGGCCTTCCGCGGCTGAGTGCCGCAGGCGTCGGTCCGCGTGCGGGCCGCGACCGTGCGAGTCCGGCTCGTCGCGCGGCCGGCGCGGGTGCGGAACTGCTGGTCCTGCTCCGTGCGGTCGACCTTGGTGCGGTAGCGGCCACCGTGCACCTTCACGGTGCGGACGCTGCGCCAGTGCCCGTTCACACGCGTCTGCAGCAGGACCCTCGTGCGGCCGGGGGCGCGGCCGGTGAGCTTCGCGGCGTCGTCGGCGGTCGCGGGATGGTTCAGGGACACGGCATGGCTCCGCGCGCCGCGGCCGGCCTCGGCCGGTGTGCCGACGAGCAGCATGCCGAGCAGGCAGGCCATGGTCAGACCGATGAGCTTGCGCATCGTCGCGCTCCTCCAGGCCCAGCCCGCACCGGCTCTCCCGACGGCGCGTGGGGAAGTGCTGGCCCCCTCAGCGGCAGTGTGTCCGCCACCGACGCCGGTCCGTCGGTGATTGGCCCGTGCATCAACCGAACGCACTAGGCCCGGTCCAGACCGGTGCATGGGGACGCGCCTGGCAGGGCTGACCCGAGCCATGGGTGTTCCTCCGAGATCGAGAGCTGCTCCGCTGGCGCCGCGTGGCTCCCCGGCCACACGCGTCCCCCGTGCGGGGCTCCGCGGGGCCAAGTCTGGGGGCCGCCAGCAGCAGGGGCGACCCCTACTGGCCGGTTTGGCCCCCGCTTGACCTGCGCGGACCACCCGGACCACCGGCACGACTAGTCATGCCCGGGATGCGGGCGTAGTCGAAGTGGTACGGGTCGGGGTATGGGCAGGTCAGCTCGATGCACCGCAGCCGCGGCCGACCGGGCGCCGGAGGACGACCGCGGTGGCCCCGTCGCGGTAGTAACGCCGGCGCCGGTCCACCTCGACGAAGCCGCGCGCGGCGTAGAAGGCGAGCGCCCCCGCGTTGTCCTCCCGGACCTCGAGCAGCACCCGGTCCGCACCGCCGTCCCCGGCTAGCGTGAGCACCGCGTCGAGCAGCGCCGACGCGACACCGGCGCGCCGGTGGTCTGCGGCCACCGCGATCCGCTGGAGCTCGGCGATGTCACCTGCGAGGCTCGTAACGGCGTGCCCGACCAGCCGGTGCTCGTCCTCAGCGACCAGGTAGTGCACGGTGGGCAGCCGGCCGGCGACGCCCTCCTCGACCAGTGCGTGTGACCACGCGTCGACGCCGAGGTTGTCGGCCTCGGAGGCCGTGATCGCGTCGACGTCCTCCGCGGTCGCGGTCCGGACGGTCACGAGACCCGCTTGGGTGTCCCCGGCATCGCGGCGTCGGGCCGGCGCAGGTAGAGCGGCTCCGGGTCCTGCAGCTCGGCCCTCTCCTCGGCGATCACCCGGGCCAGCCAACCGGCGCTCGGCATCGTCGGCCCGGCGGCGTGCGGGAACGCGTCCGGGTAGAGCACGGCGCCCTCCCCCACCACCGGCGTCTCGGTCGCGACATCGGCCGGCTTGGCGACGAGCGGGCCTCCGAGCCGCTTCCCGTCGCCGTCGTACGTCGCGAGGTAGACCTCCTTGCGCCGCGCGTCGGTGGCCACCACGAACTCGCCGGCGACGGCACCGGTGTCCGCGGCCTCGATGGCTAGTACGTCGAGCGTGCAGATGCCGTACACGGGGATCTCCAGGACGAACCCGAGTGTGCGCGCGGTGACCAGCCCGACCCGCAGCCCGGTGAACGGGCCCGGTCCGACCCCGACGCCGATCGCGGTGAGGTCCTGACGGACCAGGTCGGCCCGCCGGAGTGCGGCGTCGATGAGCGGGGCGAGCTGCTCGCCGTGCTGTAGCGGCCGCTCGGACACGAGCTCGACGACGACGTCGTCGCCGTCGTGCAGCGCGACGGTCACCAGCGGCGTGGCGGTGTCGAAGGCGAGCAGCATCAGCCCGCTCCGCCGGGGCCGGGGAACGGCAGGGCGCGCCAGTGCGTGGTGAGGCGATGGTCGTCGTGGAGCAGGTGGAAGGCGAGCGTGGGCGGCCCGGCCTCCCAGATGACGGGGTAGGGCTCGTTGTCGAGCGGGACCGTCGACGCGCAGCCGCCCCCGATCAGCAGCGGTCGGCCGGCGAACGTCGTCGCGCAGGCTGTGTGCGCGTGGCCCACGAGGGTGGCGACCACGTGCGAGTGCTTCCTGACGACCAGCTCGAGGGACTCGGGCTCCCTGAGCAGGATCGGCGCCATCAGACCGACACCGATGTCGCCGGGTGGATGGTGCAGGGACACGAACGCCGGCTTGTCGTCGGTGCTCAGCTGGTCGTCGAGCCAGTCGAGCTGGTCACGCGAGAGCTCGCCGTGGTCGATCCGCTGGCCCGGAGGCGCTGGCACGAGCGAGTCCAGCATCAGGATCCGGAAGTCCGCGGACTCGAGCACCTGGACCAGCGGGCCCGGGACGACCTCGAGGTCGAGCAGGCCGCGGGCGAAGGCCTCGCGCACGTCGTGGTTGCCGGTGCCGACCAGCTTCGGGCCGGGCCAGGCATCCAGGACGGTCCGGGCCACGGCGTACTCGTCGGGCAGTCCGTGGTCGGCGACGTCGCCGGAGACGAGGAGTACGTCGGGCCGAGGGTCCAGCGCGAGCAGGTGCGCCACGACCGCCTCGGCGCGCGCCTGGGCATCCGGCGGCCCGCCGAAGTGGGTGTCGCTGACGTGTGCGATGAACGCCGTCATCCGAGCCCTCTGAAGGAGAGCGCGTGCCACCGTGGGCCGACCGGGGTGATCTCGACGTGTCGGTGCTCGTCCTCGTCCTCGTTGCGGACGATGTGGATCTCCAGCCGCGACTCCGAGAGGCCCTCGGCCAGCCCCTCGCCCCACTCGACGACCGTGACGGCCCGGTCGAGGGAGGTGTCGAGGTCGAGATCGTCGAGCTCGGCGATGCCACCGAGCCGGTAGGCGTCGGCGTGGACCAGCGCCGGCCCCCCGACCTCGCTGGGATGCACGCGGGCGATGACGAAGGTGGGCGAGGTGACCGCGCCGCGGACGCCGAGCCCCGCGCCGAGCCCCTGGGTGAACGTCGTCTTGCCGGCGCCGAGCGGGCCGGTCAGCACGATCAGGTCACCGGGCGCGAGCTGGCCGGCGACCGAGCGACCGAGGCCGCGCATCGACTCGGCGTCCGGTGCCTGGAAGACCGCGGTCCGCAGCGGGCGCCGCAGCTCGACGTTCGGCGAGTCCCGGCGGATCTCGTGGAAGCCCTGCCGCTCCCAGAACCGGATCGTGTCCGGCAGCTCCTCGCGCGCCACCACGGTGAGGTCGTCGTAGCCCTGGGCGGCCTCCACGGCCGCGTCGGTGAGGGCGGCCGCGACGCCGTGTCCCTGCTGGTCGGGGACCACGCCGAAGCGGCGGAGGTACATGGTGCCGCCGACCGGGTCGAGCACGAGCGCACCGGCCGGCGTGCCGTCGACGCGGGCGAGCAGGCCACCGTGCTCCGCCAGCCGTTGCTCGAGCCGCTCGCGGGTCTCGGCGAGTGCGGCGGCCGGCGGGTCGAGCGGCGGACGCGCCTCGAACGCCGCGTGCACGACCGCGTGCACGGTCGCCGCCTCCTCCGCGCCGACCGGCTTGACCTCGACATGGCCGGTCACCGCAGGCCGACTCGCTCGGCGGCTGCGGAGAGCAGCTGGTCGAGGGCCGCGTTGACCTGGCCGTGCCGCTCGAGGATGACCATGTGGCCGGCGTTCTCGCACTCCAGGAGGGTCGAGCCGGCCACCCGCTCGTGCAGCTTGCGGCTGTGGCCGATCGAGGTGAGCTTGTCGGCGGTCCCGCAGATGATCGTGGTCGGCACCCGGCCGAGCACCTCGACCGCGTCGAACTTGTCGAGCCCGTTGAAGCTCGGGAAGAAGTCGGCCACCACCTCGAACGGCGTCTGCGACAACATGCTGTCGACGAAGTCGACGTATGCCGCCGGCACCTCGTCGCCGAACGCGAACAGGTCGGTGACGACGCGGGCCACCGAACGGCCGATCCGCCGAGCTCCGTCGACGCTGCGGTGGCCACGGGCCAGGGTCCGGACGGTGCGGTGGGTCAGCTGGCCTCCGAGCTTGGCCGGGAGCATGGGGAGCAGGATCCGGCTCGGGTCGAGCCCGCCGGCGGTCGTCGAGATCAGGCCGACGCCGACGACCCGGTCACCGATCAGCTCGGGGTACTGCTCGGCGAGAGCGACGATCGACATGCCGCCCATCGAATGACCGACCAGGACGATCGGACCCTCGGGCACGACGTGGTCGAGGATGGTCCTGAGGTCGTGGCCGAGCTGCTCGATCGTCGCGTGGTCGTCGGGCGAGCGCCCGGAGCGGCCGTGCGAGCGCTGGTCGTAGTAGACGGCGCGGACCAGCCCCCGGTAGGCGGCGCGCTGGAAGTGCCAGCAGTCGAGGTTGAGGGCGTAGCCGTGGCAGAACACGAGCGTGAGCTTGCTCGTCCGCTGCTGCAGGTCCGGATCGAGCTCGTCCACCTCGACGACGAGGGGGACGCCGTCGTCGGCGATGATCGTCACCGGTCGGGAGTGCAGGCTCCCGAACGGCGTCGCGTCGCCGTCCCGGCGGCCGATGGCGCGACTCTGCCGGCGGATGCCGATCGCCGCGCCGGCCGCGGCCAGGCCGACGGCACCGGCGGCGGCCCCGAGGATGCGACGGCGCGTGGTCATGCCTCGATTGTCTCGCGAGCCTCCGAGTCGACGTACCGCCGGGTGAACCGGCCCCCGATCCTGGTCACGATCTCGTAGCTGATCGTCCCGCAGGCCTCTGCCCAGTCCTGGGCGGTCGGCTCGCCGTCGTCACCGGTGCCGAAGAGGGTGACGTCCGCCCCGGCGCCGGGGTCGTCGCCGTCGAGATCGACTACGAGCTGGTCCATGCAGATCCGGCCGCGGAGCCTGCGTCTCCTCCCGGCGACCTGTACCTCGGCGCGGTTGCCGCCGGCCCGCGGGAGCCCGTCGGCGTACCCGGCCGGGACCAGCCCCAGCGTGGTCGGGTGGTCGGCGACCCACGTGCGGCCGTAGGACACCGCGTCGCCGGCGTGGACGCGCTTGACCATGGCGAGGCTGGCGTGGGCCGTCATCGCCGGCCGCAGCCCGATGTTGCCGGTGACGCCCGGGGCGGGGTCGAGGCCATAGGACGCGATGCCGACGCGCACGAGGTCGAGGCGGGAGCTCGGTCGCAGGATCGCGGCCGCAGAGTTCGCGAGGTGCCGCACCTCGAGCTCGTCGAGCCCGGCACCGGCGGCCAGGTCGAGGGCGTCCTGGAACGCCGCCTCCTGGGCGCCGTTGGCCGGGTCGTCCGGCTCGTCGCTCGAGGAGAAGTGCGACCAGATCCCGGTGACGTGGATCTTGCGGTTCAGCTGGTGGTCCGACGCGGCCGCGAACAGGTCCTGCCAGGTCTCTCGCGGGGCGCCCCCGCGGTTGAGCCCGGTGTCGACCTTGATCTGGACGCGAGCCGGGCGGCCGGTGGCGACGACCTGCGCGAGCTCCGCCTCGGAGTAGACGGTCACGTCGATGTCCTGCTCGATGGCTGCGCCCCAGTCGTCGCCGGGAACGGTGAGCCAGCAGAGCACGCGTCCGGTGTCACCGGCCTCGCGGAGGGCGATGGCCTCGTCGATCGTGGCCACGCCGAGCCAGTCGGCGCCTCCATCGCGGGCCGCCTGGGCGGACTCCGCCAGCCCGTGGCCGTAACCGTCGGCCTTGACCACCGTCATCATCTGCGTGCCGGTGAGCTCCTTGAGCAGGCGCACGTTGTGGCGGATCGCGGCCACGTCGACCACGATCTCGGCGCGGGCCGTCACGGCAGCAGCCCACGGACGACAGCCGGCAGCGCCGCGGCGACCTCGCCGGCGACGAGCGGCCCGCCGTCGCTCGCGAGTGCCGCAGCGGCGCCGTGCAGCCAGGCACCGACGCTCGCCGCGTCGTACGCCGTGAGACCGGCGGCCAGCAGCGCCGCGATCACGCCCCCGAGCACGTCGCCCGCGCCGGCGGTGGCGAGCCAGGCGGTGCCGGTGGTGTTGACCCGAGTCTTGCCGTCTGGCCTCGCCACGACCGTACGGCGACCCTTGAGCAGGACCGTGCCGCTGTACTTCTTCGCCGCCTCGCGGGCGAAGTGGAGGGGCCGCTGCTCGATGTCCTGTCGGTCGACGCCGAGCATCGCCGCGAGCTCGCCTGCATGTGGCGTCAGGACGGCGGCCCGGCCCGGCTCGAGATGCTGGAGCGCGTCCGCGTCGACGACCACGGGGACGCCGTCCGCCAGAGCGGCGTGCAGCTCCTTGCCTGCCGAGTCGCCGCCACCGGAGCCGACCACCCACGCCTGGACCCGGCCCTCGCCCACCACCTCGGGATGGTGCGTCTTGACCAGCTCCGCGACGGCCTTGTCGCCGACGTACCGGACCATCCCGGCCAGCCCGCACGTGGCACCCGCCACGCTGAGCAGGGCGGCCCCGGGGTACTGCTCGCTGCCGGCGCGAACGCCGACCACGCCTCGCGCGTACTTCTGGGCGTCCGCCGTCGGCCGCGGCAGCAGCGCCGCGACGTCGTCGGGCTGGAGCGCCTCCACGTGCGGTTCGGGCAGCTCGAGCCCGATGTCGACGAGATGCACCGCCCCGCACGCCTGAGCCGCCGGGTCCACCAGGTGACAGACCTTGTGGGTCCCGAACGTCACGGTGAGCGGCCGCTTCGACGTGACTGGCTCCCCCGCTGGTGCCCACCTCGCCCGTGTCGACGTCCACGCCGCTGGGGGTGTCCACGGCGACGACCGGTACGCCGTGCAGCAGCTTCAGGGCGTTGGCGGCGTTCTCCCGGAGCCCGCCGCGGCCGCCGATCCCGACGATGCCGTCGACGACCAGCTCGGGCCTTCTCGTCGGCTCCGTCACCACGCGGCCGCCGGCTCTCTCGAGCGCCTGCTTCCCCTCGCCGTGGACCTTCTCGCTGAGCAGCCACGCCTCGACGTGGACGCCCCGCCGCGCCAGCATCGCCCCGGCCCACAGCGCATCCCCGCCGTTGTCGCCCGAGCCCACGATCAGCAGCACCCGCCGCCCGTATGCCGACCCCAGGAAGTCCACGACCGCCACCGCCAGCCCGGCCGCCGCCCGCTGCATGAGCGCACCGTCCGGCAGCCGAGCCATCAGGTCGGTCTCCGCCGCCCGGACCTGCTCGACGGTGTGTGCGTGCAGCATGCGTTCACGCTATCCGTTCCGGACGGGTGTCCCCGGGTTGTGTGCCTGAGCACGCGCCATGGCCCGTTCTTGGGCACACGACCCGCCCAAGCGACCCGGCTGTGGAAAGCGCCAAGCCGCCTTCGCCGCACGGGGAAGAAGCCTGTCGTGGGAAGGAACTTCGACGAGCTGATCGAGGTCCAGGCCGGCATGGTTGCGAGACGTCAGCTGAATCGGCTCGGCATCGACGCCGACCGCGTTCGCGACCAGGTCGCCGCGCGGCGGTGGGTTGAGCGGACGCCACGTGTGATCAGCATCGTGACCGGCGAGCTCACCTTCGAGCAACGCTCCTGGCTCGGGGTGTTGCACGCCGGGCCACGGGCCATGCTCGGCAACCTGACAGCCGCTGCGCACCACGACCTCAAGAACTGGGAACGTCCGGAGATCTGCGTCATGGTGGACGACGAGCTCAGTTTTGAGCCTGTCCCGGGCGTGGACTTCTTCCGGAGCCGACGCCCTTTTGAAGTGCTCGTCTCACCGCGTCCTGGCATTCCCCGCTGTCAGCTCGAGCCGGCGGTGCTGCTTTGGGCCGGGTACGAGGCGCCCATCCGAGCAGCACACGGAGTCATCGCGGCCACCGTCCAGCAGCGACTGACCACGCCCGGTCGCCTCATCGAGTGGGTAGACCTGCTGCAGCCACTGCGCAGGGCCAAGCCGTTCAAGCGGACGTTGAGCTTCGTCGACGCCGGCGCGCACTCGGGGGCCGAGCTCGAGGTGGGCCACATGTGCCGCCGTTTCCGCATGCCGCCGCCGGCGCGCCAGAGACGGCGCAGGGATCGGTGGGGGCGTCCCCGATGGACTGATGCCGAGTGGGACCTCGGCGATGGTCACACGATCGTGCTCGAGATCGAAGGTGGCTTCCACATGGATGTCCTCGAGGCCGCGGCCGACGCACGGCGTTCGCGCCGGCTCACGACACGCACCCGTACGGTCGTCCGCTGCACGGCCTACGAGCTGATCCACGAAATGGCTGAGGTGGCCATCGATCTGATTGATCTGGGCATCCCCGGGCGCATGCCACCGGGTCGTGTGCCTGTCGACGCGGCATAGCGCGTGCTCAGGCACACGACCCCACCTACGCCGGGTCAGAACCTGAGGTCGACCCACACCGTCCGGTGGTCGGAGGACGGGAACGGGAACTCGCCGGTGAGGCTGGACAGCGGGTCGGACGCCAGCGGCCAGAAGATGCCGGAGCCGGCCACCTTGAGCCGCTTGGACGGCAGCACGTAGTCCGCCCGCAGGTTGCCGGGCGCGGGGTTGTCGTTGAAGTCCGCGGTGTCGTACCTCGAGTCGCCCATGTGGGCCGCGTTCGCACCACCCTGACTGAGCGCCGCCTCCGGACCGCCCAGCGAGGTGGGCAGCGGGTCCCTGATGCGCGGGTTGTCGATCAGTTGCTGGATGGCGCCCTCGACGGAGTCTCCGTCGACCGGGTCGCTGTTCTGGTCGCCGGCGATCACGAACGACGCGCCGTGCTTGAGCCCGCCGTTGCGACCGCGGTCGTCGTACATGTAGTCCTCACCGGACACGTAGTCGGCCCAGAACCGGATCTCGTCGTGGTTGCGGGTGCCGTTGCGGTCGTCGGCTCCGTCAAAGGTCGGCGGCGTCGGGTGCGAGACGAGGAAGTGCACGGTCTTGTGCTTGTCGATGCGGATCGGCAGGTCCCAGTGCGACTTGCTGGAGAGCCGGAAGACGTCGAGCTCGGCCGGGGAGTACCAGTCGGCAGGTGCCGCCGTGGCCGGGTCGTCCGGCAGCATCGCGCCCGGCATGTCCTTCCAGAGGAACTTCTGGAAGGTGCGCACCTTGTGGGTGTCGATCGGGTAGCGGCTGAGCACAGCCATGCCGAACTGGCCCTCGAAGTCACCGAACCCGAACGCGTCGTTGCCACCCCCGACGGTGCCGTTGTTGTCGAGGTCGAAGCCGCTCGGGATGCCGGTGTTGGACGGCGCGACGAACGCGTACCGGTAGTGGATCGGCTTCGCGCCGTTGTGCGCGACTTCGAGATAGTTGTCCCGGAACAGGTTGATCGCCGCGTTGCCCGGCACGTAGTCGAACTCGTTGATCAGCAGCACGTCCGGGCGGGTGCGCTGGATGATCTCGGCGACCGTCGCGGCCTGGGCGTTGTTGGGCGTCGACAGGTCCGTGACGAGCTGGCCCGCCGCGGCCCGGTTGAGCGAGGCGTTGAAGGTCTGGAAGCGGACCGTGTTGCCGTGACCATGTGCGTGGCCATGGCCATGGCCGTGTCCGTGGCCGTGGCCTCCGCCGTGGCCGTGCTGGTGGGCCGTGGCAGGGCCGGCTCCGAGGATGGTGACGGCCGCGGTGATCGCCGCGACGGTCGAAACTGCTGCCCGAGGGAAGTTCATGACCCCACCGTGCCACTTTTCCGTGTCGGTGAGGAGAACGGATTCTGATGAGTTGGGGTCTGACTGCCGGCTCAGCTTTCGAGCACCACAACGGCCGACGCGATGCCCGCGTCGTGGGACAGCGACAGGTGCACGGAGGTGGCGCCGAGGTCGTTGGCGCGAGCCAGTACCGTGCCGCGGAGCTCCAGCACAGGGCGGCCGGACGACTCGGAGACGACCTCGGCGTCGTGCCAGTGCATGTTGCCCGGGGCGCCGAGGGCCTTGGCGACGGCCTCCTTGGCGGCAAAACGGGCGGCCAGCGAAGCCAGCGGGCGCGTGCGCTCGGTGGGCGTGAAGAGGCGCTCCGCGAGGCCGGGCGTGCGGTCGAGCGACTGGCCGAACCGTTCGATGTCGACCACGTCGATGCCGACGCCGATGATGGCCACCGCTATTCGACCGTGACGGACTTGGCGAGGTTGCGCGGCTGGTCCACGTCGTGGCCCATCAACGTGGCCAGCTCGCAGGCGAAGAGCTGCAGCGGGACGACGGCGACCAGCGGCTGGAGCAGCACGGGGACAGCCGGCAGCCGGATCAGCACGTCGGCGTACGGCACGATCCGCTCGTCGCCCTCCTCGGCCAGGCAGATGGTGCGGGCCCCGCGCGCACGGACCTCCTGGATGCCGCTGAGCATCTTGTCGTGGAGCTGGTCGCGGCCGCGGGGAGGTACGACGCAGAGCACCGGCATCCCGTCCTCGATCAGCGCGATCGGCCCGTGCTTGAGCTCGCCCGCGGCGAAGCCCTCGGCGTGCAGGTAGGCCAGCTCCTTGAGCTTCAGCGCGCCTTCGAGCGCCACGGGATACCCGGCATGCCGGCCGACGAAGAGCACCGACTTGGTGCCGACCAGCGACCGGGCCAGCGCGTAGACCGATTCCGAGGACTCCAGCACCGTCTCGATCTGGGACGGGATCGCCTCGAGCTGTGACATCACCTGCCCGATCTCGTCGCCGTAGCGGGTGCCCTTCACCTGCGCCAGGTAGAGCGCGAGCAGGTAGCAGGCGACCAGCTGGGTCAGGAACCCCTTCGTCGACGCGACTCCGATCTCCGGGCCGGCATGCGTGTAGATGACCGCGTCGGACTCACGAGGGATGGTCGAGCCGTTGGTGTTGCAGATCGCCAGCACCTTCGAGCGCTGGGTCCGCGCGTGCCGGATCGCCTGCAGCGTGTCCGCGGTCTCGCCGGACTGCGAGATCGCGACGACCAGCGTCGAGTAGTCGAGGATCGGGTCGCGGTAGCGGAACTCCGAGGACAGCTCCACCTCCACCGGCACCCGGGTCCAGTGCTCGATGGCGTACTTGGCCACCATCCCGGCGTAGAACGACGTCCCGCAGGCGATGATGATGATCTTGTCGATGTCGCGCAGCTCCTGGTCGGAGAGCCGCATCTCGTCGAGCTGCAGCAGCCCCGAGGCGGTACGCCGGCCGAGCAGCGAGTCCGCGACCGCACGCGGCTGCTCGAAGATCTCCTTGCGCATGAACCAGTCGTGGCCCTCCTTCTCGGCGGCGGACAGGTCCCAGTCGACGTGGTAGCGACGCCCCTCCTGGGGCCGTCCGTGGAAGTCGGTGATCTCGACGGAGTCGCGCGTGATCGTGACGACCTGGTCCTGCCCGAGCTCAAGGGCCTCGCGAGTGTGCTCGATGAACGCCGCCACGTCCGAGCCGAGGAAGTTCTCACCGTCACCGAGACCCACGACGAGCGGCGAGTTGCGCCGCGCCGCCACGACCCGCGTCGGATCCAGAGCGTCAACAGCGACCAGCGTGAACGCGCCATCCAGCTGCACGCACACACGCTGCATCGCGACGGTCAGGTCGACGTCCGAGGCGAGCTGCAGCTCCAGCAGCTGGGCGGCCACCTCGGTGTCGGTCTCCGAGACCAGGCCGAGCTGCTCGGAGTCGGCCTCGATCCGGGCCCGCAGCTCGGCGAAGTTCTCGATGATCCCGTTGTGCACGAGCGCGACCCGACGGCCGAAGCCGAGGTGCGGGTGGGCGTTGACGTCGTTGGGCGCCCCGTGGGTGGCCCAGCGGGTGTGCCCGATGCCGGTCGTGGACGGTGGCAGCGGCTCGTCAGCGATCGCCTTCTCGAGGTTGGCGAGCTTGCCGGCTCTTTTCGCGAACATGATCGAGTCGTCCACCACGAGGGCGATCCCGGCGGAGTCGTAGCCGCGGTACTCCAGCCGCCGCAGCCCGTCGAGTACGACGTCCTGGGCCTGCCTGGCCCCGACGTACCCGACGATCCCGCACATGGGCCGCGAGTCTATCGAGGACGGGGCGAGGCCCCCGGCTGCCACGACGACTGACAGACTCCTCGCCATGCCCAACGGCGGCGGGAGCTACGAAGGCGCCCACGAGGCGTCTCCGTACACCGAGCTCGACCGCTCCGCGTGGGCAGCGCTCGCCAACGAGGTGGAGGACCCCCTCACCGAGGACGAACTCACGACGCTGCGGGGGCTGGGCGACGCCCTCGACCTGGAAGAGGTCCGCGAGGTCTTCCTCCCGATCAGCCGGCTCCTGAGCCTGTACGTCGAGACGGCCGGCCGCCTGCACCGCGACCAGGAGGAGTTCCTCCACCAGGCAACTCCCCCGCGCACGCCGTTCGTCATCGGCCTCGCCGGGTCGGTCGCGGTCGGAAAGTCCACCACCGCGCGCGTGCTGCAGCACCTGCTGGCGCACTGGCCGGAGCACCCGAACGTCGCGCTGGTCACCACCGACGGCTTCCTCTACCCCAACGCCGAGCTCGAGCGTCGCGGGCTGCTGCAACGGAAGGGCTTCCCGGAGTCCTACGACCGCCGTGCCCTGCTCCGGTTCGTCGTCGACATCAAGTCCGGCAAGGACGAGGTCGCGGCGCCGGTCTACGACCACCTCACCTATGACGTCGTCCCGGACGAGAAGGTGCACATCAAGCACCCCGACATCGTGATCATCGAGGGGCTCAACGTCCTCCAGCCGGCCCGGGTCCGCGACGACGGCCGCACCGGCCTTGCGGTCAGCGACTTCTTCGACTTCTCCGTGTACGTCGACGCCAAGACCACCGACATCCGGGACTGGTACGTCTCCCGCTTCCTCCGCCTGCGCGAGACGGCCTTCCGCGACCCGCAGTCCTACTTCGCGCGCTACGCCTCCCTCTCCCACGGCGAGGCGGTCGCCGAGGCGATGCGGATCTGGGACGCCATCAACGGCCCCAACCTGACCGCCAACGTGCTCCCGACCAGGTCCCGCGCCACCCTGGTGCTGCGCAAGGACGCCGACCACTCGGTGCGGTACGTCCGGCTGCGCAAGATCTGACCGCCCTCAGATCGCCTTCTCGACCTCGAGGCAGCGCTCGACGACGCGGTAGCCGAGCCGGTCGTTGATCGCGTTCATGTGGGCGTTGACGTCGGCATTCCCCGTCATCAGCCACTCGAGCTCCGGGAACCGCTCGGCCATCGCCTGCTGGTTGGCCACCTTGATCGCCAGGCCCAGCCGGTGACCTCGGTGCTCGCCGACGACGAGGGTGCCGCTCTGCAGTCCGCGATCGGGCGTCGTGTCGTTGACGAACGCCTCCGTCAGTGCCACGACTTCGCCCTCCGGCGAGAGGGCGAACGTCCGCGCATCCTGTCTCCGGGCCGCCGCCGCGCGCGTCTCGAGGCCGCGCAGGCGGGCCTCGTCCCACACCTCGTCCTCGACGTCGGCGTCGCCGGACGGCGCCTCGGAGATGAACATGTTCTGGATCGCGAGGAACCCGCCCACCAGCTCGTCGGGCAGCGCGCCCCAGACCGTGCGCAGCTCGTAGTCGCGGTGGTACGGCGCGCACTCGGCCGCGAGGCCGGCCCAGCTGTCGCGGGTGCCGGGGATGTCGACCACCTTCATGCCGTCCTCCATGACCACCCCGAACCCGTGGTGCTCGGCGAACGCCAGCGCCGGACTCGTCTCCCCCATCGGCGCGAAGGCCTCGCCGGTGAGCACCCGTCGCCCCTCGGAACCCGCCCAGCTGACGGCTGTCTCGAGGAGGAGGCTCCCGATGCCCTCACGACGCCGGTCAGGGCGCACCGAGACGTGGGCGTTGGCGCGGTGCAGGTTGTCGACCGTGCTGCCGTTGGCGGCCAGCGTTCCCACGACCTGGTCACCGTCCGACGCCATCCAGAACCTGCGGTCCCACTCGGGGAAGTCCATCGGGAAGTAGGTCTTCGCCGCATGCCACGCCAGGTGGTCGTTGTAGGGCCGCTCGGCGACCGCGTCCCGCTCGAGCTCCCAGAACGCCCGGACCTGTGCCTCGTCGCTGCGATCGAGCTCCCGCACCTCGATGCCGGTCATCCGAGCAGCTTCTGGAGCTCGAGGGCCCGGTCGACGGGTCGGTAGCCGAGCTGGTCGTTGACGTCGTTCATCCAGCGGTTGGTGGTGGCGTTGCCCGTGGCGATCAGCTGGGCACCCGGGTGCAGCGCCCGGACCTGCTGGTGGAGCAGCACCTTGACGGCCAGGCCGAGGCGATGGCCGCGATGGTCCGGCAGCACCAGGGTGTCGCCGATGTCGGCCACCCGCGGCGCGTGCGGCGACAGGCCGAGGTTGGTGTAACCGGCCACCTCACCGGACGGAGCCAGGGCGACGACGGTGAGGTGCTCGCGGCGCTGCGCCGCATGGCGGGCCTCCCGCCCGCGGATCCGCTCCGGCGTCCATTCCTGTGGCTTGAGGTCCAGGTCGCCCAGAGGGATCTCCTCGATGAACCGGCTCATGGCCGCGGCCAGCGACGCGAGGTGCTCCTCCGGCGCCGGGTCGATCCACCAGGTCAGGCGGTAGTCGCCCAGCCGCTCCGCGGCCCGCGCCTCCAGCGCCGGCAGCAGGTCGGCGCTCGCGACCAGGTCGACGACCTTCACGGTGTCGACGTTGGCGACGGCGTAGCCACGTGCTTCGGCCCACCGGCTGTCGGCGCTGTCCTCGTCGAACGGAACGCGTACGTCGGCGATCAGGGTCGTGCGACCGCCCGCGACGACGATCTCCTCCGCGTGCTCCAGCAAGGCGGTGCCGACGCCTCGCCGCCGATGCTCAGGCGGCACGTAGACCTCGAGCGCTCCCAGGTGGGTGTTGTCCTTGAGCGGCATGAAGACGAGTGCGCTGCCGACCATCGCGTCGACCTCATAGGCCCCCAACAGGACGACGCGGTTCTCCGGGTCGACCTCGGGGAGCGAGAGCCGGGAGATCTCCCAGTCCGGCCAGAGGTCGACCGGCCGACGGGACATGGCGGCGTGGCCCGCCGACCACCAGGCGTAGAGCTGGGCCTCGTCGTTCCGGTCCACCTCACGGATGTCGATGTCACTCACGAACGGCGAGCCTAGGCCGCTGGACCGACGGTGCGCCTGTCGATTTCGGCCGTGGTCAGTCCCCGGTGGCCGGGATCCGCACCCAGAACACGGAGTGGTCGGTGGCCTCCTCCGCGCCGACGGCCCCGCCGTGCGCGGCCGCCAGCTCCCGCGCCAGGTGGAGGCCGATCGTGACGCCGGTCCCGTCGGCGTTGACGTCGAACGGCTCGAACATCGACCGGAACGCCTCGGCTTCGACCGGAGCACCTTCGCGGACCACCCGGAGCTCGAGCCAGGGCCCGACCCGGCGTACCTCCAGCCTTCGGCCGCGCGGCCGCGGGCTCGCCGCGGCCGCATGCCAGAGGTCGCGCAGGACCCGCCGCACCAGAGCTGGGTCGACGACGACCTCCACCGTGCCGCCCAGTCCGCCGACTCCGTCGAGGTCGTCGAGCGCCGCGGCGAGAGCCGACACCGACACGAGCTGGGGGGCGAGCGCGAGCCGGCCGAGCAGCAGCTCGGCCATCAGCTCGACGTCGAAGGCGCGCTCGGCGAGTCGCTCGAGGGCGGCGTGCAGCCGGTGCAGGGAGTCACTCGTCTGGTCTGCCGGCACGTCGGCGTCCGCGAGCATCGCGACCCAGCCCTGGGCCATCGAGAGCGGGGTGCGCACCTCGTGGGCGAACGCCGCGAGGAACCGGTCCCCCTGCTGCGCCGCGGCGGCGGCCGGTTGGTCCGTGACCTTCGCAGTGCCGGCCTCGACGAAGGTGCGGACCCAGTCCGCGAGCCGGTCGGCGTCCACGTGCCAGGTCGTGGCGACCTCCGCCGTAGGGCGGCCGCGCAGCACCTCGAGCACCGCAGGGACCCGCGTCTCTACAGGATCCCCCATGGCCGGACCCTACCGGGACCTCGCCCCGGGGCAGGTCAGCTCAGGGAGAGACGTTCGCGCACCACGTCGGCCAGCCGGGCGGCGACCTCGCGCGCGGCCTCGTCGGTGGGCGCCTCCACCATCACCCGGACGAGGGGTTCGGTGCCGGACGGCCGCAGCAGCACCCGGCCCCGACCGGCCAGGGCCCGCTCCTCGGTCGCCACCGCCTCGGCCAGCGCCGGGTCGTCGGCGCGGTCCTTGTCGACACCTGTGACGTTGACGAGCACCTGCGGCAGCCGGGTGACCACCGAGGCCAGCGAATGAAGGTCCTTGCCGGTCACGACCATCCGTTGCAGGAGGTGCAGCGCGGTGAGGATGCCGTCGCCGGTGGTGGCGTACTGGCTCATGATCACGTGGCCGGACTGCTCGCCGCCGAGGACGTATCCGCCCGCCCGCATCTCCTCGAGCACGTAGCGGTCACCCACCCGGGTCTGCCGCACTCGCAGTCCGGCCGCCTCCATCGCCTGCACGAAGCCGAGATTGCTCATCACGGTGGCCACGACGGTGTCGTCGACGAGCCGGCCGGCCTCGGCAAGGCCCAGGGCGAGGATGGCGAGCAGCTGGTCGCCATCGATGTCGTGGCCCTCGTGGTCGACGGCCAGGCAGCGGTCAGCGTCGCCGTCGAGGGCGATGCCGGCATCGGCTCCGTGCTCGACCACGGCCGCCTGCAGCGGGGCCAGGTAGGTGGAGCCACAGCCCTCGTTGATGTTGAGGCCGTCTGGTTCGGCCCCGATCACGACGACCTCGGCGCCCGCAGCTCGCAGCGCCATGGGCGCAGCCTCGGTGGCGGCGCCGTTGGCGCAGTCGACCACGACCTTGAGGCCGGTGAGCGGCCGGTGCAGCGTCGTCAGGAGATGGTCGACGTACTCCTCGATCGGGCGCTCGTACGGCCGCACCCTGCCGACCGCAGCGCCGATGGGGGCCTCCCAGGCGCTGCCGAGCAGCTCCTCGATCTGCGCCTCGACGGCGTCGTCGAGCTTGTGGCCACCCCGGGCGAGGAACTTGATGCCGTTGTCAGGCATCGGGTTGTGCGAGGCGCTGATGACCACGCCCAGGTCGGCGTCGAGCGCGTCGGTGAGGTAGGCGACACCCGGCGTCGGGACCACGCGGAGGCGGAGCACGTCGACCCCTGCCGACGCGAGGCCGGCCACGACGGCGTGCTCGAGGATCTGGCCGGAGATCCGCGGGTCCCGGCCGACCACGGCGAGGGGTCGCTCGCGGGAGAGGCGGACGTCGCCGCGGTCCATGATGACGCGCGCCGCGGCCACCGACAGGTCGAGTGCGAGCTCGGCCGTGACCTCGCGGTTCGCGAGGCCACGGACGCCGTCGGTGCCGAAGACGCGCGGCATCCCGACCGGACTAGCGCTTGCTGTACTGGGGAGCCTTGCGGGCCTTCTTGAGACCGGCCTTCTTGCGCTCGATGACGCGGGCGTCACGCGTGAGCAGCCCCGCCCTCTTGAGCGTCGGGCGGTTGGTCTCCTCGTCGATGAAGTTCAGGCAGCGGGCCACCCCCAGGCGCAGCGCGCCGGCCTGCCCGGTGATGCCGCCGCCGTGGATGCGGGCGATCACGTCGAAGCGGCCCTCGAGCTGCAGCGCG
Organism: uncultured Actinomycetota bacterium; assembly: GCA_963825455.1. GTDB lineage: Bacteria > Actinomycetota > Actinomycetes > Propionibacteriales > Nocardioidaceae > Nocardioides. The sequence continues at coordinate 100,531 of CAWGTG010000009.1, forward strand.
GCGAACGGCTCGTTCACGACCTGCTGGTGCAGCTTGTTGGGGAAGTAGGAGTCGAGGGCGCGGCCGTTGACCGTCCACTCGCCGGTGCCGGGGACGATGCGAACCCGGGCGACGGCCTCCTTGCGGCGGCCGGTGGCCGCGGCGGGCGCGATGGTCGCGGGACGGGCCGGGGTGTCGGCGGTCGGCTCGCTCTCGGAGCTGTAGGCGACGCCGCTCTCGTCAGCGGTGTAGGTCTCTTCGGCCTCGGCGCCGTCGGCGTCTTCGATGATCTCGGTGCTCTCGGAAGTCACTGATGTTCCTCTGCTTGGGTCGACGACTACTGGGAGATCTGGGTGATCTCGAAGGGGACGGCCTTCTGGGCCTGGTGCGGATGCGTGGGGCCCGAGTAGACCTTGAGCTTCTTGATGATCTGCCGACCCAGCTTGTTCTTGGGGAGCATGCCCCAGACGGCCTTCTCGACGACCTTGCGGGCGTCCTTGTCGAGCAGCTGCCCGATGGGGGTGGCGGTGAGGCCGCCCGGGTAGCCCGAGTGGCGGTAGGCGAGCTTGTTCGTCAGCTTGTCGCCGGTCAGGGCGATCTTCTCGGCGTTGACGATGATGACGAAGTCACCGGTGTCGACGTGCGGCGCATAGATGGGCTTGTGCTTGCCGCGCAGCAGGGTCGCAGCCTGCACCGCGAGACGACCGAGGACGATGTCCTCCGCGTCGATGACGTGCCAAGCGCGCTCGATGTCGCCGGGCCTGGGGCTGTAGGTGCGCACGAAAGTGTCTCTCTCGTTCGTCGGACCGCCCCGGAGGCGTCCGGCGCGGAGGTGGTGCCACGCCTTCTGACGAACACGGCCCGGCCTTGGCCATCTCTGGGAGATGGTGCTGTCCGGGACTGCGAACGGATGTCGTGCGGACGTCCGGACGCGGCAGGAGGCGCGACCGACAAATGTACGGCGTGTCGCGGCGCTGGTCCAATTGAGCGAGCAGCCGACCGCGAGGAACGAGCGGGCGGCGTGGGCTCGCGAAGGTTGAGCAAGCGTCGCGACTGAGGGACGAAGTCGCGGCAGCGCGTCGAAACCACCGCAGCCCGCGCTGGGGCGCCACTGCGGACCAGCTCTTCGCTGCGGCGGTCTCGACAAGCTCGACCAGCGGTGGTCGGCTTCCAGCGCACGGACACTGGTTGTGGCTCGTTCACAAACGGCGACTAAGTTGAATGGGTGACCCAAGAGCAGACTGAGTCGCTGACCGTCCGGGACAACCGCACCGGGCAGGAATACGACGTACCGATCACCGACGGCACCATCAAGGCCGCTGACATCGGACAGATCAAGGCCGGCGAGGACGCACCCGGACTCGCGGTCTACGACCCCGGCTTCGTCAACACCGCCTCGTGCCGCAGTGCCGTCACCTACATCGACGGTGAGAAGGGGATCCTGGAGTACCGCGGGTACCCGATCGAGCAGCTCGCCGAGAAGTCGAACTTCCTCGAGGTCGCCTACCTGCTCGTCCACGGGACCCTGCCGTCGAAGGAGGGCTACGACGCCTGGGTGCACGAGATCACCTACCACACCTTCGTGCACGAGAACGTCAAGGAGTTCATGCAGGGCTTCCGCTACGACGCGCACCCGATGGGGATGCTGATGGCGTCGGTCGGTGCCCTGTCGACGTTCTACCCCGACGCCCGCAACATCGGCGACGCCGACAACCGGCACATGCAGATCGTACGGATGATCGCGAAGATGCCGACCCTCGGCGCGTGGTCGTTCCGGCACGCCCAGGGCAAGCCGTTCATCTACCCCGACAACGACCTCAGCTACACCGCGAACTTCCTGTCGATGCTGTTCAAGATGAGCGAGCAGCGGTTCGACGCGGACGAGCGGCTGGTCAAGGCGCTCGACGTGCTGTTCATCCTGCACGCCGACCACGAGCAGAACTGCTCGACCAACGCCGTCCGCTCGATCGGCTCCTCCCAGGTCGACCCCTACTCGGCCGTCGCCGGTGGCATCGGCGCGCTCTACGGCCCGCTGCACGGCGGCGCCAACGAGGCGGTGCTGCGGATGCTCAAGCGGATCGGGACCAAGGAGAACATCCCCGACTTCATCAAGGGCGTGAAGGACGGCAACGAGCGGCTGATGGGCTTCGGCCACCGCGTCTACAAGAACTTCGACCCGCGCGCGACGATCATCAAGAAGGCGTGCGACGACGTGTTCGAGGTGACGGGGGTCAACCCGCTCCTCGAGATCGCCAAGGAGCTGGAGAAGATCGCGCTCGAGGACGACTACTTCATCTCCCGCAAGCTCTACCCCAACGTCGACTTCTACTCCGGCCTCATCTACGAGGCCTTCCAGTTCCCGCCCGAGATGTTCACGGTGCTGTTCGCGATCGGCCGGACCCCCGGCTGGCTCGCGCAGTGGCTGGAGCTCGTGCAGGACAAGGAGCAGAAGATCGCCAGGCCCAAGCAGATCTACACCGGCGACCGGACCCTCGACTTCACCGCCGCGAGCGAGCGTTGGGCGCAGGGCTGAGCACGCTGAGGGGCGTCATCTGGGACTTCGGCAACGTCCTCATCCAGTGGGATCCCCGGCCTGCGATCGTGGCCGGCGTCGGCGAGGAAGAGGCGGACCGCTTCCTTGCGGCCGAGGACTTCGACTTCATGGCCTGGAACCACCTCCGCGACGCGGGGGCGTCCTGGGACGACGGTGAGGCGGAGGTACGCCGGACGCACCCGCACTGGGCCGAGCACGCGGCGTCGTACCGCGCGAACTTCGAGCTCTCGATGATCGGGCCGGTGCCCGGCACGGCCGAACTGGTCACCGAGCTGCACGCGGCCGGAGTTCCCCAGCTCGGGCTGACGAACTGGTCGCACGAGCTCTACCCGGCGGCTCCGCGGGTCTTCCCGGTGCTCGAGCTTCTCGACGACGTGGTCGTCTCCGGCACCGAGAAGCTGGCCAAACCGGATCCGGCGATCTTCGAGGTCGCGGTGGCGCGCGCCGGCCTCCCGGCCGCCGACCTGGTCCTGGTCGACGACAACGCGGCCAACGTCGCCGCCGCGGTCGAGTTCGGCCTCGACGGGGTTGTCTTCACCGGGGCCGACGACCTCCGCGTCGCCCTTCGAGAGCGCCGGCTGCCGGTCTGAGACGACCCACGGGTGAGAGGCTCGACCGGTGCGGGTGGCGGTGGTCGGACTGGGGATGGCGGGGTCGACGCTGGCCTGTCTCCTGGCCGATCGCGGCGTCGACGTCGTGGTGCTCGAGCAGGAGGACGACCCTCGTCCGGTCGGCGCCGGGATCTGGCTGCAGCACATGGGGCAGCAGGTGCTGGACCGGCTCGGACTGCTCGGGGCGGTGCGTGCCCAGTCCCGCGAGGTCTCCCGGGTCGACATCCGCACCTCGTCCGGGCGGCAGCTGGTCGACGCCTCCTACGCCGACGTGCCTGGCTCGGTGCCGGCGCTCGGGGTGCACCGCGGGACGCTGTTCTCCCTGCTGCTCTCCGAAGTACGCCGACGAGGAGTGCCGCTCGAGCTCGGCGTGCCGGTGACCGGCGTCCGGCCGGTGACGGGCGGACTCGCGGTCGAGACGCCGTCCGGTGACCACGGGACCTACGACCTGGTGGCCGGTTGCGACGGCGGCAGATCAGCGGTCCGCCGCAGCATGAACGTCGCTGCCCGCGACCACCCCTACGACTACGGCGCGCTCTGGACCATCATCGACGACCCCGACGAGCTGTGCTCCGATGAGCTGTACCAGTGCCTGCGCGGCACCCGGAGCTATCTCGGCGTGCTGCCGACCGGGCGTGGGCAGGTGTCGGTCTTCTGGTCCGAGCGCGGGTCCGCGATGGAGGCCACGGTGGCCAGGGGGTTGCCAGCCTGGCGGGACGCCGCCCGCCCGCTGGCGGGCCCCATGGCACCGCTGCTGGACCGTGTCGACCACCTGCTGCCCGCGTCCTACCGCGATGTCGTCGTGCGCACGCCGTACCGGCTGGCCTCCCCTCACGACGGCAGAGCGGGCGCCGCCGTCCTGGTCGGCGACGCCGCGCATGCCATGAGCCCGCAGCTGGGCACTGGCACCTCCCTCGCGCTTGCCGACGCCTGGACGCTGCACCACGCCCTCGCCACGCAGCCGTCGCTGCCCGCTGCGCTCTCGGCGTACGCCGTAGCACGGGGCGCGCACGTGCGCTGGTACCAGTGGTGGACCCGGCTGCTGATGCCGGTCTTCCAGAGCGGCCTGACGCCGCTCGCCTGGCCACGCGACCTGCTCGCGCCGTTCGTCATGAAGGTGCCGGGCGTCAGGTCGCAGGTGGTCACGACGCTGACCGGCGACCGCACCTCGCCGTGGTCGACCTGGCCCCTCCCGGAGGCACCGTGACCCGCCCGGTGGCGCTGGCCACGGCCACCGCGGTGACCAGCCTGGGCCTGCTGACCCTGGCCGTCTCGTTCGGCTGGCTGGGGCCGGACGTCGACCGCGGTGCGGTCTTCTGCGAACTGTCCGACGGCCCGCTCGAGCAGCCGGTCAACACCCTGAGCAACCTCGGGTTCGTCGTGGCCGGGCTGGCCGCCGCCGCGCGCGCCGGGCGTCCGGGCGGCCTGGGCCGCTCGACCATGAGCACGATGCCCGGACTCGCCACGGCCTTTGCGTGCCTGGTGGTGCTGCTCGGGCCGGGCAGCATGGCGATGCACGCCACCGAGAGCGCGCTCGGGGGGCACCTCGACCTGCTGAGCATGTACCTCGTGGCCGCCTTCGCAGCGTCGTACGCCGCGATGCGCCGCTGGCGGCGTGGCCCGGTCTTCCTGGGCGTGGCGTACGCCGCCGCGGTGGCGGCCTGCGAGCTGGTGGGGACCTACGGTGGCCACGTCCCCGTGGTCGACTTCGCCGGCAACCTGGCGTTCGGGACGTTCCTGCTCGTCGCCCTGGTGCTCGAGCGCCAGCACGCACGACACAACGCGGTCACCCTCGACCTTCACTGGCTGGTCGTTGCCGTCGCGGCTCTGGCCGTCGCCTTCGCAGTGTGGAACACCGCCAAGACCGACGCGTTCGGCTGCTTCCCGCACTCGCTCTACCAGGGCCACGGCGTGTGGCACGTGCTCTGTGCGGTGTCGGCGTACTGCCTGTTCCGGCTCTACGTGAGCGAGGCGCCTAGTTCACCGCCCGGTCCCGACCTTCCCAGTACGGCTTCCGCAGCTCGCGCTTGAGGATCTTCCCGGTCGGGTTCCTCGGCAGCAGCTCGACGATGTCGACCGACTTCGGGCACTTGAACTTCGCGAGTGACTCCTGGCAGAACGCGATCAGCTCCTCCTCCGTCGCCGTCGTGTCCGGCTTCAGCGAGACGACCGCCTTCACCTGTTCGCCCCACGTGTCGTCCGGGATGCCGATGATCGCGACCTCCATGACCGACGGGTGCTCCGACAGGACCCGCTCCACCTCGGGGCTGTAGATGTTCTCGCCGCCGCTGATGATCATGTCCTTGAGCCGGTCCTCGACGAACACGAACCCGTCGTCGTCGACCTTGCCCATGTCACCGGTGCGGAACCAGCCGTCCTCGGTGATCACCTCGGCGGTCTCGTCGGGCTTGCCGAGGTAGCCCTTGAACAGCTGCGAGGTCTTCAGCCAGATCTCACCGTGCTCGCCGACCGGGAGATCCTCGAGGGTGGCGGGGTCGACGATCTTGAGCTCGACTCCGGGGAGCGGCCGGCCCGCGGAGACCAGCCTCTCGGGGTGGCCGTCGGCCACGGCGGTGCGGTGCTCGTCGGCCGTCAGGTGCGTGGCCACGCCCGAGACCTCGGTCAGGCCGTAGACCTGGATGAAGTCGGTGTCGGGCCAGGCCTCCATGGCGGCCCGCAGCAGCGGCGGCGGCATCGGCGCGGCGCCGTACGTGTAGGTCTTGAGCGCCCCGAAGAGGCGCACCGCGTCCGGCCCGGCCTGCAGCACCTGGGCCAGCACGGCCGGCACCAGGAAGGTGCGGTTGGCGCCGTTGAGGATCGCCTCGGCCAGCGAGGTGCCGTCCGGGTCGCGGGTCATGTAGCTGTGGACGCCGTCGTGGATCCCGAACAGGACGTACGACGAGCCGCCCACGTGGAACAGCGGCATCGAGACCATGTTCTTGTCGCCCGGCTCGAACTCCCAGCCGTCGTGCGCGTTGACGGTGTGGGCGACCATGTTGGCGTGACTCAGCATCACGCCCTTGGGGCGGCCCGTGGTGCCCGAGGAGTACATGACCAGACACACGTCGTCCGGTGAGACGTCGCCGGAACGGCGGACCGGGTCGGACGCGCGCAGCCACGCTTCGTACTCGTCGCCGTCCGCACCGTCAGGGGTGACCTCGATGACCTTCTCGACGTGGATGAGGTTCTCGCGGATCTTGTTGACCGTCGGCATCAGCTCGGAGCCCACCACGAGCACCTTGGCGCCGGAGTCGTTGACGGCGTAGTCGACCTCGTCGCCGGCCGAGCGCCAGTTCACGATCGCGTTGGCGGCGCCGAGCGAGCCGGCGGCCATCGAGAGCTCGACGCAGGCCGGGTGGTTCTTGTCGAGGAAGGCGACCACGTCACCGCGGCCGATGCCGAGCGCCGCCAGCCCACCCGCGCAGCGTCGTACGCGGCCATCCCAGTCCCGCCAGTTCCACGTCCTGTCGCCGTAGGTGAACGCCGGTCCGTCGGGCAGGTGCTCGGCCCAGTGGGCGAGCCGGTCGTCGACGTACGTCGGTGCAGGGGCGGTCATGCTGGATTGTGGCCACCCCTGCGCGACGGCCACAAGGTCCTCAGCCGGCCGACTGCACGTGCACGTTCTCGCAGTCGTCGAAGACCGTGTGCTTGGGCGGAGTCTGGTTGAGGATGACCTCGTCCTCGCCGGTGCCGCACAGGATGAACATGCCCTTGTCGGGGTAGGTCGCGTAGATCAGGTCGTCCCCACTTCCCGCCGAGGCCTGATCCTTGCCGAAGACGTAGATCTCGTCGTTGCCGCTCTGGCCGTACGTGCGGTCCGCGACGCTGTCCTGGCCGGCCAGGATCAGGTCGTTGCCCGAGCCGCCACCGAGGTCGTCGAGGCCGCGTCCGCCGTTGAGGTAGTCCCCGCCCGAGCCGCCCTTGAGCAGGTCGTCGCCGGCGAAGCCGCGCAGGCTGTCGTCGCCGCCCCTGCCGCGGAGGGTGTCGTTGTCGCTCGTGCCTCGCAGCCTGTCGTCGTCTGGGCCGCCGTTCTTCACGATGGCGGAGGCAGCTCCCCCGGCGAGAAGGAGTGCGACGGTCACGACGAGGACGGCGAGGCGTTTCATGGCGGCATCGTGCCACCGAAACGGCCGATCTTTCTTCTGGGACACCCAGCGAGGTCTCAGGATGGTCACAGTTCCGGTCGGCACGGTGGTGGTTGTGACCGACACCGGCGACACCGCTCCGCTCCCGCCTCCGCCTGAGACCCCGCCGACGTGGCGCCCCTACGCCGGGCAGCATTCCCCGAGCGCCCCGACCACTGCGCCGATCGCTGCGCCGCCCACCACGCGGCCCAGTGACAAGCGCAGCCGGCGCTTCGCCTTCGCGGGATCGCTGGTGGCGGCTTCTCTCCTCGTGGGTGGTGGCGCCGGTGTCGGTGGCGCCGCGGCGTACACCGCATGGCACGACGAGGACTCGTCCTCGGGCTCGGCGAACGCCGCGACGCCAACCACGTCCAAGGTCGTCAACACCCCGAGCACGCCGGCCGCGGCGGGCAGCGTCCAGGCCGTGGCCGCCAAGGTGCTGCCGTCGGTCGTGAAGATCGACGTGAGCGGCTCCCAGGGCGCCGGGTCCGGCTCCGGGATCATCCTGAGCTCGGACGGCCGGATCCTCACCAACAACCACGTGGTCGAGCTGGCCGGCGACGGCGGGACCCTCCGCGTCACCTTCAACGACGGCAGCCACACCGACGCGAAGGTGCTCGGCACCGACCCGCTCACCGACACCGCGCTCATCCAGGCCCAAACCGACCAGGGGGAGAACGTCTCGGGCCTGACCCCGGCGACCATCGGCAAATCCGGTGATCTCGCCGTAGGTCAGGGAGTGGTGGCCATCGGCTCCCCGCTCGGCCTCGAGGCAACCGTCACCAGTGGCATCGTCAGCGCGCTGAACCGGCCCGTCGACGTCGGCTCCGACGGTCAGGGCAACAGCACCGTCTACCCGGCCATCCAGACCGACGCCGCCATCAACCCTGGCAACAGCGGCGGGGCGCTGGTCGACCTCGCCGGCAACGTCGTCGGCATCAACGCCTCCATCGCGACCGCCGGGCAGACCGTGGACGGCGAGAGCGGCAACATCGGCGTCGGCTTCGCGATCCCGATGGACGAGGTCATGCCGATCGTCGACCAGATGGCCAAGGGCGAGACCCCGACGCACGCCCGTCTCGGTGTCTCGGTGGGCGTCGCCCCCGGTGCCCAGGGCCAGCAGGGTCTCGAGAGCGACGAGGGCGCCCAGATCCAGGACGTGAACGCCGGCTCGACCGCCGAGAACGCCGGGATCACCAAGGGCGACGTGATCACCAAGGTCGACGACCACCTGATCACCGACGCCGACTCGCTGGTCGCCACCATCCGGTCCTACCGCCCCGGCGACCAGGTCACCGTCACCTACGAGCGTGGCGGCGAGACCAAGACCGCCCAGCTCACCCTCGACTCGGACTCGGAGGCGTCCAACAGCTAGACGCCTCCCCCGAACGCCCACCGAGCGACGACGGTGGGTTCTCCGAGAAAGGTGGGGCCCCGCGGCCGCAAACCGGGTCCGTCAAGCCGCAGCCGTGGGGCCCCACCGTCCAACCCTCGCGCCTTGGTCGTGTAACCAGCCCCGGGTCGCCACCGCAACGATGGCACCCGCGTTACCCCGCGCTGGTCGAGCCCGTCGAGACCACCGCAGCGAAGGCTGGGAGCCGACCCTGACGCAGGTCAGAGCTTCTTCTGCAGCTCACCCATCCACTGCACCGGACGGAACCCGAGTTGTTCGTTGACCGCGACCATGGGGGCGTTCACGTCCGCGTTGAAGGTCACCACGGTGGTGATCTGCGGACGCGTTTCCTGGAGAAGACGCACGTTCGCGACCTTGACGGCGAGACCCAGTCGATGGCCACGGTGGTCGGGCCGGACCAGCGTCCCCCACTGGTAGGCGCGCTCCGCCTCGTGCTCGGTCAGGACGATGTCGGTGTAGGCGACCAGCTCGCGCTGCCCTGAATCATCGGGAGACGCCAGGGCAGCAGTGCCGAGCCGGACCCGACCCTGTCTCTCCAGGAGAGCCTCCTCGGCGCGGATCGCGGCAGGGTCGGCGGTCTCCTCCTCACGGTCGATCTCACCCATCGGCGCCTCGGTCATGAGGCTGGCACTCAGCGCCGCCCAACCCTCCACCAGGTCGTCGGGCACCGGACCGGAGAACGAGCGCAGCTCATAGCCCTCGTGATGGCCGGCTGTCTCGGCCGCCAGCGCTTCGAGGCGATCGGTCGGGACAGGCACCGGCAGCCGGCGTTGTACGTCGACCAGGGCGAGCTCGAAGCCCTGGCGGTTGGCCCACGCGAGGTCGGCCGAGCCCGTGCCGCCCGCGCCGCCGTCGTATGGCCAGACGACCTCGCTCACCAGCCGGTGCCGGCCGCGTGCGCGGGCCTGCTCCTCGACGTACGTGAGCATCTCCGCGGCGTAGCCGTGGCCTCGCTCGGCAGGAGTGCAGCAGACGAGCATGTCGGCCAGGTCCGTGTTGTCGACGGTGGATCCGGACATCCAACCGGTGGCCACCGCACGACCATCCAGCCAGCCTGCCCAGCCGATGCGGAAGATCCGCTCGTCGGGATCGGACATCGAGGCGCGGACCTCGTCGAGCTTCCACACGGTGGCGAACTCGCCGACCGGGCCGTGTCGGAGCGCCGCGTCGTACACCTCATGGAACGGTGCGAAGCCGTCCGGGTCGGACGGGTCGACAGCGACGATGCGGAGGTTCATCGCGTCCGCTGCACCCGGCCCTCGTCCCACACCGGCTCCTCGGTCTCGTAGACCTCGCCGTCGGCGCCGTAGACGAGGTAGCGGTCGAATCCGCGCGCGAACCACCGGTCGTGGGTGACCGCGACCACCGTGCCTTCGAACGCCTCGAGACCAGCCTCCAACGCCTCGGCCGACTGCACGTCGAGGTTGTCCGTCGGCTCGTCGAGCAGCAGCAGGGTCGCCCCCGACAGCTCGAGGAGCAGGATCTGGAACCGTGCCTGCTGGCCACCGCTCAGCGACTCGAACTGCTGCTCGGAGGCATGTGCAAGCTCGTAGCGGTCCAGCACCCTGGCGGCCTGCTCGCGGCCCATGCCGGTTCGTCCGTCCGGGCGGCCGTCGCCGCGGTGCAGGATCTCGAGCAGGGTCCGGCCGACCAGTTCCGGGTGTTCGTGGGTCTGCACGAACCAGCCCGGGCGGACCCGGGCGCCCAGCTTGGCCTTGCCGACGTGCCTGACCGGCTCGACCGGGGTGTCCTCGACCGGCCGGTGCTCGACGTCGGGGTCGGTCCCGCCGCGGGCCAGGAGCCGCAGGAAGTGCGACTTGCCCGAGCCGTTGGAGCCGAGCACCGCCACCCGCTCGCCGTACCAGACCTCTAGGTCGAACGGTCTCATCAGCCCGGTCAGCTCGAGCTGCTCGCAGATCACCGCGCGCTTGCCGGTACGGCCGCCCTTGAGCCGCATCTGCACCGCCTGCTCGCGCGGCTGCTCGGTCGGCGGGCCGGCCTCCTCGAACTTGCGGAGCCGGGTCTGGGCGGCCTTGTACTGGCTCGCCATTCCGTCGTTGTACTCCGCCTTGATCTTGAGCCGGAGCACAAGTGCCTTGATCTTGGCGTGCTCCTCGTCCCAGCGCCGGCGCTGCTCCTCGAAGCGCAGGAACCGGTCGGTACGAGCCTCGTGGTACGACGCGAAGCCGCCCGGGTGGGTCCACGCGCTGTTGCCGGCACCGGACGCCCCGAGCTCGATCGTCACCACCCGGGTGGCGGTGTTGTTGAGCAGCTCCCGGTCGTGGCTGATGTAGAGGATCGTCTTCTCGCACTCCCGGATGCGCTGCTCGAGCCAGATCTTGCCGGGCACGTCGAGGAAGTTGTCGGGCTCGTCGAGGAGGAGCACCTCGTCGGGGCCGCGGAGCAGGAACTCCAGGACCAGCCGCTTCTGCTCACCTCCCGAGAGAGTCCGAAGCTCGCGGTACTTGGCCCGCTCGTAGGGCACGCCCAGCCCGGCCACCGTGCAGACGTCCCACACGACCTCGACGTCGTAGCCACCGGCGTCGGCGTACTCCGCCAACGCCTCGGCATAGCTCATCTGGGTCTTCTCGTCGTCACTCTCCATCAGCGCGCGTTCGCAACGATCCACCTCGGCCGCCGCGTCGCGCACCCGGGACGGGCTGACGTTGAGCAGCAGGTCGGCCACGGTCGGCTCACTCCCCGGCTCAGTGGCAAGGCCGGTGCCGACCATCTGCCGCATCACGCCGAGTCCACCGCTGCGGGTCACGACGCCGGCCTTCGGCGCGAGCTCGCCGGTGATGATTCGCAGCAGCGTTGTCTTGCCCGCGCCGTTGGCGCCGACCAGCGCGACCTTGGCGCCCTCGCCCACGCGGAACGACACGTCGTCGAGCAGCACCCGGCCGTCGGGCAGCTGAAACTGCACTCCGGCGACATCCACATGTCCCACGTCGAAGGATTGTGCGCCATCGGGGACCCCCACCGCACCGGCATTGCGCGGCTCTCCCCATCCGTGGAGTCGTCAGATGCTCTCGCTGACCGACTGCAGGATCCGGCGTACGACGACCTCGTCCGCCTCGGTGACGTTGACGACCACGTCCTCGCGGGTGACGTAGCCGGTCCAGCCGCCGACGGGCAACGTCTCCGAGGCCGGGGTTGTGTGCACACCTGGCCCGGTGGCGGCATCGAAGGTGTCCGAGTCGAGGAAGGACAACCCCGTGTCACCTTCGCACTGCTCCTGACCGACGGTCGCCCAGCGTTCGAGCTGGGTGTCGCAGATCGCCGTGTCCAACCGCTTCCAGTCCGGCGGCAGCTCCACCGTCACCCCCCGGTAGGACACCTGCTGCCAGCCGTCGTCGGTGGTGCCGGTGACGCGTGAGGCCGGCGGGTCGCGGTCCGACTCCTCGGTGAAGAGGCGGTAGCCGACGTACCCGGAGACGACGAGACCGGCGATGAGGATCAGGACGATGGCCAGGCGGATCTTGCTGAGCATGGCCACCTCCGATCAGGGTCTGCGGAGCTCAGACGGTAGTGAGACACCGTCCGGAACGGAACCGCTGAAGCCTGGTGAGAGTGCCCAGTAGAGGGCGTCCTTGGTCAGCGTGCGCGCCTCGCCGTGCACCACGAGCGTGCCGCAGCTGAGATCGATGCCTGCGTCCTCGGCCACCGAGGCCAGGCGGATGGTCTTGGCTGGGAGCGCGTCACAGTCGGTGGCGGTCGTGGCCGGCGCCGCCCACAGGGCAAGCTCCGCGGACTTGAGATCGGCGCCGCGGAGCAGCTCGCTCTGCTCGAGCAGGCCGGCCTCGTCGTACCGGCACACCGTCATGGTCTCGCCGGGCACGACGGGATCCGAGCCCGAGTCCACCGGGCAGCCGTTGGGGTCCAGCATGTCGTTGTGCTGTGCCGAGTCGAGGATCTGCTGGGCGAGGGCCAGGTCCGGCAGCGCCACCTCGACCAGCACCCCGCCGAGTCCCCGTGCCCCCACGTAGGCGTCCGATGGCCAGGTGTCGCCCGTCTGCAGGACCAGCGGCCACTGGAAGTCGTCGGTGTTGTCGATGGTCTGGAAGGACACGCCGTACCCCGAGGCCGGGGAGCACAGGACCATGGTCTGCGCGCCGCCGGGCCGATCCACGATGGGCTCCTCGGACAGACCATCGTTGGCGCACCACTGGTCCAGGGCGCCGTAGACCCACGTGTTCGGCACCTCGATGGTCACGTCGTGCCAGCTCTCGTAGTGGTAGCCGCCGCGGCTGCTCGGCCCGACGGCCTCCGGGTCGTTGGCCACCTGCGACGGATTGCGACGGTCGGGGTCGGAGTCGTGGGTGGCGACCACCGCAGCGGGTACGGCGATCGCCAGCGCTGCCACCGCGGCCGCTCCGGCGAGGCGGTTCCGGCGCCGGGTCCGGACCCGAGACCGCGCCGCCGCGGCAAGGCCGGACGCGGTGGGCGCATCCTGGGCGCCGTGGGTCAGCGCGTCGGCGAGCCGCTGCTCGAGGTCACTCATCTGCTTCTCCCATCGTGGCGCGCAGGGTCGCCAGGCCGCGGGACACGCGGGCCCGGACCGAGCCCTCCCGGACGCCGGTCAGCTCGGCGATCTCGGCGTACTCGAGCTGTTCGTAGTAGCGCAGCACGATCGCGGTGCGCTGGGACTCCGGCAGCGCCTGGCAGGCTGCCCACAGACCCGCCCGCTGATCGGGCTGCAAGCCGGCGGGCGGCGCCACAACCTCGTCGCGCACCTGCTCCACCGGCGACTCGCGCCGCCGGAACTTCCGCCACCACGACGCGTGTGCGTTGACCACCATCCGGCGCACGTAGGCATCCACGTTGTCGACCTGCGAGATGCGTCCCCAGCGCGGCAGCGCCCGCGCGAGCGCCTCCTGCACGACGTCCTCGGCGTCTGCGGTGTTGCCGGTCAGGGTGTAGGCGAGCCGGAGCAGCGCCGGACCACGAACCTCGACCCAGCCATCGAAGTCAGGTGCGCCTGATGCCACCCGGGCTCCTTCCACCGCAACTTGCATGCATCATCAACGCTGGCCGAGCCGATCCCGTTGCGGGAGGGTCAGGTCACCGCCTCGGTGAGCGCGGCCAGGACGGCAGCAAACCCGCGCACGGCGTCGGGGTCCAGGCGCGCGACCAGCTCCTCCTCGTGGGTGAGCAGCGCGGTCACCGCCGCCTCGATCGTGCGGTGGCCGCGTGGCGTCAGCGTCACCGCGACCGCGCGACGACCCCGGTCCGACGGCGCACGGGAGACCAGCCCGTCCGCCTCGGCTCGACCGACCCGCTGGGAGATCGCGCCGGCGGTGACGAGGGTGCGCTCCCCCAGCTCCCGCGTGGTCAGGGTGTACGGCGACCCGGAGCGGCGCAGCGTGCTCAGCAGATCCAGCGTCGAGTCCTCGATCCCCAGCCGACTCAGCGTCCGGCGTCGGTCGTCGGAGAGCAGCTTGGCCGCTCGCCACAGCGGCGTGATCACGCCGATCGACGACGTCGGGACGCCTGGCAGCTCACGCTGCCACGCCGCCGCGATCTCCTCCGCGCCGATGGTGCTCATCGGGCCTCCTGTACGTTTAGCCCTAAACGTAATGCAGAGGAGTGCTGATGTCGGGACGTGTCGTGCTGGTCACCGGAGCGAGTCGGGGGATCGGCCTGGCCGTGGCCGAGCGGTTCGGAGCCGCGGGCGACGCTGTCGTCGTCACCGGCCGCGATGACGCGCGGCTGACCGAGGCGGCCGCGGCGCTCGGGGCCCGGCCAGTTCGGTGCGACCACACCGACCCGGACGACGTACGCGCGCTCGGCGCTGCCCTCGGCGCCGACGGCCTGGACGTGCTGGTCCACTGCGCCGGCGGGAACCTCGACCTGTCGGATCCGCTCCCTGATCGGCCCACCCTCGAGCAGCTGGCCGACCGGTGGCGGGGCAACCTGGACCTCAACGTGATCAGCGCGATGATCACGACCGCGGCGCTGGGGCCGCTGCTGCGGGCGGGAGGCTCGGTCGTCACCGTGGGCTCGATCGGCGCGGAGTACGCCGGCTCGTCGTACGGTGCGGCGAAGGCGGCGCTAGCGGCCTGGACCGCCGGTGTCTCGGCCGAGTTCGGCCCGGCCGGGATCTCGGCCAACACGGTCTCCCCCGGCTACACCGCCGGCACCGACTTCTTCCACGGCCGGCTCACCGACGAGCGTCGCGAGCGGCTGGTCGCCGCCACCCACGACGGCCGGGCCGGCACCGTCGAGGACATCGCGGAGACCGTCTTCTTCCTCGCCTCCACAGGCGCCCGCCACCTCACCGGTCAGGTGCTGCACGTGAACGGCGGCGCCTTCACGACGCGGTAGCCAGGGCTCTGGGTACATGGTGTGTACTGGCGAGTAGCAACGCTGGAAGTGAGGACCACCATGCAGCTCGAGCTGACCGAGGACGAGCGCGCGTTCCGTGACGAGATGCGCGCGTTCTTCACCACCAAGGTCTCCGAGGAGACCCGCGAGACGGTCGCCGCGGGTCGCGAGCTGACCAAGGACCAGCTCGTCGAGAGCATGCGCACGCTCAACGCGGCCGGGCTCGCCGTACCCCGCTGGCCCGTCGAGTGGGGCGGCCAGGACTGGACCGAGATCCAGTTCCACATCTGGCGCGAGGAGATGGAGCGGGCGTGCGTGCCGACTCCGCTCGCGTTCAACGCCGGGATGATCGGGCCGGTCATCGCGCAGTTCGGGACCGAGGAGCAGAAGAAGGAGTTCCTCCCCAAGACCGCCAACATCGACATCTTCTGGTCACAGGGTTTCTCCGAGCCCGACGCCGGCTCCGACCTGGCCGGACTCCGCACGACCGCGGTCAAGGACGGCGACGACTGGGTGGTCAACGGCCAGAAGACCTGGACCACG
Source organism: uncultured Actinomycetota bacterium (assembly GCA_963825455.1). GTDB lineage: Bacteria > Actinomycetota > Actinomycetes > Propionibacteriales > Nocardioidaceae > Nocardioides. Next base: position 116,080 of record CAWGTG010000009.1, read on the forward strand.
CTCGGCCAGCACGGCGACTGGATCTTCACCCTGGTACGGACCGACCCCGAGGCCAAGAAGCAGGCCGGCATCTCGATGCTCCTGATCGACATGGAGAGCGAGGGGCTCGAGGTCAGGCCGATCCAGCTGATCGACGGCGGCCACGAGGTCAACGAGGTCTGGTTCGAGGACGTGCGGGTGCCGGACGAGAACCTCGTCGGCGAGCTCAACGGCGGCTGGGCGATCGCCAAGTTCCTGCTCGGCAACGAGCGGGTCGGCGTCGCGCCGTCCGGGATCATCAAGCGGGTCGTCGGGCGGATCAAGGGGTTGGCCGAGGACCGGTTCGCCGACGACCCCCTGCTGCGGGCCCGGATCGCCGAGCTGGAGAACGAGATCCTGGCGCTCGAGCTGACCACCATGCGGGTGGCGGCCAACTCCGTCGAGGGCAAGCCCGACCCCGCTTCGTCGGTGCTCAAGCTCAAGGGCAGCGTGCTGCAGCAGCAGGTCAGCGAGCTGGTGCTCGACCTCGCCGGTCCGGCCGGCCTCGCGAGTGGCGCCTCCGACGACTCCGACCTCACCGAGTGGGAGCGACTGGCCGGCCCGACCTTCCTGAACCTGCGGAAGGCGTCCATCTACGGCGGCTCCAACGAGGTGCAGCGCCAGATCATCGCCCGCAACATCCTGGGCCTCTGAGGAGCTTCGATGGACTTCCTGTACGACGACGAGCAGGACGCGCTCCGCGAGGCCGTGAAGGGCCTCGTCGGCAAGGCGTACGGCGACTACGAGAACCGCCGCCAGGCAGTGGCTCGCCAAGAAGGAGAGAGTGACCCCGGCTTCGACGAGAAGCTCTGGATGCGGATGGCCGAGATGGGGCTGCTCGGGCTGCCGTTCTCCGAGGAGGACGGCGGCGTCGGCGCCGGCCCGGTCGAGATCGGCATCGTCTGCCAGGAGCTGGGCCGGGTGATCGCGCCCGAGCCCTACCTCACGTCGGTCGTGCTGGCCGGCGGGCTGGTCTCGGCCTGCGGCACCGCCGAGCAGCGGCAGGAGCTCCTCGGCGCGCTCTCGGCCGGCGAGCGCCTGCTCGCCTTCGCCCACGACGAGCCGGGCCGGGGGTGGACTTCGTCCGCGGAGAAGGTCACCGCCGCCCAGGACGGCGACGCCTGGACGCTCACGGGCGCCAAGGAGCCGGTGCCGCACGGCGCCCGCGCCGACGTGCTCGTGGTGTCTGCCGCCCTGCCGGGCGGGGGCACCGGTCTGTTCGTGGTGTCCGGCGACGATGCCGACCGGACCGGCTACCCGACGTACGACGGCACGCGCGCAGCCCGCGTCGGATTCGCCGGGACCGCCGCCACGCCGCTGGGCGAGCCGGGCGCAGACCTCACGAACAGCATCTCGACCGTCCAGGACATCACCCGGGTGATGGCCGCCAACCAGGCGCTCGGCGCGATGCAGTTCCTGCTACCGACCACGACGGAGTACCTCCGCAGTCGCAAGCAGTTCGGCGTGCCGCTGTCCACCTTCCAGGCGCTCACCTTCCGGGCCGCGGACATGTACGTGTCGCTGGAGCTGACCCACTCGATGGTCGACTGGGCCACGATGGTCGTCGCACAGGCCGCCGACACCCAGGGTGACCCGGCGGCCGTGGCCGACGCCGCCCGCCGCGTCTCGGTCCAGGTGAGCAGCGCCGGCCGGCACCTGGGCCAGGAGGCGATCCAGCTGCACGGTGGCATCGCGATGACGATGGAGTACTCCGTCGGCATGTACACCGCGCACCTCACCGCGCTCGACCACCTGCTCGGCGACGGCGGCCACCACCTGCGCGAGCTCGCGGGCGCGATCACGACCTACGAGGCCCTCGACCCACTCGACTGAGCACCCGGTGGTTGAGGAGGTTGCGCTGCAACCGTCTCGAAACCCCCGAGCATGGGCTGGGACTGCTCACGTAAAGTTCGCCCGTGGCGCAGGGGCTCGAGGAGGACGCTGAGGCGGGTCCGGTTCCCGAGTCCGTGGCGCTGCCACCGGTCACCCGGCACCGGGTCCGCGTCGTCGCGATGGCGGTCTACGCCGTCGCGCTGGCGGCGTACACCGAGCTGCTCGGCATCCCCAACGACACCATCTCGGTGTTCGTCTGGCTGTGGTTCGGCACCATCGCCTGGAACATCGAGGCGCCGTGGCGCTACCACCTGCGGTTCGTGCGCGACTGGTCCATCCCCATGGTCGGCCTGGTCATCTACTTCTACAGCCGCGGCCTCACCGACGAGCTCGGCCTGCCGGTGCACTACACGATGCCGATCCGCTTCGACGAGTGGCTGGGTGTCGGCACGCTGCCGACGGAGTGGCTCCAGCACGAGCTCTGCGGCGACCCGTGCCTCCGGGAGAGCGACCCGCGCTGGTTCGACGTCTTCTTCACCACCGTCTACGCCAGCCACTTCCTGACCGGCCTGACCATCGCCGCGGTGCTCTGGGTGCGCAAGCGCGAGGAGTGGCTGCTTTGGATGCGCCGCTACATCGCGATCAACTTCGGCGCCCTCGTCTGCTACATCGTCTACCCGATGGCGCCGCCGTGGATGGCCTCCGAGGAGGGCTACATCCACGAGGCGATCCCCCGGCTGACGGGCCGGGGCTGGCGCGACCTCGGCCTCGGCCGGTTCGACCTGATCCTCCAGGGTGTCGGCAACCCGGTCGCCGCGATGCCGTCGCTACACGCCGGGATCACCTTCCTGGTCGCGATGTACGGCATCTGGCGGCTCCGCACGCCACTGAGATACCTGCTCGTGCTCTACCCGATCGCCATGTCCACGACGCTCGTCTACTACGGCGAGCACTACGTCGTCGACGTGCTCGCCGGCGCCGTCCTAGCCGCGCTCGTGATGGCCGCGTGTGGGTTGTGGGAACGTCGCCGCGGACGGCAGCGCGGCCGGGCCGCCGACATCGACGGGGACCGGCCGCACCAGAACTCCTACTGACCGTGCAGGTTGGTCCTCACGAAGTCCTCGAGCTCCGCGCGGCTGAACCTGGATGGCGCGCCGTAGTAGTTGTTGTGCGGCCCGGCGGCCACGATCAGCACACTCGTGCCGGCGCTCGCATCCGGTGAGTCCGCCACCCAGACGAGCTCCCCGTTGCCGAGGTCGAACCTCGTCGCATCGGCAGGGACGGAAGAGCCGAACTCGATGGCGAGCTGCCAACCGTCTCCGAAGGGATCCTCACCAGCAGCGTGCTGGTAGGCGATGGTCTTCCCGCCCAGCGTGATGGTCGCGCTGACCAGCGTGATCGTGTCGCCGTGTCCGGCACTGCCGGCGGTGGGACTTGACAGACCTTCGGTGGCGGAGCCCGCTGCGCTCCTGTCAGCACCAGACGGGCCGGCACCAGAACCGCCATCCCCGGCGCCGACGACTGCGGCCGCCCCCAGGGTCGCCACTGCGGCGACCGCTGCGACGGGCACGATCGTCGCGGCGAGTGAACGCGGAGTCAGAGGGACCTCGCCCGTGTACTCGATTCCCGCGCTGCGCTCCCGCAGACGGGACAGGTCGGCGATGACGTCGTCATCAGTCAGCATGCTCTTCTCCTCAGTTAATCGATGGTGATGTCGCCGTCGGACCGACCGCGCCACCCGGCCCCGAGCTGGACCCAGCCCCGTTGCCTGTTGCCTCCTGCTCCAGGCGCGATCTCAAGGAAGCCAGGGCTCGATGCGCCCTCGACTTGACGGCTGCCGGGGTGCAGCTCAGCGCGGATGCAGTCTCTTCGATCGAGAGCCCTTCGATGTAGCGCAGGACGATGACGGCTCGCTGGTCGAACGACAGCTGCTCGACCGCCTCAACGAGCCGCTCGATGTGAGGACTGTCAGGTACGTCGGGGACGGCCACCTCGACCTCGACGAACACCTCGGCCGGTCGCCTCGCACGATCACGCCACCGGTCGCGGACCAGGTTCAGCACGACTCGACGCGCGTAGGCCTCCGGGTTTCCACGAGCGACCCGCCAGCGCCGCGCCGTCCGCGTGAGCGCTACCTGAACCAGATCCTCAGCAGCGCCGCGATCCCCGCACAGCAGGAAAGCGCTTCGCGTCAGCTTGCCCGAGGAGTCTCGTACGAATCTCTCGAACTCACTCTGGTGCGGTCGGCTGATCACCGGGCCACCTTCGAACGAGCACCCTCAATCAGACCCACACCCTCAAAACTCCGCTACAGACCCGAAGGTTTCGCTGACACGACACCAATCTCGGACAGGCACTTCTGCGCGTGGACGATCAGCCTCGCAGACCATCGACTGTCGGTGGCCAGTGCTGCAATGGGCGGCCGTCGACGACCTGGCTCAGTGAGCTCTCGCGATCAGCGGATATTGGGTTGTCTCGGGGTGTGCGGGCTTCGATGCTGGCACTCATGCTGTCTGACCTGTGGCCGACGTACGGCCTGCGGATCCTCACACCCCGGTTGACGCTGCGTCTTCCCGACAAGGAGGAGCTCGCGGCGCTGGCGCAGGTCGCGGCCGACGGTGTGCACAAGCCCGGCGAGAGGCCGTTCCTCACCCCCTGGACTGAGGGGACGCCGGAGGAGCGCGCCAAGTTCGTGCTTCAGGGTCACTGGGACGACCTCGCCTCCTGGACCCCCACGAACTGGTCGCTCGGCCTGGGTGTCTTCGTGTCCGACGACGAGCCGATCGGCATGGTGCACCTGGGCGCCAGAGACTTTCGGGTAGTCCGTGGAGTGACCACGAGTTCCTGGCTGGGGCGGTCTCACCACCATCAGGGCCTGGGGACCGAAGCGCGGGCGGGCCTGCTGACACTGGCCTTTGATCACCTGGGCGCCACCGACGCGACCACCGAGGTCTTCTCGGACAACGACGCGTCACAGGGCGTCTCCCGCAAGTTGGGCTATGAGCGTGACGGGATCTCCAAGGACGCGAGGGGCGACGAAGTCCTCGTGTCCGACCGACTTCGACTCACTGCGGAGAGGTGGGCCGAGATCAGCAACCCACCCGCCACCGTCGACGGTGTCGAGGCCGCTCGCACCATGTTCCTCGGCTGACCACCCTCAGCGCTGCCCTGGGCCGAGTCGAGGCTTCACTCGAGGCGGAGCGCCTCCACCGCGGGTGACCGTGTTGCCACCCGGGCCGGGACCGTGGTGGCGAGCAGCACCAGCAGGACCGTGCCGACCGGGACGGCGAGCAGCCACGACCACGGGGCGACCACCGGGTCACCCTCGCCGCCGGCGGCGGAGAAGACAGCGACGTACAACACGAGGCCGACGGGCACCGACACCACCCCGGCGACCCCGGCCAGCACCGCGAACGGCGACACCAGCGTCGACGCCACCTGCCGCGGAGTCAGGCCGACTGCCTTGAGGATGCCGAAGTCGTGCAGCCGCTCGCGCACCGACAGCAGCGCGATGGCCACCAGCGCCGTGAGCGCGACGAGGAGCAGTACGCCGTCGAGCGTGTAGACCAGCGCCGGGAGCTCGACCGGTACGTCGCTCGGTTCGCCGTCGGGGCGGTCGTCGAGCGCGGCCTGCATCGACAGGGCGAACACGATCGCCGCGCCGGTGAGTGAGATCGCGGCCGTCAGCAGGACGACCCGGGCCCGGCCGGCCAGGAGGGAGCGGATCCCCACATGGAGCGGGACGCCGAGCGGCAGGCTCCTTGCGGCCCGCGCGAGCAGCGACCGCCGGGGCGGCCGAGCCTGGCGGGACTGCAGCGCGTTCAGCACCGACGCACGCGTCCGTCGGCGCGCCGCTGCCCAGGTGGCCAGCACCAGCACGAGCAGCACCGGCAGCCCCGCGACCAGTAGGTGCGCAGGGTCGGCAGCGGTCGTCGGAGGCTCGATCATGGTCTCCGCCATCGCCCCGGCCACCTTGGGGGCGAGCGCCGTTCCGCCGGCGTACCCGAGAACTGTCGCGACCAGGCCGAGAGCCGTCGACTCGATGACGAACACCGCGGTCACCTGCCCCGGTGTGAGCCCCACCGCCTTGAGCAGCCCGATCTCGCGGTTCTGCTCCAACACCCGCGCCCCGACCAGGATCCCTACGACGGCGAAGACGACGGCGAGCAGGATCAGGGTGTACATCGACAGGATCAGCTGCAGTGGCTGGACGTCCTTCAGGGCGTCGTCCCGCTGCTCCTGCCACGTCTGCGCGAAGACGGTCCCGGGTGGGGCACCGACGACCACCGAGTCGGCCACGGCGCGCGCGGAGTCGGGGTCTGGCACGCGCAGTGCCTCGTCCCAGCGCCACGTCCCCTGGTCGGGCTGCAGCCGCTCCATGGTCGACCGCGTCACCCAGGCAAAACCCGGGTTGGCGCGGGGGTACCGCGACTGGCTCGGAAGGATCGCGGTGCCGACGACCGCGAGCTCCTGGTCCCCTCCCGTGCCGCTCAGTCGCAGCCTGTCCCCGGCCGCCAGACCGAGCATGCGGGCGAGGCTGCGCTCGAGGACGACGCCGTCGCCGGGCTCCGCCGTACCGGACATTGCGATCGGCGCGTTCACCGTCGGCGTACCGGACAACCCCGCGACGCGCAGCGGCTCGGTGTTCCGCGCCGTCGTGAGCTCGACCGTTGTGACGGGCACCGGCTCCCCCGACTCGGTGACTCCGTCCAGCCCGCGGAGCGACTCGGCCGCGGCACTGGTCGGCATGTTGGCCAGCACGTGCGCACCGTGCGCAGCGGCGAAGGTGCGCTCCCACGGGTCACGCCCGGTCTCCCGAACCTCCAGCACGAGCACCAGGGTGCTGGTCGCGGCCCCGGCCAGCAGCACGGTGAGCGCGGTGGCCAGGAGACGGGACCGCAGCCCGGCGAAGGCGAGCCGCACCAGCGTCGAGGTCATGCCGGGTCCGGGTCGAACGGGAGCGTCACCGGACGGGACGCGTCCAGGTGGCGTTCCCGGGTCACCCGGCCGTCGCGCATGGTGACCACCCGGTCGGCAGCGGCGGCCACCCGGGCGTCGTGGGTGGCCACCAACAGGGTCTGGCCGCGGGCGTGCGCCGCACGCAACAGGCCGAGCACCTCGCCCGCGGACGCCGAGTCGAGGTTCCCGGTCGGCTCGTCGCCCATCACCAGGTCCGGCTGGTTGGCCAGCGCCCGGGCCAGCGCGACGCGTTGCTGCTGACCGCCTGAGAGCTGGCCGGGTGCGGCGTCCGCCTTGTCACCGATCCCGAGCTCGTCGAGCATCCGGCTCGCCGTACGACGGGCCTGCCTGCGGCGCCGCCCGGCCAGCAGCAACGGGAGCTCGACGTTCTCCGACACGGTGAGCACCGGCAGCAGGTTGAAGAACTGGAAGACGAAGCCCAGCCGGCGGCGGCGCAGTCGGGCCAGGGCCGTCTCACTGAGCTGGTCGACCCGCGAGCCGTCCAGCCACACCTCGCCGGCGCTCGGCCGGTCGAGCCCGGCCAGCAGGTTGAGCAGCGTCGACTTGCCGCAGCCGCTCGGGCCCATCACCGCGACGAACTCTCCGCGTTCGATGGTCAGGTCGACTCCGGCGAGTGCCGGGACCGCCGCGCCGCCGTTGTCGTAGGTCCGGGTCAGACCGCGGGCCTCCAGCAGCGCGCTCACGCCGACCGCCCCACGGTCAGCCGCTCCTCGATGAGGTCGAGCCACTCGAGGTCGGCCTTGAGGTGCAGCACCGCACCCTCGACCAGCAGCTCGGCGGTCGGGCCGTGCGGGGCCGAGGCCAGCCGCGCGTCCAGGTCGCGGAGCGACTGCAGGTACTCGTCGCGCTGGCGCTCGATCAGGTCGGTCGGGTCGGCCAGCCCGACCGAGGTGGCGACCACGAACTTGACGAAGAACCCGTCCTTGAGCCGGGCCCCTGGCACCGGTTCGCCGAGCCAGTCGCGCAGCGCCTCGCGCCCCCGCTCGGTGAGCCGGTAGACCTTCTTGCCGCGGTTGTCGTCCGCGACGGCCTCGCCCTCGACGAGCCCGTCCCGCTCGAGCCGGGCCAGGGTCGAGTAGATCTGGCCGCTGTTCAGCTCCGGGAGCAGCGCACCGAACTCGTGCTCGATCGCCTGCTTCAGCTCGTACCCGTGGCCACTGCCTCCCGACAGCAGCGCCATGAAGACCTCACGCATAGATAGCGAGAATAGGTACTCGCTATCTATTTGTCACTCCACGAGCTCACCGAGGTGCTGGGTGGCGCCGTGGCGGTTGTTGACCGGGGTCTGCCACAGGAACAGTCCGTCGGGCGTCGGACCGCCGACCCCGAACTTGGAGACCGCGTCACTGAGGCGGAGGAACGCTTCAGTGTCGAGGTCGTAGACGTAGGTGCCGGGCCGGTTGCCGTAGGAGGTCACCGTGACCACGTCACCGTCCCCGCCGGCACCGGCGACCCAGCCCTCGACCCCGCTGTCCTGGAGGGTCACCACCTGGTCGCCGTCCGTGGTGAGGATCTGCACCCGGTCGTCGCGCGTCCCTTCGTCGTAGGTGCCGCAGTACTGGCTCATCACCACGCGGTCGTCGGTCGCCCCGAAGGACAGCAGGTTGCACTTCTCACCCGTGTGCGGGTCGAAGGAGTGCTCCTCTCCCGTCGCCAGGTCGCGCACGTGGACCAGCCCGGCGGCGCCGTTGGTCGAGTCGGTCCACACCATCGACCTGTCGGTGAAGGCCACGCTGCCCACGGTCAGCCCCTCGTCGCGGACGTCGCTCTCGTCGGTGAGCGAGACCGACCAGAGGTGGTAGGTGTCGCCGTCCGCGTCGGCGTCGTCGGCCTCGCCGTCGGGGCCGACGGGCCAGCCGCCCTCGGGAGGCCTGCCCCGGGTGGCCGGGACGGACGCGTAGAGCCTGCCGTCCGGCCCGAGGCTGCTGGTCGGGAAGAACCCGAGCTTGGGAAGGCCCGGCCACTGCATGGTGCTCCACTGCCGGGTGGCCCGGTCGAAGACGTACGCAACCAGGTGCGCCTTCATGCCGCCACCCTCGCCGCCGACCAGGACCAACCGGTCGGCGCCCAGCTCGACCGGCCAGGTCTGGGACTGCCCCATGGGCGGGTCGGGCAGCCAGTCCTTCGAGTTGGTCGCCGGGTCGATGAGGGCCAGCCGCGGGTAGAGCTGGTCCGATCTCGGGCCGTCGCGGAACAGGATCTGGCCGTCGTCGGTGACCCCGTCGAAGTACTGCCCGTTGTCACGGTCGAGGTTGTCGTTGGTGTACGACGCGAGCACCCGGTAGTCGCGCCCCTCGACGGCCGACTTGGCGTCGGCCAGGCGGGCCGTGGGCGCGTCCGGCGCGGGCGGCCCGTCTGCCGCTCCGGTGCCGTCGGTCCCCTGGGGCAGGGTGACGGCGGCACCGGCGACCACACCGGCCACCACGACGGCCGCTCCTCCGAGGACCACCATGCGCCTGCGACGACGGACCCGACGTCGGCCGGCGTCGACCAGGGCGTCGAAGTCGAGGGCGTCGGGCGGGGGTGCGGCGACGTTCTGCCGCATCAGCTCCTTGAGCTCGTTCACCACGGCAAGGTCCTCTCTCCGGCCACGACGAGCTCGTCGCGGGACGCGTCCTCGAACATCGCTCGCAACGAGTCGAGGGCACGTGAGGTCTGGCTCTTCACGGTGCCCTCGCTGCAGCCGAGCGCAGCGGCGGTCTCGCGGACGTCGAGCTCCTCGAAGTACCGCAGCACCACGCACGCGCGCTGCCGCCCGGGCAGCCGGGCGAGCGCCGCCATCAGGGCGGTCCGGTCGGCGACGGCCGTCGCGACATCCTCGGCGGAGGCGCGGTCCGAGTGTTCTGAGGCGGGCCTCTCGGTGCTCGACCGCTTGCGGCTGGCGTCCAGGAACGCGCTGACCACCGCCTTGCGAGCGTAGGCGAACTCCCCGCCGTGCCGATCCAGCCGTGGCCAGGCGACGTAGACCCGGATCAGCCCTTCCTGCACGTGGTCGGAAGCGCGGTCCCAGTCACCGCACAGCAAGTACGCCGTACTCCGCAGCCGGGCCCGACTTGCGGCCGCGAACTCGGTGAAGGCAGCATCCGCGTCCGCGTCTCGCACCATGCCCCATTGAACGACGTGAGGCGCGGATCGGTTGCACGTCTCGGAGGTCTCACCCCGGGTACCGCTCCTCCCGAGCGAGCAGGAGGTGTGGCGATGGCACGCGCGATCTGGACCGGGTCGGTGTCGTTCGGGCTGGTCAACGTCCCGGTCGGGCTCTACTCGGCCACCCAGGACCACGACGTGCACTTCCACCAGTTCGAGAAGGGCACGAAGTCGCGCGTCCGCAACCAGCGGGTCAACGAGAAGACCGGCGACGAGGTCGACTACTCCGACGTCGTGAAGGGAGCGGAGCTCGACGACGGTGGCTACGTGATGATCACCCAGGAGGAGCTCGAGTCGGTCGAGCCGACCAAGAGCCGCACGATCGACATCAGCGACTTCGTCGAGGCGTCGGAGATCGACCCGATCCACTACCAGAAGTCCTACTACCTCGCCCCGTCCGACGACAGCGCGAAGAAGGCCTACACGCTGCTGGTCAAGGCAATGGACAAGGCCGACCGCATCGGAGTGGCGACCTTCGTGATGCGCGGTAGGCAGTACCTCGCCGCGATCCGGCCCTCCGGCAACGTGCTGGTGCTCGAGACGATGTTCTTCGCCGATGAGGTGCGCGACCCCGCCAAGGAGCTGGACCAGCTCCCGACGCGCGCCAAGGTCACCGACAAGGACCTCGGCATGGCGGTGAAGCTCATCAAGGCCATGACGAGCGAGTGGGACCCCAAGAACTACCGGGACACCTACACCGAACGTGTCCAGAAGCTCATTGCCGCCAAGAAGAAGGATCGCGAGGTCGTTCTGCCCGAGTACGACGAGGACGACGAGGGCGAGGTGGTCGACCTCCTCGAGGCGCTGCAGGCCTCGATCAAGTCGGCGAAGGGGCACAAGGCCGGCAACACCAGGGACCTGCCCAAGCTGCGCACCCGCAAGTCCGAGGACAAGTTGGCCGGCAAGAGGTCGACCGCGAAGAAGACTGCGAAGAAGAGTGCCAAGAAGAAGACCAGGAAGACCGCGAAGAAGTCAGCAGCCAAGAAGTCTGCCTAGCCGGCTCGGCGGTCCGCCTCCGCGACAGCACGGCGGACGTCGGCGACGGTGAGGTCGAAGGCGGCGAGCGTCTGCAGCGGCACGCTGTCGCCCTGGCGCAGGATCCCGAGCAGCACGTGCTCGGTACCGATGAAGTTGTCCCCGAGCTGGAGGGCTTCGCGCAGGGACAGCTCGAGCACCTTCTTGCTGTCGCGGGTGAGTCGCCGGTGGCCCTTCGGGATCAGTCCGCTGACGCCGTCGCCGAGATCTCCCTCGATGCGGCTGAGGACGTCGTCGAGGTCGATGCCGAGCAGCTTGAGCGCCTCGGCGTCGTCGGCGTCCAGCCCGTCGGAGTAGCGGGAGGCGAGGCCACGCACCACCCGGCGCACCTCGTCGCCGGGCGCACCGAGCTGGGCCAGCACGTGCATGGCGAGCACACTGTCCGTCGCGGCCAGCGACTCGAACAGGTGGGCCGGACGCACCTCCGGGGCTCCGGAGCTGACGGCGACCGCCTGGGCGCCGACGACCACGGCTCGGGCGTTGCGGGTGAAGCGCTCGAACATCTCTGGACTCCTGTCGACGTGTCCGACTACCTGCGGGCGTGCTTCTTGTGGACGGCCTGGCGGCTCACCCCCAGCACCTCCGCGATCTCCTGCCACGACCACCCGGCCGCGCGGGCCCGGTCGACCTGGGTGCGCTCGAGGTGCTCGAGCAGCCGGCCCAGTGCGCGGACGGCGCGGAGTCCGGCTCGCGGGTCGGGCGCTGTCGCCGCGGCGGTCAGCTCGCTGAGGTCGGTCGACATGCTGTCAACCGTAGTTGACACAATCCGGTCTGTCAACTGCGGTTGACACGTGAAAGTGTGGGCCTATGCAGCAACTCCGAGACGCCGGAGCGGTGGTCACCGGCGCCGGGCACGGCATCGGCAGGGCGCTGGCGAGCCGGTTGGTCGCCGAGGGCGCGCGCGTCGTGGTCAACGACCTCGACGAAACGGCCTGCCGGGCGGTGGCCGAGGAACTGGGTGCTACCGCGGCACCGGGTGACTGCTCCTCCGACGCCGGCGTACGCGCGCTCGTCGACACCGCCGCCAAGGCGCTCGGCCGGATCGACGTGTTCATGGCGAACGCCGGCATCGACCGGACCAAGCCCGACAGCCTCCAGGCCTCCGACGAGGACTGGGCCCGGATGATCGACACCAACGTGATGGCCCATGTCCGTGCCGCGCGCGTGCTCGTGCCGGCCTGGCTGGCGGACTCGAAGGGCGGGCGGTTCGTGGTGACTGCGTCGGCCGCCGGGCTGCTCACGATGATCGGTGCCGCGCCGTACTCGGTCACCAAGCACGCCGCGGTCGGCTTCGCGGAGTGGCTGTCGGTGACCTACGGCGGCAGAGGCATCGCCGTGCAGGCGATCTGCCCGCAGGGCGTGCAGACCCGGATGCTCGAGCAGGCCGGACCGCTCAAGGACCTGCTCACCCGCGACGCGGCGCTCACGCCCGACCAGGTCGCCGACGCGTGGGTGGCCTCGCTGGCCGACGACCGGTTCCTGGTCCTCCCCCACCCCGAGGTCGGCAGCTACTACGCCGCCCGCGCCGCGGACACCGACGCCTGGCTGGCGGGGATGCAGCGGTTGCAAGCCAAGGTCGACGAGCACTCGGGCGTCGCCTGATGGAGGTGCCCGGCCTCGACCTCGACGCCTTCCGCCGCTGGTACGACGGCGAGCGGCCCGGCGAGATCGCAGGCCACCTGTCCGCGACGGTCATCGCCGGCGGCAAGTCCAACCTCACCTATGAGGTCACCGACGGCAGCTCGTGGTGGATCGTGCGCCGGCCACCGCTCGGCCACGTGCAGGCGACCGCGCACGACATGGGCCGCGAGTACACCGCGATGTCGGCGCTGGCCGACACGGGCGTCCCCGTCCCCCGCATGTTCGCGCACTGCGCCGACGAGACGGTGCTCGGAGCCCCCTTCTACGTCATGGAGAAGATCGACGGCGTCGCGATCCGCACCGCCCGCGAGCTCGACGAGCGTGGTGTCGAGCGGACCGAGGCGATCGCAGGTCGCCTCGTCGACGTGCTCGCCATCCTCCACGCCGTCGACCCCGAGCAGGTGGGGCTGTCGGAGTTCGGCCGGCCGCAGGGCTTCCTCGAGCGGCAGGTGCGCCGCTGGGGGAAGCAGCTCGAGGGCTCCAAGACCCGCGAGCACCCCGACGCCGACGAGCTGCACCGGTTGCTGACGGAGAAGCTGCCTGCCGAGGACCCGTCGGTGCTCGGGGTCGTGCACGGCGACTACCGGCTCGACAACTGCCTGCTCGGCGGCGACGACCAGATCCACGCCGTCGTCGACTGGGAGATGGCGACCCTCGGAGACACGCGCACCGACGTGGCGCTGATGCTCGTCTACGAGACCCTGGGCGCCTCCGCCGGCGGAGACCTGGTCTCCGACGTCGCGAAGGCCAAGGGCTGGCCGGGCACCCAGCAGCAGCTCGCGGCGTACACCGCCGCCAGCGGTCGGGAGCCGGGCGACATGAACTTCCACCTCGCGCTGGGCTACTTCAAGCTCGCCGTCATCCTGGAGGGCATCCACTACCGGTTCCTCCAGGGCCAGACCGTCGGAGAGGGGTTCGACCGGATCGGCGAGGGGTTCGACCTGATCATCGGTGCTGGCCTCCACTCCCTGAAGGAGCAATAGATGGACTTCGCGCTCGACGCCCGCACGCAGGAGCTTCAGGAGCAGCTGCTCGACTTCATGGCGACGAAGATCGAGCCGGCCGAGCAGGTCTTCCACGACCAGCTCGAGGCGATGGACGAACCGTTCGCGTGGTCGACGGCACCGGTGCTCCAGGAGCTGCGGGCCGCGGCCCGCGAGCGCGGGCTCTGGAACCTGTTCCTGCCAGGGGACGAGCACGGCGCCGGACTGACCAACCTGCAGTACGCACCGCTGGCCGAGATCACCGGCCGCGCCGGCCACCTGGCCCCGCCGGCGCTCAACTGCTCGGCCCCGGACACCGGCAACATGGAAGTGCTGGCGATGTTCGGCAACCCCGAGCAGCAGGAGCGCTGGCTCACGCCGCTGCTCGAGGGCCGCATCCGGTCGGCGTTCGCGATGACCGAGCCGGACGTCGCGTCGTCCGACGCCACGAACATCGAGACCTCGATCGTCCGCGACGGCGACGAGTACGTCCTCAACGGCCGCAAGTGGTGGATCACCGGAGCGATGAACCCGCAGTGCGAGGTCTTCATCGTGATGGGCAAGACCGACCCGGAGGCCGAGCGGCACCGCCAGCAGTCGATGATCCTGGTCCCCCGCGACACCGCTGGGCTCACCGTCGTACGCCCGATGACGGTATTCGGGTACGACGACCACGAGCACGGCGGCCACGCCGAGCTCCGGTTCGAGGACGTCCGCGTGCCCGCCGCCAACCTGGTCGGCGACGAGGGTCTCGGCTTCGCGATCGCCCAGGCCCGGCTCGGCCCCGGCCGGATCCACCACTGCATGCGCGCGGTCGGACTCGCGGAGAAGGCGATCGAGCTGATGTGCGCCCGGGTCGAGGGCCGGGTCGCCTTCGGCAAGCCGCTGGCCCGGCAGGGCGTCATCCGCGAGTGGATCGCCGACGCCCGGGTGGCGGTCGAGCAGCTCCGGCTCCTGGTCCTCAAGACCGCCTGGCTGATGGACACGGTGGGCAACCGCGGCGCGCACACCGAGATCCAGGCGATCAAGATCGCCACGCCCAAGGTGGTCCAGGAGATCCTCGACCGCGCCATCCAGGCGCACGGCGCCGGGGGCCTCTCCCAGGACTTCCCCCTCGCCGCGTCGTACGCCGCGATCCGGACTCTCCGCTTCGCCGACGGCCCCGACGAGGTGCACAAGGCATCACTGGCCCGGGCCGAACTGGCCCGCCAGGCCGCCACGCGGGGATAGTCCGTGACGTTTGGCCCTGTGGAACCGCTAGTTACACAGGCCAAACGTCACGGAGTATCCCGACGACCCACTACCTGAGGAGCCGACATGGACATGTCGCTGAGCGAGGAGCAGGAGGCGTTCCGGACGCTGGCCCGCGACTTCCTCGAGAAGGAGGCGGTGCCGCACCGCCAGCAGTGGGACCGCGACGAGTCGGTCGACCTCGCGATCATCCCCAAGATGGCCGAGATCGGGTTCTTCGGGCTGACCATCCCCGAGGAGTACGGCGGCCTCGGCGGCGACTACGTCACCTATGCGATCGGCATGGAGGAGCTCGGGCGGGCCGACTCCGCGCTGCGCGGCATCGTCTCGGTCTCCAACGGCCTGGTCGGCAAGTCGATCCTCGGTTTCGGCACCGAGGAGCAGAAGCAGGAGTGGCTGCCCGGGATCGCCACCGCGGAGAAGCTGGGTTGCTTCGGACTGACCGAGCCCGGCACCGGTTCCGACGCCGGCAACCTCACCTCGAAGGCGACGAGGGACGGCACCGACTACGTCCTCAACGGCCAGAAGCTGTTCATCACCAACGGCACCTGGGCCCAGGTCGCACTCGTCTTCGCCCGCACGTCCGACGACGGCCCGCGCGGCGTCACGGCCTTCCTCGTGCCCACCGACACCGACGGCTTCGAGGCCCGCGAGATCAAGGGCAAGCTCGGGCTCCGCGGCCAGGCGACCGCCGAGCTCTTCCTGGAGGACGTCCGGGTGCCGGAGTCCGCGCGACTCGGCGAGGAGGGGCAGGGCTTCAAGGTCGCGATGAGCAGCCTCGACAAGGGCCGGGTCTCCGTCGCCGCCGGCTGCGTGGGCCTGGTGCAGGCCTGCCTCGAGTCGTCGGTGTCCTACGCGAAGGAGCGGACCCAGTTCGGCCGCCAGATCGCCGGCTTCCAGCTGGTCCAGGACATGATCGCCGACATCTCGCTGGACGCGGACGCCGCGCGGCTGCTGGTCTGGCGGGCCGCCGACCTGATCGATCGTGGCGAGGACTTCCGGATCGCGGCGTCGAAGGCCAAGCTCTACGCCTCCGAGGCCGCGGTGCGCGCCGCCAACCACTGCATCCAGATCTACGGCGGTGCCGGGTACGTCGACGAGTACCCCGCCGCGAAGTACCTCCGCGACGCCCGGGTGATGACGCTCTACGAAGGCACCAGCCAGGTCCAGAAGCTGCTCATCGGCCGCGACGAGACCGGCATCGCGGCGTTCGTCTGACCTACTCGCGGGCGCGCTCGGGCAGGTCCGGGCGGTCGTGGTAGTCGCTGGCCTCGCTGGTCCACCACGCCTCGACGGTCCGCAGCCCGGTCGGCGGCTCGAGCGTCCCGGCGCAGATCGACAGCCGGCCGGGCGTGCTGCGGCCCTCCCAGAACATCGACGAACCGCAGCTCCTGCAGAAGGCGTAGCCGGCGTCGTCGACCGGGAAGAACCAGGTGAGCAGCCCGCTGGCGTCGTCGATCGCCACGTCGCCGACGGCGGCGCTGGTCGCCGCCAGGTGGTGGCCGGTGAACTGCCTGCAACGGTGGCAGTGGCAGTTGACGACCTCGCGCAGGGGCCCGGTGACGGCGTACGTCACCGCACCGCACAGGCAGCGGCCCCGGGCTCGAGGCTGATCCGTGTCCATGTCCTAGCGCCTCATCCCGTCGGCGAGGAACCACTGCGCGGCGACGTACGTCGCGAACACGGCGGTGTCGAGAGGCTCGGCGCGGTCGGGGAGCACGAAGCGGCGTACGCCGAGCAGGGTGTCTGACACCAGGAACAACGACGCCCCGGTGAGCAGCTGCCCGCGGCCGCTATCCGGGTCGACCGCGGCGGCCGCCGCGACCATGGTCGCGAGGGTGACGCCATACCCGGCGACCGGCAGCGCGACGCCCCGGTCCTCGCGTCCTGCCGCCAGCGCCATCCCCGAGGCTGCGGCCGCGCCGGCGGCGAGGAAGCGTCGCCGACCGGGCGTGCCGAGTACCGGCTCCGACGACCGGCTCCGAAGCGCCGACGTGTACGCGAGGTGCGCCCCCAGGAACGAGGTGAGCCCGGTCAGGAACCGCCCGCGCCCCGCACCGAGCAGGGCAAGGTCGCCCGTCCACGACAGCCCCTGCGCGGCGAGCACGCGGCGGAACCCGGGCCCCTTCGGACCGCTTGCGGTGCGACCCGCGAGCGCCGGCATGACCAGGGGCAGGACGACCTGCCGAGTACGTGCCCAGTCCGGAAAACCCATCGCTCGCCTCCTGCGGCGGATGTTACCGTTATCTTGATGTCGAGATACCTCCCCGCCCGGCTGGTGCGTCTGGCCGGACCGACCCCGCTGGTGCGCAGGCTCTCGATCCAGTCGGTGCTGTCGGCGTTCGGGGACGGGGTCTTCCTCACCGGCAGTGCGGTCTTCTTCACGCAGATCGTCGGGCTCTCGGCCGCTCGGGTCGGGCTCGGCCTGACCATCGCCGGCGTGGTGACGTTCCTCGTCGCCGTACCCCTGGGGAAGCTCAGCGACCGATTCGGGGCGAAGCGGGTGTGGGCGATCAGCTCGCTGGTCGAGGCCGTGCTCTACCTCGCCTGGCTGGCCGTCGGCGGGATGGTCGGGTTCGTCGCGGTGATGATCGCGGTCCAGGTGGTGGCGACGGCGAGCCGGTCGGCCCGCAACGCCTATCGGTTCGACGTCTTCCCGCGTGAGCAGCGCGTCTCCTCCAACGCCTACTTCCGTGCCGCCCGCAACGTCGGCTACACCCTCGGCGCCCTGCTGGCCGGCGTCGCGCTGGCCACCAACAGCAACGACGTGATCCGCATGGTGCCGGCGGCCACAGCCGCCCTGCTGCTCGTCAACGCGACCCTCGTCTCCCGGCTGCCCCGCAGGGGCGCGCACGTGGAGCAGGAGTCGCCACTCGAGGCCGCACTTGAGGGAAAGGGACGCCGCAGCGCGCTCCGCAACCGCGGGTTCCTGCTGATGTCGGTCTGCGGCGGCGTGCTCGGCACCCATCAGGTCCTGCTCAACGTCGTGATCCCGCTGTGGCTGGTCGAGGAGACGGACGCGCCTCGGGTGCTGCTGGCCTGGCTGTTCGGGACCAACACCGTGCTGGCGGTCCTGCTGCAGGTGGCCGCGGCACGAGGTGTGGTGACGGTCGCCGACTCCCTGCGGGTCGTACGCCGCGGAGCGGTCTTCTTCGTGCTCTCCTGCGGCATCGTGCTCGTCACGCACGACACGGTCGGCTGGGTCACGATCGCGCTGGTATGGGTTGGCCACGTCACCGTGACCGGTGCCGAGCTCTTCGACTCCGCCGGCGAGTGGGGCCTCCAGGCCGAGCTGTCCGACCCCGCGCGACGTGGGGAGTACCAAGGTGTGTCGCAGCTCGGCTACACCCTCGGCTCGGTGTGGGCGCCGGCGGCGTACACGTTCCTCGCCATGGGGTGGGGCACGCCCGGCTGGCTCGTCATCGCCGCGATCGTGGTCGTTGCCGCGGTCGCCATCCACCCGGCCGCCAAGGCAGCCGAGCGGCAGCTCGCCCGCGAGGTCGTGCCGGTCCCCGGTTGATCGGCGGGGCAGTCCGCCGCCGTCAGTCCCGGGGCGGTGGCACGGCGCGGCGCCGGACCGGCTCGGCGAGCCCGAGCGCCTCGACCAGCGCGATCAGGGCGTCCTTGCCCGCGTTGGCCTTGCGGATGCCGACCGCGTCGACGAGCTTGCGTTCGAGGTCGCGGCGAGCGTCCCTGGTCGCCGCCACCATTGACCGGCCGCGCTCGGTGAGCCGTACGTGTCGGGCCCGCTGGTCTCCGGGCACGGGCACCCGCTCGACGTAGCCGAGTCGCTCGAGGTCAGCCACCTGCTTCGAGGCGCCCTGCTGCGTGATCCCGAGTGCGGAGGCCAGGCCACCGATGGTCGGCTCGTCCTCCAGCAGGCGCTGGACGACGTACCCGTGCGAGGCCTTCACACCGTCGTACCCCTGCTCGCGCAGCCGCGTCACGAGCGCCTCAGTCACGGCCGGGGCGGACAGCGTCACGAGGGTGGGCAGGTCGAGGTCCCGGAGATCCACCGGCTCAGTATGAGGTAGACAATCTCAGTTGTGCAACTATGGTTGTATACATGACGGGAAACGAGCAACTGATCCGCGACCTGCTTCTGGCCATCACCGACAACGAGCCCGCGGAGGCCGTCTCGGCGTACTGGCACCCCGACGCCGAGCAGGTCGAGCTGCCGAGCCTGATGCGCCCCGGTGGCCACACGCGCAAGCTGACGGAGATGCTCGAGGGCTACCGTGCCGGCGCGGACCTCCTGCTGTGGCAGCAGTACGACGTCGAGAACATCGTGGACGACGGCGAGCAGGTCGCCGTACAGCTGCGCTGGACCGCCACCACCGCCGTCGACGCGGGCGCCCTGCCGGCCGGGACCGAGCTGGTTGCTCACGTGGCGGTCTTCTACCGGTTCCAGGACGGGAAGATCCTCCGGCAGAGCTCCTACGACTGCTACGAGCCGATCAAGGCTGCCGGCTGAGACCACCCGTCGAGGTCGCGCGACCACCGAGGTGCGAGCCGTTCGCTGTCCGCGGTCCGGAGTACCGTGAACGGATGCGCGGAGATCGCGTGGAGATCGTCATCGACGCGGGCGGTGAGGTCCGCACCTACGACATCGTCGCCACGCGGAACGGCCGGCGCGTGGAGATCGAGACCGGGCGCGCGCTGGTGACGGTGACCGAGGTGACTCGCAGTGGCAACCCGGTCCGCACCGCGCGCTTCATGGCGAGCCGCGTCCTGGCGCTCGTCGAGCACCCGGCGGCAGATCTGAAGGTCGCACCCGCGGTCCGTGAGTCGTAGGCCGACATGAATCGCTCCCGCCTGCTGACGGGCATCACGCCGGTCCTGGCGTTGGTGGTCGTTGCGGCCGTCGTGGGCGCGGTCCATCGCGACTTCGCGGACCTCTTCGTCTACAGGTACGGCGGCCGGGCCGTTCTCGATGGTCTGCCTCTCTACGAGGCCGACGACCCGGTCACCGGATATCCGTTCACGTACCCGCCGTTCGCGGCGGTCGTGATGGTGCCGGTCGCGCTGCTCCCTGGGTGGCTCTCCGCTGCGTTGTGGACGGGGGCGTCGGTCGGGGCACTGGCCGCGGTGGTCATCGTGGTGCGGCGCGCGCTCGATCGGCCCGCGCCGGGGTGGATGGTCGCGGTGTTGACCTGCGCCGCGGTAGCGCTGGAGCCGGTGTGGCAGAACCTCTCCTTCGGACAGGTCAACGTGTTGCTGATGCTCGCGTTGCTGGTGGACCTGCTCGTGCCGGAACGACGCTGGTCCGGCGTCCTGGTGGGCATCGCGGCCGGCGTGAAGCTGACGCCTCTGCTGTTCGTCGTCCTCCTGGTCCTGGTCGGACGCCGTACGGCTGCCGGACGGGCCGTTGCTGCCTTCGCCTTGACCGTCGCGGTCGGCTTCGTGGCCATGCCCGCAGCGTCCGCGTCGTACTGGACAGAAGGTCTCTTCGATGCCTCGCGGGTCGGCCCGCCGGCGTTGGCGCACAACCAGTCGGCGTACGGCGCGCTCAGCAGGCTGCTCGACGGCCAGCCATCCACTCTTCTGTGGCTAGCCGTCGCGATGCCCCTCGCCCTCGCGGTGCTGCTGCTCGCCGCCCACCGGTGGCGTGCGGACGACCGCGTGCTCGGCACCTGTCTGGGGGCGATCGCGATGCTGATCGTCTCGCCCGTCTCGTGGTCGCACCACTGGGTCTGGGTCGTGCCCATCGCGTTGGTGCTGTGGGAGGGCAGCCGCTGGGCGTGCTTCGCGTGGGTCGCGGTCTTCGTGGCCCGCCCGATCGTGTGGCCGGGCTACGGCCACCACCGCGAGTACGCGTGGGGCCCGATCGACCACCTCGTCGGCAACGGCTACCTGCTCGCCGCCATCGGCCTGTGTCTGTGGGTGACGGTCGATGGTCGCGGTCGCGTCACGGCCAGTCACGACGACGAGTCACGGTCTCGGCCCAGACCCGGTGGAACTGTGCCTCCAGCTCCACGGCCCGCGACTCCTCGAGTCGGTCGAGGCGACCGTGGACGAACGTCGGCTCCCCCGCGGCCTGGGCCCGGGCCGCCAGCTGGAGCAGGTACGGCCGGGTGATCGCGATGTCCCGGCGCTCACCGAGGATGTCGGTGACCTGATGGACCGGTCTGCGCAGTCTCTTGGGTTTCCCGCGCCAAAGCTGTTGTGCGACCTCGAGGCCGTAGCGCAGTCGCTTGGCAAGGACTTCGACCTCGACTTCGAGCGGGGGTCAGCCGGCAGCTGACGACCGCTGCCACTGCCGCCTGAGCAGCCCGTAGACCCACGAGTCCGACACGTCGCCGTTCACGACGCAGTCCTCTCTCAGCGTCCCTTCTCGCACGAACCCGAGCTTCTCCAATACCCGCGCGGACGCCGAGTTGCGGGTATCGGTCTCGGCCTGGACCCGATTCAGGTCGAGGGCGTCGTACGCCCACTGCAGGACGGAGCGCGCGGCTTCCGTCGCGTAGCCGTGGCCCCATGCCGCTTCGCCGAGGCAGTAGCCCATCGACGCGCTGCGGTGGTCCGGGTTCCACCGGGTCAAGCTGCACCAGCCGAGGAAGGCATCGTCGGAGACCCGGTCCATGGCCAGCCGCGCACCGCTGCCCTCCTCCGCCATCTGCCGGCTCGCCGCGATGAAGCGGTCGGCGCGCGCACGCTCGCTCCACGGCGGCGAGTCCCAGTAGCGCAGCACGTAGGCGTTGCTGTGCAGCTCGTAGAGGGCGTCCGCGTCCGCGTCGCTGAAGGGACGCAACCGCAAGCGATCGGTGTGCAGGGTGGGGGTGGGCAGGAACATGCGCGCCATGGTGCCGTGCCATGCGGGGCGCAAGGCATCAGGGGCCAAGGGTGCCGATCGGGAGGACAGTGACGCCGTCGGGTCGGCGGTAGGCGAACCCGGTAGAGGTGATGACACCCAGGGCCGCCGGCGGGCCTGCCTTTCCCTGGTCGACCTTCTTGGCGAAAGACAGCAGAGAGGCCGCCGCCTTGTCAGAGTCGGCGGGGTTCATCTTGACCTCGAACGCCCCCCATCGACCGTCAGGCAAGGTGACGACGACGTCTACTTCGTTCTGGTTCTGGTCTCGCCAGTGGTGGACTTGCCCTCCGAGCTTCTGGGCGTAGATGCGCACATCGCGTACCACGAGGTTCTCGAAGAAGAAGCCGGTGGCGTTGAGGTCTCCCAGCAGCTGGGGGGGTCCCTGGCCGAGTGCCGCGACGGCGAGGGAGGGGTCGACGAAATAGCGTGTGGGTGAGGACTGTAGCGGGGTGGCCGAGCGCATGTTTGGCGCCCAGGCGGGCGAGTTCTCGGTAATACGCAGCCGGGACAGCGAATCGAGGTACCGGTCGGCGGTGGCTCGCGCGACCGGGCCTGCTGCCCCGCCGACGTCCTTGGCCAACGCGGTGACCTTGGCGGCGGTGCCGACGTTGCGGGCCAGCGAGTTGATCAACCGTCGGATGTTTTCGGGATCGCGTTGCCGTACGCCAAGCGCTTGGATGTCGACTAGAACGATCTGGTTGAGATAGTCGCGCAGCCATCGGGCGGCATCCTGGGTGCCGGCATCGAGCAGTGCCGGCCAGCCGCCGATGCAGATCCGGTCAATGATGGCAGGAACGGTGAGGCCCGAGTCCTGCGCGGTGACCTTGCTATCCGCCAGGACCGCTTTCAGTGACGCCTGCCCGGTCGAGTGACCTGACTCCATGAGTGACATGGGCCGCATCTGGATGATCGCGATACGGCCAGCACCGGAGTGCCTGTTGACGTCCTCGCTGGGGGTCGCCGACCCGGTCAGGATGTAGAGCCCCTTAGCAGGCGCGCGGTCGTCGACGGCGCGGCGGACCTGGTCCCACAAGGTTGGAACGACTTGCCATTCGTCGAACAGCACCGGTCTGGGACCGTCGAACAGGAGGTCTGGGGCGACGCTGGCCGCGTTGCGGGCCGCCGGGTCGACGTCGAGTCGGTAGGTGGTAGCTGCCCTCTGGGTCGCGGACTCGGTCTTGCCACATGCCTTCGGACCCTCGATGAGGACAGCCCCGATTGCGGTCAGGCGTTCAGCGAGCTCGCTGTCCAGGACGCGCTCGCGGTACCCCTCGCTTGATCCCATCGCCCCATCTCCGTGTCCGTATTGCAGAAACCATAGCGTTAGTTTTACGGATTCCATAATATTAGCTTTGCAAAATCAATGACTCTGCGAGGTCGCCGCCCACGCCGCCGAAGGCGGTGGGCAATGAAAAGAGGAAAGAGAAGAAGCACGAGAGGGAAGCACGCTTGAGGAGCACACCAAGGCCGAGCGTCCAGCCACCGCACACGCCATCTCATCAGCGGCAGGTCGGCCGGCCCACTGTCGAGCGTGGGTCGAGTGTGCCCTACCGCGCCCCAGGCAGAGCGACACAAAGCCTGACTCAAGCTCGTCCGCACGCAGTGTCAGAGGGCGTTTAGTAACCAAACGCTCGTAGGTGCCAATCCAGGCGGAGCGATCCCACCGTTACCTGTCGACCGTCCCGGCGACGGGCCAACGCTGTGGATGGAATCTACCCGCAGGCGCCCCACCTCGCGTGACCGCTACTCCGGCCGACCATCGAGGAACATCCGGAGCCGGACCTGCGAGAATTCTTGCCCGCTGACGTCCGGGTTGTTGACTGCCCGGCACACCCAGCCCAGCCGCAGCGCCGGCGGCACGGCGTCGCGCAGCTCGGGCCGGTCGGGGGCATAGCGCGCGAGGTAGCTGTCGACGTACGGCCCGATGTCCTCGGAGTCGGCCACGTCGTCGAGCCCCCAAGCGACACCACCCTCCAGCGCCACCGACATCGTGAAGAACGGGTGCGAGATCACGGCATCGCCCCAGTCGAGGATCAGGTTGCGACCGTCCTTCACGAAGACCTGGCCGTCGTGGAGGTCATCGTGCTGGAGCGTCTCGGTGACGCCGTACGACGTCAGCTCGTCGACCAGGTCGCGCACCCGTCCCACCGCGTCGCGAAACCTCGGCTCGACGTCGAACCGTTGCACCAGCTCGGCGTACGCATCCGTCAGGGTGTGCAGTCGCATGTCGGGGACCCCGGCGGCGAGCAGCTCGTCGGCATCGGGCTCCAGGGCGAGGGCCACGTCGGCCGCGCCGGCGAGCACGTCGTGCCAGCGGGACTGGCTCCGCTCCTCGGCCACTATCTCGCGAAGCCGGTCGCCGGCGTCGGCCATCAGCAGCCAGCCCCGTTCGACGTCGCTGGACAGCAGCGGGGGCACCCGGTCCGGCACGTGGGCCGAGACACGCTCCACCACGGTCACCTCGTGGCGCAGCTCCGGCGTGTTCGCCTTGAACCACACCGGTCCCTCCACCGTCGGGACGCGGAGCGCCGTCGCCCAGGTGCGGATGTGGGGCTGCTCCGGCTCGCCGGTGCGCTGCCGACCGAGACGGTCCAGCCGCTCGTCGACCCAGCCCACGGCCTCGGCCAGCCAGTCAGGGTCCTCCCACGGAGTGATCACGGGCGCCGAGTCTCCAGCACCCGGAACCCCTTCGCACTCGCAATTCGCCTCGTCGGGTAGCCCTGCTCCCCCAGCCAGCGCTGCAGCGAGTCGGCTCCGAGGTTCTTGCCCACCACCATCACGGCGCGGCCGCCGGGCACCAGCCGAGGCAACCAGGTCAGCAGCAGCTCGTGGAGCGCCGTCTTCCCGATCCGGATCGGAGGGTTCGACCAGAGCTCGTCGTACGTCGCGTCCGCGGGTACGCCGGGCGGCGTGGTCGCTGTGAACCGATCGGCCAGGCCCAGCGCGGCAGCGTTCTCGTTCGCCAGCAGCACGGCTCGCTCGTTCACGTCGACACCGGTCACCGTCGCGCCCGGCACTGCGGCGGCGATGGCCAGCCCGATCACGCCGTACCCGCAGCCGAGGTCCAGGACCCGACCGCCCGCGGGTGCCGCGGTCTCGCGGAACAGCACCGCCGTGCCGACGTCCACGCGGCCCTGTGCGAAGACCCCCGAGCCACTGTCGAGCGCCAGCGAGTGGCCCCAGACCGAGGCGGTCACCGGCATCCGGCGGAACGGCACCGACGGGTCGGCGGAGAAGTAGTGCTCGTCGTCAGCCACGCCACGCCCTTGCGATCTCGGCGCGCGCCGCGAGCTCGGCGTCCGGCGGGTAGCCGACCTCCTCGAGGGTGAGGCCGTGCGCGGGCGCGACGGCCACCGCGGAGTCGCGGCGCTCCGCGGCCAGCACCTCGGCCGCCCAGTCGACCGAGCGACGGCCCTCGCCGACGGCGAGCAGGCAGCCGACCAGCGAACGGACCATGCTGTGGCAGAACGCGTCGGCCCGCACGTGCGCCACGAGCAGCCCGTCCGGCTCCCGTTCCCAGCGCAGGTCGATCAGGTTGCGGATCGTGGTGGCGCCCTCGCGCTGCTTGCAGAACGCCGCGAAGTCGTGCTCGCCCAGCAGAGTCAGTGCCGCGGCGTTCATCAAGGCCTCGTCGGCCGGCCGCGACCGGGCCAGCACCTGGCCCCGGCGCAGCGGGTCCACGGCCTCGGGGCGGTCGGCCACCCGGTAGGCATACCGCCGCCAGATCGCGGAGAACCGCGCGTCGAAGCCGTCCGGCGCCCCGACCGCACGCTGCACCCGCACGTCGTCGCCCAGCACGCCGTTCAGCCGGGGGGGCAGCCGGTCCGCGCCCTCGGGCAGCCCAGCGAGGTCGGCGTGCACCACCTGACCGCGCGCGTGCACGCCGGCGTCGGTGCGCCCCGCGCAGGTCAGCTCGACCCGTGGGACCCGCAGCACGGTCGCCAGCGCGGCCCCCAGCTCGCCCTCCACCGTCCGCAGCCCCGGCTGTGCGGCCCAGCCGTGGAAGGCGGTGCCGTCGTAGGCGAGGTCGAGGCGGATCCGCACTCGCGCATCCTCTCAACAGCGTGGTTCCAGACTAGAAACTAGGCTGGAACGGTGGCAGATCCCGCGATCATCCTGGTGTCAGAGCACCACGCCGACGTCCTCATGGACGAGTTCCAGAGCAGGTACGCACGCGACTACACGCTTCGCGCGGCGCACAGCTGCGCCGAGGCCGAGTCCATGGCCCAAGAAACCATCGAGGACGGCGGCCAGGTGGCGTTGTTCGTCTCCGACTCGCGACTGCCGGATGTCGAGCACATTTTCGAGGCGATCCACCGCTGGCGGATCGTGGTCCCGACCTCACGCCGGGTCATCGCGGCGCACTGGGACTACTTCGTCATCGACGGCCCCGGGCTGCGGATCGGCATGGCGAAGGGCAAGTTCGACGCCTACCTGCTCATGCCCCGGGGCAAGCGTGACGAGGAGTTCCACAACGCGATCACCGACCTGCTGTCCGACTGGACGTCCACGGTCCCGGATCCCGAAGTGGTCAGCGCCAAGATCATCTCGCCCACCCACGACGCGCTGACTCTCTCCATCCGGGACTTCCTGGACCGGATGGGGATGCAGAACCGGGTCTGGCACCCCGAGGACCCGGAGATCCAGGACTACCTCACCGGCATCCGCGAGCAGCTCGGCGTCGAGGAGCTGCGCTGGCCGCTCATCACCGCCGCCAATCGAGTGCCCATCCAGGCCACAAGCGTGCGCGACGTCGCGATCTCGATCTACGGCCGCCCCGGAGACTTCAAGGTCGACAAGGTCGTCGATCTAGCGGTCGTCGGCGGCGGGCCCGCCGGGCTTGCGGCGGCGGTGTACGGCGCGTCCGAGGGGCTCTCGGTCGTCGTACTCGAAGCCGAGGCCATCGGCGGCCAGGCCGGCACCAGCTCCATGATCCGCAACTACCTCGGCTTCCCCCGCGGCATCTCCGGGATGCGGCTGGCACAGCGTGCCCGCAACCAGGCGCTGCGGTTCGGCACCGACTTCTTCACCGGCTGGGAGGTGACCGCACTGGAGCCGGGGGCGGACGGCGCGCCCCATCTGCTGCGGACCGACGGAGGCGACGTCCGGGCCCGGACCGTCCTGATCTCCAGCGGAGTGGCTTACCGGAAGCTCGGCGTACCCCCGATCGAGGATCTGGTCGGCGCCGGCGTCAACTACGGCGCCGCCATGACGGCCGCTCGGGAGATGGAGGGCTACGACGTCGTGGTCGTCGGCGGTGGCAACTCGGCCGGTCAGGCGGCGCTGCACCTCGCCCGGTTCGCCAGCTCGGTGACGATCGTGGTCCGCCGCCCCGGCCTCGAGGAGACCATGTCGCGCTACCTCATCGACGAGATCGGCTACAACGACCGGATCTCCGTGCTGCCGAGCACCCGCGTGATCGATGGCGGGGGCGAGGCCCAGCTCGAGTGGCTCTGCCTTGAGAACACCGACACCGGCGAGCGGGCCACGAAGGAGGCCCGCGGGCTGTTCCTCCTGCTGGGGGCCGAGCCGCGTTGCGACTGGCTCCCGCCGGAGCTGGCGCGTGACAAGAACAGCTTCGTGCTGACCGGCCGCGACGTGCCGCGCGACCAGTGGGCCGACGGGCTGCCTCCTGCCAACCTGGCCACCACCATCCCGGGCATCTTCGCGGCCGGCGACATCCGCTCGGGGTCCATGAAACGAGTGGCGGCGGCCAGCGGGGAGGGCGCCTCCGCCGTGCCTCTGGTGCACGCCTTCCTGGCTCCTACGCCGGAGGACGCGGTGGCGGCCGCCCCAGTGTCGTAGCGCGACGAATGACGAAGAAGGGTCATGGCTCGTGCGGCCGCTGACTGATGGGATCGACGCATGAGACGTTCGTTCGCCACGGCAGGCTCTGTCCTCGTGCTCGCCCTGACGGTGACCGGCTGCGGCGGTGACAGCGGGGGCGCGAAGGCCGGGACCGAGTCGTCGCCGTCGATGGTCTTGTCCATCTCCGATGTCCCGTCGCCGTCAGGCAGCGTGACGGAGTTTCCGAGCGAGCTCACGGCCATACCCACCGATCTGCCCACCGACTTGCCGACCGACAGCGGAGCGCCGAGCGGCGCGGCGTTCGACTCCTGCGCGGTTGTCAACAAGGACCTGGTCGCCGAACACTTCGGGTCGGCCCCGACGCTGTCGACGGGCCAGCCGTCGAGCTTGGGTGACCCGAACGCAACGGACTGCTACTTGGCAGGAGAGTCAGTCGCAGGTTTCGTGAAGGCGACGACCCGCGCGGCTCAGGACATGCCCGAGAGCGGCAATCTGTACGCCGACTTCCCGGGCGCCGAGGATGTGCCCGGCGCCGACTGGGGAACGGCGGTCGCCCTGCCCGGTGGCGGCGTGTTCGCGCTGATCATGGTCAAGGGCCAGATCGGCCTGGAGATCAACCTCACCATCGACAGCACCGACAATGATCTGGCGACGCTCCAGGCGTTCGCCCAAGACGTGCTGGCGCAGCTCTAGCGCTAGAGCTCGTGACGGTACGGCGGGTCGGCGCCGGGGCGGGAGACCGTGACCGCCGCCGCGCGGGCGGCGTGCTCGAGCACCTCGGCGACCTCGTCACGCGGCAGCGCGGCGAGGCCCGTGCGAGCCTCGGCCCCGAGCCGCCCGCGCTCCCAGAGCGCGTCGAGGAGACCGGCCCCGAAGGTGTCGCCGGCGCCGATCGTGTCGGCCACCCGCACCGGGCGCGACGCGATCTCCACCGAGGCCCCGCGGTCCACCCAGAGCGCTCCGTCGGCGCCGCGAGTCACCACGACCGCCGCCGGCCCGAGCTCGAGCAGTGCGGCTGCCGAGTCGGCGTACGTCCGCTGCGGGTAGAGCGCCTCGAGGTCCTCGTCACTCGCCTTGACCAGATCGGCGACCGCCACCATCTGCTCCACCCGCTCGACGACGTCCGGCCCCGTACCGGTCACGGCGGGACGCGCGTTCACGTCGTAGCTCACCGTCGAGCGCTCACGCAGCCGGTCGAGCAGCGCGCGCACGTCGTCGGCACCGGGCAGCAGCACCGCCCCCAGCGAACAGGTGTGGGCCACCAGCGGGTCCTCGTCCAGGCTCACCGGCAGCAACCGCCAGTCGATCTCGAAGGTGTAGTCCGCCGCGCCTGACGTCAGGATCGTGGCCTCCGCGGTCGACGTGCGCTCCACCGCGGCCGGGTCGCACGCGAGCCGCACGCCGGCGCTCTCGAGATGGGCGGCGATCAGCTCGCCGTGGTGGTCGGGAGCAAAGCTGGTCGCCAGCCTGGTCGGCCGCCCCAGACGCGCCAGGGCGACAGCCACGTTCGCCGCGCTGCCGCCGGCGTACTCGTGCCGCCGGCCGCTCGGGGTCTGCACGATGTCGACCAGCGCTTCACCCACCACCAGCACGCCACGCTCCATGGGCCTGTCTCTACCACCCGCTGGTGCAAGGATGGGAACGTGTCCGAACTGACCAGCACCGGGCGTGGCGCCAAGATCCTCGGCCTCGGGGCCCTGACGGACCTGCTCACCGGCATCGTGCTGTCCGCGGTGGGGGTGTCGTCCGACAACCAGGCGCTCGCCACAGTTGGCGTGGTCCTGCTCATCGCCGGTGCCGGGATGCTCGCCTTCGTGGTCTGGATGCGGAACAAGCCCGAAGCGCTGTGAGCGCCTGGTGACCGGACACTTCGTCCTGTACGGCGCCGGGGCCGTCGGGGGCGTGATCGGCGGCCGGCTCTCCCTCGCCGGCCACGACGTCACGCTCGTCGCGCGCGGCGAGCATCTGGCGCGGATCCTCGCGGACGGGCTGGTGCTCGACACTGCCGACGGACGGCACGCCGTCCGGGCACCCGCGACCGACACCGCGGCCGGGATCCAGTGGCACGACGACACCGTCGTCGTACTGGCGGTGAAGTCGCACCAGACCGAGGCCGCACTCGCCGACCTGGTGCGGCACGCGCCCGGGACCGTGCCGGTGGTCTGCGCGCAGAACGGTGTCGCCAACGAACCGGCTGCGCTGCGCCGGTTCGCCCACACCTACGCGATCACGGTGATGCTGCCCGCGCAGCACCTCGAGCCGGGCGTCGTCGTCCAGGGCTGCCACCCGGTGCCCGGCATCCTCGACATCGGCCGCTACCCGACCGGCACCGACCAGGTGACGGAGCGCGTCTCCGCCGACCTGCGCTCCGCCGGCTTCGAGTCGGTGCCGCGGCCCGACATCATGGCCTGGAAGTACCGCAAGCTGGTCACCAACGCCGTCGGCGACGTCTCGGCGGTCCTTCCGGACGAGGCCGATGAGCTCAAACCCCTCGTCCGAGCGGAGGCCGAGGCGGTGCTCGCCGCCGCCGGAGTGTCCGTCGTGAGCCACGAGGCCGACCGCGAGCGTCGAGGAGACCTGCTCCAGTCCCGGCCGGAAGTCGAGGGGCCCAACTCGCTCGGCCAGAGCCTGTCCCGAGGGATCGACACCGAGGTCGACCACCGGGCCGGGGAGATCGTGCTGCTCGGCCGGCTGCACGGAGTAGCGACCCCGGCGAACGAGCGGGTCCAGCGGGCCGTCCACCGGACTCGGTAGATAATTTATTTCCGATCTAAAACACTTGCGCCCGAACTACTTTGGCTCTAACGTTCCCGTCCACGAGGCAACGAGGCCTCGGACCCTGAGATCTGGAGCAGCCATGACCGCAACCTTCACCGTCCGTCACCCCGTCCAGGACTACGCCGCGTGGCGGGCCGTCTTCGACGGCCCCGAGGTCGGGGCCCTGCACAGCAAGTACGGCGCCTCCAACACCCGGGTGGGCCGCAACCCGGAAGACGGCAACGATGTCTGGATCACCCACGACTTCGACTCCCTCGACTCGGCGCAGAACTTCGCCGGCGACCCCGAGCTCCCCGCCGTGATGGAGAAGGCCGGCGTGTCCGGCGCCCCCGAGATCGCGATCTACGAGCTTGTCTGACCCAACGCCTCGCAGATCCAGGAAGGCGGGCAACAGCCCGCCTTCCTTGGCGTCCCGCGGCGTGGTGCGAGTCGGCGACGACTTCACCAGCGAGTACCCGGACGCAGACCCCTCGTCGACCGAGCTGTTCGCGACCCTGATGCGGACCGGCTTCGTGCTGCGCGAGGAGCTGGACCGAGTGGTCTCCGCCTCGCTCGGCATCAACCAGGCGATGACCAACACCCTCGCCGTCATCGAGGGCGCCGACGAGCCACTCACCCCGAGCGAGATCAGCGACCGCACCCTCATCTCGTCGGCCACCATGACCAGCACGCTGGACCGGCTGGAGCGTCAGGGCTGGATCAGACGCCTGCCGAACCCGGAGGACCGCCGCAGCGTCCTGGTCGAGGTCACCGAGGAGGGGCAGGCGCTCTGCGACCGGTTCCTGCCCGGCATCCACGCGGTCGAGCAGGCGGTCATGGCCGACCTGGACCCCGCCGAGCGCGAGCAGCTCATGCAGCTGCTCGGCAAGATGCTCACCGGCGCCGCCCGAGTGACCGACGCCGAGCCGATGGCCCTCGAGGGCACCCGGCGTCGACGTTCCCGCTCCTGAAATAGCGCCGACCCGCCCGTGCAGAACGGGCGGGTCGACGAGCGTGGTGCTGGATCAGGCCTTGTCGGCGTCCTCGTCGGACTCCTCGGCAGCCTCGTCCGTGGCCTCCGCCTCGGGCTCGGGCTCGGTCTCAGGCTCGGCGGCCTCGTCCGCGACGGCCTCGTCCGCGACGTCCTCGTCGGGCGCCTCGTCGGTGGCCTCCTCGACCTCGACCTCAGCCTCGACCTCAGCATCGACCTCGGCCTCGGCGACCACACTCTCCTCGGGCGACGCCTCCTCGGCGAGCTCAGTCGGAGCGTCGACCTCCTCGGTCTCCTCGGCGGCAGGCGCCGGGGTGGCCTTCTTGGCAGGCTCGGACTTCGTCTTGCTCCGCGCCGGCTTCGGGTCGTACTTCTCGGTCACCAGCTCGATGACCGCCATGGGGGCGTTGTCGCCCTTGCGCGGGCCGATCTTGGTGATCCGGGTGTAGCCACCCGGCCGCTCCTCGAACGACGGCGCTATCTCGGTGAACAGCGTGTGCACGACCGACTTGTCGCGGATGGTCTTGAGGACCTCGCGCCGGTTGTGCAGGTCGCCCCGCTTGGCCTTGGTGATCAGCTTCTCGGCCACCGGCCGCAGCACGCGGGCGCGCGCCTCGGTGGTGGTGATCCGGCCGTGCTCGAACAGCGCCGTGGCGAGGTTCGAGACCATCAGCTTCTGGTGGGCCGGGCCCCCGCCGAGGCGGGCACCCTTCTTGGGAGTGGGCATCGTGAACTCTCAATCTCTCCGGCCGTGTGAGGTACCGGGGTAGACGGCCCGGGCGGGCCGATTTGGGTGTATCAGAGCTGCTCGTCCTCGACGTACGCGTCGTCGTAGTCGTCGTCGCCGTACGCCGCCAGGGCGGCGTGCGGGTCGAAGCCCGGCGCGCTGTCCTTGAGCGAGAGGCCCATCTCGGCGAGCTTGGCCTTGACCTCGTCGATCGACTTCGCGCCGAAGTTGCGGATGTCGAGCAGGTCCTGCTCCGAGCGGCTGATGAGCTCACCCACGGTGTGGATGCCCTCGCGCTTGAGGCAGTTGTAGGACCGGACGGTCAGCTGCAGGTCCTCGACCGGAAGGGCGAGGTCGGCAGCCAGCTGCTCGTCGACCGGCGACGGGCCGATGTCGATGCCCTCGGCCTCGACGTTCAGCTCGCGAGCCAGACCGAACAGCTCGACCAGGGTCTTGCCGGCCGAGGCGATGGCGTCACGGGGCCGGATCGACGGCTTGGTCTCGACATCGATGACCAGCTTGTCGAAGTCGGTGCGCTGCTCGACTCGGGTGGCCTCGACCTTGTAGGTGACCTTGAGGACCGGGCTGTAGATCGAGTCGACCGGCATCCGGCCGATCTCGTTGTCGGCACCCTTGTTCTGGACGGCCGACACGTAGCCACGGCCACGCTCCACGACCAGCTCCATCTCCAGCTTGCCCTTGTCGGACAGGGTGGCGATCTTGAGGTCGGGGTTGTGCACCTCAACACCCGCCGGCGGCGTGATGTCGGCGGCGGTCACGTCACCAGCACCCGACTTGCGCAGGTACATGGTGACGGGCTCGTCGTGCTCCGAGGAGACGACCAGGCCCTTGAGGTTGAGGATGATCTCGGTGACGTCTTCCTTGACGCCCTCGATGGTCGAGAACTCGTGGAGGACAGAGTCGATCCGGATGCTCGTGACCGAGGCACCCGGGATCGACGACAGCAGCGTGCGGCGAAGGGAGTTGCCGAGCGTGTAGCCGAAGCCGGGCTCCAGCGGCTCGATGACGAACCGCGAGCGGAACTCGTCGACGGACTCCTCCGACAGGGTGGGGCGCTGTGCGATGAGCACTGGTTCTTTCCTTTCCGGGCTCGACCGCTATTTGACGGGCCCGAACAATTTGCGGCGGCGAAGGTTGAAGACTGTGTTGAATTGTTGGGTGTGAGGACTACTTCTTGGAGTAGTACTCGACGATGAGCTGCTCCTGGACCGGGATGTCGATCTGGGCCCGGACCGGGACCGAGTGCACGAGGATCCGCATCCGGTTCGGCAGCGCCTCGAGCCACGCGGGGATGTGCCGCTCGCCGTGGGTCTCGCGAGCCACGATGAACGGCGTCATCTCCAGCGACTTCTCGCGCACGTCGATGACGTCGTGCGCGGAGACCTGGAACGACGGGATGTCGACCTTCTTGCCGTTGACCTTGAAGTGGCCGTGGGCCACCAGCTGACGGGCGTGGCGGCGGGTCCGTGCGAAGCCGGCGCGGTAGACCACGTTGTCGAGGCGGCACTCCAGCAGCTGGAGCAGGTTGTCACCGGTCTTGCCGGCGCGACGCGAGGCCTCGGTGTAGTAGTTGTGGAACTGCTTCTCGAGGACACCGTAGGTGTAGCGGGCCTTCTGCTTCTCGCGGAGCTGAAGCAGGTACTCGCTCTCCTTGATCCGCCCGCGGCCGTGCTGGCCGGGCGGGTAGGGGCGCCGCTCGTAGGCAGCGTCTCCTCCGACGAGGTCGACACCGAGACGGCGCGACTTCTTGGTCATGGGGCCGGTGTAGCGGGCCATGTGAGTCTCTCCTTCTGTCTCGGGTCAGACGCGCCGGCGCTTGGGCGGGCGGCAACCGTTGTGGGGGGTGGGCGTGACGTCCTGGATGGTGCCGACCTCGAGGCCGATCGCACCCAGCGAGCGGATCGCGGTCTCGCGGCCCGAGCCCGGGCCCTTCACGAACACGTCGATCTTCTTCATGCCGTGGTCCATCGCCCGGCGCCCGGCGGCCTCGGCGGCCATCTGCGCGGCGAACGGCGTGGACTTGCGCGAGCCCTTGAAGCCGACGGTGCCGGCCGAGGCCCATGAGATCACCGCACCGGTCGGGTCGGTGATCGTGACGATGGTGTTGTTGAACGTGCTCTTGATGTGGGCCTCGCCCTGAGCGATGTTCTTCTTCTCCTTGCGGCGGACCTTCTTGGCCGTCGCGCGAGTCTTGGGGGGCATCTCTAGATCACTTCGCCTTCTTCTTGCCGGCAACGGTGCGCTTCGGGCCCTTGCGGGTACGAGCGTTGGTCTTGGTGCGCTGACCGCGGACCGGCAGGCCCTGGCGGTGACGGCGGCCCTGGTAGGAGCCGATCTCGATCTTGCGACGGATGTCGGCCTGGACCTCGCGACGGAGGTCACCCTCGATCTTGAAGTTGCCTTCGATCTCGTCGCGGAGCTTGACCAGCTCGGCGTCGCCCAGCTCGTGGACCCGAGAGTCGGGGTTGACCCCGGTCGCAGCGAGAACCTGCTGCGCGCGGGTACGGCCGATGCCGAAGATGTAGGTGAGTGCGACCTCGATGCGCTTGTCGCGCGGGAGGTCCACACCAACGAGGCGTGCCATGTGTTGGTTCCTTAGGTGGTTCGCAGCGGTGTCGGTCGTGACGCGTCCCGGCCCTGCCTCGGGTCGGGCTCCGGCCGTCTGCTCCGGAGGTGCTTCACCCGTCGTACGGCGGGCTAGCGATCACGATGTGTGTGTTCAGTTGTGCGGCGGTGCGGCGGTGCGGTGGTGCTCAGCCCTGGCGCTGCTTGTGGCGCGGGTTGTCGCAGATGACCATGACGCGGCCGTGGCGACGAATCACCTTGCACTTGTCACAGATGGGCTTGACGCTCGGGTTGACCTTCACAAGAGGGTCCTTCTGGTCGGCTGGGCTGTTACTTGTATCGGTAGACGATGCGACCACGGGTCAGGTCGTAGGGCGAGAGCTCCACCACCACACGGTCCTCGGGGAGGATCCGGATGTAGTGCTGCCGCATCTTGCCGCTGATGTGGGCGAGAACCTTGTGCCCGTTGCTCAGCTCCACGCGGAACATCGCGTTGGGGAGGGCCTCCACTACGGTGCCCTCGATCTCGATCACGCCTTCTTTCTTCGGCATGTCTCCCTTTGATCCGTTGTCGTCAGTTGTCTACCGTGGCCCGGGAACCGCCGCCCCCGCCTGAGCGGGGCCGTGGACCTCATGTGGCTGCTCGCGCACCTCGCCGGGCGCTCGCGTCAAGCCCCTGGAGAAGGCGAGACGTCCGCGTCCAGCAGCCGTGAGGCCGCGCAAGACAGACCCATGTTGGGCCGACTGACCAGTTTAGACAGATCCCCGCGGAATCCCTAAATCACGTGGCCAGCAGACGCAGGGTCTCCTCCCGAGCCGGACTCCGGTCCGCTTCAGTGCCCACGTGGGCGGCGGCGACCGGGTGCACCATCACCTCGTCCACGGCGTACGTCGCGGCCAGCTCGGCAATCTGGTCGCGTGCCGAGTCGGCGTCGCCGATGACCCAGCGCGAGCGCATCGCGTCGATGAGCGGGCGGTGAGCTTCGGGGACCTCCAGCTTCTCGGCCTCCTCGACCAGCAGCTGGGGCCCGAGCGGGGCGCCGGTGCGCAGCGCCACCATCATCAGCAGGTTGGGCAGCGCGCGCCGCTCGGCCTCGTCAGCCGTCTCGGCGACCACCGCGTTGACCGTCAGGAAGGTCCGTGGCTCGGCCAGCAGGCGTCGGTCGCTTCGCTCCCCGCCGGCATTCGCCACAGGCGAAGGCCGGAACGTCGAGCGGTAGAGCTCGAGCGCCTCGGCGGTGCCGGACCCGGAGAAGTGGTGGGCGAAGACGTACGGCATTCCCTTCTCGGCGGCCAGCCGCGCCGAGTAGTCGGACGAGCCAAGCAGCCAGATCGTGGGCACCGTCCGGGCGACCGGGGTCGCCTTCAGCGCATGGGTGCGTCCGGCCACGCTCAACCCGACGCCGGACGGCTCCATCATCGCCAGGACGTTGTCGACGTACTCCGGGAACCGGGAGACCGCCTCGTCGGTGACCCCGCCGGCACCGTGACGCAGCGCGAACGACGTGACCGGGTCGGTGCCGGGCGCCCGGCCGATCCCGAGGTCTATCCGGCCGGGGTAGGCGGCCTCGAGCAGCGCGAACTGCTCGGCCACCACCAGTGGGGCGTGGTTGGGCAGCATCACGCCGCCGGAGCCGACCCGGATCCGTTCAGTGGCCGAGGCCACGAGCCCGACCAGCACCGGCGGGTTGGTCGCCGCCACCGCCGGCATGTTGTGGTGCTCGGCCAGCCAGTAGCGGTGGTAGCCCAGCTCGTCGGCGGTGCGGGCCAGCGCCAGCGTGGCCGCGAGCGCCTCGGCGGTCGCCTGGTCGGTGCGGACCGGGACGAGGTCCAGGACGGACAGGTTCAGCGGGCTCACCACAGTTGAACCGCTGAGGGGCGGGCGGCTATTCCGCCGCCGCTCGCCGATCGCGGGAGTCCTTGGCCAGGCTGAGGACCGTGGTCACCCCGAGGATGCCGATGATCGCGACGAGAGAGAGCCAGATCGGGATCTCGGGCGCCCACTCGACGTGGTGGCCGCCGTTGATGAAGGGCAGCTCGTTCTCGTGCATCGCGTGCAGGATCAGCTTCACGCCGATGAAGGCGAGCAGCACCGCGAGGCCGTAGGACAGGTAGACCAGCCGTTGCAGCAGGTCGCCGATCAGGAAGTAGAGCTGGCGCAGCCCCATCAGCGCGAACACGTTCGCGGTCAGGACGAGGTAGGGCTCCTTGGTGAGGCCGTAGATCGCCGGGATCGAGTCGAGCGCGAACAGCAGGTCGGTCATACCGAGCGAGAGCACGACGATGAACATCGGCGTGTAGAGCCGCTTGCCGTTCTCCTTGATGGAGAGCTTCACGCCGTTCCACTTGTCCGTCACCGGGAGGTGGGTCTGGGCGTACGTCACGATCCGTGGCTGGTCGTAGTGCTCGCCATCCATGTCGTCGTCCTTGGCGAGCTTGTACGCCGTCCAGACCAGGAACAGGCCGAACAGGTAGAAGACCCAGCTGAACTGGTTGATCGCAGCCGCGCCGACAGCGATGAAGAGTCCGCGCATCACCAGCGCGATCACGATGCCGACGAGGAGGGCGGTCTGCTGGTACTGCCGCGGCACCTTCAGCTTGGTCATGATGATGATGAAGATGAACAGGTTGTCGACCGACAGCGAGTACTCCGTCAGCCAGCCCGCGTAGAACTCGCCGCCGTACTGCCCGCCGGCGAACATCCACACGCCGATGCCGAAGAGCACTGCGGCGCCGATGTAGAACACGAGGTCGCGGGAGACCTCCTTGGTGGACGGCTCGTGCGGTCGGCGCCCGATGATGAGTACGTCGACCAGCAGGAACCCGACCGTGACGACGATCGTGGTCCACCAGAGCCAAGTGGGGACATCCACGTGTGTGCTTCTCCTGAGGCGAGGGGACGAGGAACCGCCGAAGGTCTCTTCCACCGCTTGGGGCGGCCCGCGGGCCGGAACGCTCACTGGCGCTCGTGCTGACGACCCCACGACGAAGGAATACTCCCCTCCCGCACTTCCACCCTAGCGGCCCAGCGCCCGCGCCGACGCAATGGGAGCGGGGGAGCGCAGCGACCCGGTCTTTGCGGGCGAAGCCGGCGCGCCCCGCGATCGGCCTCCGGGCCGTGGCGACCGCGCCGAGCGAGCGCAGCGAGCGAACGCGCCAGCGAGCGCCAGCGAGCGTCGCCACGGACTGGGGGCCGAAGCTCGCGGGGGTAAACAGTCAACCCCCGAACGGCACCCCGAGGGCGGTCAGCGCCTCCTCACCGCCGTCCTGTGCGGTCAGCACCCACGCGCCGTGGTCGGTGAGGGCGAAGGTGTGCTCGGCGTGTGCGGCCCACGAGCCGTCCGCGGTCACCACGGTCCACTCGTCGTCGAGCAAGGCGGTGTCGTGGCCGCCCAGGGTGACCATCGGCTCGACCGCGAGCGCGATGCCCCGGACCAGGCGGGCCCCGCGTCCGCGGCGGCCGATGTTGGGCACGTCGGGAGGCTGGTGCATCGCCGTACCGATGCCGTGGCCGGTGTAGTCCTCGAGGATCCCGTAGCGCCCCTCCTCCTCGCGCAGCAGCCGCTCGACCGCAGCGGAGATGTCGCCGACCCGGCCGCCCAGCCGGGCCGCTGCGATGCCCGCCCACAGGGCGGCCTCGGTGTCGGCGACCAGCGCGACCAGCTCCGGCGCGACGTCGCCCACCGGCACCGTGATCGCGGCGTCGCCGTGCCAGCCGTCGACGATCGCGCCGCAGTCGAGCGAGACCAGGTCGCCCTCACGCAGCTCGCGGTCGCCGGGGATGCCGTGCACGACCTCGTCGTTGACCGACGTGCAGATCGAGGCCGGGAAGCCCTGGTAGCCGAGGAACGACGGTGTCGCTCCGGCGGTGCGGATGGCGTCCTCGGCGATGGCGTCCAGGGCGGAGGTGGTCACGCCTGGGCGTACCGCGGCTCGCAGCACCTCGAGGGTCTGGCACACGACCAGTCCGGCCCGTCGCATCGAGGCGACCTGCTCGGGCGTCTTGACCTCGACGCCGCGGTCCCGCCAGCTCATGAGGGGTGGCGGGGTCAGGCCGCGCCGATGGACGGCTGGCCGTAGCGAGCGTCGCATCCACGGGATGCTCCGCACAGCGCCGGAGCGAAGGCATACCGGAGGTCGTCTTGCGAGCGACGGCAACGCCGCGGAGCGCCCGCGGGGCGGCGTGTAGCAGGCCATGCGTCCATCGGCGCGGCCTAGCTCTCCGAGACGACGTCGAGGGCGTCGAAGATGCGCTGGGTGACCTCGGCGACCTCGCCCATGCCGTCGACCTCGATCAGGATGCCCCGACCGCGGTAGATCTCGATGAGCGGCTCGGTCTCCTCGGCATAGACCTCCTGGCGGCGCCGGATGACGTCCTCGGTGTCGTCCGCGCGCCCCTCGACCTCGGCCCGTTGCAGCAGGCGCTCGACGATCTCGTCACGCTCGGCAGTCAGCACGACCACCGCGTCGAGACGGTGGCCGGTGAAGGCGATCATCCCGTCGAGCTCGTCGACCTGGGCCTGGGTGCGCGGATAGCCGTCGAGCAGGAAGCCGGACACGGCGTCCGGCTCGTCGATCCGGTCGCGGACCATCAGGTTCGTGACCTCGTCCGGGACGTATTCACCCGAGTCCATGTAGCGCTTCGCCTCGATCCCGAGCGGAGTGCCCTTGGAGACGTTCGCGCGGAAGATGTCGCCGGTGGAGATGGCGGGGATCTTGAAGTGCTCTGCGACGTACTTCGCCTGGGTCCCCTTGCCCGCGCCGGGCGGGCCCATGATCAGCAGGCGCATCTGGAGTACAGCCTCATCAGCGCAGGAATCCTTCGTAGTTGCGCTGCTGAAGCTGGCTCTCGATCTGCTTCACCGTGTCGAGTGCGACGCCCACCATGATGAGGATCGACGTGCCGCCGAACGGGAAGTTCTGGTTCGCGTTGACGAGCACGAGCGCAATCAACGGGATCAGGGCAATCAGACCGAGGTAGAGCGAGCCCGGCAACGTGATGCGGGACAGGACGTAGGACAGGTAGTCCTCGGTCGGCTTGCCCGCCCGGATTCCGGGGATGAAGCCGCCGTACTTCTTCATGTTGTCGGCCACCTCTTGCGGGTTGAAGGTGATCGAGACGTAGAAGTAGGTGAAGAAGACGATGAGCAGGAAGAACGTGAGCATGTAGAGCGGGTGGTTGCCCCGCACGAGGTAGTCGTTGATGAACCGCACCCAGGCCGTGTTGTTGGTCTGGTTGAACTGCGCGGCCATGGCGGGCAGGTAGAGCAGCGACGAGGCGAAGATGACCGGGATGACGCCTGCCTGGTTCACCTTGAGCGGGATGTACGTCGAGCTGCCGCCGAACATCTTGCGGCCGACCATCCGCCGTGCGTACTGGACGGGGATCCGGCGCTGGGCCTGTTCGATGAAGATGACCGCGGCGACGATGACCAGCCCGATCACGAGGACCATGCCGAAGGTCCACCAGCCCTTGTCCTGGCCGACCGCCCACAACGTGGCCGGGAAGGTGGCGATGACCTGGGTGAAGATCATGATCGACATGCCGTTGCCGACCCCGCGCTCGGTGATGAGCTCGCCGAGCCACATGATCACCGCGGTGCCGGCGGTCATGGTGATGACCATGACCAGGAACGTCTGGGTGCCGTTGTCGTGCAGCAGGTCCTTGTCGCAGCCCTGCAGCAGGTTGCCCGAGCGGGCCAGCGCGACGATGCCCGTCGCCTGGAGGAGCGCCAGGCCGAGGGTCAGGTAGCGGGTGTACTGGGTGATCTTGGTCTGACCGGACTGGCCCTCCTTCTTGAGGGCCTCCAGCCGCGGGATGACCACGACCAGCAGCTGCAGGATGATGCTCGCCGTGATGTAGGGCATGATCCCGAGCGCGAACACGGTGAGCTGCAGCAGCGCACCACCGGAGAACAGGTTGATCAGGTTGTAGATGCCGGTGTTGTCCACGTCGCTGATGCACGACTGGACGTTGCCGACGTCGACACCCGGGGCGGGGATCTGTGAACCGGCCCGGAAGACCACGATGATCATCAGGACGAACAGCAGCTTGCGCCGCAGGTCCGGAGTCCGGAAGGCGTTCGCGAACGCGGTCAGCACTGAGGTCCTCTATTCCTGTTCAGCCTGTCTCCCGAGCCGTCGGAAGACCACGGCAGCCTAACCCAGCGGGTGCACAGCACCCTCAAGGGCAACGGTCGGTCATGTCCCCCGGTTCCCGTCCGTCGCGAGCGTCGCATCCGCGGGATGCTCCGCAAGGCGCCGGCTCGACGGCATACCGGTGTTGTCTACCGAGAGTCGGCAACGCCGCGGAGCGCCCGCGGGGCGGCGCGTAGCAGGGCGGGGATCGGGGGTCATGGCCTACGCAATGGTGACGGTTCCGCCTGCGGCCTCGATCTTTTCCTTGGCCGAGGCGGAGAACGCCTGGACGGTGATGTCGACCTTGACCGAGAGCTCGCCCTGGCCGAGGACCTTGACCGGCTGGCCGTCGCGGACGGCACCCTTCGCAACAAGCCCGTCGACGGTGACCTCGCCACCGTCCGGGAAGAGCTCGTTGATCCGGTCCAGGTTCACGACCTGGAACTCGACCTTGAACGGGTTCTTGAAGCCCTTGAGCTTCGGCAGCCGCATGTGGATGGGCATCTGGCCACCCTCGAAGGCGGCCGGGACCTGGTAGCGGGCCTTGGTGCCCTTGGTGCCACGTCCGGCCGTCTTGCCCTTGGAGGCCTCACCGCGACCCACGCGGGTCTTGGCGGTCTTGGCGCCGGGCGCCGGGCGCAAGTGGTGGAGTTTGAGCGTCATAAGTGCCTCGTCTCGGAGGTGTTTGCTTGTTTGGCGTGTTCAGGGTGTGTGCATCGCAAGGCGCCGGAGCGACGCCATACCAGGGTTGTCTTGCGAGCGACGGCAACGCCGCGAGGTGCGTGCCATGGGCGCGCGAAGCGCGCAAAGACCTTCGGGACGAGGCACTTAGTCGACCTCCTCGACCGTCACGAGGTGACGGACGGTGTGGACCATGCCCCGGATCTCGGGACGGTCCTCCTTGACGACCACGTCGCCGATCCGCTTGAGGCCGAGGGTGCGCAGGGTCTCGCGCTGGTTGGCCTTGCAGCCGATCGTCGAGCGCTTCTGCTGGACCTTGAGCTGAGCCATCAGGTCGCCACCTCCGCCGGCGCGGCGTCCGGCTGCTCGGCCCGGGCCTTGAGGAGCGCCCGGGGGGCGACATCCTCGACCGGAAGGCCGCGACGGGCGGCGACAGTCTCGGGCTGCTCGAGCATGCGGAGCGCCGCGACGGTCGCGTGGACGATGTTGATCTGGTTGGACGACCCGAGCGACTTGCTCAGGATGTCGTGGATGCCGGCGCACTCGAGCACCGCACGCACCGGGCCACCGGCGATGACGCCGGTACCGGGAGCGGCCGGGCGCAGCATGACCACGCCGGCGGCCTTCTCGCCCTGGACGGGGTGCGGGATGGTGCCCTGGATGCGGGGCACCCGGAAGAAGTGCTTCTTGGCCTCCTCCACGCCCTTGGCGATGGCGGCCGGCACCTCCTTGGCCTTGCCGTAGCCGACGCCGACCATGCCGTCGCCGTCGCCGACCACCACGAGGGCGGTGAAGCTGAACCGGCGGCCGCCCTTGACGACCTTGGCGACTCGGTTGATCGCGACGACTCGCTCGACGTAGGCGGTCTTGTCGGCGCCCTGTCCGCGACGGTCGTCGCGGCCTCCGCGCCGGTCGCCACCCCCGCGGTTTCCGCCGCGCTGGGATCCGCTCATGACTGGTTCTCCATCTCGATGTACGTCGTTGTCGTCTTCGTGAGGGTCATCAGAACTTCAGGCCACCCTCTCGGGCGCCGTCGGCCAGGGCCGCCACGCGACCGTGGTACTTGTTGCCGGCGCGGTCGAAGACCAC
The DNA here is from genome assembly GCA_963825455.1 of uncultured Actinomycetota bacterium. Lineage (GTDB taxonomy): Bacteria > Actinomycetota > Actinomycetes > Propionibacteriales > Nocardioidaceae > Nocardioides. The sequence goes on from CAWGTG010000009.1 coordinate 158,556, forward strand.
GCCGTCGATGCCAGCGGCCTTGGCGCGCTCGGCCACCCGGCCACCGACCAGCTTGGCCTTCTCGGTCTTGTCGCCGTTCTCCGAACGCAGGTCGCCCTCCATGCTGGAGGCGTAGGCCAGGGTCTTGCCAACCGCGTCGTCGACCACCTGGGCGGTGATGTGCCTGGACGAGCGGGTCACGACCAGGCGCGGGCGCTCGGACGTGCCGGCGACCTTCTTGCGCACGCGGGCCTGGCGGCGCAGCCGCGCCCGGACCCGGGAGGTCGTGTGCTTGTAGTGCTTGAGAGAGATCGCCATGGTCACTTACCAGCCTTTCCGACCTTGCGGCGGATGTGCTCGCCGGCGTAGCGAACGCCCTTGCCCTTGTACGGCTCGGGCTTGCGAAGCTTGCGGATGTTGGCGGCGACCTCGCCCACGAGCTGCTTGTCGATCCCCTGGACGCCGAGGCGGGTGGGGTTCTCGACCGCGAAGGTGATGCCGTCGGGCGCGTTGAAGACGATCGAGTGGCTGTAGCCGAGCTGGAACTCGAGCTGCGTGGGGCCCTTGGACAGCACGCGGTAGCCGACGCCGACGATCTCGAGCCGCTTCTCGTAGCCGTCGGTCACGCCGACGACCATGTTGTTGACGAGGGTTCGGGTCAGCCCGTGCAGGGACTTGCTGATCCGCTCGTCGTCGGGACGGTTGACGTCGAGTACGCCGTCACCCTGCTCGTTCGTGGCCTTCTCGACGGTGATCGGTGCGGCCACGGTGTGGCTGAGAGTCCCCTTGGGGCCCTTCACCGTCACCACGGGACCGTCGATCGTGACATCCACGCCCGAGGGGACCGGGACGGGGAGCTTGCCGATGCGCGACATTTCTCTACCTCTCCTGGTCTCTCGTCACCAGACGTAGGCGAGGACTTCCCCACCCACGCCCTTCTGGTTGGCCTGACGGTCGGTGAGCAGGCCCTGGCTGGTCGAGATGATCGCGACGCCGAGGCCGCCGAGCACCTTGGGCAGGCCGGTGCTCTTGGCGTACACGCGCAGGCCCGGCTTGCTGATCCGGCGGACGCCCGCGAGCGAGCGCTCGCGGTTGCGGCCGTACTTGAGGGTGATGGTCAGCGTCTTGCTGACCTCGCCCTCCTCGGGGTCCTTCACGTCGAAGGAGGCGATGTAGCCCTCCTGCTTCAGGATCTCCGCGACGCCCTGCTTGATCTTGCTGTGCGGCATCGACACGGTGTCGTGGAACGCCTGGTTGGCGTTGCGCAGACGGGTCAGCATGTCTGCGATCGGGTCGGTCATCGTCATGGTTGAGGTGTTCCTTCTCGTCTGGTTTCCCGTGGGACCTGTGACGTGTGGTGGCTGTGCCTTGGTGGTTGGGGTGCTACCAGCTCGACTTGGTGACGCCGGGCAGCTCGCCGCGGTGCGCCATCTCGCGCAGGCAGATCCGGCACAGGCCGAACTTGCGGTAGACCGCCTTGGGCCGGCCACAGCGCTGGCAGCGGGTGTAGCCGCGGACCGCGAACTTGGGCTTGCGGGCCGCCTTGACCCTGAGTGCTGTCTTCGCCATGTCAGTTCTCCCTGAACGGGAACCCGAGCTGCTTGAGCAGCGCCCGGCCCTCGTCGTCGTTGGTCGCCGTGGTCACGATCGTGATGTCCATGCCGCGGCTGCGGTCGATACGGTCCTGGTCGATCTCGTGGAACGCGACCTGCTCGGTGAGACCGAACGTGTAGTTGCCCTTGCCGTCGAACTGCCGCGGCGAGAGGCCGCGGAAGTCTCGGATGCGGGGCAGCGCCAGGGACAGCAGCCGGTCGAGGAACTCCCACATCCGGTCGCCGCGCAGCGTGGTGTGCGCGCCGATCGGCATGCCCTCGCGCAGCTTGAACTGGGCGATGGACTTGCGGGCCTTGGTGACCAGCGGCTTCTGGCCGGTGATCGCGGTGAGGTCCTTGACGGCACCCTCGATCAGCTTGGAGTCGCGAGCGGCCTCGCCCACGCCCATGTTGACCACGATCTTGACCAGGCCGGGGACCTGCATCACGTTGGCGATCTCGAACTCGGACCTCAGCGCCGGGACGATCTCCTCGCGGTAGCGCGTCTTGAGCCGCGGGGTCACCGGTGCGGACGACGAGGGGCGCGCGGGCTTCGCGGGCTTCTCGGTCGTCTGCGTCTCTTCGGTGGCCTCGGTGGCCTCGGTGGCTTCCGTGGCCTCGACGGTCTCGGTCTCGGTGTTGCTCATCAGATGTCCTTGCCGGTCTTGCGGGAGATCCGCACGCTGCGCTCGGCGGCGTACGTCGAGCCGTCGGGACGGCGCTTGGTCACGGCGTCACGGCGGAATCCGACCCGGGTCACGTCCTTGCCGTCGACCAGGATCACGTTGGAGACGTGGATCGGCGCCTCGGCGGTGATGATCCCGCCGGTGGTGCCGGCGCGACCGCCCTGGTTGACGACCTTGGTGTGCCGCTTGACGCGGTTGATGCCCTCGACGATCACCCGGTGCTCCTCGCGAAGCACCTGGATGACCTTGCCTTCGGCACCCTTGTCACGGCCGGCGATCACCTTCACGGTGTCGCCCTTCTTGATGTTGAGGCTCTTCGGCTCCTTGGGCATCACAGCACCTCCGGGGCGAGCGAGATGATCTTCATGAACCGCTTGTCGCGCAGCTCGCGGCCCACCGGGCCGAAGATGCGGGTCCCGCGGGGTTCGCCGTCCTGGCGGAGGATCACCGCGGCGTTCTCGTCGAACTTGATGTAGGAACCGTCCGGCCGGCGGCGCTCTTTGACGGTGCGCACGATGACAGCCCTGACGACGTCGCCCTTCTTGACGCCGCCGCCGGGGATGGCGTCCTTGACCGTGGCCACGATGGTGTCACCGATGCCGGCGTAGCGCCGGCCCGAGCCACCGAGGACACGGATGCACAGAATCTCCTTGGCGCCGGTGTTGTCCGCGACCTTGAGACGGGACTCCTGCTGGATCACTTGAAACCTCCCAACGGAGCGGCTGCGCCGCGCTGTCCCCGCTCTCGCGAAGTGTTGCTTCGCAGGCTCAGCATCACTTCGCTCGCTCCAGTACCTCTACAACACGCCAGCGCTTCGTCGCGGACAGCGGCCGGGTCTCCATGATCTGAACCCGGTCACCGGTGCCGCACTCGTTCTGCTCGTCGTGGGCCTTGAGCCGCGTGGTCTTGCGCAGGACCTTGCCGTAGAGCGCGTGCTTGACGCGGTCCTCGACGGCCACGACCACGGTCTTGTCCATCTTGTCGCTGACCACCAGGCCCTCGCGGACCTTGCGGGGTTTGCGCGCCTCGGCGGCCGGGGCGGCACTCCCCGTGTCAGTAGTGGGCTCGCTCATGCGGCACCGTCCTCGTTGCTCTCATCGTCATTGCCGCCGGGCGCCACCCGGATGCCGAGCTCGCGCTCTCGCACCACGGTGTAGATCCGGGCGATGTCCTTCTTGACCGTGCGGAGCCGACCGTGGCTCTCCAGCTGGCCGGTGGCCGCCTGGAACCGGAGGTTGAACAGCTCCTCCTTGGACTCGCGCAGGCGCGTCTCCAGGTCGACGTCTGTCATCTCGTCGAGCTCGTGGGCCTTGGTACCGGACGCCATCAGAACTCACCAGCCTCTCGGGTGATGAAGCGGCACTTCATCGGCAGCTTGTGCATCGCGCGGCGCATCGCCTCGCGGGCGGTCAGCTCGTCGACACCGGACAGCTCGAACATGACCCGGCCGGCCTTCACGTTGGCGATCCACCACTCCGGCGAGCCCTTGCCGGAGCCCATGCGGGTCTCGGCGGGCTTCTTGGTCAGCGGGCGGTCGGGGTAGATGTTGATCCACACCTTGCCGCCACGCTTGATGTGGCGGGTCATCGCGATACGGGCCGACTCGATCTGCCGGTTGGTGACGTAGTTCCCCTCGACCGCCTGGATGCCGAAGTCGCCGAAGGCGAGCTTGGTGCCACCCTTGGCGGCACCGCCGCGCGTCGGGTGGTGCTGCTTGCGGTGCTTGATCCGTCGTGGCATCAACATCGCTCAGCCCTCCGTTCCAGGCACTGAGTTGTTGGGGACGGGCGTGTCAGTGGTCGGGGCGGGGGCCTCTGAGGCCGGGGCGCTGGCCGACGGTGCCTCGGGGGCGCCGCCGTCGCGGTCCGACCGGGTCGGGCGGGTGCCACGGCTGGGCCGGTCACCGGCGCCACCACGGGCCGGGCGGTTGCCGCCGCGACCAGGGACACCGGCGCGGGCTGCGGCCTGGGCCTGACGCTCGGCACGGGTGCCGGCGACCTCGCCCTTGTAGATCCAGACCTTCACGCCGATCCGGCCGAACGTCGTCTTGGCCTCGTAGAAGCCGTAGTCGATGTCGGCGCGCAGCGTGTGCAGGGGCACGCGGCCCTCGCGGTAGAACTCCGTGCGCGACATCTCGGCACCGTTGAGGCGACCGGAGCACTGGATCCGGATGCCCTTGGCACCCGAGCGCATCGTGGTCTGCATCGCCTTGCGCATGGCGCGCCGGAACTGCACGCGACCGGACAGCTGCTCGGCCACGCCCTGGGCGACCAGCTGGCCGTCCATCTCGGGGTTCTTGACCTCGAGGATGTTGAGCTGGACCTGCTTGCCGGTGAGCTTCTCGAGCTCACCACGGATGCGGTCGGCCTCGGTGCCGCGGCGACCGATCACGATGCCCGGGCGAGCGGTGTGGATGTCCACCCGCACGCGGTCGCGAGTGCGCTCGATCTCGACCTTGGCGATGCCGGCCCGCTCCATGCCCTTGGAGAGCAGTCTGCGGATGGCGACGTCCTCACCCACGTAGCTCTTGTAGAGCTTGTCGGCGTACCAGCGGGACTTGTGGTCGGTTGAGATGCCCAGCCGGAACCCGTTCGGGTTGATCTTCTGGCCCATCAGGCATCCTCTCCGGTGCTGTCGGCCTTCTTGGCCGCGGTCTTCTTGGTGGTGGTCTTCTTGGCGGTGGCCGCCTTCTTGGCGGGAGCCTTCTTCGCGGCGGCCTTCTTGGCCGGCTTCGGCTCCGGCACGGCAGGCGCCAGCGACGACGCCGGCTGCACGACCAGGGTGATGTGGCTGGTCCGCTTGTTGATGCGGGTGGCGCGGCCCTGGGCCCGCGGGCGCCAGCGCTTCATCGTCGGGCCCACGTCCACGTGCGCCACCGACACGACCAGGTCATGGGTGTCGAGGCCCTCGGTGGTCTCGGCGTTGGCCACGGCGCTGCGCAGGACCTTGTGCACGGTCTCGGCGGCCGCCTGCGGGGCGAACTCGAGGATCGAGAGGGCCTGGTCGACGGGTACGCCGCGGACCAGGTCGACGACGCGGCGGGCCTTCATCGGCGTGATCCGCACGTAGCGGGCGCTTGCAAAGGCACCGGGCTGGTCGCCGAGCAGCGAGTCGCGGCGGGCGCTGGTCCGCTGACGCTCGGTGGTGCTCATCGACGACGCCCCTTCCGGTCTTCCTTGACGTGACCTCGGTAGGTGCGGGTCGGCGCGAACTCCCCGAGCTTGTGCCCGACCATCGAGTCGGTGATGAACACCGGCACGTGCTTACGGCCGTCGTGGACGGCGATCGTGTGACCGATCATCGAGGGGATGATCATCGACCGGCGCGACCACGTCTTGATGACGTTGTGGCTGCCCTTGTCGTTCTCCGCGTCCACCTTCTTCTCGAGGTGGCCGTCGATGAAGGGGCCCTTCTTCAGGCTGCGAGGCATCTCAGCTACTTCCTACCCTTGCCGGTCTTGCGGCGACGGATGATCTGGGCGTCGGAGGACTTGCGCTTGCGCGTGCGGCCCTCGGGCTTGCCCCAGGGCGAGACCGGGTGGCGACCACCGGAGGTCTTGCCTTCACCACCACCGTGCGGGTGGTCGACGGGGTTCATGACGACACCGCGGACGGTCGGGCGCTTGCCCTTCCAGCGCATCCGGCCGGCCTTGCCCCAGTTGATGTTCGACTGCTCGGCGTTGCCGACCTCGCCGACCGTGGCGCGGCAGCGGACGTCCACGAACCGCATCTCGCCCGAGGGCATGCGGAGCGTGGCCCGCGAGCCCTCGCGGGCCACGAGCTGAGCGCTCATGCCGGCCGAGCGGGCGATCTTGGCACCGCCACCGGGCCGCAGCTCGATCGCGTGGATCGTGGTGCCGACCGGGATGTGGCGCAGCGGAAGGTTGTTGCCGGTCTTGATGTCGGCGTTGGCGCCGGACTCGACCATCGCTCCCTGGCGCAGGTCCTTCGGCGCGATGATGTAGCGCTTCTCGCCGTCGGCGTAGTGCAGCAGCGCGATCCGGGCGGTGCGGTTGGGGTCGTACTCGATGTGCGCGACCTTGGCCGGGATGCCGTCCTTGTCGTAGCGCCGGAAGTCGATGATGCGGTAGGCGCGCTTGTGGCCACCGCCCTGGTGACGGGTGGTGATCCGGCCCTGGTTGTTGCGGCCGCCCTTCTTGGGCAGCGGCCGGGTCAGGGACTTCTCCGGCGTGGTCCGCGTGATCTCGACGAAGTCGGCGACCGACGAGCCGCGACGGCCCGGGGTGGTCGGCTTGTACTTGCGAATGGCCATCAGGAAACCGGTCCTCCACCATTTTTGATGTCTTCGGGGCGGCCTGTGCCGACACTCATCCGTAGCGCCATCGTCATGAGACCGGCCCCCCGAAGATGTCGATGCGGTGACCCTCGGCAAGGCTGACGATGGCGCGCTTGGTGTCCTTGCGCTTGCCCAGCCCGTTGCGGGTCCGCCGCGTCTTGCCCGGGCGGTTGAGCGTGTTGACGGCGGTCACCTTGACGTTGAACACCTTCTCGACCGCGATCTTGATCTCGGTCTTGTTCGCGTCGGGGTGCACCAGGAACGTGTACTTGTTCGCGTCGAGGAGGCCGTAGCTCTTCTCGGAGACGACCGGGGCGATCAGGATGTCGCGGTGGTCCTTGTGCAGGGTGCTCACTTGTCGCCCTCCTCGGACTCGGCGGACTCAGTGGCCTTCTTGACCGACTTGCCGGCCTCGGTGAAGCCCGCGGCCTGGGCGTCCTCGGCGGTCTGGAACCAGAACTCCGCGATCGTCGAGTCGTACCAGCGGCCACCGGGGGCGTGGAACTTCATCGACTGGGCGTTGCCCTTGATCTCGTAGCCCTCAGGGCCCGAGCCGTCCTCGTCCGCCTTGACGGCGCCGGGGAACTCCTCGGTCGCCTTCTCGGCAGCCTCCGCGTCCTTCTTGGGGCCGCTGACCTTCTTGGCGGCCTTCTTCGCTGCCTTCTCCTCGGCGACCTCGGCCTCGGTCTCGGTCTCGGTCTCGTCAGTGGCCGGGGCCTTGACCTCGACGGCCTTGGCCTCGCCCGCGCCGGCGGTGCCGGACACGAACGCGTCGAACGCGCCCCGGGTGAAGACCACGTCGTCGGAGGCGACCACGTCGTAGGTGTTGAGCTGGTCGACGGCCACGATGTGCGCCTCTTGCGCGTTGCGCAGCGAGAGCCAGGTGACGGCGTCGGTGCGCTCGAGCACGACGAGGAAGCGGTGCCGGTCGCTGATCGCGATGAGCGAGGCCAGCGCGGTCTTGGTGGACGGCGTGTCGCCCAGGCCGAAGCCGTCGACGACGTGGATGCGACCGTCGCGGGCGCGGTCGGAGAGGGCACCGCGGAGGGCGGCGGCCTTCATCTTCTTGGGCGTGCGCTGGTCGTAGCTGCGCGGGTGCGGGCCGTGCACGACGCCACCCCCGGCGAACTGCGGAGCGCGGATCGAGCCCTGGCGGGCGCGACCGGTGCCCTTCTGCTTGTAGGGCTTGCGACCACCGCCGCGGACCTCGCCGCGGCTCTTGGTCGAGTGGCTGCCCTGGCGGGCTGCGGCCTGCTGGGCCACCACGACCTGGTGGATCAGCGGGATGTTGACCTCCACGTCGAAGATCTCGGCGGGCAGGTCGACCTTGCTGGCCGCGCCCTTGGTGCTCGCCTTCTTGGAACTGGTCTGCGTGGGCATGCTCAGGCCTCCGAACCAGTAGTCGGTACGGCCTTCTTGGAGGCCGAGCGGATAACGACGAGGCCACCCTTGGGGCCCGGGATGGCGCCCTTCACGAGGATCAGGCCCTTGTCGGCGTCCACGGCGTGCACCGTGAGGTTCTGGGTCGTGACGGTGTCCGAGCCCATCCGGCCGGCCATCCGGACGCCCTTGAAGACGCGACCCGGGGTCGCGCAGGCGCCGATGGAGCCGGGCTTGCGGTGGTTGCGGTGGGCACCGTGCGAGGACGAGACGCCGTGGAAGCCGTGGCGCTTCATCACACCGGCGAAGCCCTTGCCCTTGCTCGTGCCGGTCACGTCGATCTCGTCGCCGGCGGCGAAGGTGTCGACCGGGAGCTCCTGGCCCACGGCGAACTCGCCCGCCGTGGTGGTGCGGATCTCGACCAGGTGCCGGCGCGGCGTGGTGCCCGCGGTCTGGAAGTGGCCGGCGCGCGGCTTGTTCACCTTGCGGCCGTCGATCTCGCCGAACCCGACCTGGATGGCGTTGTAGCCGTCCTTCTCGGGCGTGCGGACCTGGGTGACGACGTTGGTGCCGGCCGCGATCACGGTCACGGGGACGATGCGGTTGTTCTCGTCCCACAGCTGGGTCATGCCGAGCTTGGTGCCCAGCAGGCCCTTCACGTTTCGTTCGATGGTCATCTGTCGAACCTCAGAGCTTGATCTCGATGTCAACGCCCGCCGGGAGGTCGAGCCGCATCAGCGAGTCAACGGTCTTCGGCGTGGGGTCGAGGATGTCGATGAGCCGCTTGTGGGTGCGCATCTCGAAGTGCTCGCGCGAGTCCTTGTACTTGTGCGGCGAGCGAATGACGCAGTAGACGTTCTTCTCGGTCGGCAGCGGCACGGGGCCGGCGACGCGAGCACCCGTACGGGTGACGGTGTCCACGATCTTGCGCGCCGAGGTGTCGATCACCTCGTGGTCATAGGCCTTGAGCCTGATGCGGATCTTCTGTCCCGCCATAGGTCTCTCTCGTCCTTCTCGTCTGCTGCCGCGTCTGGGTCTGGGTCTGGGTCTGGGTGGTGCTGCCTGGTCCTGCCGCGCTGCTCTCCCCCGCACCCAGCACCGTCCTCCGGCCCCCGAGGTCGGGCGTGTCGCACAGCCTTCGCGCAACTCGAACCGGGATCCGTGTGCTTGTTGTGGTGGCGCCCGGCGCAAAGACCGGGCACATCGGGCCTCCTGGTTCGGTGCGGACGCACGCCGACAGCCTTCAACACGCAGGAGACGCGATTCAGGAGTCAAACAGTGCGATGCACCCCGGCAACCCGCCAGAGCAACCGGAACAGTTTGTCAGAGATCGCCTACCTCGCCAAATCGCTCTACTCTCGGTCTGTGCAGAACGAGAACACGTTCTATTTCGGGCTCGTCAGGGAGGCAACCGCATGATCGTCGACGTACCCGAGGGACAGGACCCGATCATCCACGTCTGGGGCGTGATGGTGCCCGGTATCGGCCCGGCCGCAGCCACGTTCGCCCAGGCGGTCTACGACCACACGACCCTGGGCCTGCGGGAGTTCGAGGCGGCTCGCCTCCGGATCGCACAGATCAACGGCTGCCTGTTCTGCCAGGACTGGCGCACCGAGCGCAACGGCGTGACGGTCGAGGAGTCCTTCCCCGAGGCCGTCACCGACTGGCGCACGACGGCCGACCTCGACGAGCGGGCGAAGCTGGCGGCGGAGTACGCCGAGCGGTACGCGCTCGACCACCACTGCCTCGACGACGAGTTCTGGTCCCGGATGAAGCAGCACTACAGCGATGCCGAGATAGTCGAGCTGTCGATGTGTCTGGGCTCGTGGCTCTCGTTCGGACGGCTCAACCGGGTGCTCGGTCTCGACACCGCCTGCGTGCTGCCGTCGCACTACTCGCAGCGGGAGACGACACCTCGCGAAGTGGGGTAGTCGCCTGCCTTCCCGCTTGCCGGTGCCCGCGCGCCAACCCCTTCACGGGGGGATGTGGGCCTTTCACTGACGATATGGGGTGTTGCAACGGGCCATATGGTCAGTGAAACCCCGATATCCCCTCTGCCAGGCGCGCGGCCGCCACGCAAGAGTGAGGGCCAGCGGGAAGGTAAGCAGGAGGGTCAAGCGCGTGAGGCACGCCCGCTTCCGACGTCTGGCCTCCCCCGGGCGACCCACCTGACAGGATTGCCGCATGTCGGACCCGGGGACTGGCGGACCACCCCAGCCGCCTCCGCCCGGCTGGCAGCCACCCCCGCCGCCCGCGCCGTCGTACACCGGGTCGTACGCCGGGTGGCAGCCGCCACCGCCCGGCTACCCGCCCCGACCGCTCGCACCGGGCGCCTGGGCACCCGCGCCGGGGATGCTCGGTGCGGCGCACAAGCCCGGCGCGATGCCGCTGCGGCCACTCGGCCTCGGCGACATGTACGACGCGGCGTTCCGCATCATCCGGTTCAACCCCAAGGCGACGGTCGGGTCGGCGGTCCTGGTCGCCACGATCGCCTGGCTGGTGCCGGTGATCGTCACCGCGCTGCTGAGCTTCACGCTCGACCTCTCGCTGGACGCGACCGACACCGCCACCGACGAGGAGCTCGTCGGGCTGTTCGGGTCGATCGGGTCTCTCGGGGTCGGCCTGCTTCTGGTGGCCTTCGGCACCATCCTGGTGACCGGGATGATCGCTCACGTGACCGCCGCGGCCGCCGTCGGTCGCCGGCTCACACTCGGCGAGGCCTGGGCCGCGACCCGGGGCAAGCGCTGGCGCCTGATCGGGCTGGCGCTGCTGCTCGGCCTCTCCACGCTGCTGCTCATCGGCGCGTACGTGCTGCTCTGGGTGGTGGTCGTGGTCGCCTCGGGCGACAACGTGCTGCCCGTGGTGGTCTGGGGCCTGGTGAGCGTCCCGGCGTTCATCTGCCTGATGGTGTGGTTCTGGGTGCGCGTCTACTACCTGCCGGTGCCCGCTCTGATGCTCGAGCCCATCGGGATCTTCGGCGCGCTCTCCCGCGGGTTCACGCTGACCCGCAAGCAGTTCTGGCGCACGTTCGGCATCGCGCTCCTGACCCTGCTGGTGGTCAACATCGCGAGCACCTTCCTGGGCTTCCCGGTCGGCATCATCGGGCAGCTCGCTAGCGCTGCGGTCGGTGCCCGCTACGCCCTGTTGGTGCTGGTGGTGACCCAGGCGCTGAGCCAGGTCATCGCGGCCGCGTTCGTCACGCCGTTCACCTCCGCCGTCACGTCGCTGCAGTACCTCGACCAGCGCATGCGCAAGGAGGCCTACGACGTCGAGCTGATGCAGCAGGCCGGGATCACGGCCTCGTGAGCCCGCCTGTCGTCGCCCTCGTCGCCCTGGTCGGCCGACTGCCGGACCCACCCGTGGACCCGTCCGGCTCGGAGGCGCGATCCAAGCTGCGCCGGGAGCTGCTGCACCCGGAGTACCACCAGCAGAACCTCATCCAGGAGGTGTTCAGCTGGCTGATGCGCAAGGTCGGCAGCGGGCTCGATCGCGCCTCGCAGGCCCCGCCACTCTCGACGCTGATGGCGATGCTGATCTTCGTCGCACTCGCGCTGGCCCTCGCCTGGCTGGTCTCGCGCGCCCGGCACACCGCGCGGGAGAAGGACGAGAAGCGGGCGGTCCTGACCGAGGAGGTCGTCACCGCCGACGAGCTCCGGGCCCGCGCGGAGGCGGCGCTGGAGGCTGGCCGGTTCGAGGAGGCGGTGGTCGAGGGGTTCCGCGCGGTCGCGGTCCGGCAGGTCGAGCGGGGCCGGCTCTCGGACACCCCGGGTGCGACTGCCCACGAGGTGGCCGACGCCCTCGCGCGGGAGTACGTCGTGATGGCGGACCGCGTGCACCGGAGCGCGCGACTCTTCGACGAGGTGCTGTACGGCGACCGGCCGGCGACCCGCGAGCAGGCCGACTCCGTGCTCGCCCTCGACGACGACCTGGTGGTCCGGCGATGACCACCACTCTCCAGACGCCTCCGGTCAGCCCCGAGGTGCTCCCCGGGTTCGTCCGCCGGCACCGCTCCTCGCTCCTCATCGGCCTGGCGCTGGTCGCCGCGGTCGCGATCGCCGTCGTGCTCGGCACCGGCACCCAGACCACCGCTCCCATGGATCCCGACAACCCGGGTCCGTCCGGGACCAGGGCGCTGGCCCGTGTGCTCGGCGACGAGGGCGTCGACGTCCAGGTGGCCCGCGGCGCCGACGAGCTCGAGGCGATCGACGTGGACGGCAGCACGTCCGTCGTGGTCGTGCTGCCGGAGTACCTCGGCACCAGCACCATCGAGCGGCTGCGCGGGCACACGGGGGAGGCGCACACGGTGATCGTGGTCGGCGCAGGACCCGGCGTCGCCGACGTGCTGGGCGAGCCGGGCGGTGGGGCGTCGATCCCACTCGGCGACGGGCGCACGTCGCGCTGCGACGACCCGCGATTCGACGGGCTCACCCTCGAGGTCGACTTCACGACCCTCTACCCGGACGGCGACTGCTTCGGCGGCAAGACCGGCGCGATCGTCAGCGAGCCGGCCGACGGAGTGCTGCTCTTCGGCGCCGACCAGGCGCTCACCAACGACCAGATCCTGCGGGCCGACAACGCTGCTGTCGCGCTGCGGATGCTCGGCCAGGACGAGCGGCTGGTCTGGTACGTGCCCAGCATCGACGACCTCGTCGGCGACGACGGCGTGAGCCTGCAGACCCTGCTGCCCCGATGGGTCCGGCCCGGCCTGGTGCTGCTCGCGCTGGTCATGGTCAGCGTGATCCTCTGGCGGGCCCGCCGGCTCGGCGCCCTCGCCACCGAGCCGCTCCCGGTCGTGGTGCGCGCCGTGGAGACCACGCGCAGCCTGGGCCGGCTCTACCGTCGCTCGGGCGACCGCGAGCACGCTGCGGAGTCGCTGCGCCGGGCCGCCCGCGCCCGGCTGGCAGAACGGCTTCGGCTCGGCTCCACCACGGCTCCCGACGTGCTGGCCCGCGAGGTGGCGCGGCGCACCGGCCGCACCGAGGAGGACGTGGTGGCCGTCCTCGGCCCGGACGGCGACGTACCGTCGTCGGACCGAGACCTGATCACCCTGGCCAATCAGCTGGCCGAGCTCGACAGAGAGGTACGGCGTACATGAGCGACAGCACCCCCTCCCCTGATCCGGGGCCAGCCTCGGGAGCCGCGCGCGAGCGGCTGGCCGCGGTGCGCACCGAGGTGGGCAAGGCCGTGGTCGGGCAGGATGCGGCGGTCTCCGGGCTGCTCGTCGCGCTGCTGTGCGACGGCCACGTGCTGATGGAGGGCGTGCCGGGCACCGCCAAGACGCTGCTGGTGCGCACCCTGGCCGCGGCGCTGTCGGTGGGCACCAAGCGGGTCCAGTTCACGCCCGACCTGATGCCCGGCGACATCACCGGCTCGATGGTGATCGACAGCAGGCAGGCCGGGGAGCTGACCTTCCGGGAGGGACCGGTCTTCACCAACCTGCTGCTCGCCGACGAGATCAACCGGACGCCACCCAAGACCCAGTCCGCGCTGCTGGAGGCGATGGAAGAGGGCCAGGTCTCGGTCGACGGGGTCTCCCGCAAGGTGCCCTCGCCGTTCCTCGTGGCCGCCACCCAGAACCCGGTGGAGTACGAAGGCACCTACCCCCTGCCCGAGGCGCAGCTGGACCGGTTCCTCCTCAAGGTGGTGCTGCCGATCCCCGAGCGTGACCAGGAGCTGGAGATCCTCCGCCGCCACGCCGCCGGCTTCGACCCACGCGACGTGCGCGCTGCTGGGGTCACCGCGGTCGCCGGGCCGGCCGACATCGCGGCGGGGCAGGCCGCGGTGAAGACGGTCCAGGTCACCGCCGAGGTGGTCGGCTACATCGTCGACATCGCCCGCGCCACCCGCCAGTCGCCGTCGCTCAGCCTCGGCGTCAGTCCACGTGGTGCCACCGCGCTGCTGCGGGCGGCCCGCGCCTGGGCCTGGCTCACCGGCCGCGACTTCGTCACACCCGACGACGTCAAGGCGCTCGCGCACGCCTCGCTCGTGCACCGGCTCGGGCTGCGCCCCGAGGCCGAGCTCGAGGGCGTCGACGTGGCCGAGGTGCTCGCCTCCGCGCTCAACTCCGTGCCCGTCCCCCGCTGAGCACGCCAGGTCACAGCCATGGTCGTCACTGGTCGGATCCCGCTGCTGCTCCTCCTCGGGCTGGTGCCGGTCGCGCTCCGCCCCGAGGCCAGCACGGTCCGGCTCTGGCTGCTGGTGGTGGCCGTCCTCGCTGTCGCCGACGTGCTGCTGGCGCCGTCCGTGAAGAGCCTGGCCGTGAGCCGCCGGCCGATCGGCACGGTCCGGTTGGGGTATGACGCCGAGTCGGTGCTGCTGGTGGAGAACGCCGGCCGGCGCCGGGTCCGTGGAGTCGTACGCGACGCCTGGCAGCCCACCGCGGGCGCCTCCGGGAACCGGCACCGGATCGCCCTCTCGCCGGGCGACCGGGTGCTGTTGCGGACCGCGTTGAAGCCGCGGCGCCGCGGCGACCTGCGCGCCGTGGGCGTGACCGCACGGCTGCGCGGGCCGCTCGGCCTGTGCGCGCGGCAGAAGACTCTCGACGTCGCCGGCACGGTCCGCTCGCTGCCGCCGTTCGAGTCCCGCAAGCACCTGCCGAGCCGGCTGGCCCGGCTCCGCGAGCTCGACGGGCGAGCCGCGATCCGGGTGCGCGGCCAGGGCACCGAGTTCGACTCGCTGCGCGAGTACGTCCGCGGCGACGACGTCCGCTCGATCGACTGGCGCGCCAGCGCCCGCAACCGCAACGTCGTGGTCCGCACCTGGCAGCCCGAGCGGGACCGCCGGGTGGTGCTGGTGCTCGACACCTCGCGGACCTCGGCGGGCCGTGTCGAGGACGTGCCGCGGCTCGACTCCGCGATGGACGCCGCGCTCCTGCTCGCCGCGCTGGCTGCCCGCGCCGGCGACCGGATCGACTTCGTGGCCGGCGACCGGCGAGTCCGGGCCCGGCTCCGCTCAGCTGGTGCGCGAGACGTGGCCGCCAACCTCCAGGACACGATGGCCGACCTCGAGCCGGTGATCGCCGAGGCAGACTGGTCGGCTCTCGCCGGGGCAGTCACCCAGTTCGGTAGGCAGCGGGCGCTCGTCGTCCTGCTCACTCCGCTCGAGCCGTCCGCGGTCGAGGAGGGACTGCTGCCGGTGCTCCCGTCGCTGATCCGGCACCACCGTGTGGTCCTCGCCTCTGTTCGTGACCCTGAGCTGGAGCGGCTGGCCGCGACCCGCGGCACCATCGACGAGGTGTACGACGCTGCGGCGGCCGAGCAGGCGATGGTGCGCCGCCGGCGTACCGCCGAGCTGCTGCGGGCCGTGGGGCTGGACGTGGTCGACGCCGACGCCGAGCGGCTGCCCCCTGCCCTGGCCGACCACTACCTCACCCTCAAGGCCAACGGGCTGCTCTAGCTAGTGCCCTGAGTCAGGGCACTAGTCTGCGTCGTCATGACTGACGTGGCGGCGACTTCGTTCCTGGCTGCGGCCTCGGCGCACGCGGGTTTCCAGGCGACGGTGACGCTGGTGGTCTACCCGACCCTCTCCCACGTGCGGGCAGCGCACTGGCGGCAGGCGCACGACCGGGAGACCGAGGCCGTCCGACCTCTGGTCGCGGTGGCCTATCTGGCGCTGGCGGCGACCGGCGCATGGTGGCTGGCCACCGACTGGTCCGCCTTGGCCGTGGTCGCCGTGGTGCTGGCGGCGCTGTCGATGGCGGTCACCGCGGTGCTGGCTGCGCCACTGCACCGCCGGCTCGTCAGGCGCGACGACGCGGCATTGACCCGGTTGCTCGGCGTGGACAAGGCACGGACCGTGCTCGCCTTCGCCGCGGTTGGTGTCTCGATCGCGGCGCTGCTGGTCTAGGGCGTGTCTCCCAATTGCTGGTGGATGCCAGCGTCGTCCAGGGCGTGCGATGGCACGGCGCCAGTGCGCTGGCAGACTGGGCGTCTTTCGAGCGCTGGTGACAAAGCCAGCGTGCGTGCTGGGCGGCGCTGGCGCCGCCATGTATTGGGAGCCACGCCCTAGGAGGCTCGCGCGCGAGTGGTGCGGCGCTTGAGCTGCAGCATCCAGTCGGGCGTCAGCGCGACCAGCAGGGCTCCGAAGCCGCTGAGCGCCAGCACGGACGGGAGCGCGTCCGGCATCCCACTGGGGGGTGCGATGGTCAGCAGCACGCCCCACAGCAGCGCGAGCGTGCCCAGCGTCATACCGCCCAGGCCCACCGCGTTGCGGAGGTTGCGCGCCCTGGCGGTCGAGTGCATCCATACCGTCTCGACGCGGTCGCCGAGCCATTCCTTGACCTCAGCCTCTTCCTCGACTCCGTCGCCCCGCCCGCGCAGCACCACGCTGCCGTCGTGACACGTGAGCGTGAGCCGCCACCAGAGGCCGCCGATCCCCGGGCCGAACCGAGCCCGGCGCACGTCCGTGGCGGCGAGGGCGAGCACCTGGTCGGTGGTGTCGCCCTGCCAGACCGTGAGCATCCTCCGGCGCAGCACGACGGAGGCGTCGGGTGGCGCGCCGGGTCGCTCCGGGTCGCTCACCCGGAGCGAAGCCTTGACGTCGCGGAAGACGTGCAGTGCGCGGTCGGTGACCACCACGGTGCGGGCGCCCAGACCCTGCCAGGCGGTGAACGAGCCGACCGGCCGCTCCGGCTGGACGCTGGTGTCGTGGTCGAGCCACAACGGCTCGTGGGGGTCGATCCCGAGCTCGTCGAGGGCCTCGCGGAGCTCGGCGTAAGCCTTGTCGAGGCCGTCGCCGTCGCGCACCATGCCGAGCACCTCGGCGACGATCGAGTCCAACGGCAACGTCCAGCCGTCGTCCGCCTCGAGCGAGGTGCCCTCGGGCCAGGACCACTGCGGCCGGAACTGTGAGGAGTCGACGGCGGCGATGCCGATGGCCGCCGTCAGCGTGCGCGAGACGAACCGCTCCGACCACTCGCCGTACGCCGCGGTCTCGCCCCAGGTCAGTCCCCGGTCGGCCGCGGTGGCGTCGGCGAGCACGCGTCCCTCGCCGGACTCCATGAGCGCCAGCACGGACTCGAGCGTCACCGCTGCGTCGTACATCGTCCGGCGCGCGGCGTCGAGCACCTCGGTGACCAGCGCCCGCCAGTGCGGCACCGTGACCTCGAGCGGGTGCTGGTCCCAGGTGATCGGCTTCAGGCGGTCGCCGCGCTCGTCGAGCTCGGGGGCGAGCGCGTCCTCGTGCGTCTCGATGATGCGGGCGATCGCGCCGGTCTGCGGCCACCACGGCCGCGGGTGCTTGAGCCAGCCGGCGGCGTCAGCACCCTCGACGAAGTGGCGGAGCGCTGTGAACGGCGCCACGTGCCTGCGGCCGCGGAGGAAGGCCGGCTCCAGCCACTCGATGCGGATCAGGTCCCACGCCTCGGCGATCTGGTCGCGGGCCGACAGCACGACCGCGCTCGGACGCGAGGTGGCAGCCGCAGCCCGTTCGCAGGCCCCCGCCCAGTTGCCGAGGTCCGCGTCCAGCTGGGCGGAGCGGACGCGGAGCCCCTCCGTCAGCCGCACGGTCGGCCAGGTCAGTCGTGGCCGACGGCCCACCAGCGGCCTGCCGATGTCGCCGTGCGCCACCCGGAGTGCCCACCGCACGGCGCGCTCGTCCTCGACCGTTGCCTGCACCGCGGCGACCTGCACCAGCTCCCGGAGCTCGGCCGGATCGAGGCAGGCCAGGAGGGGCATCCCCAGCGCCAGCTCGCCCTCGGCCAGCTCGATCTCGGCTCGGGGGACCAGCCGGACCGCGTCGGGCCAGGCCAGCCGTCCGTCCGGGTCGACAGCGGTGCGCAGGGCGTCGGCCTCCTTCTGGGCGAGCAGCAGGCCCGGCCGAGGCCGCCTGCGCGGCCAGAACCGGGTCAGGTTGTAGCTGGTCGCCGCCAGCAGGACCGACCAGATGATGACGTAGACCGGCCGGACGGTGACGGCCACCAGAAGCAGCGCGAGACTCGCCACCACCAGGAGGCCCATCGAGCAGAGCGCAGCCGCCCACGCCCCGTTGAGGGCCCGGGCTGTTTTGAGCAGCCGGGTCCGTGCCTCGTCCAGCGAGTCGGACACATCGACCGTGGTCGACATGGTCACAAGGGGAATGATCGGGGGTCCGTGGCCTCGATGCGGCCACTTTGGCCAAGTCTGAGTCAGGTGAACCAGGTCACCCTGGGGTGCGGCGGGGAGCGTCGCGGAGGCGGGATCAGGCCTGGGTCGCGACCCGGTCCTCCAGGTAGCGAGCGTCGATGTCGCCGGTCGCGCCACGGTGGTGCGCCTGCCGGCCGAGCACGAACACGTAGCCGAAGAAGGCCAGCTCGGCGGTGATGCCGATACCGACCCGGGCCCAGGTCGGCAGCCCGGAAGGGGTCACGAACGCCTCGATCACGCCGCTCACCATGAGCACGCACGCGAGTCCGAGGCTCACCGTGCCCGCCGTACGCCCCTCGCGGGCGATGGACTGGGTACGCGTGAGCTCGCCCGGCTCGATCCACGACCAGAACAGCCGCAGCCCGACGCCGCCGGCGACGAAGACCGCGGTGAGCTCGAGCAGGCCGTGCGGGAGGATCAGCCCCCAGAACTCCTGGCCATGGTGGTGCCGGTGCATGATCGAGCCGATCACGGCGAGGTTCTCGATGTTGTTGAAGAGCAGGTAGAGGACCGGCAGCCCGAGGATCCCGAACGCGACGCACAGCGCCGAGACCCAGGCGTTGTTGATCCACACTTGCAGCGCGAAGTGGCTGGCGGCGTACGTCGAGTAGTAGTCCTCGAAGTCGTGGTTGACCAGCTGGTCGATCTCGTCGGGCGAGAGCAGGCTCTGCTCGACGTTCGGGTGGTCGAGCAGCCACAGCATCATCACCGCGGTCACCACGACGTTGCCGACCAGGGTGCCGAGCCACCACCAGCGCAGCCGGTAGAGCGCGGCCGGGAACCGCTCGGTGAAGAACGACGCGAAGCCGCGCCACGAGCTGATCCGGGTGCCGACCGCCTTGTTGCGGGCCTTGGCGAGCAGGCTCGAGAGGTGGGCGACCAGCGACGGGTCCGGCGCCGACGTGCGCACCACGGACAGGTGCGTGGCGACCTGGGCGTAGAGGTCCACCAGCTCGTCGCTCTCGGCGCCGTGGAGCCGCCCGCGGTGGATCAGCTGCTCCAGCCGCTGCCACTCGTGCGCGTGCTCGAGCACGTACGCGTCGAGGTCCACGCGCCCACCCTAGATTGAGCGTGATGGACGAGATCGCGCTTCCCGACGGTCGCCGCGCGCAGCTCTGGACCGGCGGAGCCACGTCGGCGCCCGCGGTACTGGTCTGCCACGGGACGCCGGACACCCGGTGGATCGCGCGCACCGGCGCCTCCGCAGCGGCCTCCGCCGGCATCCGGCTCGTGTGCGTCAACCGGCCCGGCTACGGCACCTCGACCCCCACGGACTCGACGATGTCGTCGGTCGCGGACGACGCGGTCGCCGTGCTCGACCTGCTCGACGTCGACCGGGTCGGCGTCCTCGGGATGTCCGTCGGCGGGGCGTACGGAGCCGCCCTGGCCGCCCGCCACCCCGACCGCGTCGCGGCCCTGGCCGTCGTAGCCGCGCCGCGGGAGACCCGCAGCGCCATGGGCCCGCTGGACGCGGAGGCCGAGCGGGCCCGCCCCGAGTTCACACAGTGGGCGGCCGGCGTGAACGCCGCAGACCCCGACGACGCCGCATTGGCCGCGCGCTGGCTGGGCTCCCAGCCTCCCGAGGACGCGGCCCTCCTGAGGGCCGCGTTGTCGACTGCCGACATCGCCGCCTCGGCCCGCGAGGCACTGGCCTGCCCCGACGGCTACCTCCGCGATGCCGCACTGCTCTTCTCCGACTGGCGCTTCGACCTCTCGGCCGTCCGCTGCCCCACCCACCTCTGGTACGGCGACAAGGACGACCGCAACCCGCCCACGACCGGCCACTGGTGGGCCGACCGCATCACCGGCGCCGAGCTGACGGTCACCCCGACCAACCACCTGGCGACGCTGCTCGCGAACTGGGCGCCGATCCTGCGCACCGTCAACGGCTGAGCGTCGGGATCCGGTTCCAGCGCAGGCTGCGGTGGTCTCGACAAGCTCGACCAGCGGTGGGCCAGTTCCAGCCTCGGCTTGCGCGGTTTCGAGACGGTTGCTGCGCAACCTCCTCAACCACCGACGCCGCCCCCCCACCGACAGTGACGACGAAGTGAGGGCGATGCGCGGAGGACCGGACTGCGGGCGGGCCACGGGTCGATTTGGGGCGTGGCGCGGTCGCCGTGCCCGGCCACGCTTGGAGCCCCCGCGACACGGCACAACTCTCGGCCCGGGGCCCGGCCGCAGGCCGGGCCACCCCCACCCGGTGCCACGAACGCAGGTCCAGACCCAACCCATGCTCCCTAGACTGACCGCACCATGATTCACGAGTTCGCGACCCTCACCACCGATGACCTGGTCACCGGCGAGGCGGTGGCGCTGGACCTCCCGGCGGCCAGCCTGGGCGCCCGGATCGTGTCCGGGCTGATCGACGTGGTCGTGACGATGATCCTGTTCGTCGCGGCGATCTTCGTCTTCGTGGTGGCGGCGCTGCAGGCCGACGGCGCGCTGATCTGGGCGTCGTTCATCGCGACGATGATCGTGGTCTTCCTGGTCTTCCCCGCCACCCTGGAGACGCTGACGCGAGGCAAGTCGCTCGGCAAGCTGGTCTGCGGCCTGCGGACGGTCCGCGACGACGCCGGCCCGATCACCTTCCAGCACGCCTTCGTGCGCGCGCTGATCGGTTTCGTCGAGATCTACGCCTTCACCGGCGTCCCGGCCTTCTTCTCGGCGCTGATGAGCTCGCGCGGCAAGCGACTGGGCGACTACGCGGCCGGGACGTACGTCGTCCGTGACCGGGTCCGCCTTCGGCTGTCGCCACCGACGCTGATGCCCCCGCCGCTGGCTGCGTGGGCCCGATCGGCCGACATGACGAGCCTGCCGACCGGGCTGGCGCTGGCGGTGCGTCAGTTCCTCGGCCGCCTGCCCACCCTCGACCCGCAGTCACGTGCCACGATCGGCACCCGGCTGGCCGACCAGGTCAGCGAGTACGTCGCACCCGTGCCGCCCCCGGGAACGCCGCCGGAGGCCTACCTCGCTGCGGTGATCGCTTCCCGGCGTGAGCGCGACCAGACCCGCCTGCGCCGCGAGGCCGAGCTGCGTCGCCGACTGACCGCGCGCCGGTGACCACGCTCCGCGCTCCGGGCGACGTCCTCGTGCACCTGCGCCGCGCCCGCGACCACGCCGACCGGCACTACACCGAGACGCTGGACCTCGATGCGCTCGCCGCCGTGGCCGGGATGAGCAAGTACCACTTCCAGCGGCTCTTCACGGCGACGTACGGCCTCTCCCCTGCCGCTCACCTCTCGCAGCGGCGGGTCGAGCGCGCCCAGGACCTGCTCCGCGCCACCAACCTCACCGTCACCGAGGTCTGCCACGCGGTCGGCTACTCGAGCCTCGGGTCGTTCAGCACCCGGTTCCGCGAGCTCGTGGGCGAGTCGCCGAGCGAGTTCCAGAGGCGGTACGCCGCCGACGGAGCACCTCGGATCCCCGGTTGCCTCATCTTCATGTGGGGGCTTGCGGAGACGAGGTCCGCAAGCCAGGAGAAGCCAGGAGAGCAGGCGGCGTCCTAGCGTCGTCACATGATCACCAACATCGCGATCGCGTCGGTCTTCGTGAAGGACATCGACGCGTCCAAGGCCTTCTACATCGACGTGCTCGGCTTCGACGAGAACAGCGACGTGACACTGGGCGACGGCTACCGCTGGTGCACGGTCAGCCACCCGAGCCAGCCCGAGCTCCAGGTCCACCTCACCATCCCGGGTCCGCCGCACACTCCCGAGATGATCGCGGCCATGAACCGTGCGCTCGACGAGGGCAACATGCACGGGCTCGGCATGGCCGTCGACGACTGCTACAAGACCTACGAGGAGTTCAAGGCGAAGGGCGTCGAGTTCCTGCAGGAGCCGTCCGATCGGCCCTACGGCGTCGAGGCGGTCTGCCGCGACAACTCCGGCAACTGGATGGTGCTGGTCCAGCAGAAGGCGTACTCCGGCCAGGACTTCGTGCATTCCTAGGACGTGTCTGACGATTGCTGGTGGTTGCCGGCGTCGTCCAGATCACGCGGCGTCCGGCGCCGCCATGAATCGTCAGACGCGCCCTAGCCGAGGCTGAGCGTCCTCGTCGGGTCGTCGACCTGAGCGGCGCAGCCGGTGCCGTTCGGCGAGCAGCGCCACAGGGTGCGCGACCGGCTGTCCTGCACGACGACCAGCAGGTCGCCGTCAGGCGCCCAGCCGAGATCGGAGACGAGCCCTGCGGGTCCGACGACGGGTGTGGCGTCCGTCGTCCGCGGATCGATGAGCTCCACCGAGTGGCCCGATCCGCCGGCCCGCGCGTACGTGTGCCCGTCGGGGGCCAAGGACCCGATTCGGTCGCCCAGCAGGTCGATGCCCTGCAGCCCGTGCTCGTAGAAGAACTGGACGACGCCGGGACCCAACCGGATCGCCACGACGCCGCTGGCGGCTTCGATGCCCTGGATGGACTCGATGGCGGCGGAGCCGAGGAACAGCTCGCGCACGCCGTCGCTCTCGTGCAGCATCAGGCCCTGGTCCTCCAGGATCACGGCCGTGTCGAGCCCGGCCGCCATCAGCTGGCCCTGCGCGGTCTGGGCGCTGTCGCTCGAGCTGACGGTGGGCTCGATCCCCCGCCAGCGGACCAGACCCTCGTCGTTCTCGTACACGACCGCGTCGCCGTCGAGGTAGGCCCTGCGTACGGACCCCGGCACCAGTTGCACGAGCTCGCTTGACTGCTCGTCGAGGCGGCTCAGGGTGCCGTCGTCGGTGAGGACCACGACGCCGTGCGGCGTGCTGCCCACGATCGACGCGACCGCCGGGCCTTCAGGACCGGTGATGCTCCCGTCCACGATGCGCACGTGACCCTCGACCAGCACGGGCACAAAGTGCGGTGCGTCGACGGCGGTCTCGTGCGACGGGACGATGTCGGTCTTGCTGTCGCCCAACGACGACACGGCCACGGAGCCACCGGCGAGGACGACGACCGCCGCAACGGCCGCTCCGGCTCGGACCGCCGCGCGGCGCCGGCGTACGCCGATCACCCGACGCTCGAAGGCTGAACGGTCGGGGGTCGGCACCGGGACGGCTTCGGAGACGGACGCGAGCGTGTCGCGCAGCTCGGTGAGGGTCATGGCTGCAGCTCCAGATCGGGCAGCGCGGCACGAAGCCGCTTCAGGGCGTGGTGGGTCTGGCTCTTGACCGAGCCGATCGAGACGCCGAGCTCGCGCGCGGTCGCCTCCTCGGTGAGGTCCTCGACGTACCGGAGCACGAGCGTCGCGCGCATCCGTGGCGGCAGCCGGCGGATCTCCTGCCACAGGGCCAGATGGTCGGCGCGGACGTCCAGCCCGCCTCCGTGCCCACGGTCGGGCATCTCGCCGGTCGCGATGTCACGGCGCGGGCGCCGCCAGCGGCTGGCCATCTGGTGCGCCATCGCGCGCCGGACGTAGGCGTCCGCGGCCGCCTTCTCCCGGATCGACGGCCACTTGACGCAGGTCTTCGCCAGGGCGGACTGCAGCAGCTCCTCGGCCTCGTGCTGGTCCCCGGTCAGGAGGTACGCCGTCCGGTAGAGCGGCGTCCAGCGCGCGGCCATGAACTCACTGAAGGTCAGCTCGGTTCCGGTCACGACAGGTAATGACACCCCAGTCGGCCGAAAGGTTGAAATGGTCGCGGCTTCCGGCAGCATGTCGCCATGACCGACCCCAACGATCTTTGGGACTTCGACGACCCGGCCGGGTCCGAGCAGCGGTTCCGTGCGGCGGCCGAGATCGCCGAGGGCACCGACCGGCTCGTGCTCCTGACCCAGGTGGCGCGGGCGATCGGCCTCCAGGAGCGGTACGACGAGGGGCACGCCATCCTCGACGACCTGGCCGTGGACAACCCCGAGGTCGCGACCCGGGCCGAGCTCGAGCGCGGCCGGCTGCTGCGCTCGGCCGGCGACCCGGACGCGGCCCGTCCGCACTTCGAGGCCGCAGCCGTGACCGCCCGCGAGGCGCGGCTCGAGGCCCTGCACGTGGACGCCTTGCACATGGTCGCCCTGGTCGCGCCGGCGGAGGACCAGCAGCGACTCACCGAGGAGGCACTGGCCGTCGCCCGCGGCGCCACCGACGAGTCGGCCCGCAACTGGGACGCCAGCCTGCTCAACAACCTCGGCATGACACACGCGGACGCCGGCGACTGGCCGGCCGCGCTCACGGCGTTCGAAGAGGCGCTGGCCGCGAGGGAGCGGATCGGTGACGAGGGCCGGACCCGGGTGGCGCGGTGGATGGTCGGCTGGGCGCTGCGCAACCTCGGCCGCACCGCCGAGGCGCTCGCCGTGCAGACCGCGCTCAAGGCGGAGCTGGAGGCGATCGGCGAGCAGGACCCGTACGTCGACGAGGAGCTGGCCCTCCTGGACGGGTGACGCGTCGCGGCGCGCGGCGTACCGTCCAACCATGGCCCTGGTGCTCGCGCTGACGCTGGTGGGCACGGTCGCGTTGTCGGCGCTTGCCTACGGCCTCGGCGCGCTGCTCGGCGACCGCGGAGAGGCGCTGCGCGAGCGGATGCGCGCGAAGCTGGGGTTGGCACCGCCGCCCGTGCCCGACGGGCGGCCGATCGAGGCGATCGTCGCCGACCTGCGCCGGCTGGGCGGCAGGTTCCACACCCTCGACCCGCGCACGTCGTTCGCCAAGGTCGAAGCGGTGCGCTACGCGTACGACCGGTCCTTGGCCGAGTGCTGCAGCGCACTCGGGATCACCCACCTGCTCGGTGTGATCCCGGCCGGCCCGGAGCTCGACGTCGAGCGGGAGCGGGTTGAGGACCAGCTCGCCGGGTGCGGGGTGCGGTTCCCCCACGCCGCCTGACGCGAGGGTCTCTCAGACCCGTCGGTAGGCGAGGTCCGCAATGCTGCGACCGGCCTCGACACCCTTGCGCTCGAACCTGGTGACCGGCCGCTCCTCCCACCGCGGCACCGGCCCGCCCTCGAGCCCCGGCTCGGCGTCGAGCACGTCGCGCATCTGCTCGGCGTAGTCAGCCCAGTCGGTGGCCAATCGCCAGGTGGCGCCGGGCGCCAGTCGGCTGGCCGCGAGCCGAGCGAACGTCGCGTCGACCAGGCGTCGCTTGCGGTGCCGGGTCTTGGGCCACGGGTCCGGGAAGAACGTCCACAGCTCGGCCAGCCCGCCTGGGCCGACGAGGTGCTCGAGCGACCAGACCGCGTCGACCCCGATCAGGCGCACGTTCTCGGCACCTGTCTCCGCGAGCCGCCAGAGCGTGTCGGCGACACCCGGCCGCCATACCTCGAAGGCCAGCACGTCGTACTCCGGCCGGCCGGAGGCGAGCGCGGCGGTTGCCTCGCCGACACCCGAGCCGATCTCGACGATCAGCGGCGCCTCGCGACCGAACCACCGGGCGAGCGAGAACCCCGGCTCGTCGACGGCCGCGTCCGGGATCACCCACTGCTCGTGGTGCGCCGCCCAGGCCGCCGCCTGGTGTGGGGTGAACCGGTTGCCGCGTCGCGAGTAGCTGAGCACCTCCCGCATCCGGCGGCCGTCCGCTGTCAGCTTGTGGTGCGGGCGGGCCGGGTCGATCACGTCGGCAGCCTAGGACGAGCGGGCACGGGCGATGGCAGGATGTCGCCGTGACGCAGCCGCCGCCGCCGGGCCAGCCGCCGTACGGCAACTACCCACCCAATCCGTACGGCGGGCCGCCCCACGCCTTTGCCCCGGATCATCCGCAGGCCACGCTCGTCCTGATCCTCGGGATCGTCTCGGTGGCGGTGTGCGGCTTCGTCGCGCCGTTCGCCTGGGTGATCGGCAACCGTGCGCTGCGGGAGATCGACGCGAGCAACGGACAGCTGGGCGGGCGCTCCCAGGTCCAGGTGGGGCGCATCATCGGCATGGTCTACACCTTGCTGGTGGGCGCCGCCCTCGTCATCGGGGTGCTCGCCCTGATCATCGTGCTGATCGGAGCAGCCAGCTCGTCCACCTGAACCGGCGCGGCGGGTCGGACAGGAGGTCGTCGAGCCGGCGGCCGAGCTGCACGAGGGTCGGCCGCTGGTCGGGGTCCGGTTGCAGGCAGGGAGCCAACAGCGGCCGCAGCGAAGCCGGCACGCGGGCCAGGTCCGGGTGGCGACCCGGGGCCGAGCCGGTGAGGCCCTCGACCAGGGTGGCGGCCAGCCCCCAGACATCGGTGGCCGCCGACACCGTGCCGCCGGCGTCCTGCTCGGGCGCCGCGTAGCCGTTGGTGCCCATCCCCCGCTCGATCCGGCCGGGGCGGGTGGCCAGGCCCAGGTCGATGAGGACCGCACGACCTTCCTGCACGACGACGTTGTCCGGCTTCACGTCCAGGTGCACCCAACCCTGCCGGTGCAGATAGCCGAGCACGGAGACCAGCTGGCGGCCCAGCAGCGCGGTGTCCACGACGCCGAGCCGACGGTCGTCGATGAGCGCCGCGAGGGTCGCGCCCGGCAGCGTCTCCAGCACGAGGGCGGGCCGAGGCGCGGTGACGACCTCGTAGCCGCGCGCCAGGTGCGGGTGCGCGAGCGTCGTCAGCAGCGCGCCCTCGGTGAGCACGCCCTCGCGGACGTGCTGGTCCCCCACCCGGTCCGGGCGTACGACCTTGACGACCGCGCGACAGTCGCGCTCGACACTGGTCACGTCGTAGGTGTCGACCCGGCCGCCCCGGGCCAGGAGCGACTCGACGCGGTAGCCGGGGAGCACCTCGTCGCCCTCGGGTACGACGGCGGACTCGACCGTCGTCGGGATCATCGGCGCGCTCCGACCCGCACCGGTTGGGTGTCGACGCCGGAGTCCTCGAGCGTGATCACCCGGTCGACGTACTCGAGCGCGACCGGGTCGTGGGTGGCCACCACCACCGTCCGGCCATCACGGTGCCGAGCCACCGCCTCCAGGAGCCTGCGGGAGGTGGCGGCGTCCAGTCCGGTGGTCGGCTCGTCGAGGAAGAGCACCGGTGCATCCCGGAGCAGCGCCCGCGCCACGGCGATCCGCTGTCGCTGGCCGCCGCTGAGGCTGCGGCCGCGCTGGCCCACCCGGGTGTCGTAGCCGTCGGGGAGCAGCCGGACGAAGCCATCGGCATCCGCCCGACGCGCTGCCGCCTCGACCTCGGCGCGACCGGACTCGGGCCTGCCGAACCCGATGTTCTCCGCGATCGTCGCGTCCATGAGGGCGGTCTCCTGCGGCACCAGCGTCACCGCCTCACGCACCGACCGGGCGGTGAGGTCGCGGAGGTCCTGGCCGTCGATGCGTACGACGCCGTCGGCGGTCTCGACGTGCCGCGTGAGCAGCCGGGCGACGGTGGACTTGCCGGCTCCGCTGGCGCCGACCAGGCCGACCATCTCGCCGGCCTCGACGCGGAACGACGCGCCGCGCAGCGCGTCCCGGGCGGCGCCCGGGTAGCGGACCCGCACGCCAGACAGCTCGACGGCACCGCGAACGTTGGCGAGATCGCGGGCGCCCGGTGCGTCCTGGGGCAGCGGTTCGTCGAGCAGCTCGACCATCCGCTCGACGCCGGCGGTGGCGGAGTAGAGGGCAGGGAGCAGGTTGCCCAGCGAACGCAGCGGCGAGTAGCACTGCACGAGCAGCGCGAGGAACGCCATCAGCCCGCCGAGGGTGAGCCGATCGGTGGCCAGCGCCCAGGTGCCGAGCGCGATCACGGCAAGGGTGCCGACCAGCTCCGCCAGGTCGGCCAGTGGCAGGAACACCGCCCTGATCCGCGATCCGACCAGCTCGGCAGAGGCGATCGCGAGGTTCTGGCCGTGGTAGTCCGCGACGGCGTCGGCCTCGCGGTTGTAGGTCTGCACGAGGGCCGCGTTCGACAGCCGCTCCTCGGTGACCGCGCTGAGCGACCCGGCGCGGCGACGGCGCTCCCGGGAGACGTCCTTGACCAGCCGGGAGAAGTGGGTGGCGACCCACCACAGCAGCGGGGCGGCGATCATCGAGACCAGCGCGAGCTGCCACTGCAGCCAGAACAGCGCGCCGGCGTAGATCCCGAGCCGCAGCACCGCGCCGGTCCCGCTCGCGAACTGGCCGATCATGAACGACTCGACCGCGGCGGTGTCCGACGTGAGCCGCGACATCGTGTCCCCGAGCCGGTTGCGGTCGTGCACGTGGCTGGGGTGGGCGAGCACGTGGCCGAACACCTTGGTCCGCAGACCGACGAGGAACTTCTGCGAGATCCAGGTGGACAGGTAGTCGTCGACGCCGGAGATCACTGCGCTGAGCAGGTTCAGCCCGACGTACATCGCTGCGATCCACGCCAGCGGTCCCAGCGTGGCCGGGACGAGCACGTCGTCCACCAGCTTCTGGAACAGCACCACCTCGAGCACCGCGATGAGCGGAGCGGCGGCGAGCAGCGCCACCAGGAGCAGCAGCCACCAGCGCAGGGGGCGGACGTCCGGCCAGAACCGGCGGCCCACCTGCCGGATCGTCATGGCCGGCGCGGCGCCGACGAACGGCGCGGCGTCCGGTGTCGGCCGGAGCAGCGCCATCAGCTGCTGGAACCGGCGGCGAGGGCGGGCCCGAAGGCCCGCCCTCTCCGTGTCGTTCATGGTGCCGATCTCCCGAACCCGTCAGCCGTGGGTGCGGGTGCGGGTACGGGTACGCGTCCCGGTGCGGGTGTGCGTCCCGGTGCGGGTGTGCGAGTGGCCGTGACGACCACCGCGACCACCGTGGCGACCCGTCACGCGGGCCGGCCTGAGCGCCTTGAGGAGATGTGAGCGTGCCATTGCGGGTTCCTCCCTTTCGAGGTGTCGGTTTCTCTGACACCACGCACAGTGCCTGCGCACCGTGAGGCAGCCGTGAGGCCGCCGTGAGAGCACTCTCATTGAAGGTTGTACCAATGGGTGAGGCGGGCCGGTGGCTGCCTGGTCACCCGCTCATGTGCCCGCGCGCCTACCCGATCGCGTCTCGCCGTCAAGGACCGCGCTGCGCGCGTCCGCTGCGCGGCGCCTTCGGCGTCCTTGACCGCGAGCCTCGCGCGATCGGGTGATACGGCGCAACCAACGGCGGGCTTCGCCACGCCGTCGGCAGGCGCGGGCACCACCAACATCAACGGCCACACTGCCACCACTCCTGTACCGACTCCTGCACTTCCAAGGCGAGATCTCGCCCTGGAAGTGCAGGGGTTGCTGCAGGAGTGGTGGTGGGTCTGCTGTGACTCCTGAGCCGGGGCGGCCGCGCACGCGGCGGCGGGCGGAGCCCGCCGTTTCGCGCCGGATCAGCAGACCGACCGAGACCCGCCGTCAAGGACGGCCGAAGGCCGCCGCGCAGCGGCCGCGCAGCGATCCTTGACGGCGGGTGTCGGTCTGCTACGCGCGCGGCCGCCCAGGCAAGCGGGTGACACAAGCACGAACCCCGCCAGCCTGACGGCTGACGGGGTTCCTGACGACTCAGAGA